>CAUTXW010000006.1:0-69280 GCA_963542655.1 uncultured Treponema sp. | reverse complement strand
CGGGCATCTGCGTTGTCGCTACGCCGAAATAAATACTCAACGTATACCCGATACGTCTCCGTTTTATTTCGGCTAGGCTCCTAGCATCTGCTCCGCCTATTTTCAAACTCGTTTGTTCTAGACAGTAGCCTTTTATTCTGTGGAATTTGGTCTACATATCTGATACAGTGCCTAAACACAGAAAGCGTGTAGATTAAATGACACGGAATAGCAGGTGTAACTTTTGAAAATAAACTTTCCGTTAGCCTTTTGAAAATAGTGGTGCCGGATACAAGGCACTGGGTATACAACATCCGCAGGCGTACTTGCTGTACGTCGAGGATTGTTGTGTACTCAGTAACGCCGTAGACGGTATGCATATTTTCGAAAGGCCGTTCTAGGAGGACTGTATGAACGTAATTGAACGATTGGAAAACATCAAATTGATACCGGTCGCCGTACTGGACTATGCCGAAGCGGCCCGTCCGGTCGCAGAAGCGCTGATAGAAGGCGGCCTTCCGTGCGCGGAAGTAACGTTTAGAACGGATGCCGCCGCCGAATCGATCTGCATTATGCGCGCGGCCTTTCCCGATATGCTGGTCGGAGCCGGAACGGTACTGACAGTCGAACAGGCTTCACGCGCCGCCGAAGTGGGAGCGCAGTTTATTGTCAGCCCCGGCTTTAATCCTGAAGTAGTGAAGTTCTGTATTGACCGGAAGCTGCCGGTTATTCCCGGCGTTTCCTCTCCGACGGAGATAGAAGCGGCGCTTGCCTACGGCTTAACCGTCCTGAAATTCTTTCCCGCCGAAGCGCTCGGCGGCCTTCCGATGATTAAAGCGCTTTCCGCTCCGTACGGTTCGGTGCGGTTTATCCCGACCGGCGGCGTCAATGAACAAAACCTGACCGCTTACTTAAAGCACAAGGCGGTACTTGCCTGCGGCGGCAGCTGGATGCTTCCGAAAGACGCGATTACAGCGGGCGACTTCAAGCGGATTACTGCGCTGACCGCCACCGCCGTACAAAAGATTACTGCGCTCAAGCAGCCGGAAGGCGCTGCGCAATCATCAGTTACGCCGGCGTCATGCGCCGGAGCAGGAGGCCGTGCTGCGGGAAAAGCTGCGGCTCCCGTCTCCTATCCCGAACACCCGCGGGTTGTTACTTTCGGTGAGATTATGCTGCGGCTCGCGCCTTCCGGTTATACGCGCTTTATACAGACTGAAACCTTCGGCGCGACCTACGGCGGCGCGGAAGCAAACGTCGCTGTTTCGCTTGCAAACTACGGCATCGACGCCTCGTTTGTAACCAAACTCCCCGCGCACGAAATCGGGCAGAGCGCTGTCAATGCGCTGCGCCGCTTCGGGGTTGATACCGGCCGTATTGCCCGCGGCGGCAGCCGGATCGGCATCTACTATTTGGAAAAAGGCGCTTCACAGCGCCCGTCAAAGGTTATCTATGACCGGCTGCCGTCGTCGATTTCCGAAGCGGAGCCGTCAGACTTTCAGTGGGAAGAAATATTCAAAGGGGCTTCATGGTTCCACTTTACCGGCATTACTCCCGCGCTCAGCGGGAAGACGGCACAGCTGTGCCGGGACGCGTGCCGTGCGGCAAAGGCGCTCGGATTGACGGTATCGTGCGATTTGAACTACCGTAAAAAGCTCTGGTCAAAGGAGCAGGCGCGGGAGGTGATGCAGGAGCTGTGCGGATATGTTGATGTGTGTATCGCCAATGAGGAGGATGCCGCCGACGTGTTCGGAATTGTTTCAAACAACACGGACGTGCACTCCGGTAAACTGAACCGCGAAGGGTATGAGGAAGTCGCCGCCGCGCTTTCGCAACGGTTCGGCTTCCGGAGCGTTGCAATCACGCTGCGGGAATCGCTTTCCGCAAGCGACAATAACTGGTCTGCGCTGCTGTATGAAGGGGGCAAAGCCTACTACAGCAAAAAATACGCTGTTCGCATCGTTGACCGGGTCGGCGGCGGCGACAGCTTCGGCGCGGGACTGATATACGCAGCGCTCAAAGGCTATGCGCCGCAGGAGCGGATTGAATTTGCAACCGCCGCTTCGTGTCTCAAGCATTCGATAGAGGGGGATTTTAACGCTGTCTCCGTCGATGAAGTAACGCTGCTGGCAAAGGGCAACGCCTCGGGACGAGTACAGCGGTAATCGTTCTTTTGGATTGGAGATGATATATTACAGAAAGATATTGACGGTGCTGCTCGGCTGGTCGCTGTTTTTTGTCCTGCTGGTGGATGGTGTGCTGTTATGGCATACGCTGTCCCGCGGGAGGCAGCGTTTTGAGCAGGAGCTTGACGAAAAGATGAATCGTATTGCGGAATTTACGGATTCACGGCTTGTGACGAATCAGCTGCGGACTGCGATTATCTCGTCGTCGGATGCCTTGTACCGGTATATCAGTGCGGAACAGCCGCAGGAATATCATCTGCTGGTCTTTTCAAATTATATCAAAAGTCTCTATACGGTAACGCCGACGCAGCAAAGTCTGTTTGCCGTTTCGTATCTGTCCAATGATTACGCGGTAACGACCGATTACAATACCGATATTGCGACAATGTTGCGGCTTTTTTATATGACGCCGGAGCAGCTTGAAGCGGTAACCCGTTATTTTGACGAGCAGTTTAACGCGGTGTGTACGGTGGTTCCGACGCGGCATGAGGAAACAAACTATATCGTTTTTATCCGCTGTGCGAAAAATTGGCATGCGCAGCCGGTGTATTTTTTTTCGTTGTATACGGAAGATCAATTTTTTGATACGGCGGCAATCGGAGCCGGTTCACTCAGGCTGTATCAAGGAGAGACGCTGGTCTATACGGCGGAACCGCGCGGCAGCGGACGGCATTTGCGGCGTACCGCCTCCCGAATAAAGGTTTCCGAGACCGCGCTTTTCCGGTACGAGCTGACGTATCCGTATCAGACGCCGTTTACCGCTTCCGCGGCGGCGATTGTGTTAACCGGCATTGCAGCGGCAGCCGGTATGGCGGCGTTGATGTACGGCTTTACCCGTAAATTGTATAAGCCGATTGAAAACATCCTCCGGCTGACCGATATGCCGGATTCGCCGGTGCGCGCCGAAGATGAATTCGCCTGTATTTCCAATACCATTCAAACGCTGAACCGGGAGGTTGATACCATGTCGGATTCGCTCCGGCATTATGATCAGCTGCTGGAGCGGACATTCCTGCGTGAACTGCTCTGTAACTACATGCCGCTGGAGCAGGCCGAATCGCGCGCGGCACGGCTCCGGCTGACGGATATTCCGGCTCCGCTGGAGACGGCTGTTATCCGCTACGGCAGCGCCGATGAAAGCAATTCGGCGGGAAACGAGATGCCGTACAATGCCTGTTTTGTGCTCAAGCAAAAATTGGAGCAGGTGTTTATCGCCGAAAGCAAGCGGTTTGCGTTCTTCCGCATTATCGATGTGTCTTTTGATACGCAAGCGCTGATTGTATCGGCTGTAGGCGACAACGGGCGCGCAGTCAATACGCTGAAGACGCTTTTATCGGAGGTGTTGGCGCAGCAGGAGTTGACGGAGCAGTTCGGTGTTTGTGCGGCCATCGGCTATGAGGTGAGCGAACTGTGGAATATCGGCGCATCATACCGGAACGCGCTGTGGCTGCTGGAAGTACGGTCGTATACCGCAAGCGGCGCGCCCGTTCTTACGAATGCCGACATCAGTCAAGCGGTCATCAAAACGGCAGCGTATTATCCGCTTTCGGCGGAGCAGGCGCTGATCAATGCGGTCATTCACAAGAAGATTGAATTGTGGCAGTCCGTACTCGCCGATGTTTTCCTGGAAAACCGGAAGCGGGAAGGGCAAAATACGGCGCAGCTTGCGCTGCTTTTAACGGCAACCGTTCAGCGCATTTTGGACGGTGTGCAAAAAACGCCGGAGCAGATATTCGGGGCGGACACCGCCGTATTGCTGACGATGAGCTCGTGTAAAAAACTGGAAGAGCTTTACGCGGCGGTAAAGTCCGTGCTTATCCGCATTACGGAGCATCTGCGCGCTGCTCCAAAAACGGCTAATCCTATTCTGATTGCGCAGATGGAGCATTTTATCAAAAAGAATTACACGCGGAATATCAGCCTTGACGATTTGGCGGAGGCGGTGAATCTTTCGCCGAATTACGTGTCGACGACGTTTAAAAACAACTTCGGGCGGAATTTTAAAGATTATTTGAATTACTATCGATACGAAGCGGCGTGTGCGCTTATCCGGGCTGAACCGTTAAAAAAGGTAAAGGAAGTGGCGGCGGCGTGCGGATGCAGTACCGATATCCTTACCCGGCTCTTTTTAAAATACGGCAACATGCTGCCGACAGATTTTCAAAAACAGGCTCATACGTTGTAATTGCGGGGGGCGGTGTCTCCAAATTTTATAATACGAAAGACATGATATGGAAGACTTTTAATAATTGACGATACCGGTAATAGATGATAGAATTATCGTTATGATAATGGTTTTCGCTGCAGCAGTGTTCATTGTGATCAGTGTGATATGCAGTATCTTCTTCAGCATACGGGTAATACAACGCAAAAAGACAACAGGTAACATAACACGATCCGATATACTCGCGCTGATAACGGCGCTTGCGTTTGTAGTAGCGGGAATCATATTGCTGGCGGTGCCGTTTCCGCTGGTTTCGGTTGGGCTTGGCGGTATGTGTTTGGCGCTTCTGGCGGTGATTGCGGCCAATGACGCCGAATATAAAAAAAACTATGCGGCGCTCAAGGCGCACACGGAACAGCTGCAGGAAGAGCTGTTACAAGCGCAAAAACCCGATGAAACATCCTTGAGAGTAAAAGAACTGTTACCGGTCGGCAATACGTTTTTGATCAAGGCGGCGGAAGCGATACGGAAAAAAACCGACAGCGCCGGAATCCTCGATTTTATCAACAAGATCATGATTGACCGGCTTTTTGCGGACGGAGGAGTTATTCTCACCATTGCGGAGTTTGAGGATGCTCTCAGCGTCAAAGCCTACAGCGGAAATTATCCGCCGCCGTATAAGCTGCCCGATGACGTTCCACACAAGCAGGATAGAGTCGCAACGAATTTTAAATATGCGGAATTTCCGCTCGGCAATTCTTTTTTCGGTGAGGCCGCCCGTTCGGCAAAACCGCTCTTGATTGAAAATGCACAAAACGACAGCCGGATTGTGGTCAATGGATCGGAACCGTTTCTTATTCCCGGCTCCCTTTTGACACTACCGATGATTTACCATGATACGCTCGCGGGTATTATTTCACTGTCGCGGAACGCCGGACGTGAACCGTTTACCGCAGCGGATATCGAAATCGGAGAAATCCTTACGAGCTATGCGACGGCAGCGCTCAAACTGGTCTACGACCTGCAGGAAGAAACGGAATTAAATACGATAGAAAACGAAACGGATACGGCCGGACGTATTCAGAAACTGCTGTTGCCGAAAAAGCTGATCGACACGGCGGAGCTCAATTTTTCGGTACTCTTTAATCCGTCCCGGGGTGTCTGCAGCGACTACTATGATATCATTCAACATCAGAAAGACCGGCTGTTCTGTGTGGTAGCGGATGTCGCAGGCAAAAGTATCCACGCCTGTATCGTTATGGTGATGATCAGGTCTTTGCTGTATCTGATTACCAATACGCCGCAGCCGACGCATAGTATTCTCGATAGTTTAAACAAGGGGATTACCGGGAAAATTTCGATTGACCACTATGCAAGCGTGTCCCTTTTAGCGTATATTCCAGCCGAAAAGGCGATCGAATATGTGAATGCCGGGCGGCAATCGCTGTTGCTGTGGAAAAATAGCGCAAAGAAATTGATGCGGCTTGAACAAAAGTCCGATCCTATCGGGATTGATAGTAAATCGGTGTATACGGCGAAAAGGATTCAGGTGGAAAAAGGCGACATTGCCGTCCTTTTTACCGACGGTATTGAAGAAACGCTCAATGACCGCGGCGATGCATTCGGATTAAAAGCCTTAGCGGAGCTTTTAGCCGATTATGCAAAACTTCCTGCAAAGGAAATCACCAAAAAAATAAATCAGCAGATAAAAGCATTTATGGGAAAAACCTCACCGCATGATGATCAGACTGTTATGATTATCAAGGTAAAATAGCACATAAGGAGAAGCGATATGGAACTGAAAATGCGGAAAAACAAAGATGTATACATTGTAGATGTCAGCGGAGAAATGGATTTATACAATTCGTATAAGCTCAAAGATTTAATCGCAAAGATGATTGAACGTCAAGTAAAATGTATAGTCCTTAATCTTGAAGAAGTGGAATATATCGATTCTTCCGGTATCGGCGCATTGATTTACATCTGTACAACCTTGAAAAAAAAGAACCTGCCGTTGTATATCACGAATATTCACGGTTCGGTAAAAAAAGTTATTGAATTGACCAAGCTGATGGGCTTCTTCCCGATTACAAATAGCCTTGAAGAAGCGCTGCAAAAGCTGGCAGATACGCAATAGGAGAAACGTTACAGATGATTAAAGAATTACGCGTTGACGGGAAAGACCCGCTCTTTGATAAGACCGGCATGCTCTACAAAGAATTCCCTTCCGATTTCCGCCAAATCCGTTATTTTACGCTGCTGATTGTGCAGTCGGCTCCGTTGGAAATTAAAGGGATTAACCTGTTGGAACAGCAGATCAGTGAAATCATTAAAAACGCCGTAAAGCATGGAAACAAATGCGATCCATCTAAAAAAGTGAAAGTGTGGTATGAATTTAGCCCGGAACATGCCCATCTGATTATCGAAGATGAAGGGGAAGGCTTTAAAGACCTTGAAAAATGGAACGAATTTAACCGAAAGCGGGTGGAATACCTGCATAATCAGGATTTTACCAATCTTGAGGCGTATGTTTCGTTTAGAAGCTCCCATAGCGATGATAACGACGGCGGGAATGCGCTATTCGCGGCCCTTGAATATTGGAACGGCGGGTTCGTATTCGGCGATAAACGGAATTCTATCGCGATGCTCAAACAGTATCCTAAAAAACGTCACGGTATTGCCATTGAATAACCGCACACGGTAAGGCTACGCGCCCCTGCCTGTTTTCCCCAGTGTAAGACAATAGGCGGGGTTGTACTTTTCGTGATACACATGCTCATATAAAAACCGTTTATCTTCTTCAAAGATATCTTCAAACAAAAAACCGACCACTGCCGTATTACTCTTTGGAATAAAATGAGAAAAAAGGCTTCGCCCTTTGGCGATGCGGATTGTCCGATGTGGAAAGTAGAGCGAAAATCGTACCGACTGCCGCCGTCCGATCGACACGGCGTAGCTGTCTTTGCAGCCGCAGATGAGCATTTTGCTGTCGACAAATAAGGCGTACATGCCGTTCTTTTTGAGCGGATTAAAAATTGCAGCCGGTTGCTGTTCAAATTCATACAGCCGGTACAAAAACAATGGAAAAAGCGTTTTATTCCCTGTCGACTGCCCTTCAGCCATATACTGCAGTGCAATCTGGTAGGCGGACGGTAAAAAATCCGTGAAAGAAGGCGGCTGCATGTCGGTGTGGATTATTGAGTCGAGCGGAAACGCTTCGTGTTCTTGCGCGGTAATCGGCGGTATTTCCGGTACATGAATTTCCGCAACTACTCGCTCTTGCTGCATATCGGGATCGTATTTGTATGCAATGTCGGGAAGGCTTAGGCAACAGCGGCCGTCGCTGCACGGCTGAATCACCGTATAAAAGGCGATACTCCGTTTTTTATGATCAAAAAATACCGAGGCCGGTTTCCCGATAAATTCAGCCGGGGCATGGAAATAGAGCTTACTGTGCTGCATGGTATACGCGGATGGCTCCAGCGTATAAAAAAGCGTACCGGCTTGCAGCAAGAGCGGCGGCAGGGTTTCTATAAAGGTTTCAAAAACGTAATCGTACTCAATCCTTGAGAGCGGAATCCGCATATTCAGCCCCCTTTAGATCAAGACTAGTAATTTTCCATGCGCCGCCTTCCGGCTGCGCGGTGAGTTCTATCATAATAAAAAGCGGCTGCTTATCTGTATCAAAGAGCGCCGGTATTTCGGGATATTTCGGTGCGGCGGCTTTCTGCGCTTTTTTATCCGTCGCCGGTTTTGCCGTCTTTTCCGCAGTAGAATCGCTCGATTGTGCACTGCGGGCATTCTGCGCAGTCTCAGACTCCTGACCGCCGCTGTCAGCTGAATGCGCGTCTTGAGTCCCTGCCGGTGTGCCGTGTGGCTCCGTAGCGGCGGCGGTAGCGGATGCATCTTCCGAGCGAGCCGGAGCATCTTTCTTCGCGCTAACAGGAGACGTTTCCTTAGTCTCTACCGATTTGGACGTTTGTTCTGTTTGTTCCGCCTCCGGCTGTGCAATGCGCTGCTCAGCGCGGCCGCTATCCGCAGGAGGGTTCTGTTCCTCAGGCTGCACCGCCGCATCCGCATCAGACCGGCGTGCTGTTCGCCCGTCCTGCCCGTCCGCTGCCGCAGCGTCTTCATCACGGGCGGCTGTATCCGGAGCATCCATAGCCGTAGCCTCATTACGTACCGCTTTATCCGGAGTATCTGCGGCCGCAGCCGTAGTCTCATCCGCGGTAGCGGTATCGGCGGGCGCAGAGCCATCCTGCTTTACCGTCAGCCGGAACAGGAGGAGCGCGGAACCGTCCTGCTTAAAAGACGGCCTTCCATAAAACGCATAAGAAAACGCCGGTAACCGCTCCACCAGGAAATGTGCCAAATGCGGTAAAAACGGCTTTTGTGCGGTAAAAAGCTCTGCGGGAACAGAGCGGTCGGTGAGCGCCGCAGCAACAGTGTCGCAAAAACGCAGTACATCTTCAGGAATATTTTGATAGTCCAATGTACCCAGCTGCGGCAACGAAGGATATATGCCGCCGTCATCAATTGTATCAGAATACGGCACCGGTTGATTTCTTTCCATTGTATACGCTTCGGGAAGCTGCGGGATAGCCAAGTCCTTCAGTTCTTCCCACTGCATTGAATCAAAATAGGTTTTGTTTTGACTTCTGATGGATTCAGCAAAAAGCGGAACCGTCAGCATCAATAGGAAAGTAAAAAGACCTGCTTTCCGCCGCGTACACATACACATATCTCTTTTTATACCATACTAGGGGAACGCTGGGCAAGTAACCGGGTAGCAACTGCCAGGGATTCGGTATGAATGGCAATAAGAGAAACTGTGTATATTATGCGATGGTGCGCGTATTATTACGCTATAACAACTTACCGGTAAAAATTTTTAATACTGTCTGTAACGCATACTGCTGTCTATTCGACAAAAGCATCATTCATCAATAATGCAACATCGTCAGCATGACTTAAAAAACCGAGGAGCGATATTTACAAAGTAAAAAATATTGAATTACAGCGTCTCGGTTTTCCAGTCTCTGATCGTTCGCGTCTGCTCATCGAAAGAAGAACCGATAAGGATAATCTTCTTTCCGCTCACGTTGTATTGCATCGTGTAGTTCTTTTCTTTTATCTGATTGATTGCATCTTCCGCCGTGCCGTTGCCGGTGAGTTTAAACTCAAAGATATACACAGCATCAGCTGTGTGCACTATGCAATCCGCACGTCCAGTCGCATCGTCAAAACTATACGTCCGTGTATAGTTTTGACTACGAGTTTCGACTTTGTCGAAACATCGCTTCTGCGTAGAACAACCGCCATCCATGGCGGCACTGCTATAGCAGTGTATCTCCGTCTGTACAAATTGTCCCATCAACGCAAAGATCAAGTACACCGCCGTTTGGTAGTTCTGCTCCCGCAAGTTCACTTTTTCTTCGCTGAAATTGTCGTACGGGATACCGGCTATTATCGCCTGCATCCGCTCCATAAAGCCGTCTACATTGCTCTTGCGGATGTCTTCAACAAACTGCCAGACCGATACCCCCGTTTCGACGAATGCTAAGCCGGAATATGCCGGGAGTAGATTTTCTAAAAAGCCGTACCGTACTTCATTATTCGGAAAGCCGAGCCGGTACATTCGCGCTTCTTTGATATACTCTTTAATGGTCAAATACCCGGCCTGAAATAAAATCGGCAGTGTATCTTGTGCAACCGCTCGATATGTTTCCAATCCCGATTCATTGAGCTTCACATTGCCGTCCAAATCGGGAATATAATAGTACGCCTCTTTCAGATAATTGACCAGAAAGGTCGGCGTTCCCGTACTGAACCAATAACTTTTTATTTCTCTTTTGGCAAAGGCGCTAAGCACACTGTAGGGATTATATAAGCCTTCGCTCATCGGATAGAATAGGTACCCATCGTACCATTGCTTAAGCGCTACCAGCGTATGTTCATAGTCGGTCTGTTGCCGTTGTGCTAGGAGTTGTATTTCCGGTTGAAAGCGCTTTTCAAGTTCTTGTTGAGTAATACCGCAGATACCGGCATAATCTTCGTGTAAACTTATGTCTTTCAGATTATTTAAATCGCTGAAAATGCTGATCTTGCTGAATTTGGTTACGCCTGTTAAAAACGCAAAGCGGATATACTGGTCGCATGTTTTTATCACCGAATAAAATGCTTTCAGTATGTTTCGGTATTCTTCGTTCAGCGTTTCGTTGACGCCCATTGTTTGCAGCAAGGGTTTATCATACTCATCTACCAGGATGACTACTTGCTTTCCGGTTTGTGCGCAGGCACGCTGAATAATTCCTTTAAAACGGCTCGAAAACGTTTGCTCCGTGTTATCTGCTCCATACAATTTTTCCCACTGGCTCAAATGAGTATGAAGGAGACTATGTAGGCTTTGCTGATCGCTGTAATTTTCCGTGTTACAGTCCAAATAAAGTATCGGATATTCCTGCCATGCGTTTCGATTTTCCTGCATAGCGAGTTCTTCTTCCGCTTTTTCAATATACAGCCCTTTGAACAGATCTTTTTGGCCGAGAAAATAGGCTTTTAAGGTAGAAAGAAACAGACTCTTTCCAAACCGACGCGGGCGGCTGAGAAAATAAACCTTGTTAGCATTTACCAGACGGAAGATATAAGTAGTTTTATCCACATATAAAAAATTTTTCTCTCGTAAATCTTTAAAACTTTGCACTCCAATCGGTAATTTGCGGCTCACATTCATCATAGCGTTAGTGTAGGCAAACCGGAGCATTCGGTCAAGAATAATGCAGGTTCCCCGATAATGCGCTCCGGGCAGTTATTGCTGCTCTTGACGTCCCTGAATAGAAGAACAGCTCTTGTCGCCGAGGCAGTATGAGTAAAACTGATGATTGAAATCATTATTCAACAAAAAAGCGGGAAAAGAATAATCTTCACATTTAATCAAAATTTTTTATCTGCTTATGTATGTACAAGACGGGAAACAATAGAATAAGCGCCGAACTTGCGTATACAGAAGTGGGAGAAATCCCTCTCAGGATATAGCCGAGCGTATAGGTGATCAGCGGCGCTAAGAGCGCATTCAAATTGCCGAATGCCGTATAATACTGTCCTAAATATTGTTCGTCAACGGAACGCATCGTGTACGCATCGAGCAAAGAATTAAGGATTCCGATGATGATAAAAATGCAGCCGTTGATAATGCACACATACAAAAGAGAACTGTTTGCAAAATGCAGCAGTCGGCAAAGCATCATCATCAATAAAAGCGGCGCAAGCGACTGCACGTTAAAAATACGATCGCCTGAAAGCGACACAACCATCAGGCCTATAATATTGCCAATCGTTCCCGCCATGATAAAATACGTATACTGCACCGGTGAAAAAACACTACCGGCATTGCCGGAAAATATAAAGTATGCTGTAAATGAAGCGGCGGCAATGTGAATATTAATCAGCAATGTCATCACAATAAACACTGTCAATGTTTTATTTTCAATAATGGTTCGTATTCCACAGGTTATATCTTTGATAATATTACCTTTTATCGATTCGGTCGGATAGCAGTAATCATTTTGTAAAAATTGATTGATGATCCCTGATACAAAAAAAGATGCGGCATTTATAATGAGAATTTCTTTTATGCCATTAATTGTAAAAAGTGTTCCTCCTACATATTGACCGATGAATAAAGAAATGTTTGCAAGTAAGATTAAAAAAGTGTTCAATTTTACTACATCACTTTTTGCTCCTATGCGTTTTATTACCACCATTACAGCGCCGTCAAAAACGCAATTTAATGTTGATAGCAAAATAAAAATCGAAACAATCATGACTGCGTTGATATGTCCCACAAGAAAAAATAATACAACCATAATGAGAGCTCGTAGGTGATCGGAAACGACTAACATCGTTTTTATATTTTTACCTTTGATCAGTGTCGTAATCAGTGGCGATAAAAAGAACAGTGCTATTTCGGTAATTGAAACGATTGTCCCGACAAGTGCAGAATCTTTAAAAACTTGGATAAGCCATAAATTGACAAATGAAATATAACTTGCAGTCCCAATATCGGAAATAAATTGCGACGCAGAAAGCATTGCAATGTTTTTACGTACGGTATTTATTTCACATAATGTGTGCATTAGTGCTTCTCCTCGCTGATGTCTCCCATGGCAGAGTATTGAATATCCGGAAAGTAGAATGACAAAGTTGCTGCCCGTACCGTATAAGATTTTACCAAAACTAAGCGTGAAATGATATGGAACTGATACGATCTGGGGTTATCGGGCGTGATTATTGCCCATACGATCGGTTGATCCCTATATGGAGTGGAGAAAATCAATTCTTAGCTATTGACATCTCATTATACTATTAAGCATTATGGTAAGAAGTTCTGCTGCCGCAGCATATCTTTATTTCTCACAGCTGCACATCAATAACAACAGGTATAATATCGCCTCAGCAGAAGTATTGTCCGCAAACACAAAACTAGAGAAACCTCAAAAATTTTTAACGATTTATCTGCACGGCTATCGCCAATTTTTTCTCTCTGTTTTTTGTGCTCTGAGCGGTCTCTGCGTTTTTTTAATTGTACCGCAAAGGCGCAGAGACCGCAAAAGATTCAGTAAAGGCTTCCTTTTCGACAGCAATTACACATCATCCAGTACAAATTATCAATTATTTTACACGCAATTTACTACCTGCTCTTATGTTGCTTTGACAGCATGGACACAGGTAAAACATATAAATTGAAAGGAGGTGTGAAAAAGATGACCTAAGAGTAACATCCTAGAACTACGTGCAACTTTAACGGATTAACAATTTATACATATCCGGCTTGGGAAATAATGGAATTTTATTAATACAAAAATACTTAATGTATAGGAGAAGTAAGTATGGTTTTTTATGATAAAGGATACGGCGTATGTGAACACTGCGGCAATAGCGGCCAACTGGTAGCATGGAACTCCTGTAGTAGCTCTTTGTGTGGGCGACTCTGCCGTGCATGTGCAAAAAAAGAAGCTGCAAGAGAAGGAAAACTAACTATTAAGATGATAGGTTGGTTGATCCGCTTATGCCCTGGAGCAATAGCCGCTATGGGACTAATAAGCAAAGGTACGAATCCGACGATTGCCGGAGTGGTAGGACTGGTAGTTGCAATAATAAGTGTTATCATAGGAGCTCTTATCAAAAGAAAATCCGTATTTCTTAGTTGGTTAGCAATTATTGCATTAAATGCAGCTCTTATCGGAATACTCATACTGATACAGTAAAATAGCAGCATACAGCATGCGAATAATAAACTGATGAAATATGATTTATCATATTCAGTTTATACAATCTTGGGGTAAGATGCAAAACTGTTCTAAATTGCATTACAAATCATGAAAGAGGTGTTATTATAGGAAGCAAAGCATTTTTGAATTGCCGGAATTTAACACAGGTAAAACTGCTGATAACACTGCAGAAAGTTGGAATGGAAGCATTCAGCAATTCGGGGCTGAGAACACTGAGCATTCCGGCATCGGTTAAACGAATAGAGGAAGATGCCTTCCGGGATTGCACCGGTCTTGAATCGGTTGTCATTGGGAACGGCATTGATGCGTTTTATGTTTTCTTATGCCGAACGACATGCTCAACGCATCCTGATCCATTGCGGGGATGATCCGTGCAAAATCCGCACTTGTTTGAACCGTTCATAAAAAAACATCCCGGTGTTACCGTGCTGCTTGCGCATTGCCCCCACCTTTCCGCTTCCCATCCCCCCGCTCCCTCCAGCCCTATAACAAGACCGAAAGGTGTGCTATGCTGGCCGCATGAATAGCACCAACACAACAGACACTCTTTCCCAAGCGGAAATTTTTAAACGGTTTGCCATCTACGGCGATTTAGTCTCGTTCAAGTCGTTCGGCGGCGGACATATTAACGGCACCTACCTTTCGGTCTGGAACCAAGCGGGTACGCAGGTACGGTACACCCATCAGCGGATTAACAGGCGTGTGTTTCAAAACCCCGCCGCGGTGATAGAAAACATCCGGCGCATCACCGAACATATCGCCGCCAAGCTGATCGCCGAAGCGGAACCGGCTGCTACTATCGCAACCCAGCCCACTCTGCAGCCCGGCACGGCGGCCGTTCCCGTCTCGCGGCAAGCGCTCACGCTCATCCCCGCAAAAGACGGCCGCTTCTTTTACCTCGACCCGGCGGGCGAATACTGGCGCACCTATCTCTTTATCGAAGACGCCGTCACCTACGAACGCATGGAAAGCTCCGCTCTCGCCCGCAAAGCCGGAGCCGCAATCGGCGCATTCCAACGGCAGCTTTCCGACTACCGCGGCCCGGCCCTCCACGAAACAATCCCGGACTTTCACAACATGCACAGCCGCTATGACCAGCTCGACCACGCAGTCGCTCACGACGTTGCCGGCCGCCTCGCAGAAGTACGCGCCGAACTCGCCTTTTTGGAAGCCAACCGCGCCCGCGGCATGATCCTCAGCGACGGCCTCGCTCGCGGCACCCTTCCGCGCGGTATCACCCACAACGACACCAAACTCAACAACATCCTCTTCGATGCCGCCACCGGCAACGCCCTCTGCATTATCGACCTCGACACCGTCATGCCCGGCACCGTCCTTTTCGACACCGGCGACCTCATCCGCACCGCCGCCAACACCGCCTGCGAAGACGAACCCGACCTCAGCAAAGTCCGCTTCGACACCTCCCTCTTCGCCGCCCTCATCGACGGCTACCTCAGTACCGCCTCAAGCTTTCTCACCCCCGCCGAAAAAAGCCTCATCGCAGAATCAGGCCGCGTCCTCACCCAAATCATGGCCGTTCGCTTCCTAACCGACTACCTCAACGGCGACCGCTACTACAAAATCAGCCGCCCCACGCACAACCTCGACCGCGCCCGCAGCCAAATCGCCCTCATCCGCTCCATGGACAGCCAATGGGAGCGCATCCTGCACATTGTCGGCCAAACATCGTAGCGCCTTGTAATATCAATGAAAAAAATCGCAATAAAAAGATAAGATTTTGGGCGTTGCGGAGCGTTTCGTTCATCCGAAACGCTCCGCCGCTCTGTACGGGGCTCCGCTCTCGCTCCGGTATTTTTGCACGGAAATTACCGTGCAAAAATGTACTGCGGAATAATTGTTGCAACAATTATTCCGCCCCCCTCCCGCCGCTAACGCTGTTTTGCCAGCGCAGCACTGATTTTTGTCCCAATCAACTGAATAAGCTCGACCATAATCAAAATCACGATTACCGCTGCAATCAGAATATCGCTGCGGAACCGCTGGTAGCCGTATCGAATCGCCAAATCGCCGAGTCCGCCGCCCCCGATTGCGCCCGCCATTGCCGAATACCCAATCAAATTGATAATCGTCAAGGTAATGCCCGCAACAAGCGGCGGAAGCGCCTCCGGAATCATCACTTTAAAGATAATTTCCCAAATTGAAGACCCCATCGCCAACGCCGCTTGGATAACGCCCCTATCGATCTCCGTCAATGCGCTTTCAATAACCCGCGCAACAAAGGGGGCAGCTGCAATAGAAAGCGGTACAACCGTCGCAGCGGTTCCGATACTCGTCCCGATAATCAGACGCGAAAACGGAAACAGCAAAATCATCAAAATAATAAACGGAAAAGAACGCAATACATTCACAACCCGATCCAAAATCTGGTGCAAAACCGGTTTCGGCATCAAGTTTCCTTCCGCAGTAATGCACAGCAACACACCGAGCGGCGCGCCGAGCAGCAACGAAAACACCGTTGAAAAAAAGACCATCGTCAATGTCTGCGCAGTCGCAGCGCCTACCAACTGAAATAAAAGCGTCCATGAACTCATCGGTGCGTTTCCTCTACTTTAATGCCATTTTGATTCAGATAGGCAAAGGCCTTTGCCATATTTTCCGGCGAACCGTGAATGTCGGCAAACAAGGTTCCAACCACCGTTTCTCCAACCTTCTGCGTTCCGCCTGCGCAGATATTAAATTCGATGCCGTAATCACGGGAAATTCTACTCAACACCGGTTCGCTCGTTAATTCGCCCGAAAACCGGAGCGTATAAGCGCCGCCGTTCTTTGACCAGCGGATGAGCTGCGTATCTTCAGGATTCAACGGATTGATATGCATCAGAAAGTCCTTTGTTACCTCCGACTGAGGTGCAGAAAAGAGCTGCTGCACGCTTCCGGTTTCGGCCACAGAGCCGTTCTCAATGACCGCAACTTGTTGACAGCAATCGCGCACGACCTCCATCTGATGGGTAATCATCACAATACTGAGGTTCATCTCTTTTTGCAGCCGCTTAAGCAGCTCCAAAATCGATCTCGTGGTCTGCGGATCAAGGGCACTCGTCGCCTCATCACAAAACAGAATATCGGGTTCAACCGCCAATGCGCGCGCAATTGCAACCCGCTGCTTTTGTCCACCCGATAACGTGCTAATCCGCGCCCCGCCGCGGCCTTCAAGCCCGACAAGTGTCAGCATCTTTTCAACCGTATCCGCTATCTTACGCTTCGGCATCTTTGCCAGCTCCAGTGGATACGCAATATTACCGGCCGCCGTACGCGACGCAAACAGGTTAAAACTTTGAAAAATCATACCGGTTTTCTTATGCTGATCCCGCAAGGCCTTACCAGTCAACGTGTCTACCCGTGCATCGCCATAGTAAATCTCGCCTGAATCAGCCGGTTCCAAAAGACTTATCAACCGTACCAGCGTAGACTTCCCAGCCCCGCTCTTTCCGATAATTCCGAAAATCGTATTTGAAGGAATTTCCAGACTGATGTCATCAACTGCCTGTAAGTCCCCATATCGTTTATTTACATGTGCTAACCGTATCATCCGTACATACAAACAAAATCACGCGCATCTGTCAAGTTCAGGCAAGGGGGTACTATCTCTTTCCTCTGCCAAAACCATGTAAAAGACATTTGACGAAAAAAGATACTGTGTATATACTGGACATACATGAACATTCCAAATAATACATACTACCTACGATTTCCGTCAGTGCTGCGTAAAGCGTTACAAAACGGCGAAGTCGCATTTGATTCCGATGTCGAAATTGAATATATGCCTTTCACGGTATTTCGAGGGATAACGCGGGAAAAAGGTGAAAGTTTGGAAATACGCCGCAGTGATTTCTTATCTTATGCTGAACTGAATAAAAAGCCGCGCGGGATGGAGTGTAATATAGGCTGGTATAGTTGCTCCTGCTTTAAAGATTCAAAAGAATTGGAAGCTGCTTTAAAACTACCGCGCTATAACAAAAAAATTATTAGCGGTTTCATAAAATCGGAGTATGGCCCCCAAAAGACGAATAACGATACGGGACATGTTGACTGGTGGCTGTATGAAAATACTGAAGTTGAGAAAGACTTTAAGGTGATGTGATGCATAAGACTATTTGTTTTGAAATTGATAGAAAATCATTAATGCTTGACAAAGAATTAATCACTTTTACTATTCCTATTTTTTTTATATGTTGTGATGATGACAATCAAAAATATGCCGTATTGTGTACTGATTCGGATCAACTCAATTATATTGTAGGAAAAGTCGATGCTCAATCCATTCTTGATATGCTTAATAATACGCTTTCATTGCGAGCCTTTTTTCTCGCTGCTACCGAAAAATGGAGAATCCTTGCAGGCGATGATTATACACGTGACATAATAGAAAAAATTGAAACACTGCATGATGATGAACTGCCAAAAAACGATACCTATTTTGACTTCTCAAATATTAAAATTGAAGAATATAAAAAACAGTTGGAATGTGAGATAGAAAATAATATATCCTCTACGGAGATAAATACAGTATGTTTTCAGTATACAATACCTCCTATTCGATTTGCTGTGAAGATTAACAACATAGAACTTACTGAATCTGTACAAGATACGGAATGTGTAATAATATCCCATGCCCAAATGGTGCCTGTAAAGGCAATAGCTTAGTGAGACGATAGCGGAGGATAGTATGAGCTCTATCTTACAATTAAAAGAATATACCATTCCTAAACTCACGATAAATTTTGAAAATATAAAAAGCGATGATTTTGAGGTAGAGATACATACGTCTATTAATATCATTATTCCAAAAGCTGAAAAAGATACTTCGTGCGGTATTGGTATAAAGACTGAAGCAAAATATAACAATCAGCAGATACTTATTTCGGCTGAATTAAAGGCAAGAGCAGCGTTTACAAGCACGGACTATTCTCATGATGTAAACCGGAAACGCAATGAGATTACCAAAGAACTGGTACCTGACTTATATTGTAAGTTACGGAACTGTATATGTATACTACTAGAAAAAGCGAACATTGATTATATCACCTTCCCTTCATATCAAGAATTACAGCTATAAACAAACATTATACTTATTTCGGATTATCTGCCGTCCAATTGCAAAGAAACTACAGCAGAGGGATGACGAAAGTTCAGGCAAGGGAAAATCTTATGCGCGTTGGGCTCTACCGGTAAATGGTGAAAACTGATACACTAGCGGCCATCGACACCAACCGGACGGAGGACGAGACACGATGATCACCAATGCACTTTTTTTGGACCTTTATGAGCTGACAATGGCTCAAGGGTACTTTAAACGAGAACGCAATACGCCGTGCGTTTTTGATATGTTTTTTAGACGTAATCCTTTTAAAGGCGGCTATGCGGTGTTTGCCGGGCTTGAACCGCTTTTGGAAACCATTCAGGCATTTCATTTTGAAGAATCCGATATTGCGTATCTTGCAACACTCAATCTTTTTGAAGATGATTTTCTAAGTTATCTCAAAGATTTTCATTTTTCAGGTTCGCTCTGGGCGATGGACGAGGGAAGCCTGATTTTTCCCAGTGAACCGATTATCCGTGTCGAAGCACCGATTATCGAAGCGCTTTTGCTTGAGGGGTTGATCCTCAACACGATTAATTTTCAAAGTTTAATTGCGACAAAAACCGCCCGTATCTGGCTTGCCTCGGGTAAATCTTCCATTATGGAGTTCGGTTTACGGCGTGCACAGGGGGCAGATGGAGCGATGAGCGCTACCCGTGCAGCTATCATCGGAGGAGCGGCAGGAACCAGCAATACGCTCGGCGGCAAGCTCTACAACGTACCGGTCATGGGGACAATGGCTCATGCATGGGTCATGTCCTTTCCTACCGAAGAAGAAGCCTTTGAACAATATGCCGCCATCTATCCCGATAAATCGGTGTTTCTGATCGACACGTACAACACGCTCGGCTCCGGCATTGAGGCGGCAATCAAAGTAGGCAAAAAATTACAGGCGCAGGGGAAAAATTTTGGGATCAGGCTTGATTCGGGCGATATGCAGTATTTAAGCACCGAAGTACGGAAGCGGCTTGATGCGGCCGGTTTGCCGGATGCCAAAATTTCGATTTCCAATGAGCTAGACGAACAGATCATCGAATCGCTGATTTTGAACAGGGCGCCGATTGATTCATGGGGCGTTGGAACCCATTTAGTAACCGGCGGGAAAGAGTCCTCGTTTACCGGCGTGTATAAGCTCGCAGCACATCAGTCGGTTGACGGCGTTTGGCATCCGGTGATGAAGGTGTCGGACAATCCTGCAAAAATCACCAATCCGGGCATTAAGCAGGTGTGGCGGCTGTATGACGGCGACGGTTTTTTTAGAGCCGACATTATCGGGCTGTATGATGAGTCGATGAGCGTCGGAAAGCAAATTACCTATTATCATCCGTTAAACGATTATCAGCAATTTTCGTTTAAGGCGGCAAAAGCAGAGGAGCTGCTGCATCCTAAAATTATCAACGGCGCATATACCGGTACAAAAGAAACACTGCAGGAACTGCATCAGCGGACGGCGCAGCAGCTCGAATGTCTGCATCCGACGTCACGCCGCCTGCTCAATCCGCATATTTACAAGGTCTCGCTCACCGACACGCTGTTTACGATGAAGCAGAAGCTGCTGCACACGCATCGGCCGTAATTTCGCCTTCAGCCAGTCTGATACGGAGCTTTTGTCCGCCAGCCGCATCTTGCGCACGGCGGAGTGTAAGACATCGTCATCGAAGGGCATAATCCCCCTCTAGCTGCGGCACGATAGTTTATTGCAAGTATTCTTTTAATGGTTTTCCATGTTGTTTCTCAAGAAGGCTCAGCGTATGCGCTTGCGTGCATACCAACACTTTGCCGCCGAACTTTTGAAACACGTCGTCGTCATGGGTAATCACAAGACCGGTTTTCCCTTGCACCGCCTGCACCGTAACGGAAAGCATCTTTTCTTTCGTGATCGCGTCAAGCGAAATAAATCCCTCATCAATGATAAAATACTCTTTTTGTTTTAATTGATGCAAAAACCGCGCAAGCGAAACGCGCTGCCGCTCCCCGCCCGAAATATGCCGTCCGCCGCTGCCCAGGAGCCGGTCATGTAATTTTTCCAATTCAAGCATGCGTATATAGCCGTTGTATTCCGCTTCGTCAAAAACATCGCCGAGGAAGATATTATCCTGTAAAGTAAGATTAAAAATTTCCGCATGTTGAGAAAACAGCGCAATTTGCTCCAAGGGAGATACCGCGTTTACGTTATTGTCCGCATTCAAAAAGAAGAGCTTCCCGGAATCAGGCTGCTGCAAGCCGGTCAGCATATTTACAATACTGCTTTTCCCTTGGCCGGAAAGTCCGGCAAAACAGCAGCACTCCGAAACCGGCAGCGTTATGGTTGCGTTATCTAAGATAACGGTATCTTGTAACCGAAGCGAGACATTCTCAACCCGATAAAAATAGTTGTGCTCCCGAGCGCTTATCTTTTGCGCTTGGTGTGTTTTTTCAAAATCAAAAAATTCATACACGCTCTTCAGCGCGCCGGTTGCACGGAAGAATATATCGGAAATCGTTTGAAAGGCGTGTAAGCCGGATTGCAAGATATTGTAATAAGTCAACACAAAAATAAAGGAGCCGAATGTCGCCGTTCCGTGTATCACATTTTCGCCTAAAATGATGATAATGAGCACATTGACGCAGGGCTGAATAAAACTGCCGATTGCGGTAAACAACATGTCAAAAAAATATTGCAGTTTAAATTCGATTTGACGGGTAGTATCCAGTATCGTTTTTATTTTAGCGGACGCAAAGGGAACGGCATTTTTTGAAGCAAGCAATGTTTCGTTTCCTTGAATAAAGTCGAACATCAACGCCGTACTTTCTCCCGATTTTTTAATAAAACCGTTTAAAAGCGTGGAAAACAGTTTGTTATTGATTATATAAGCGATCATGTATAATAGGAAAAGCCCTGTGCAGATGATACCGACAAAAACGCTTTTATAGTACAACACCGCTAAAATAATCACATTTTGAATAAGCGTAATACATTTACCGACATTGATAGGCGTTAAAAGATTGATGAGACTTTCAAGCGACTGTTCCATTAACGAGGAAAAAAAGCCTTCTCCCATTGTTTTGACGTAGCGGGGATTAAGATGCAGTATTTTATTGATGATTGTAAGCTGCATCTTGTTTTTTATTACGGCGTATTTTTTTCCGTACATATATGTAAGCAGCATTTGCAGCGCAAACACGGCCGCGTACAGAAAAAACAGAAGCTTAGGATACGTAAACGAAAAAACGCCGTTTTGAATTTCATCAACAAATTTTTCTATAAAAAACGGCAAAATAATGGTTGCTATTTGCAGCGGCGCAAACAAGCAGGAAATACCGGCCAGCGTAAGCGTATCCTTTTTGCCGATGGTTAAGGCATAAAAGCGGGTAAACTGTTTGATCTTCATAACTTTCACTATATTGAATATGATAACACTCTTTTTTTCACCTGTCAAAAAAATTTAAAAATGAGTCTATGATGATACAATCCATTGCTGTCCGCTTTTTTTACGATGAAGCAGAAGCTGCTGCACACGCATCGGCCGTAATTTCGCCTTCAGCCAGTCTGATACGGAGCTTTTGTCCGTGTGCAACATCCTGCGCGCGGCGGAGCGCCCGTCCGCTCTGCGTATCGTATACGATGGAATAGCCCCGGTTCAAAATAGCCTGAGGATTGGCTCCTTCAATCGTTTGTGCAAGTAAGGCAAGCCGATGTTTTGCATCGGTCAGCCGCGTCTGCATGTTGTACAGCAAGTCCTCTTTTGCGTCGTCAAGCCGCATCAAAAGCGGCTGCTCGATACGGCGGAATTTCATTTCAAGCGATTCGGGGGTAAAGCTCTTAATCGTGAGCCGTATCCGATCCAGCGCACGGTTGAAGTTCCGCAGCAGCTCTGCCTGTATGGTATCGATGGTTGTAATAATATCATCGAGGATGGGTACGGCAAGTTCCGCGGCGGCCGACGGCGTGGGAGCACGAAGGTCTGCGGCAAAATCGGTAAGCGCCCAGTCAATTTCATGTCCGACTGCACTGATAACCGGTATTTCAGACGCAGCAACGGCACGAACAACCGATTCTTCGGAGAACGGCAGTAAATCTTCTAACGACCCGCCGCCGCGTCCGATGATAATCAGCTCACCGAGCTTATATCGATTGGCGGTTTCTAACTGCCGCACGAGCGCCGGAGCCGCCTCCGCTCCCTGCACGGGAGCGGGCAGCACGGTAACACTTACCGTGCTGTTTCTGCGCGACAACACTGTGAGAATGTCGCGCAGGGCGGCCCCTGTCGGGCTGGTAATGACTGCAATGCGCAGCGGAAAAAACGGTAGCGGGCGCTTGCGGGCTTGGTCAAAAAGGCCTTCCTGCGCCAGTTTTCGCTTCCGCTCCTCCAGCATCCGCAGGATGGCGCCCTCTCCGGCAAGCTCCATCGTTTCCACGATAATCTGATACGATCCGCGCTGCTCATACACGGACAGCGAGCCGGACACAACGACCTTTAATCCGTCTTTCGGCTCAAATCCGAGCGTCCAGGCGCGGCCTTTAAACATCACCGCTTGCAGCGCGGCTTTTTCATCTTTCAGGGTAAAATAAATATGACCGGTACTTGAGGGACGGCAATTGGAAATCTCTCCTGCAACGCGGAGAGACGTAAACTGCTGCTCAAAGAGCGTTTTAATAATGCCGGTAATCTCTTGTATCGAATAAACGTGATCCATATGGGTATTATAGCATAATCGCCGTACGAGTGTCCGCTCTTAAAAGAACGGCTTATGCTTTTTGACGGCTGAACTTACCCGTGATTCGCTGAAGTGTGGAAGAAGTTGTGTATCAGTGTTGAAATCTTTGCTTGCAGTTCGGGCACGCTGTGGGTTCTGCTGCGGGCGCATAGTTTCGCGGGTTTCCCGCAGATCAGGCATGAGCGGACGGGAAAGCCCAGTTCCGCTGCGGAAAGTTTGTGTTCGAATGCCGAAAACACATCGAAATCCCACAGCATACCGAGCGGATGCGTCCGCTCCAATGCCGTGGTGAGTTTTTTCACGGCTGTCGCGTCCATGTTCAAAAGCCAAAACGCAGTGCACCCTGCAGGTGCACGGTCTTCGTCGTGCGCCGCGATGAGCGGTGGTTGCACAGTGTTCCCGCTGGCCGGTGTGTCGTACGCGCGCGGCTGTTCCGGGGCAAGCTGCGCCAAAAATACGCGGCAGCCTTCATCAAAGACGTCCTCAAGAACGCGGTTGTTTTTTATCGGCCCCGGAATTACCAATGAAAACATCACCACGGTTCTGTTGCCCGGCTGTATATGATCCGGCGTTCCGTCCGGCGGCGTTTCACCCGCTGGGCCTTCTAATTGAAGACCTCGTTTCTGTTCAGCAAGCCGGAAGAACCGCGCTTGCTGCTCCCGGCGGCGATCCCGCAAGTTCGCCATATCTCGTACGGTTTGCGGAACGCCTTCGGCAAAAATCTCCATGATGCGGCGGTTACGACAGCAGCGAAAACAGGATGCTACCGATAACCAGTACGATACCGCCGCCGAGACGGGATGAAAGCTGGGCATAAGCCATTAAGCCCATCCGCTGAGAGGCGCCGAGTACCGCCAAGTCGCCCGAACCGCCGCGGTTTGCCATACAAAGTCCGGCGGTAACGGCCGAGTCAATCGGATAAAAGCCGACCAGATAGCCCATTATTGCGGAACCGAGAATCGCGCCGACGACAATTAAAAAGGCGATGACGACGTTCCCGAAGGTGATGGCATCCATCAATTCTTTCAGGCTGGTATCGGCGCCGACGCCTACCATGATGATCAGAATCAGCGTGCCGGTAAAAAAGCTTTGCAGTTTCTTTGCACCGGTGCGGAGTCCCTCCGGTATGATACCCAATGCACTCACCGCTGCGACAAACAAAATCATATACGCAAAGGGGTGAATGGCAACGCCGAAGATTTTCGGCAGCAGCACTTTTCCGAACAACCGTCCGAGCGCATAAAAACCGCCTGATAAAATCAAACCGCCGCCGACTTGTGCAAGCGTCGTGGAGCCTTTTCCTTTTTCAGCATCGATTTCTTTGTGTTTGCGCATCAGTGTTGCTCCGTCGCCTGTCCATGACGGTTTTTTCTCGCCGATTTTATTGAGCACCGCGGCGGTCATAATGGCAAAGATATTGGCAATCGTCAGGACGGAAATGGCAAAGGCATAGTATTCCGCCTTGGGGTGCCCGGTTACCTGTTCGTAAATCTGGCTCAACGGCACTGCACCGCCGCCGTTACCGCCGCCCATCACCGGCAGCACGTATTTCAATATCGTCATTGAAGGAGAGACGCCGAAAATCAATCCGCCGATGATGCCGAGCACAGCGGCTCCCACAAGACCGCCCAAAATAGCAGGAATATAACCCGCAAAGGATTTAAGCAGGATGTTCCGTTCCAAGCTCAAAATAGAACCGGTGATCAACACAGCGATAAAGAATGCAAGAAAATCCTGATCATCCATCACCGTGTTCATAGATTTCAGATATGCGTCGGGAATTAGATTAAAATAAACCAACACCGCCGTACCGATAAAGGCCAGCACGATACCGCCGCCAACATACGTATTCCAAAGCGGAATACGCTCGCCTATCTCATAAAACACGAGGCCGATCGCGAACATCAGTGCAAATGAACCAAGCAAATCCTTTGATAATCCGCCAGTATATGCTGCAATCAACACCACGGCAACCGTCGCAAGCGCGACATACCACGGCATTCCAAAAAATTCCAATGATTTTTTTTCACTCATTGTAAGACCTCCTTATTGGAACCGCCCAAGGTTGAATATTTGAAGCGGTTCTTATCCATGCGTGTCCGTTATATTGACGTAAAACCGGTCTTATTTCAATACCGCCCCGCGAGGGCTTCCTAAGATACGGTTGCTATTCCGTTAAAAACGCGGCTTCATATTTGTTTCTTGTAATAGTACTGATAGGAAAACTTTCATAGCGGATATCGTATATGTCGTTCATATCTCCAGACTGCGTAATCTTGTCATATTTTTCGTATAAAAAGCCGATACGGTGATCCTGCTGCATTACCATTGTTGAATATGAGCTCTCTCCGGTAAACACCGGATAGTTTTTCCACTGATTTTTATCTGCCAATGCCGAAAGACCGATATTCTCTTCTATTACGCGCCAATAGATGCCTACATCTCTACGCATAAGCCCGCCATTGGGATGTGCTCCTACAGATAACGGAATAGACTGCAATGCAAGATATACCGGCGCTTTTGTATCGGTTTTGCGGGCTTTTATAATGCATATCTCCCCGTTCGTACCGCGTTCTGTTCCGAGCGATGCAGTTTGAGCATTTTCCCAATGCCCGCTTGCTGTTCCTTCATCAGAATAAGTGAAGATATTAAAGAGACGTCCGTTTTCTGTACGGCTCGAAAGTAGCACTCTGCCGTCGGGAAGTTCTTCAACCTTAGCTTCATCTCCGTCCGGTATCGGCGACATAGCTGCACTGCCGAGTACCTGCCATGTTTCACCGAAATCGTCGGAATATAATACGGCATTTCCGAATGATTTAGCTAAAATGGCTGAATAAATACGGTAATAACTACCCTTTTTTATCTTGCGGGACTGCATAATCTTGCCCGAACCGAAAAAGAGTGTTCCCCACATATTGTTTAAACCATAAATGGAAGCCGTAATTTCCTCAGGCGGGGTAAATGTTTTGCCTCCATCTGAGGAACGAAGCCTGACGACTTTAAGCCGTGTACTTGCATATCCTGGTTGATAATCGCCGTAACGGGTATCCCCGTGCGCACAAATAATCAGTACATTATCCGACTCTCTATCTGCCACTAAGGCTGCATCTCCATAGCCGTATTGCACGGGATTATCCGGTGCATTTGTAATTTTAGTACCGTCGTCCCATGTCAACCCGTTATCGGTAGAGCGTTTAACGATTATATCTACACGATGGATATGATCGCGTGGATTCCACTCCCCATGAGCCCCAAACTTGCCTATATCAGCAGTATGATTGTATCGTAAATCTGTAACGGCAATCAGTGTCCCGTCCCTCGTCTCTGCAAGAGCCGGAATCCGAAAATAGTTTGTTGGCCCCGCAGTCTCTTTACTTTTCCATAAATCTTGCTTTGAAAGCATTTTAGGCGTCCATTTTGCGTACAGCGTCATATCGGCCGTAACGGTATCGGAGGCCGTATTCCATTGAGTACTACAGCTTTTATCTTTAAACCAGCCTGCAAAATCCCATGTCTGGTGTGTAGGATTCGGTATATCGCTTGCAGGAATAATCTGATTTTCAAGAACACTTATCGAAGCGAGGGGCGATGTAAGATTACGCGTATTAAATGTTACTGTGTACAGTGGTTTAAGCGGATTAATCGGCGAGGCATTACGCCACTTTGCATAGAGTGTAATATCTGCTGTAACGGTATCGGAAGCTATATCCCACTGATGAGTACAATCGGCTTCCTTATACCAGCCGCCAAATTTTTTATCCGCAGGAATATCTTCGGGCGGCGGTAATTGATCGGGGCGCAATTTACTGTCTTTAGGTACGGTAATCGCTGCGGTACCGGCAGGCAGCGTACCAATCCCTTGCGTGTTAAACGTTACCGTGTACAGCGGAACCGAAGGATCAAGCGGATTAAGCGGCGAGGCATTACGCCATTTGGCATAAAGCGTTATATCTGCTGTAACAGTATCCTTTGTATTATTCCACTGATGAGTACAAGCCGCTTCTTTATACCAGCCGACAAACCCTTTATTTGCAGGGATAGCTGTAGGCGAAGGTGTCTGCGCTGCAGTGAGCTTACTTCCTTTTGTAACGGTCAGTGCCGACGGCGCCGTACCAATCCCTTGCGTATTAAATGTTACCGTTACATTTTTGGAATTCGGCGAAACTGGAGGCTTTGATGGGGGGGGGGGGGCATCGCTCCATTGAGCATAGAGCTTTAGATCAGACCTGACCGTATCGGTCGTGTTATTCCACTGATGAGTACAAGCTGCTTCTTTATACCAGCCGCCAAATATTTTACCGTCGGCTTTAAGCACAGGAGTTTGCTCCGCGGTCAGTTTACTTCCTGCAGTAACCATTAATTGTTTCGGAGCAGTTCCAAAGCCTTGCGTATCAAAGGCTACCGTATACATCATCGGCGACTGCTTACAAGCAATCGATACGGCTGCAAGTATAGCCGCTGCAATAAAAAAGAAGTATTTTCGCATAGACATCTCCTTACTTAGAGTGAAAGAGCTGATAGTTTCAGAATTTCAAACATATCGGCTTATGTATGTTCATCCTTTTATAGGATAATATGATTATAGGCAATATGCAACATTATTTTTATAAAAACGGCGACACCAAGAGAACACCCCCTACATCCCGCCGTATAAAAACGGTTCGAGTGTTTTTTTGCCGCTGAGCAGCATGATGAGGCGGTCAAAGCCCATCGCGACGCCCGAACAGGGCGGCATACGGGCACATATTTTGCCGAAATTGTCCGGTACAGGATGCGGAACCCGCGCCGCTGCGTTTTTAATTGCAGCCTCGTCCGCAAATGAACGGTTGATTTCTTCTGCGCCCCGCGCTTCGGTATAGCAGTTTGCCAGTTCCACCCCGCGCACATACACTTCCCACCGCTCTTTTGTCTTCCATATATACTTGCGTCCATCAGCGGCGGTACGCTGTTCCGACCGTTCCTGTGCAAGGCACGGTACCCGCGCGGGATAGTCCAGCAGTGCGACCGGCACATCGGACGGAAGCTGCGGTTCGATGCAGTGCACCAAAAGCAGCTCGTATAAATCATCCCACTCCCAGCTTTCATACTGCGCCCTGCCGCCGAGACCGAGCCGTTCCGCATGAGCCGCCAAATCCGGCGTTTCCGCTTCGGCAAGGGAAAAACCGGCAAAGCGTGTAAAGGCTTCATCCATGGTCAGCGATAAAAACGGTTTGGAGAGCACGGTACCCAATTCGGGATCGGCAAGCGGCAGCCCCGCAACTGCCTGTGCCATAGTCTGTAGAAAATCTTCGGTGATCTTGATGGAATCGCGGTAATCCGCCTGCATGGTGTAGTATTCCAGCATGGTAAATTCGGGGTTATGAATATGCCCGACGGATTCGCAGTTGCGGTAACATTTGGAAAGCTGAAATACCGATCGGCCGTGCGCGGCGATAATCGGCTTGATGAATACTTCGGGGGAGGGAACAAGAAAGAGCGGAACCGCCGCTTCTTCACCGGTTTTAAAGGGTTTGAGGTATTCCGTGCGGAACACTTCGAGGCAGCTTTCGGGAATAAGCGCCGGCGAGAGAGCCGGAGTGTCCAGCTCCAAATAGCCGCGGCCGATAAAAAAATTCCGTGCCGCCTGCAAACAAGCCGCACGGAATTCAAGGGCTTCTATGTCCATAACCTGTTATACCCAAGCCGCACACAGGAAGCAGCAGTCCGAAACTCAACACACTCGATGCAGATCGCACAGTGTCCCGCACCGAGTTGTGAAGTCCGTCGTATGAATAGTGTGGTTTCCACTGCTTATTCCCGAATGCTCAAGTGCAGTTCGGCAAGCTGCTTTTCGTCAACTTCGCTGGGACTTTCGTCCATGGGGCTGACGGCAAAGGTATTTTTGGGGAAAGCGATGACTTCTTTAATCGAGGTTTCGCCCGCCATCAGCATCACGATGCGGTCAAGACCGGGGGCGATACCTCCGTGCGGCGGCGCTCCGTACTTGAATGCTTCCGTTAAAAAGCCGAACTTCTTTTCCGCATCGGCGGGATTAAAGCCGACAATGTTGAATATCCGTTTTTGCAGCTCAGGATTGTGGATTCTGATTGAGCCGGAAGCGACTTCGTATCCGTTGAGTACGAGGTCGTACAGGTCTCCCTTTACCTCGCCGGGGTTTTGCTCCAGCGTGTCGAGGTAGCGTTCCTGCGGCGCAGAGAACATGTGGTGCGCGGGATCCCATTTCTGCTCATCTTCATTCCATTCAAAGAGCGGGAAGTCGATCACCCATAAAAAGGCAAATACGTTTGGGTCAAGCAGGTTTAAATCCTTACCAAGCTTGCTTCTGACGGCGCCGAGTGCGGTGCAGGCGGTTTTATATTTTACATCGGCAACAAAGAGGAGCAGGTCGCCGTCCCCGGCATTCAGCTTTTTGCATATTTCAGCTTCCGCACCGGCGCAGTATTTTGCAATACCGCCTTCAAATGCGCCGCCTGCAACTTTTGTCCATGCAAGCCCCTTTGCCTTGTAGATTTTTGCCGCAGCTTCAAGCTCTTCGATCTTTTTGCGGCTGTAGTTTGCTGCCTGTCCTTTCACTACAAGCGCCTTGACGGCTCCTCCGGCAGCGACCGCATCTTTGAACACGGCAAACTCGGTACATTCAGCCAGCCATGCGGCATCCTGCAGCTTCATCTCAAAACGGATATCGGGTTTGTCGGTGCCGTAGAGGTCGATGGCGTCATCATAGCTGATACGCGGAAAGCTTTGCGCCAAATCCGCATTGATGGTCTTTTTAAACACCGTGCGGAACATATTTTCGGTAACATCGAGCACGTCATCGCGGGAAACAAAGCTCATCTCCATATCGATCTGGGTGAACTCAGGTTGGCGATCGCCGCGCGCGTCTTCATCACGGTAGCAGCGGGCAATCTGAAAGTAGCGGTCAAAGCCGGAGACCATCAGTATCTGCTTGTACAGCTGCGGGGACTGCGGCAGCGCATAGAACTTGCCGGGATACAGGCGGGACGGCACCAAATAGTCGCGCGCACCCTCCGGCGTCGATTTTATAAAGGTCGGCGTTTCAATTTCCAAGAAATTCAGCGCAGTGAGGTATTCCCGCACGGCGAACGTAACCTTTGAGCGCAGTATCAGGTGATCCTGCATGGTCTGAGAACGCAGGTCGAGGTAGCGGTACTTGAGCCGGAGGTCTTCGTTGGCGTTGGTTTTTTCGTCAATCTGGAAGGGCAGCACAGCGCTCTTCGACAGCACCATGATGCGCAGCGCCTTCACTTCGATATGTCCGGTCGTCATATCCGCATTGACCATGGAATCGGGGCGTTCCCGCACCGTGCCTTCAACGGCGATACAATATTCCATCTTCAAACCGGCTGCGGTTTCCTTTAGCTCAGTGCTTGCATCGTCATCAACAACCACCTGTGTCAGCCCGTAGCGGTCGCGTAAGTTTATAAAAGAGATACCGCCGTGATCGCGCTTGCGGTGCACCCATCCGTTTAATACAACTGTTTTACCCGCGTCGCTTTTTTGCAGCTCGCCGCAGGTAACGGTCCGTTTCATTTCTATCATAATGGTAAAAGTATAGTTAAAACGGGGCGTTTATGCAATTAAAAAATGATGGGCAGCGGAGGAATGGAGCGAAAGCGAGCCCCCGCAAAGTTTCTTATAAATTCAGCAGTTGCGCAAAATAGTAATTTTGGAGACTGCTGAATTGGTACGCGATAGCCTACACGTAAATGTGCAATGTTGCGGCTTTCACTGGCGCGTGACCAGCCGCAAGCCATGAATATTGTAACGGTTGCCGGGATCGTAGGAGCCTCGATTCGTGCGTTTGCAGGAATCTGCACCGAAGTCCCAGCCTCCGCCTCGTAACACACGGCGGGAACCGAATGACGCACCTTGCGGATCTGTCTGCCCGCTAGCAGGCGTACTACTACTGTACCAGTCCCAGCACCATTCCCATACATTCCCGCTCATGTCATATAATCCGTACTTGTTCGCTTTTTTCGTTCCTACCTCATGCGTCTTATTGTCGCTGTTCACCTTATACCACGCATACTCCGTTAACTCAGTTTCGGTATCAGTCCCCGCATACTTATGGTTTTGGCCGCCCATCGCCGCATATTCCCATTCAGCTTCTGTCGGTAAGCGAAAGCCTTTCGCACTCCACTTTACGTGAGGGATTGTGTGACTTGCGCCATCTACTGCCGTGTATACCGCGCTCAACGAAGCATCTCTGTAATATACACACTCGTTTACGCCCAAGCCGGACAGTTTTTGTGTCAGTTCGTTACAAAAGACGATACTGTCATACCAGCTTATACTCTCTACCGGATTTTTCTTCGAACTTGTAAAATGACTCGGATTATTACCCATCACCGCCTGCCAGAGTTCCTGCGTTACTTCTGTTTCTCCAATGTAATAGGCCGAGAGGTTTACCGTATGCTCTTGATTGTTGCTTTGTTCCTTATCGCCCAATACCGTGCCGGTTACTGCTGCGATCGGTTTCATTGTAAAGTTCACTTCTCTTACACGGTAGTTTTTATCTTTCATGATGGAATTTTCTTTCTTGGTTTCGGGTTGAGATTCGGAAACGCTTCCTTTTGCCCAGCGGTTCGACATCTTTTTAAGATACTCAGCGTTTTTTTTAGGATCTGTCAGTGTTACCGGAGTGGTTTTCTGCCATATGTCTTCAGATTTCCATCCGTAGGGATCTTCAAAGGTTACAGTTTCTAAACTTGTGCAGCCCTCAAAAGCACGGTTTCCTATTTCAGTTATCGTGCTGAGAATAGTAATGCCGGTTATTTTTTTGCAGTCCTTAAAAGCCTTTTCGCCGATTTGCGTTACTTTCCGTCCGTATATTTTTTTCGGTAGATAAAAAGTTCCTGAAATTTTTTTATCCTGCATCTTATCAAATCGCACAGTGCCATCGTTCAGAATGGTAAAAGAATAGTCACCATATTTATAGCTGCTTTCACATGATATACTTAAAATTATTGCTGATAGTAAAATAATAATTTTTTTCATCCTTACATCCTCACTTTCACTACGTTAATATTTAGACCGATATTGCATGAATGTTTGATCGCAAGAGGACCGGAGAGTGTTATCCGTCCGTTATACGCTGCATACATTGAAAAATAATTATTGATTACAAATTCTAAGTCACAGCCGGGAGCAATTCCAAAACGGGCTGTGCCGGTCGTGTGGTCACTTCCCTGTATTGAAGCATACCGCACTTCTTCCCAATGAGAATACAGCTGCACCGGTATAAGATGAAATTTTATGCGGTTAGAACCAAAACCTATTTTAAATCCAAATGCATCAAATTCATGGTGGGTAATGCTTTCCTCGTTTCCAAATGAATGATAATAAAATGTATATCCCGTACAAAGTTGAAAATCAACAAGACTGCCTAAATAAAATCGTGCCCATGTAAAGCCTGCGCTAAAGCCATGATTAAGAAGCGGTTTTTCCTCTGTAATGCCGTACGATGATTGAGAAGTGGTAGTAGTATCAGACTGTTTATAAACAGGCAAAATTCCTAAATTATATGAGCCGTAGTAGCCAAAAGCATAAAAATCATCATCTGAATAAGACTCCGTTTTTTGTGATACAGATTTTACTATAGGTTCTTCCGCTTTATACACATTTTCATACACTGGCTCTTTTTTTGCTGCTGGTTGAGTTTTTACTTCTGTTTGAGCTTTTTTTACCGGTTCTTCCGGTTTATACACTGAAACAGCGGTTGTTTCTCCAACACGTACTGTTGCCTCTTTTTTAAAGGTAGCGGAATCAGTACGTATTTCAATACGGTACGTTCCCTCTCCTAATTTTGTAAGAATAGCAGGTTCAGATCGGCTGACGGTTCCATAGTATCTGCCATTCAGATATACAGAACCAAAAACTTCGCTTGTCAGGACAATAGAGCCTGTTTTTATGTTCACCACCGTCTGGGCGTCAGCACTTATTGTTACCTTTTTTTTGAATGTATTAATTTCAGACGTTACCGCTACTGTATATGAACCGGTACGCAAATTTTCCAGTAGGAGAGTACCGTCTTCGTTAATAGTACCTTTTTTTTCGCCGTCAATAGAAACAGTACCGGCGTATTCACTGTTAATAAGAAGACTGCCGGTAAGTGTTGTAACCGAGCTGCTCCGTCCCGCAAGAAAAATATCTTCTTTAAGCTGAGTATAGGCGGCAGGTTTTTGCACATCGCCGGTTTTATCTTCTACTTCTTTTGTTACTTCTTTTAAAATATCTTCTATTGTTTTGTCTTTTTTTGTAATCTTTTTTGTTAAAATTGGTGTAAAAACACCATCTTGTGCCGTTTGTCCTGTACCTGCTGCATAAATGATTATTGATGAATTACGAGGTCTTTTATTTACCGCTGCCAGTCCTCGCGTTCCGCTGCCGCCCCGGCTTTTTCCAAAAGGATTATTACGGCATGAATCGAGAACGGCGATATTTTTTGTTCCTCCCATACTATCCATAATTTCATCAAGCTCAATACAGCGGTAACGGACTTTTGATTCATCTTCAATGTTTGTATGAGCAGGTATCAAATAATTGATTCCCTGTACTTGTACCGCGTGTCCTCCGTAGTGGAAAAAAGCGATGCCGCGTGCATCGAGTGTTTTCTGCTTAAACTGCTGTAATGCGGTCGCCATTGTTTCACGGTCAGCATTTACTGTAAGCATTACCTCAAAACCGATGCTTTCCAATGCTGTTTTTAACGCTTTCGCTTCGCTTACAGGCTGGCTCAAATTTCCGCCCATCTCGTTCGGATAGTCGCTGTTTGCAATCAGCAAGGCGTTTTTAGCTTCTTGCGCGAAAACTGCTGCTGTAAACGCAAACAGCATAACAAAAGCGGCTATTTTTTTTAAAATGGTCATTAATTATTCCTCTCCTCTTCCCGTTTTCCAGGTAGTATCGTGTATGTAATACAAAAAACTCCTAGTGCAGCATCTTTCACTTTCTGCTTTGTAACAGAAATAAGCCCTCGTGCAGCATCTGACAACATATTAGATCGGTACTTTGTATGTTGACTTTGTTTAGGAAGCCCGTCAGGGGTAGAAGATGCATAAATATATATGCGTTCCGCTCCAAAAACTCCGTCAAGCACTTTATAGTCTATTTGATCGTTATCAGGAAACTTACGAGGAACATCGGCTTCCATAAAGTTATTTTTTATCGGGAGCCAAAAAACAGAACCCTCAGCATCTATTCCTTGTATTGAAATATAAGAGGCTCTATCCACTGCTATTAAAAATCTCGCTGTTTCACCCGGATAGAAGATTTCAGCCTTTTTTTCGTTTTCATCTATCATAAAAGCTGTTATTTCTATGGATTTACTGCTGCCGGTGCTTTTTACGATAATTTCCTTGGCTGTTTTAACATCAGAGTATTTTTCTTTTTCTTGCTCGAAATTTTCCGGCTTATAGGTAAAAAACGGTAAATCCTTTTTGTGTAGTATTATGAGTCCGGTTTGTGATGTTCCGATTGATGTTCTTCCTAACGGCTCGTATTTTAACGATATCTCTATTGTATTTCCTATTTCTTCAAATTCAGTAAATAATCTCCCATTGGGCTTCGACGCATAGGCTGCTTCGTTCATGATACTCTCATAGTCGCCCGTATCAGATAGTTGGGCTTCAAACTCTTCCATTTTGTTTTTGGTGGTAAAACTAAAGACGCTTTTTTGCATCTCCGAAAGTGAAGCATATATACGCTTTTCTAAGTATTTTGAAAATTCGGAAGCAGCTTCCGTTTCATTATATTTAGGTATTGAAACATCTATAATAGTATGATTTGACGGTATTATTTTATTAATCGATTGTCTTATTTCATTTATTATATCCAAAGAAAAAGCCTTTGAAAAAAGGCTTGCCAGTGTAAAAAAAATAAGTATTCGTTTTTTCATTGGTTTCATTCCTTATATATTTATTTTTTCTTTTACAGATTTAAAAAATTGACTATCATTTTGTATGGTTATACAGCTTTGTTTGATAGAGTTTTCCAAAGAAACCTCTTGTGTTTTGCTCAAGGCTGTTCCTGAGAATTCTTTTGACTTACAATGTGTTATACCGTTTTTTGTAAATTGAATAGTACCGACTGTCCGTATCTTAAAGACATTTTGCCCTGAAGCCAATTTTGTACAATCCAAGTGAACCGTTAAATACCAGTTTTTGCTGTTGTTTTTTTTATTATCAATAAATAAGGGAATGGCATATTTTTCGATATTTTCTTGAATAACATTCTGAATATCGCGTTCCAATTTTGAAGATATTATAAAATCACCGGAGGATTCAAATATTATCCCGACATAAATCGGTTCAATTTCAATCAATGCCGAAGCGGATGCTCCTTCTATTATACCCAATATATCTTGGTTCGCATTATCAATGAGCGTTACCGTTAAGGAATATGTACCGCACGGATAATGAATACTGTTTATCGGCAGGATGATTTCGTTACCTTCTTCAAGTTTGCCGTATCCGCATGCTATGGTACCGCTGCTATTTGTTATTTCGGCTTTATAATTTAAAAAGCCGATGGTTTTATAGTCGGGAGAACTGATACTAAAGGATTGACGGCCTAATTCTCCTTTTTCTATGCTAAGTTCTTTATTTTTTGCAGTTATACGGCAATCGAGAATAATTCTTTTTGCTTGCATACGGGCATACTCAGCTAACGCTGTTTTTTTACCTTTTATTTGTATGGAAGCTACCGCTTCATGGATAGGATTTTTATGTATTGTTTTGTAGATTTGTATATAAGCATCAGCAGCTGTCTGCATTGAATTATACTTTTCAGGCTGCATTTCGGGTAATAAACCGGTATAACGCTGTGAGACATTCTCTGCAAAATCTTCTATTTCTTGTAACACCTTTTGTTTGGATACACTGCATTTCACGTATGAGATAAATTGCTCATAGCTGCCGTCAATCAGGTATTTTTCTATGTAATAGTTTTCGGGTAGTATTTGAGTTACATACCTTTCTGCAAACGATTGTAATAGTTCTTCTTCCTCAATATACGGATTGAGTATTTCAGACGAAAGCCCTTTTACGGCTTGCTGTTTTATCGATTGATTTTGTATAATCGTTCCGTAATACTCTACAACTTGTTTATAGGCATTTTTACGGGCTGCGTCCCTTGCTTCAGCTTCACTGCCAAAGTAATTCGACACACCTATAAAATAAATTTCTTCTTTCGATTCCGGTTTTCCCTGCGTCCATTGAGGGCGTTCCGGAGGATAGGATTCTACAAACACTTTTGAATGTACCGGCTGTTCCTTCTGCTCTGTTTTTATGGTTTCATGATTAGTTACACAGCCGCAAAGTAACGTCAGAAAGAACAGTATTTGAAGTGCGTATATTCCATTTCTTTTATTCATACATTCTCCTGTTAAAAACCTCCTAAAAACTATAAGGAGCTGTCAAAAAACCGAAGTTTTTCGGACAGCTCCTTTGATTTTCAGGAGATATTTTTAAACACCCGATTAGCAAATCTCCTTTTCGGAAGTCTTATTCAGTTAAACTCGATTTAAGCTGACCACCGAAGAAATCTGCTGCCTTTTCAAGCTGCTTTTTCCTTTCTGCATCTTTTTCTGCGGCTGCTTTTTTCCTTGCATCATCAGCTTTGTCATCGCAGTATTCTTCCATTGCTTTATTCGCATCCGATTTGTCTATTTTCATAAGAGCATATGCTATATGAGATTCTTCCATATCTTTTGTTAAATATGATTCAACATAGAATGAATATGCAGCAAGTTTTTTTGAAAGACTTTTTGCAACATATTCTTCAAGCTCTTGTGATACTTGCTGAGGGGCAAAAACATCGCTGGAAATTCCGTAAGTAGCTTTAGCCGTTCTGCCTTGAGCAGTAATTAAAGTTCCGTAATACTTTACCAGCTGATTTCTACCGTTTTCCTGAGCTTTATCTTTCGCTTCAGCTTCTGTTGCCCATTTTGTGCTTAATCCTACAAAAACAAGTTCCGTTTTAGTATGCGGAACATTGTCAATCCATGAAGGCCGCTGTGCAGGTTCCGTTTTATAGGGCTTTAATGCATTGAGAGCTCTTTCCCTGGCACGGTCAGCCTGCGTATCAGGCGAACTTTCACATCCTGTTATAACCGATACAGCGGTTACGGCAGCCAAAACAAATAGTAATTTCTTCATAACACTACTCCTTATCAAACATTAATATATTGATGTTTGATAAAATATTACGATAAGAAATTGATTGAGTCAAGAAGATTGCATCAAGATTTTGTTATACTTGGCACAATGGCTTTTAAAGATAGGCTTAGGGAAGAAATTGAATATCGTGGCTGGCTGATAAAGGAAATTTCTGCAAAGACGGGGATCAGTAACAGTACTTTTTTATCATATATTGATGCGCGCGGGGTGCTGCCGAATGTTGAAAGCGGTGTCAAAATTGCAAAAGCGCTCGGCGTTTCGGTCGAATACCTGGTAACCGGTGAACGAACCGTACAAGACCCGAAATATACCGCTATCAACGATATTATCCGCGACTTATATCAGCTTTCCTCTGCACAGGTAGAAACCATTAAGTGTATGATTCACGGTTTGGTTCGGTAAAGGAGTTGCCGCTTTTACTTCCACTGCCTACGTCCGTACATAAAGCGGTCACGTTCCGCGTACGTGCAATCCCCTCTAAAAAACCTTCTATCCCGTGTCCTTGAGCCTCTAGCCGTCTATCGAAAGGATGAGTGCGATTTCGCCGAGCGGCAGGTCAACTTTTTCTGCAATAAAGTCGATTGAAAAACCCTGGCGGGCAAGTTCGACTACCTGTTGGCGCGGATCAAGAATGGAAGAAGCCCGTGCAGCGTCCGGCGTTCCGGTGGGCTTTGTATAGACGGTAATGGAATCTTTTTTTCCGGCGGAAGGTGTCGTCGCTTCTTCCCGTGATAGCCGGTACTCTTCAATAAACTGCTTTTGATGGTTCCATTTTTCATGTTCTTGCTCAACGAGGGCAAGATGCCGATCCGTATCCGTAAGGAGTTTTTCGATCTGTCGAATTTTATCTTCCAGTATGGTAACCGCGTGGTCGGATTCATGCTCAATGTCGATAATGAGCCTGTTGACCTCTTCGCGGATACGGTCGCGGTACGCATTTTGAGAAAAATTATGCGATACTTTCCGATAAAGCACAATCATCAGAATGATATTGATACAGAGTATGATCGTAGCGGCAACAAGCATGAGTATTATCCTGAAATGTCGATTTTTTTTCCAAGTGAAGGGTCTTGAATATAGTATGAATGCTTTTCGTTCGGCGTCGGTTCATTTTTTTGATGGTGCGGCGTATTATTTCCGGGCGAACCGAAAGACCCGTTTGAACCGTCTTTGTTAATCGCGGTCTTTTCGGCGCCCGATGCTTCGGTTTTCTGTACCGTTTGCTGCCGGCGCGCGGCATCTTCTTTATTTGCCTGCTGACTTTTTTCAAACTCAGCGGCAAAGGTTTGCCGGGCGTCGCCTTGCAGTTTGCCTACCTTATCAAGTTGTGTGTAAAGTGTTTGCAGATCAATTGGCTGAATACCCACTCGGTACCTTCTTTGCATCCTCATCGTTGCTGTAGTCCTCATACGGGCCATACCGTACGAGACCGTTTTGCAAGAAGAACGTTGTCGCTTTGCAGTCAACGCGCACATCTTCGGCAATGTCTTTGATGATAACCCGCACTCCGGTATACACATTTCCGGAGACGGATACCCGCCCATCTGTTTTAAGCGTAGCAAGATAGGTCTGTATCCGTTCTATTTCAACTCGTAATTCTTTAATTTCGGTTTCATCGACATACCGCTGTTCTTTTTTCTGCTTCAGCAATGTTTCTTTCTCTTCGGTAAGCTCTTTCATCACTTTTTTCTGATTTTCCAAGGCTTTTATGTCGAGCTTTAAGGCGTTAAAATCTTTTTCAGCGGCAAGAAGCTTCTTTTCCAGCATGATTAGACGTTCTTTGCTGTGTGGATCAAAGCCGACGCTTACGATGGTATCCGAGCCGCCTGCGGGACTTCCGAGGTTCCGTGCATAAACGCCTTCACACGCAGTGATCTGGCTCCCGATGATATCGGCGCGCTTTCCGCGGCAGATAACCTTATGGTTTGCGACGATTTTGGAATTTAAGATACCGTCCGACACAATGACGGAATCTCCTGCTTCGACCAATTCGATATTTTGAATAAACTTTGACCAGATGGACTTGCCGGCACGAATGTAGCCGCCTTCTTTTCCGGCAATTCCTTGACTGACAACGATATCGCCTTCGGCATCAAGCGACGCTTTACCGACAGTGCCTTTTACCTCGATATTTCCTGCTGCCTTCACAGAGAAGCCGTCATCAACATTTCCCTTAATATGCACGGTGCCGAGGAACATAATATTTCCGGTTTTAATGGAAACGTTGCCTTCAATGGTCATAATCGATTCCACATTGATTTTGTTTTTAATCAACAGAACCTGTCCGTTCGTGTCGGCAACAACGGTTAAATTGTCTTCGGCCAATTTGGTATTTTTTCCAAGCTGAGCGGTAATGTCAACATCTTTTCCGGCAACGGCGGGTAGATGCTTGCCGGTAACCGTTCGTCCGCTGGTACCTTCCTGCGCCGGAATCTTCTGTGCAAGCGGCTGACCTGCCACGACATTCTGAATAAGATTGAGTTCTTTAAAGTCTATCTGACCGTTTTGCGCTTCTTTTAAGCGAGCCTTTGTATTGTCCGTTTCAAAGTTATAGAGGATTTTTGCATCATGGCCTTTTTGCGGAACGATGCCTTCGGCGATCAGATAATTTTCCCGATAGATCGGCCGGTCTTGGAACTGTTTAACCAGCTTTTCATTGACGCCGGAAATAACTCTATTGTTCGACAAGAAGGTGATAATCATATCAGCCGACACATCAGCGCCGCCCGGCATCGGCGGAGAAACAAACAGGTACGCTTTCATTTCGTCATCGCTGATTTCGACAGACATAAGCGCATCGTTACCGGGCAAATAGTTGTATGGTGCAATGCGGACATATTCTTCCGAACACTGTTGGATAATCGGCTTTAGCACATCGTCGGACGGTATCGGGATGCTTCTATCCCGTATCTTTTCTACGACGTCAGCAAGCGAGACCTTCTGTCCGGTGCCGGTCGGCGCAGTAACCTTGAGGAATACGCCGTCGGGTGCACAGAAGACGTATGCCATACCGTCTTTATTCAGGTCTTCCGGCGGGATATCTGCGATACCGGCCTCTGCGGCATCTTCCGCACCGGCATCGGATTGCTTAATTTTTCGGGCTTCATAGGCGCGGATTTTCCACTCCTTAGGATTTAAAACAAAGAATCCCGACGCACCTTTTTGCAGAATTTCATAGTCGATAAGGGACCGCTTAATTCCCAGCTCAACAACGGCGTTATCAATCGCTTCATCGAGGGTTTGGCCGGAAACTTCAACAAAAAAACGGGAAGAATCTTTTTCATACTGTTCTTTCATCTGTTCCCGAATTTGGTCAAAATGTATCATGGCTGCACTCCTAGCGGATCCCTTTACGGATATTGCTTAACTTTGCTCTCAATTTATGATTTGCACTTGAATGAATCTGCGACACCCGCGATTCGGTAACTTCCAATACTTTGCCGATTTCCTTCAAGGTCATGTCTTCATAGTAATACATAATCAATACTTTTTTTTCTCTATCGGGAAGTTCATTAATTGCTTCTATTATAATCCGCTTCATCTCTTCGCGTTCTACAATGACGTCGGGATTGAGCGAAGTGGGGGCTTCGATACTGTCGGCAACCGGTGTTTGTTCGTTATCATCGTTTCCAAAGCGCAAATCCGTCAGGGAAATAACGTTTGTGCCGGAAATCTTCAGAAGCACTTGGTGAAATTCTTCTACGCTCATTCCCAACGCTTCCGAAATTTCAACGTCGGTTGCTGCGTGTCCAAGCCGTGCTTCCAGATCGGCAATAACTTCCTCAATTTCCCGCGATTGCTGACGAACCGAACGCGGTACCCAATCGATTGAGCGCAATTCATCAAAAATAGCGCCGCGGATACGGGTAACGGCGTATGTATTAAACTTTACGTTCTTTTCAGGATCGTATTTATCGATAGCATCAAGCAAACCGAAAACGCCATATCCGACCAGATCGTCAAATTCGACATTGTTCGGCATACCGACAGCAACCTTACCGGCAACATATTTTACAAGAGGTGCATATTTTACAATAAAAAATTCGCGAAGATGCGGGTCTTGCGTATGTTTATACTCAAGCCAAAGCTCATCTTCCGATCGTGTATCTAAACTAGCATGTTCCATTCTGTTCCAACACCCACCCTCTTAATCTTCAGTTGCTAAAATTGTTCTGATTGCTTGAGCCATCACTTTGCTATCGTTTTCGCCGGTTTCAATTCCGTTGACCGAAAAGCCGCTATTGCCTGCTATTTCGTCGCTTGCCGTTTCGCTGCTTCCCATATCTTCCGGTAGCGCTTCATCATCATCCATAAAAGACCCCATGCCGGGTAAATCGGCAAGTGCGGAGCTGTCTTGATCGGCGCTGGGGTCTGTTTCCGGCGTATCGGCAAAATCATCATCCTTTATATCTGTAAGAGCATCAGAAGCAGACATCTCTGAATCGGTATTTTCTTCTATAGAATCGTTTTTATGATGTCCTGTTGTCTCCGGGGCAGCCTCTCCGGTATCGGTATGGTCGCTTGTTCCCGCAGCGGAGGCTGTATCCATCTCATCATCAAGCGTAATGTTTACATTTGAACCGGAAGTCGCATCCATAGGTTCCGTCGTATGGGGGGACGATGGCTGTGTAAAAAGGTCGGGAATGAACCGTTCTAACAGAAAGCTTGCAAGAAAGGCAAAACCTCCCGCTCCCAGACCGGCAACAAGACCTCTCGTGAGTATATTCATAAACCGCACTCCGCTTATCATACCGATAAGCATAGAAAAAATACATGTTGCCCCGGCAATGATTAAGGGAGTTTTTAACTTTATCACGGATAGCCCTCCATTCTCTTAGCTTATGCAAATTTTACGCTCTCGTCAAGATATTACGGGCGCTTCGGGCTAATGTACGCTGCTGGGTGCGGTGGTTTGAGCGTTTTTAATATCCGCCGTTCGCAATAGTCCCGTACACACCGCAGTGAGAGATGCCGCGGGCGGTATCATTTTAAAACTGTCGTGTTTAAGTGATGCCTTCCGTATCATGCTATGTGTAAGGAAAGGAAAGCTCTGCGCTGCTTTGTGTTGGGGATATGGCAACTCCATGAGGGTGATATATGTATGTGTTCCGCCCGCCGAGGATTCAGTAGAATCCCCAACAGGGTACCGGAATGCGGCCGCGTTGAACGGCCGATGAGGGATGCGGTTTAGGCCTGGTCTTCCGCTGTTTTGTTTTTCATCAGAGCCGGTTGTCCGGTAGCATCAAGCGCATCGCGCCACAGAGAACCGTCCGGCTCAACATAGTTACGCGAGCGGACAACGACATCGATCGGCAAATGCACGAACTTGTTGTACATTAACCCGACGATCAGCTTGGTTTTACCGGACATCGCCGCATGTACTGCATTGTTGCCGAGCCGTTCACAATAGATGGAGTCGACCGGCGCCGCAGGGGCGGAACGTATCTGGTAGCTCGGATCAATGTACTTGAGGTTAATATGAATGGATTTTTCTTTGAAATACGCTTCGATTTGCTCTTTTAAGAACACGCCGATATCCGAAAGCCGCTTGTTGCCCGAATCGTCGGTTTCATTTTTGCTTTGCAGTAAATCCTGCCCGGCGCCTTCGGCCACAACGATAACGGTATAGTGGCTCTGCGCCAATCGGTCTTCCAGATGCTTTAAAAAGCCGTTTTCGCCCTGCATGTCGAACGGAATTTCGGGGATCAATACGAAATCAACTTCATGGCTGGCGATCGCCGTGTGCGTTGCAATAAAGCCCGACTCGCGTCCCATCAATTTAACCAAACCGATACCGTTGATCTGAGACTGCGCTTCCATCCGGGCGGCGGCAACCGCTTCTGAGGCTTTTACAACCGCCGTATCGAAACCGAACGACTTTTGAATAAACGACAGGTCATTGTCGACGGTCTTCGGAATACCGACTACGGAGATGCAGAGCTTCCGTCGCTCAATTTCTTTTGCAATTTCCAACGCGCCTTTCTGAGTGCCGTCGCCCCCGACCACAAAGAGAATATTCAAATTGAGCCGTTCGATGCCGTCGACAATTTCAACGACCCGCGGGCCTCCTCCGCGTGAAGTGCCGAGGATGGTTCCTCCCGTTTTATGGCAAGCGTCCACAACCGCCGGGTTTAACGGCATCACATCAAAATTGTACTCCGGCAGCAAGCCTTTAAAGCCGAACCGGATACCGCTTATTCGCTTAACGCCGTACCGTCCCCACAGACAACGCACAACCGAACGGATAACGTCGTTCAAGCCGGGGCACAATCCACCGCAGGTGATAATACCGGCATGCACATGGCTCGGATTAAAGAAAATTTTTTCCCGCGGGCCGGCTTTTTCAATCAACTGTTCCCGTTTAAACGGCCCGTACTGTTCGCCGACCTTGGATTCAAGCCGGAACCGGATAAAATCTTCATTAGTAACATAGTTGGCGATACGGTCTCCAATCACATTTGAAAGATGAATAGGTGACGGAATTTTACACGTACCGAGCGTTTCGATTGTAAAATCAAATTCTTCATTATGAAGCATATAAACCTCCGATGGGCATCTCTAAAACTTATAATTAGTACGATACCGTAACATACCATAAATTTACAAGGCGTGAAAGAGAGAAAATATCTTTTTTGATTGACAGATTCGCTGATTTTCTTCATTATAGGGATTCTATGGCACAGAAGAAAGAATCTTTTTTAACACACATCGTTCAGCTTTTTTTTCCGCGCGATGATGCGGAGGCAGTAAAAAAACGGCACTTAAAAGCGCTGGCAAAAGAGATTTCTAAAAATAAATTCAGCAAGTGGTACAAACCTTCGTCGGAAGAATTTCAACCGCAGCTGGCTCGATTCTTTTTTGAACTGTACAAAGTTGTCGGTCCGGCGCGGGCACTGCTGGCAAGTGCGGCCTCTTCAAAAGTGCTGAAAGCAATTACGGTCGAACAAAACCTGTCTAAACATCAGCATCAAATGCGGGAAAAACTTACCCCGGAAGCTATCAAGGAACGCGCGGAGAAAACACCGCCGAAAGACTTGAGTGCGCAGGTAAAAAAAGAGCTGCTGGCGTTTATGAATGAATTTGACGGGAAAAAGGTCGAAGAAATTGATTTGCTGTACCAGCAATTGAACGAATTTATTCACTTTGTGCTTTTTGACTACTATTTCTTTTTGAAAAAATTCGACCCTGCGCTGCCGGAGGATAAATTTTCGTATACGCCTAATTTTGCAGTCGTCAATGGCGACTACCTCAAGGATGAGCTCAAGGATTTTATCACGGTACTGTATGGACTTTCGCTCGAAACGAACTGGGAAAAGATTTTTGCAATCATTACCGCATACAAGAACGTACAGCCGGTTAATGCCGCTCAATGGAAAAAACAGCTGAGTGTGATCAATGATGTCCGCCGCTCCGGTATCTTGGAAAAGATGGTTCGGCACCTGACAAAAAATCCGACGTATGCCATCGAAAGCAGTCCGTTTACCGAAAAAGTAACCGACGACTACCTCAAGCAGATAGAAAACTCAATTGATAGTACCTTGAAGGAAATTTTGACGGCGCAGAAAAACTCGCAGGTTGCCGTTTTGGCGCAGCGGGTATTCGGCAATGACGTCCCGTCCGGTACCAAATATTACCATCCGCGTTCCAATGCCGCCTTTGAAAAGCGCGGTGTAGACGGGTATATCTATGCCGATGCGATGAACTATCTGAAATCGTTTTTAGTTGACTATTTTAAAAGCGATATCCGTGCGCTTTCCGATTTGATTTTAGTGCGCGGTCAATGGACTCAGCAGGTATTGTCCGCCGAATATTCCGAAAGTTATCACAATTTAATGCATATTTCGACAAAAATTTTGGAATTTGATGAAAAGCTTTCCGAAGTTTCCGAAATGGGTGTGAAATTCCGGACGTTGCTTTCCCGGATGGAGCGGGAAAAAGAAGCGGGCAAGCACGTGCAAAAGCATTTGCACGACGTCAACGAAGCGGCGATGAAGCTGCTCAAGGTTGCCATCAAGAATATTATGACGCTCGGTAACGCAGTGAAAAACTGTATCGCCGACTACGATAAGCCGCACCGTGAGCTGCTGCAAAACTGGAAAGAAATTGAACAGCATTCCGACCGCCCGGTTCGGGAATGGATGAATGCTGTCTATACCAAGATTTATAACTTTATCGTACTTGAACAGGTCGTTTTAAAGAAAGAAGAATAGCATAATAATGGAAAAGATATTCGACTCGGTGCGAGAACTTGACCGGCGGGCGGAAGAGCACTTTAACCTGAAAAACGGTGTGCTGATGGAGTACGCCGCCCACGGAATGGCCGAGCATATTCTCCGGTATCTGCGATCCCGGCAGTGGCAGGCAGCTTTGCAAGGCTACGAGTCCGCACCGGGGATGCCGTGCGTGCAGATTGTCTGCGGATCCGGAGACAACGGCGGCGACGGCTACACGCTTGCGCGGCTGCTTGCCGACACGTGTACGGTACGGGTTGTTGCGGTACGAGAGCCGAAATCTCCCTTGTGCAAACTGCAGCGGGAGCGGCTTGAGCTGCTCGGCATCCCGGTGTATACCGAACCGGTGAAAGAAGGCGATGTACTGGTGGATGCGGTATTCGGTACCGGCATCCGCGGCGCGCTTGACGAGCAGACGGCCGCACGTATTGAACAGCTCAACGCGCTTTCGGGTTATAAGTTTGCATGCGACATTCCGAGCGGCCTGGACGAACACGGTGTTCCGTCGCCCGTCGCCTTCCGCGCCGATGAAACCTGCACCATGGGGGCGCTTAAAACAGCCCTCTATGCCGATACCGCGAAGGATTACACCGGCGCTATCCATGTGGTAAACCTCGGCTTGCCGCGCCGCTGCTACGAAACCGAGACTGATACTTTTTTACTATCGGCGGAGGATATGCAGTTGCCGCGTCGCACCGTGCAAAATACCCACAAGATGAGCTACGGCCATGGGCTTTTTTACTGCGGCGAAAAAACCGGCGCGTGCATATTGGCAGCAACAGCGGCGCTGCACTTTGGGATCGGGCTGGTAACCGTACTCGGTGCGCCGGTACCGGCAGCCCCTCCCGATTTTATGTATGCATCACAGCTGCCGGAAGGCTTTTCGGTGTTGCTGCTCGGTTCGGGGCTCGGCCGCTCGCCGGAGATACAGGCGCGGGCGCTTCGTCTTCTTGCAGATGAGCGGGTACGCACACGCCCGCTCGTATTGGACGCGGATATCCTGCACAACCCGGAGCTTCCGGCACTGCTGCCGCAGCTTGCGCAGCCGATTCTTACCCCGCACCCCAAAGAATTTCAAAGCCTGCTTGCACAGAGCGGCCTTGCTACGGTAAGCGTTGCTGAAATTCAGGAAAACCGTTTTTCGTATTTGCGCCTTTTTTGCAGCGCTTTTCCTCATGCAGTTATCGTGTTAAAGGGTGCATACCCGTTGATCGGCTGCGGGCGGCAGGTCTTTGTGAATCCGCTCGGTTCCAATGCGCTGGCTAAGGCCGGTACCGGCGATGTTCTGAGCGGCATGATTACCGCATTGGCAGCACAAGGGTATCCGCTCTTGACTGCTGCATGTACCGCAAGCCTTGCGCATGCAGAGGCGGCAAAGCGGCTCGGTACGAATTATGCGTTAACCGCAAGCGCCCTTGCAGCAGCTATCGGCGAGCTGTAGTCGCGGCTTCTGCCGTTTCTGCGAATCGAATAATATCAATTATCAGTTAAAATGAGTGTAAGATCAGCCACAAAATGTAATATTCGGTATAGAGCCGCAGTGCGTTTCTGTTTTTCACTTTGCTCAGGCCGGACGTATTGATAATCGCTTCTGCAAGGTTATGAATACGGTCTGCCGACAGCTTCGAAAACGACTGCGTTTTATGCGACATTTTTACCTGATCGCGGATAAACGAATTGACGTCATCGGTGTTCTGCTTTCTGATAGCGGGATCGATGATGGTATTCCATAAATCAAGCTGCTCGATAATACAATCCTGCAAACTTTTTCCGTCCGGAATAAACTCCGATTGCAGCTCGACTGCTATTTCTTTAGGAGAACGTTTTTTTACCGGTTGCGGCTGTTCGCTGCTGCGCTCCGTCTTCGGTTTCTCTTGTTTCTTAGCATCCTTCTTTTTTTGAGGCCGCATAAAGAACGCTATAATAGAAGAAAGAATCGGAATTGTATACCAGAACGGCAGCAAAATCCGCGCATCAGTCAAAAGTTCCTGCCGATTCAACATAAACAGTTCGATATAGGACAATAACCGATCATTAGAGAAAATCCGCCGGATTTCAGCTGCTTGGTGCTCCGTAATATGCTTATCCGTTGCAAGCGACGGAATAAACGGCGCAGCCAGCAATGAATACAGCACGGGTACATATTCCGCGCAGAGGTTTTTCAAAAACTGATTGAACGCGCTATCGGTATGCATCGCATCGGTTTGCTCGAATCGCATCAGCTGGTGGTACCATTTTTTCAGGCAGACATCCCGAATCTTCTTTCTGTTATCGTTCACAAGCGATATGATGAGGGGCACCGTCTTTTCAAGCATGATATAGTAACGTTCGCCGTCGCCGGTTTTAAAACTCAGCAGCTCCGGTAATACGCCGTCACCGATTGCCGCAGTCTTATCTTGCATAAACTGCTCAAGGTCTTGCTGGCTATATTGCCCCAACAACGGGACGCCTCTGGAATCCTTAAAGTTGACGATAACAGCCTTATTAAAATAGTAGGGCGGTTTTTGAAAGGCCAAATCGAGATTTTTGAGCGCCGTTTCCCGCTGCAGCGACTGTTGGGTTTTGTTGCGGTAGTAGTTATTCAGATACTCGATAATGAAAACCGATTGCAGGATGGTGATTTCATCATTCATCTTTTCGGTTTTCTTTGCGAATTCCTGTTTAACAACGGAACAAAGGTAGCTCCAGTAAAGATATACATCGCCGGATTTTTTCAAGGTGTACAACGCTTCCGATGAATGCGCTTGAATGGTCAAAATGAATTTTCTGATGGTATACTCTTTTCCGGGATTTGCAGTCAGCAGCTTTTTTTGCACAAAATCACGCAATTCATCTTTTTGAAAGAAGAACCGCAGCTTCGCAATCGCAAAATCAAGCATTTGATCGGTAGAAAAATTCCCCGGAAAGATGAGCGCAGGCGTGTCATTGGGGAAAATGAGCTGATATAAAAACGTGCTGCTGCCTTGTTCCGTTTCCAGTTCGGTAAAATCCGTATTTATTCTGATATAGCGCAAAAAACGTTTCGAGAAGTTTTGAGGTATTTCGTTGGCAAGCGGGAACGGCAATTCGGGCTTTTCGCGAATTGCTTCGTACTGACGGGCGATTTTATCAAGAAAATAAAAGGGGACAAACAGGAGTTTTCCTTTTCTTTTGTCCTCAATGATTTCTACTTTCCCTTCCGATTCGAGGCTTTCCAGTTCAGTGATGAGCCGAGTTTCGGATATATCAAGATAAGAAGCGCATTCAGGTTTCTCCGCGATGTTCCGTTGAGCATATTTTCGTAAATAGTCGCATAATTCGCTAATTCCGACAAAGGGACTATTAAAACGCAGCGCGTATGTGCGCAAAATATCCGGGAGTTTTCCACTAGCAGCCATTCATTTACTATAATACACTTCGCTTCTTTAAACAAGAGGCTGTTTATGGGGGCGCAGGGATTCAGCTTATGCGGCTTTTCCTTTTCCAATAGCTCATTCTGAATAAGCCGCATCGTTCAAAGCCGAGCTTTTCGTATACGCGGACGGCGGCGGCGTTGGCTGTTTTGACAAAGAGGGCAAAGCCGCAGGCTTCTGTGCGGTTGGCAGCGATCAGCTGCGCGAGTGCGGCTGCGGCAAGGCCGTTGTTCCGGTATTCGGGCACGGTGTAGACGCCGCCGATCTGGAACCAGTGAAAGCCCTGCGCGTTTACACTTGCTTTTGCGGCAATGCATCCGCTGACGGTTACTTTGTATATGCGCTCGTTTCTGAGGTGCAGGCGCAGCGAAAGTCGGCATACGGTGGGGTCTATCCTGCGGTCGCCATAGGCAACTTCAGTGGTCTCATAGTCAAACTGGAGCGGAAAAAGCTCGTCAAGGTCGGTCTCCGCAGCACGTGCTGCGGAGACGGGGACACCGAGCTTTCGCTGTGCCGTTTCGCAGAAGGTCTCCGCGCAGGCTCCGATGCGCCGCATCAGGAAGTAATCGATGGCGGCGTCGATTCTTGCCTCAGCCGCTGTTTGGAGGATGAGCTGTTCAAGCAGTAGCGTGTGTGCGCGGATGCCCGCAACGGCATGAAGTTCCGCCGCAACAAATCCGTGATTTAAAAAGAATTGCCAAAATGATCGGATGAGCTCTTGCGGCAGCGCAGTGTCGATGCAGTGGAGCAAAATTCCCTGCCTGCTGAACAGCAATACTCCACAGCATATTTTGTGCCGTTGCGGGCAGGCTGATAGGAGCGCCGCTAGCTTGTACTGCGTATCGGAGCCGGGCACACCGCAAAGCCGCAGCTGTTCGGCAAGATTGACGCAGCGGTATTCGTGCTTTTGCACGAATGCAGCCGCGGCAGCAAGATTGTGCGGTGTTAAAAGTTCAAAACAATACTGCATACCGATCAAACGCCGCGGCTGCTGCGGCTTTGTCCTGCCTGCCGATGCTGCGCCCGCTGCCGAGCAATTCCGCCGCGAAGATGTCTTCCGCACGCAGCGATCCGAATCCGGGAAGCTCCGTATATGGACGGATATAGCAGCAGAACGGCAGCGGTGTGGCGGCAACCGGGTTTGATGCTACGGGAATATCGGCGACGGAAGCAGCTTTGTCAGTCGCTGTGCGGTGAGCAGCTGTCGCAGAAAGCGCGCCATCGGAAAGATCAGCTTCCGCTGTGCTTGTCGCATCCGGCAAGTGTACGCTTGCCGACGCAGGATGAGCGCCTCGCGCATCTTCGCGGACGATATGAGCCCAGCCTGCGTGCATCTGCGGCAGCGGCTCTTCATCTGAAAGGCAAAAAAACACGCCGGTAAAGGCTCCCTGATTTTCCGCACAGAACTGAGCCGCTCTATCGGTGTACATCCCTTCCGCGTATAAAAAGAGCCGCTTACGCACACCGTAACGGGCAATCGCTTTTTTTACAAACGCCGAAAAACGCGCCGCGGTTTGCGGGTCGGTTTCTTTTGCAACATACCGCTGCTCCTTTTTACCGACCAGATGCAGCAGCTGCCCGTACAGGTCGGCGCGGGGAATCAGCGGCGGCGGATTGAGCCGCGTCATTTCCAATACCGTATAGCCCTTATCCGCGATAAAAGCGGCGACGGCTCCGGGGCGGCCGGTTGCAGGAAAGGCTTCGGCAACAATCACCAATGCCTTTTTATCTGCGCCGCCTTCACGCTCGATTAACAGGCCTTCAATCGGTATCTGAGACGCTTCATCGTGCTGCACAGCAGCATCGCTCAACTCGATAGGCCGCACCGTAAGTTGATGCTCGGTCTTTATGCCCGGTTCAGGCGCAAACCGGAACACAAGATAGGCTACGCCGCCGAAAAGAATCAGCAGCGTAATACGCAATATAATAGAAGCAATTCCGTAAAAATCGTTCAGTACACCTTCAAAAAAAGCCGTGAGACGAAGCACTTCCGATAGGCAAACAATCAGCACAAACAAGCAGAGCACAAACAGAAACAAGACAATTCCTTGCCCGATAATAATACAGATACAGACAAAGAGACTCAGAAAAGGTAAAATAGGGATTGCGCTGCCTCTTTTCAAGTTTTTTGAAAATGGACGCAGTAATGCCGGTACTACGAGAAGCAGAGCTAACAGCTCGCTCAATAAAAGATCGGTCATATTTCTCCTCATATCAAAAATATTGAATAAAAAGCATCAAAGGAGATTGAAGCTATTGAATACATCATCACCATCCAACGCACCGCAGGGCACGTCGCTGCACGAACTTCCGCTTTCGGATATTCAATTCGACATACCGGAATCGAAAATTGCCGCATTAAAAGCAAAAGCGCCGAATAAGCCGATTGTCGGGCAAAGCCGTGCGGTTTCTGCAATGGAACTCGGTTTAGGCATTCAGGATGAAGGCTACAATATTTTTATTATGGGCGCTCCCGGTACAGGCCGCCGAACGGTTCTTTCTTCGTTGCTCAAGGACTATAAACCAAATATCGTCGACTTGCAAGATATTGCCTATGCGTACAACTATCGTCGCCCGTCCGAACCGTCTGCGCTGTTTTTTCCTGCGGGTGAAGGTAAGAAATTTCAGCAGAGCTTGAAACGCGCGATTGACAACATCTATAAAAAGGCGCTTCAAATTGAAAAATCGGAAGGCTTTTTATCGGCCCAAAAGAAGATTATTTCGGCGGTTGACAGTGCAGAAAATTCGACGCTTGCGGATTTTGAGGTTAAAATGCTGTCGCGCGGATTCAAACTGCTCCAGCTGAAAGATGATCCCAATCAATCCATCGATCTCGTTCCGCTCATTAAGGGAAAAGAGATGTCGTTTGCCGAGCTGCAAGCGCAGGTTTCGCGGAAAAAATTTGCTGAAAAAGATTTAAATGAGCTGCGGGAAGCGTATTACAGTTCGCTTGATGAATTGACCGATCTTTTTGCTTGGCTGCGAAAAAACAGAGCGGAGGCCGATGAAAAACTCAAGCAGCTGTATATTGATCTCCTCAAGCCTATCGTCGCGGCGGAGTTGGAAGCCCCTCGTGCGCTTGCGCAGGGCTATCCTGCCGAAACGGAGGTTCAAAAAAAGAATCGTGACAAAACTCTGTGCTTTTTGAAGAAAACCGAATCCGATTTAATTGCGCGTGCTCCGCTGTATGCAGCGCCGTTTAAGTCTCCGCGGCATAAAAAGGCGTTTTTCGGCCGCTATGCCATCAATCTGATCTGTGAAAATGCTGAAGATAAATCGTATATTATTGATGAAAACTTGCCGAGTTTTGCCAATCTGTTCGGTACGATCGAAACGCATGGCGATGAAGATGGAGACTTGCTGAACGGGCATCTGAACCTTCGCGGCGGGGCGGTGCACCGGGCGTTAGGCGGTTTTCTGGTGCTGCGGCTCAAGGATTTGCTGGAAGAAGAAGATTCGTGGGTGTATCTGAAACGGGTGCTGCAATCGGGACGGATTGCCGTGCAGATGCCGCCTGCCGGGACGCATAATCCTTCAATGTTGAAACCGGAACCGATTCCGGCGCGGCTTAAAGTGATTATTATCGGTGGAGAATACTCTTACGAGATTCTCTATCAGGAGGATCCCGATTTTTACAAGCTCTTTAAGGTGTGCGCCGAATTTGATTCGGTGATGCCGCTGACGGATGACAATTTGGCTGCCGTGCTTGCGCTGATTGAAACGTTTGTGAAAGAGCGGCACTCGTTGCCGTTCAGCGATTTAGGATATGCCAAACTGCTTGCCTATGCGGTTGAGCTTTCGGAGAGCCGTCATCTGATTTCGGCGCAATTTACGAAGCTGGCGGATTTTGTTGCGGAAGCGAACTATACGGCGGCGCAGCAGGCATGTGCGGTTATCACCGATGAAATTATCGTGCAGACCATGAAACGGCGGCAGTATCTTTCGGCCTTGCCCGAAGAAAAATTTGCGGAGATGGTGCAGCTCAAGGAGATTTTAATTGATACTGCCGGTACGGCTGTCGGCAAGGTCAACGGGCTTGCGGTGGAAGAGCGGGGCTTTCATACCTTCGGCATACCGGTGAGCGTAACGGCGCAGGCGTCGCCGGGCACTGCCGGTATCATCAATATTGAACGCGAGGCGGGGCTTTCCGGCGAAATTTACGATAAGGCGCACCTCATTATCAGCTCGATTCTCCGGCAAAAATACGCGCCGGATTTTCCGCTGTCGATCTCTGCTGCCATTTGCTTTGAACAGTCCTACGGCATGATCGACGGGGATTCGGCTTCCTGTGCCGAGCTTTTTGCGCTGCTTTCCGCCATCGGGAAGATACCGCTGAGGCAGGATGTTGCCGTAACCGGCAGTTTGAATCAGCTGGGGATGGTGCAACCGGTGGGCGGGATTTCCGAAAAAATCACCGGTTTTTTTGACACCTGTTCGCTGCTCGGCTTGACCGGAACGCAAGGCGCGATGATTCCGCTGTCAAACAAGACTAACCTCTTTTTGCCGGAGCGCGTAGTACAAGCGATTGCCGAAGGGCGGTTCAGGATATGGGCGGTCGGGCACATCGATGACGGCATTGCGCTTTTAAGCGGCATGAACACGGCAGAGGTTGCTGAGCGTGTGTCCGCCGCCTTGCGTGACTTTGCGGAAAAAGTGAAGGCTTTCCGGAAGTAGGGGGAACAGGCGGTATGATTTCGGCGGCTTATGGTATCATACAGCTTGTCTTGTTTAGATGATGCGGTTGAAAGTGCGGTACGGCTTTTTCCATAAGGGCAATGGAGAGGGGCTATGGAGCGGATGCAGGCGATAATAGCCGGTATCCCATCCGACAATTTCAGCGAAGAAAAACCGAACTTGCGGGAATAGAATTGCCAAACGGCGGTGTACTTGTGTAAACTGGTGCATGACCCTTGATTTTTTTATGAAGCTCTGTATAATCACTATAATATATGTAAGTGATTATGCCGATGAAGATAACGCGTATTTTTATTTTTAGTATTATATGTTTCTCCTTTGTTTTGCTGTTTTTATGGTCATCAGACAGTAGAAAAAATGATGCCTTCGATCATGGTATGGGCGGCGGCGGTACTTCGCTGCCTTCGGAGCTGCCGGATGAGCAGAACAACGGGACCAGCCAGTCTTCGCTCTATTATCGTGCGTATTCCGTAAAGCAAGGCGATATGGTCGGTACCATTGCGGCTGAATACGGCATCAGTCAAGATGCAATTATCAGTCTGAATAAGCTCAAAAACACACGGACGCTTCAAATCGGTCAAATTTTGAAAATTCCTTCCATAGATGGTATCTCTTATACCGTCAAACAAGACGATACACCTGAATCAATTGCGGATAAATATAAAATCTCCCTTGAAAAACTTGCAGCTGTCAATGCGCTCACCGATAATACGATTGAAGCTGCATCCGTTATCTTCTTGCCCGATGCTAAACTTGACTGGGCAACGCTGCAAGAGATCAATGGAGACCTGTTCCGCAGACCGTTGCACGGCAGCTATTATATCACATCCCGCTACGGCTGGCGCGATAATCCGTTCTTGAATGGAACTCGCAGCTTTCATAACGGCATGGACATGGCGGCTCCTAAGGGAACGGCTGTGTATGCAGCGCTCAACGGGCAGGTTACCGCAACGGGATGTAGTACGGTATATGGAAATTACGTTATTATCCGGCATCATTCGGGATATCAAACGCTTTACGGCCACTTAAATACCATTTTGACGTCAAAAGGGAGCTTTGTGTCCGTCTCATCTAAGATTGGAACGGTCGGCAATACCGGTATGAGTACCGGCCCGCACCTCCATTTTACAGTGTATAAAAATGGAGCAACCATTAACCCGGCCGGTGTATTAAACTAGTTACGAAAGTCGAAGGCCGGTTATCGCGGTGATCATGCATAACAAAAAAATTCGGGCAAACGCTTCCTATATCTTGATAGCTTTCGCGGCGATCCTGTGCTGGGTAGCAGGATGCTGTATAGCGCTGTATATTCACGGCGCGTGGCTGGCAGTATGCGCTCAGGAGGTTCGGCTCGCACCATACAATCCCGCATACGCAGAATATGTCCCTTTGTTGGCGCACCGTGCGCCGTGTACCGACGATATTCCGCCGCCGCCAGCAATTGCAGCCCGTGCTGCAGTCGTGATGGATGCGGTAAGCGGCGCACTGCTTTTTGAAAAAAATCCCGATCAAAGTATCCCTCCTGCCTCTTTAACCAAGTTGGTTGCTATTTATACGGCAATGGAGGCTGTTGAACGGGGGGATATACATTTATCAGATATAATTTCTCCCCCTCAGGAATCGTGGGCCGTCAATATGCCACCGGGCTCATCATTGATGTTTTTAGGTAAAAACCAACGGGTAAGTGTGGAAGAACTAATACTCGGCATGTCGGTCGTATCCGGGAATGATGCTGCGATTGCGCTTGCGGTACATACCACAGGCTCTGTCGCCGCGTTTGTGCAGCAAATGAACGAAACCGTTACGGAGCTTGGCCTGCAGAACACTCATTTTGAAGAACCCAGCGGGTTAAGCGAATATAACCGCACGACCGCCCGCGACTTTGCCCGCTTTGCCGCTGCGTATGTGCGGAAATACCCGGAGCATCTCGCGCAGTTTCATTCGGTACGGGAGTTGAGCTATCCGCAGCCCCATAATGCGCTGACGCCGCAGCGGGCAATTCGGCAATCGGCGACGAATACGCTGCTTGATCACTTGGAAGGCTGTGACGGCATTAAAACAGGCTTCATCTATGAGTCGGGATTTAATATCGCGCTCACTGCGCAGCGGAACGGCGTCCGCTTTATTGCCGTGATTCTCGGCGGAGCGGGGCGCAATTCTCGGGAAGGCAAAGCAATACGGGAGACTAACGGTAAGGCGTTAATGGAATGGGCGTTTGCAAACTTTTCCACAGTATATGCACAGCATTTTCCGCTGCATGTACCGGCTATTCCCGTACTGGGGGCAAAGCAAGCTGCTGACAAGACGGCGTTTATTCCGCTTTTAGCGGATGCTGCCGGGCATAACGCCGCATTTACCGTTCCGCTGCGAGAAAAAAACGGTTTGCAGCAGAAACACGACGATATTTACAGCCGCATACTGCTGCCGACGGTCTTTTATGCGCCGATTGCCGCGCGACAAAAAATCGGTAGAGTACAGTTTGTGCGGCAAACCGGCGGGGATGACCAAATACTGGCGGAATTTCCGCTTATCACGGATAGAGCGGTTGAACAAGACAGTATGCTGCGTTTAAAATACGATAGTCTTGCATTCAAATTCCGGCAGCTTTTCCGATAATGTGCTAAGGATTAATCATTTTGAAATATTTTATTGAAACCTACGGATGCCAAATGAATTTTGCCGAGTCCGCGGCTTTGGAACAACTCCTTCGGGAGCGCGGTTGGCAGGCGGCTGAAGATATCCAACACTGTAATCTGCTGATTATCAATACGTGCTCGGTTCGGATTACCGCTGAAACACGCGTATTCGGACGGCTCGGCCTCTTTTCCGCGATGAAAAAGAAGCTCGATTTTACCATTGTGCTGATCGGCTGCATGGCTCAGCGCTTGCATGATCAGATTAAAGAAAAATTCCCGTTGATCGATTACGTCGTCGGCATGTTTGAGCGCGATCAATTTTCCGCCATCTTCGATGCGGTGGAACAACGCCTACGTTGGAAGGACTCGGTAGCTGCTGCAACAACAACTGAGCAGGCCTTTTGTCCGCATAGCGGCAATAAGCCGCAGTATCATTTTTCGGAACGTTCCTATATCGAAGGCTCATTTCAAAGTTTTGTACCGATTATGAACGGCTGCAACAATTTCTGCACGTTCTGCATTGTGCCGTATATCCGCGGACGCGAAATTTCCCGTCCGATTGAAAGTATTTTAAATGAAATTGCTTTTCTCAGCGAAAAAGGTGTGCGGGAAATTACGCTGCTGGGGCAAAATGTCAATTCATATCACGGAGTAGACCCTGCATCGGGCGACCCGATCGATTTTCCTTGCCTATTGAGGAAAGTTTCCGCTGCGTGCACCGAAAAAGACGTTATCCGCTGGATACGTTTTGTGTCAAGTAATCCGAAGGATTTATCCGATGAATTGATTGATGTTATGGCCGAGGATACGCGCGTGTGCAAAGCGCTGCATCTGCCGGTACAGCATGGTTCCGACGGCATTTTGGCTCGCATGAACCGCCGCTATACGTCCGCGCAATATCTGACTATCGTTGAAAAACTGCGCAGGCAGATGCCCAATCTTGTGCTGACGACCGATATTTTAATCGGATTTCCGGGTGAAACCCTAGAAGATTTTGAAAAAACGCTCGATTTAATGCGGACGGTTCAATTTGATTCGGCTTTTATGTACCATTATAATCCCCGCGAAGGGACACGGGCGTATAATTTCCCCGACCGGATACCCGATGCCGAACGGATTAATCGTCTCCAGCAGGTTATCAATTTACAGCAGCACATTACCGAACAGAAAATGCTCAAGCGAATCGGTTCAACCGTAACCATGCTGATTGAATCTCAATCGCGGAATAATCCCGATGAACTGTTCGGGCATACCGAACAGGGAGAAATGGCGGTGCTCGCTCAAAAATGCGATCCCCGGCATATTGGACATTTTATGCAAGTTGAATTACAATCGGTAAAGGGGAAGACGTTTAGAGCCGTCCCTACGGTATAAGGAGGATATCATGCCGGGAAAATTGTTGTATTTCATTATCATCATGCTGATGCTCGCGCTCTTTATGGGCTTTAATCTTTCAAACCGGTGCGATATTTCCATCATTTTTCATGTATTTAAAGATGTACCGATCTTTTTAAGTCTGCTTTTTGCATTTCTACTGGGAAATATTGCGGTGCTGCCTTTCCTGATCAGCAGTCGGCATAAGATAAAAAAGGCTGAAAAACAAGCGCTTGTATACCATGATGTTGAAAAAGTTGCGTTAAAACCTGAAAAACGTCGATGGTTTGGAAAGAAAAAAACATCCGAAGACATCGGAGCCGTAAAGCAGGATGTGTAACGGGTTTCCGAACTTTTGTAAAAAGTATCGATTCTTTTCCATTGTATTCACCCTATTCATTCTCAATATGGCGGTCTTATATGCACAGGCAGGCGCAGCGGACTCTGCGTTACCTCCTGCAGTGCAAAAATTAGCGCAAAAAGCATTTTCGCAACCGACGGAGACTGCCGTGCGGCAGATGTTTGAGCAGAATCTTGCAAGTCTTGCCGGGGCACAGGAGCAATGCCATGCGCTCATCCTATTAGCGGAATACGAGCTGCATACCGGCAGCTATTACCATGCGGCAGCTCACTACCGGCAGGCGGCCGCGCTTAACACGGAGGCGCATCCGGCGCTGCTGTTAGAGGCCGTGCGCGTTTTGCTGTGCGGCGGCAGTTTTGATTCCGCCCGTAGTCTGTTGAGCGAAATTGCGGCGACGCTGCCGGTCAGCGAGGAAAACCGTTATTACCGGACGGCCGCCGTGTATGACGCGTGGCGGCTCCTTGCCGAAGACCGGCCGGATCGGGCGCTGCCGTTGATCAGCGCTTATGCGGAAAAGCAGGCGTTTGCCGAATACCATCCGGCGCTGCTGTTTACGCTTTGGTGGACGAATGGAGATGAAGCGGCAAAAGCGCGTCTGTTGAAAGACTATCCGGCCGGTATGGAAGCCGCGGCGGTGCGGGGTGCCGTTGCGGTGCAGCCTTCTACCTTTTGGTATTTAATGCCGAGAAGCAGCCGCGCTATCGGGATGGAGTCCGATCAGTCTGAAACAGCTCCGGGGAGCGCCGGAAGGGCATACCAACCGGGAAGCCGCGGCGATTCAACTTCAGCGGCGGACGCAGGAGCGGCTCCATCGCATCAAAAAGCGGTGCAGGCTCAAAACGGGAACGACACGCAGACCAAGCCCCTCTACTATCAGCTCGGTTTTTACCGCACTAAGAAATATGCGGAAGCCTTTGCCGACGATCTTAAGAAAAAACATTTTACGCCTATTATAAAGGAAGAAACCAGGCCGAGCGGCACCGTATACTTTGCCGTGCTGGTTGCAGAGAATACCGCCGGAGATATGGGGCTCCTGTTAAAAGATGCCGGATATGAAGCTTTTCCTATTTTTCCATAACGCTGTGCACGTGCGCTGCCGGTATATCCGCGATCCATACCGGCAATTCTGCATCCCGTACGTGCAGCGGAGGCTATTCGCGACGCTTTTGCCGGTTAGCATGGCGCTTGCGTTGATGCTGTCAGCTTGTGCGAACGCTCCGCGTACACCGCACCGCAGTACCTCACCGCTTTTCCCGACCGATACGGACGAAATGCTTGAAGCGGTCTTTTCCGGCAACGCGCAGATGCAGGCTGAACAGACATTCCCCATTCCGATGAAAGCGTATGACGCTTCCATTCTTCCGAACAATTATCTATCGTTCATTGCCTATAAGGGACAAGCGAAGATTTATTTTTTTGCGCAGGGGCTCGCGTCTTTCGATCTGTATATCAATAATCAAAAGGTGCCGGTCAATGATATCTGTACCGATAAGCCGGTCTGCTTTGACGCCTCTCCATATATTCAAAACGGATGGAATGTGCTGTACCTATCGGGTTTTGTACCGGCGACGGCTGCCGACACGCCGCAGGGAAACGGAGCGGAAGAGCACCTCCAACTAAGTGCCGAAACGCCGTCTCAGGCTGATTCCGAAAAACAGACACGGACAAGTTCGGACCAGCAGCTCCGCGAAAAAAATGGAAACCGTCCGCCGTTTTCGTTACAGGTAAAAATCCCCTATCCGGTTGTTGTCCCTGCGTATTCTGTGCACGATGCTGCGACCTTGAGCAAACATGACACGGTATATTCATCGGAAACGCTTGAGCTGGTCGATCAATTGCTGACTGCCGAAACGGAGTACGGTTTTCCCGGCGCCCAGCTCGTCATTGTGAAAAACGGATACATGATAAAGAACGCGGCATACGGGACGATCAGTACGGTGAGCAGTACCGGCGAGCCGCTTGAACATCCGGTGCCGGTAACTGACAAGACGCTGTTTGATCTTGCCAGCAATACCAAAATGTACGCGGTGAACTTTGCGGTGCAAAAGCTGATTTCCGAACAAAAGCTCGCGTTAACGGATACCGTCCGCGGTTTTTTTCCGCAATTTACCGACGGTAAAAAAGATAAAATCAAAGGGAAGGCCGATCTTACCGTATTCGATCTGCTGACGCATCAGTCGGGTTTTCCCGCCGGCCGTCCATACTCCCAAAAGATCGCAAAGCTGAAAAATGCCGATAAAAAACCGTATCGCGAACATACGTTTGACCTGATCATGGAAACACCGCTGGTGTACAAGCCGCGGACCATTACGCTTTACTCGGATATCAATTATATGCTGCTTGCGTATATCATCGAAAAGATTACCGGTACGGGACTGGATGATTATGTAACCGAAAATTTTTACCGTCCGATTGGCCTGAAGCGGATATGCTTTATGCCGCTGCGGCATGGCTTTCCCCTCGATGAGATTGCAGCTACGGAAATCCGGGCAAAGCCGCGCAGTCAGGCGGCAATTGAAAGCGCGCAAACCACGGAGCTGATCCATGGAACCGTTCATGACGGGGAAGCCTATACGTCGATGGAGGAAGTGAGCGGCCATGCAGGCTTATTCGCAAATGCGGAAAGCTTAGCGGCGCTTGCCCAGGTGATGTTGAACAACGGCGGCTACGGTATTGCGCGTTTTTTTGAGCCTGCGGTTGCCGGGTATTTTGCTGCGCAGCAATCGCTGACGTCCACAATCGGGCTGGGATGGCGGCGGCAGGGAGCGCAGGAGTACAGCTGGGCGTTTTCTCCGCTGGCTTCCACGGCTGCATACGGACATACGGGGTGGACGGGCACGCTTACGGTGATTGATCCGGCTGAGCAGCTTATCATCATCTTATTGACCAATGCAAAAAATACGGTTCCGGCGCATAAAATGCGCAATAGCCGGTTTGAAGGCGACTACTATTTGGTAAAACGGTACGGAGCTATCACTTCGCTGATTTATGAGGCCTTCCGTAACCCGCCTCCATCGCAGCTGGACAGTATACTGATTGAGCTTGCCGAAAAAAAGTATGAAATGCTGCAGGAAGTGCAAGTCTTTCAAAATAACGGATTTATCGGCGATCTTGCTGCAATTATGAAGACGGTGCGTGTGCGGGCAAAAGAATCGGCAACGCTGCGGTCGTTTTTAAAAACGGGAACCGCAGCGGAGATTGATGCGGCTTTGAAGGCCGCATCAATGTGAACGATACGTGTGGGTACACGCTCGTGACTATTCGCCCGGATTCAGCTGGGTAAGGATTTCGGTATGGTCTTCAAAGATGGCGACTGTGTGCTCCATGTGGCACGAGCATGATTTATCGGCGCTTACCACCGTCCAGCCGTCTGCGCGGGTTTTGACATCCGCCGTGCCGAGGTTGATCATCGGTTCGATTGCAATGACCATGCCGGGAACCAGCCGCGGATTCGGTGCGCCCCGTTCCGGCACATTCGGAATATTCGGGTCTTCGTGCACTTTTAAGCCGACACCGTGGCCGCAATATTCATACACAACGCCGTAGTTATACTGCCGCGCTAGATCGTATACCGCGCGCGATATGGCATTGACCCGCTTGCCCGCTTGGCAGGCGGCGATGCCCGCATAGAGACAGTCGGTGGTAACCTTTAACAGCTGCGCACGTTCGGGGCTCACGTTCCCAACCGCAACCGTTACGCAGGAGTCGCTGATGTAGCCGTTCAGATCGATCCCGATATCCAGCGACACAAGGTCGCCTTCCCGTACAATTTTCTTTTTATCGGGAATGCCGTGGATAACTTCTTCGTTAATCGAAATACAGGCCGCACCGGGAAAGTGTTCGGCATACCATGCGGGCACGCCGCCGATATCCTTAATGTAGGACACGCAAAAGTCATCCAGCTCTTTGGCGCTGACGCCGGGCTGAACGCGCGGGGTCAATTCTTTAAAGAGCCGCGCCAACGCCTTACACGATAGCCGGATGCCGTCTATCTGTTCTTTTGTCTTAATTCGTATCATAGTTATTCCTTTTAGAGCACTCTGTTCATGCGCGGAAGCTGTACGCTACCGCCACAGCTGCTCCTGATAGTTTTTCTTCAACTTTGAAATACCGCGGATGCGGGGATTGAGCCGCTGAGAGGCTTCCGCACATCCGTCAGCAGTTGCAAAATCGCCGATGCGGTAATAAATTTCCGCCATTTTTTTTAAGATTTCAGCTTGATCGGCCTTGCTCAATCCAAAGTCCAGGGCAGATTCGCAGCAGTCAAGCACTAAATCATCCGAAAGCGTATGCACGATTTTTTCGCGGATCAGCTTTCGAGCTAACAGCAGCACTTCGGGAAAAAAATGCCGAAAATAATCTTGTTTCTGTTCTTCCCGGATGATTTTTTCCAGCAATAAAAACGACTCATAATAGTGATCGCGGAAATACAGCTCTTCTGCAAGGACGAAGATACAGTCCATAAAGTCTCCGCGGCTAAAATACGGACGCAGCGAAAACCCCGTATGCAGTTCCCGCAGCTGTAAAAACAACGCTACTGCATCATCTTCTTCATTATGAAAAAGATCAAAAAAGATGAGCGCCGCTTTGCTTGCAAGGTCAGGTTGTTCTTGCAGCCACCGGCGGTAGTTGAAGGTGTCCTGCTGCTGAACGGTTTTACTGTAGAAAAAGTCAAAATCTGCACGCCGCCGCGCATCCAACAGCGTTTCGTAGGCACGGATAAGCTGCCTGAGGGCGTGCTCGTTCGCTTTGGCATTTGCCGTACTCTGCGCATTACGCGGAATGTCGGGGTGCAGTTCCTTTGCTTTTTTACGGAATGCCCGTTTAATTTCCGCAGTTGTGGCTGTGGGCGAAATGCTTAAAATCCGGTAATAATCTTCGATAGTGTTCCGGCCGTTCGGAGTTCCGGCGCGCTGTTGTTCGGTGCGGTTAGCCAATATTCGCTCCTGCGCGGCGGGCATCGGCAGCGTTTTTCAAAATATCAAAATAGTCAATAATAAAGCCGCAGCTTTCCAAACCGTTCATCACATTCCGGGCAAATTTGCCGGAGAACAATCCCTTGCCAACGGTCAACACGCAGCCTTTACTGCCGCCGGTTAAACCGTGGCCTTTCAAAATGGTCAGTATGGCGGGATCCATCGCGGCGCCAAAAAACGATTTTTCCGCACAGAATACTGCGATATAACCGTACATGTTGAGCCGATCAGTATCGTTGAGTGCGTAACCGTCTAAAATGCGGATATCATCACATCGGCTCTGCGCGGCTGATTTTAAGGTCTCCAAAAAAAGGCGCGTTTGCTCTTGGTTTTTTTTATCAAAATACACTATTACAGCAGTCATAATGCAGTATAATAGAAAAAAATTTTTTCTTATGCAAGCGGGAAAATGGCTGTTACCTTGCCGGTATAGGGCTTCTATGTCTTGATAAGATAAAAACTCTGATCACAAAAATCGCTGAAAAAATCGGTTTTGGTTTAATGACGCCTCCGCCTTTTTATGGTATAGTGTCCGGTATGCAAGCATTACAACTATCAGCCGACTTAACGCTGCAAGCAAAGCAGTTTTTACAAAAAACGTCGTTCTTTTCAGGCTGGACCGATGAAGAGCTGGATGAAATTATTCAGCACAGCCGGACGACGGCGTTTGATGACGGTGAAACCATCTTTACGCCGGTAGAAAACGGATCGCGGGTATATCTGCTGCTGAACGGCGGAGTCGAGGTGCTTTCTCCCGATAAAAAAAACATACTGGCAGAGTTTGTTGCCGGTGAGCTGTTCGGCGAAATCGCTTTGTTGACCGGAAAACCGCATGATGCGTTTGCAATTGCATACAAACAAGCGCGGCTCTTGGAATTTCCCAAAGACGGGGTGCCGCTTGAAACGGTATTCAGCAATAAGCCGCATCTTCTTGCACATTTGTTTCAGTCGCTGCTTATTTTTACCTCTCAGCGGACACGGGCTGCCAATATGCTGATCAAAGAAAATTCGCCGGTTGTCCGTGAGCTGCGGAACCAGGTATATAGCGACAAACTTTCAGGGCTGTATAACCGCACCTATCTGGAAGAATCGTTTGCGGAATTTTGTAAATCGCCTTTTGCGCTGATTATGATGAAGCCCGACAACTTTAAGCAAATCAATGATACATTCGGGCATGAAGCGGGCGATACTGCACTGATATTTATTGCCGGTTTTTTAAAAAAGACTTTTTCTGAAAATACGATCTTGGTCCGGTACGAAGGCAATGAGTTTGCCGTACTGACCCATGTCCATGCGGATAGAGCTGCCGCCCGCTCGTTTGCGGAAAAAATTAAAACGGCGCTGGAAACGCTCGATCTTTCCCATATCTTTAACGGAGAAGACCTTAGGTTGAGTATGAGCCTCGGTGTTGTTCTGTTTCCGGAGCACGGGAAAACATATAACGATATTGTAACGCAGTGTTCCGGTATGCCGCTGACCGGCAGACAGCACGGCGGTTCCATGATCTTATTCCCGGAGGATATTCCATGCTTGAAGTAAAACAGCGGTGGCTTGAGGTGCTGCAGAAAACATCTATTTTTTCCGGTCTAACGACCGATCAGATGGCAGTTGTGCTGAGTTCTCTTTTTTATTGCGAGGTGGAAGCGGGACAGACGCTCGTGTACGAAGGTGAGCTTGGCTCGGAGCTTTTTATCATTGTGCAAGGCGGTATTTCCATTTCGGTAAAATCCGGTGAGGAAAATATTGAACTGGGGCGGCTGCATTCGGGCGATTTTTTCGGTGAAATGTCGCTGCTTGAACAGACGGTTCGATCCGCAACCTGCACGGCGTTGGAAAATACCAGCTGTTTTATGCTCAAGGCGCGGGATTTTTCTCAAATTATTGTCAATGATCCGGTGATTGCCGTATCGATTCTGCATCAAATGCTGTCGAGTACGGTGTCGCGCCTGCTGAAAACGAACAGTTTTTTGACGCAGGTTATTCAGTGGGGTAACGAGGCAAAAACACGCGCCATCACTGATCCCTTTACGGGGCTCTTTAACCGGCGGTATCTGGATGATAATATCGAAACATTGATTCGCCGTAATACGGAAACAACCGGCGCCTGCTTTGCGATGGTAGATGTCGACCGGTTTGGCACGCTGAATAAAACCTACGGCAGTGTGTTTTGCGATACCATTCTGCTGGCGATTACCGAAGTATTCAAGGCGACTTTTGACCATCAAGATACGCTGATCCGGTACGGCGGCGATGAATTTTGTTTTATCGTCAGCGGCAGTCTGGAGCGGGCGGAAACGCTGTGCCGGAACGTGTGCCAGGGCGTCAATGCGATCAGATTTAGCGAGCATCCCGAATTGGTGGTGTCCTGCTCGATCGGTTTGGTTCCGTGTGCGCATAACGACTCGGTGCAGGATATCCTGAAACACTCCGATGAGGCGCTTTACCGTGCCAAAGAGGCCGGGCGTAATCGGGTGTGTACGGCATAAGGGGTCCGCTGTGGCATCGGGATAGCCGATGTATCGGTTTATCATATCGATACGGCTGACAATGCCGCGCCCTAGCCATTGCAGAAAATTTATGAATAATGTAACCCATGATTTCTCTGATTAAACTATTTGCAGTAGGCATTTTTATCGGCGTTGCGAATGTCGTACCGGGTGTTTCCGGCGGCACAATTGCCGTTATCTGCAATGTCTACGATAAATTGATTGTTCTGAGTTCACTGAATGTGAAGCGTATCCGTGAGGATTGGAAGGCGCTGCTCAGCCTGGCTGCCGGTATCGGCGCCGGTGTCGTGCTTTTTGCCACGCTGATTACGCTGCTGTATACAAGTTATCCGGCTCAGACAGGGTTCTTTTTTATTGGGGTGATTATCGGCAGCATTCCTTTTCTATATGATCGGGTATGCGCTGCGCTCCGGCCTGCGGCAGCCGATGCTTCACCATTGACGGTTATGACGGAAACCCGTTCACCGTCACGGGGGCAGCTGCTTGTAACGCTGCTGTGCGGCGCTGCGGGCGTTGCGCTGCTGCTTGGGATGTTCTTTTTGCAGCGCCGCGGCATACAAACGGCTGCCGTTGTAACGGAGCTGTCTCCTGCATTTGCCCTAAAACTTGCTGCAATGGGAGCGCTGGCTACCGCAGCTATGCTGATTCCGGGCATATCGGGGTCTTTTGTGCTGCTGGTGTTAGGTGCGTATCAGACTGTTCTGCAAGCCGTTGCGGATTTTAACATTCCGCTGCTCTTTCCTGTAGGACTAGGCGTCGGCGCAGGGCTGGTACTCGGCGCACGGCTGATTGCGTGGTTGCTGGAACGCTTTCCGGCTCCGATGTACGGGTTCATTCTCGGCTTGGTGGCAAGTTCCGCCGTGTATTTATATCCGCGCACCTGTCAGCCCTTGGCGATGCGGGCGGTTTCGGCGGCGCTGTTACTTATCGGGTATAGTGCTGTTTCGTTCTTTTCTAAAAAGGGAGCTGCCGAACACGGCCATACGCCGGAAGGTAAGTAGTGCAACGGCAGGCTATCAATGCGGCGGAACGCCGATGGGATCAGCCGTTTTACGATAATCAGGATAAAAGCTGAATAACGAACTATTCGATATCATACAATTGATTTGCGGGAGGCATATAATGTTTGAACATATCAAGGTAACTTCTCAGACGGTTGATGGCGTTATTAAGCCGTTTTCGGCGCTTGCCGAGCACGGCGTCCTTGTCAGCGCCGGATACGGTACGGAACGCGGGGAATGGAACACGATGACTGCATCATGGGCGCTGATGGGCTATTTGTGGAATCGCCCGATGGCGATGCTGTTTATCAGACCGCAGCGTCATACCGCCGTGTTTGCGGAAGAAGAAGATTATCTCAGCGTGTCTTTTCTGGATACCGCAGATGAAAAAATGCGTGAGGCGCTGAAAATATGCGGCAGCATCTCCGGCAGGGATGAAGATAAGGCGGAACGGGCAGGGCTGACGCCGATTTTGCACGATGGAACTGCCATCGGGTTTGAAGAAGCGGCGCTGACTGTGTCGTGCCGGAAGCTCTATCGCACTCAATTTGATATGGATTTGTTTTTAGATCCTCAAGTGATTATCGATTGCTATCCTAAAAAGGATTTCCACTACGTCTACTACTGTGAAATCCGCGACGCGTATCTCCGCAGCCGCTAATCAGTTGTTAAAACGAGGGGCATCTTTGAACCGTCGGTTGTGAGATGCCCTGCTCGTATTGAAAGGTGTAAGAAAGGTTAAAATATGAAAAAATGGTATGCAGTATTGGCTGTATGTGTAATAGGTTCGCTTCTGGGCGCGGCTTATGCCCAGGATGCAGCCGGAAGCAGCTCGTTGGAAGATGAACTTTTCGGCGGAGACAGCGAAGCGGTGATGACGCCCGAACAGGCGAATGAAGAAACCAAAAAGAACGGCACTGTGATAAAAGGCGATTTAAACACCGCAACGCTTTCGCTTGAAAACACGAAGCTGCGCATCGGCGGTTCGCTCAATGCAGACATGGGGCTGAAATATCTGTGGCTTGACCCGTATACGAAGAAAACCGACACGAAACAAGCGTTTTTAAACCCAGACCAAGCGCTTTTACAGCCGACAATCGGAGCGAACCTCTTCTTTGATGCCCGTCCGGCGCAGGATTTAAAGCTCTATGGAAAATTCCTGTTTGCGTTTCCGTTTGAAAAGAGCTTGAACGGAACTGCGTCAATCCCGAAAGAGCAATTGCCTCCTGCAGCATCGGCGTTCCTTAAAAATGGTGTAACCATTCCGACGACGGTAAACGGTTCCCCTAATATCAAAATTTGGGAATTGTATACTGATTTTTCGACCAAGGATATCGCTTTTTTCAGATTCGGAAAGCATACGGTGAAGTGGGGGACGGGATACTTTTATAGCCCTGCCGATGTGATTAACATTTCGCGGATTGATCCGCAAAAACCGACTGAAGACCGCGAAGGGCCGGTTTCGCTGCGGACGCATATCGTCATTCCTAAGACGCAGTACAATATTTGGCTGTACCTCTTGCCTGACACGAAAGAGTTTAAACCCCAGTATACGGCAGGAGCGGCTAAGGCTGAATTTGTGTTCGGCGACTGGGAATTGGGAATCGGCGGATGGTACCGGTATAAAAAAGCACCTCGGTTTATTTCTACGCTGTCGGGCAGCATTGCCGGAAAGGTCTCCGTGTTTGCGGAAGGCGTATTTGCCTGGGGCAGCGACCATACCTATCATAAAAACGATGCCGATTTTACCGCATACGAAGTAAAAAACAAACCGTTTTTCCAAGCAACGCTCGGCGGCGCATATACACATGATAAGTCGCATACGTCCATTGCTTTTCAGTATTATTACAACGGCTTCGGCTATGCAAAAGATACCGGGCTTGCAAACAACGCCGCGAAATCGCTTCGTTCGGCAAACCAGGAGACAGCTCAAAAAGCGCAAAATGCCTTGCAGAATCTTGCATCGATGGGCAATCCCGGGCAGCACTATATCGCGTTTACCCTTTCGCAAAATAAAATCGGCACGGAAGACGTCAGCGCAAGCCTTTTTCAGCAATTCGCCGTTACCGAACGGGAAGGCCTGACAACGCTCAGCCTTAATTGGAAGATTTTTAAATTCGTGCAGATGAGCACCGGTCCGGTGTTCTCGTATCCGCTGAGCTCCTCATCGTATAGCAAAGGCTCCATCGGATATAACCTCACCTTTACGCTCGGCGGGGGCAAGTTCTAAGCGGTCTCCGGCCATGTTGAGCAGTGTACTTCCGTGTCCTACTTTTCCGATGTACGTCCTTGTACATCGGAAAAGGCCGAGTTTCGGCAGTCGCCGAAACATCGTTGCTGCGTGAAACCACCGCCATCCATGGCGGATCGGTGCGGGATTTTACTTTATATTATAGTAGTTCTGTTTTCCAATCTTTGATGGTTTTTGCTAATTCGTCAAATCCCGCACCACTGTTAAAAAATGTACATCCATGCACATTTTTTACCTTCG
>CAUTXW010000005.1:0-72578 GCA_963542655.1 uncultured Treponema sp. | reverse complement strand
AACTGCCGAAGCGCTGACAAGCAAAAACATCTCGGCAAGCGGATTCGATGCAGCATCGTACAATATTGAGTACCTCCATATCACCGGGCGCAATGCACAAAAAGAAGCGGATATCACCTTCCGCTTGGCAAAGGGCACTCTCCATTCAAAAAACCGCACCGTTACTATCACAGACTTTAAAGCAAAAGAAGCGACAGCGGCGCCCACCCCTCAAGAACATATCAATCAAGCGGTAGATGCGGTTGTACTGACTGTTACCGGAAAAGAAAATATCTTCGCGGAAGCGCTGACAAACAAAAACATCTCGGCAAGCGGATTCGATGCAGCATCGTACAATATTGAGTACCTCCATATCACCGGATTTAAAGCACAACAGACGGCTGTGAACGCCGATGAACTGATACCGCTATTGGAACTGCAAAAGGGATATATGACTGCATCGGCTGCTGCAAAAAAAGCGGAGGAAAAGAAAGGACAGACAAGCGGCGCATTTCATTTTGATGATATATCCATTTTAAATTATGACGACAAAGCGGGTACATTTACGCTCAAAATGACCGGTACAAAAAATAGTACCCCATTTGTTGCGGATGTCTCATTCAGCGAATTTTCCCATCCGCTTGTCGGAAAACACTTGCAGTCATTGAGCGGAAACGCTCAGCTCAACTTTAATGAAGCAATTGAACACAACACTTCATTAACAAAATATATTGAGGCATTTAAAAAGGATGCAACGGGAGCATCTTTTTTACCGGGGTATGCAATTGCGCTTGACGATGTTGCCCATACAAGCGTATCAATCGGCGAACACACTGACTATCGATTACGCGTACGAGCATCAGCCTCCGGTACGGAGATAAAACTTACCCCCGTATTGGAACTGATATACCGTAAAAAAACCGATGCTGCAGCCGCTGAAACAACTGAAGCGGTTCCCGACACCGTAGTATCTCCAAACGCTGCGAAAACGGTGCCGTATTTTACAGCTGATGATGTATTTAAGCATATTATCAATACATTGAACAACGATTTTATTCGGAAAAATACCGACATATTTGCCTCCAGCCTTTACGCACCGGCAGTTGAGCTCGGTGTAACGCCTGAAGACGTATTTGATCTTACACAAATCCAGAAATACAAAGAGCTCTATAACAAAGAAAAAAACGATGGTACCCATTTGAAACTGAAAGATATTACGGCAGCAATTTACAACATAAAAAACGGAGGGATTGCCGCGGATGATACCCAAGGAGAACTCACGGTCACTTGCTGCATTGCAACCGAGGCTCAAATAGCAAAGCTCAGCGATGGTTCCAGCCAGACTGCTGCCGGTATTACCGCCACGAAACAGCTTTCCCGAACGGACTTCAAAAAAGCGGATGCTGCAGCGCTGAAATCCATGTTCGAGTTTAAAATACTGAAGGCGGAAGGCTATACTGCAAAAGAAGCAAAAAACAGATGGATTGCACGCCCGTTACCGTTGTCCGGACAGTCCTATCGCCTTTTATCGGGAAAAAATAGCGGTTACCACGTGAATAATCTTCCGTCGATGGCAAATATGTTTTGCAGAATGACGATAAACGATACCGAGACCCCGGCAGATTTCTTTGCCTGCAACAACCCAGGCCATCTGTCAAAAAGCACCAACGGAACAAAAATTTTGTTGGAAAGCGTGGTATTAGAAAAACAGGCAGGAGAAGAAACTTTACGCGTTACCTTCATTTTGAGTAATGACCAGCCGGTAACCGTAACCTACGCTCATTCCATCCGCTAATCCCGTTTCCTCAGCGGTAAAAAACCGATTGCACGGCTCGGCTTTTTACCGCTTTGCGCCCATCGCAGCGGATGTTTTCGGTAACCCCGTACCGCAGCCGTGAAACTGGAATCTTTTATTCGTGCGGCATCAGCGACGTGGCTCTGATGGGCAATGCCGCGCTTTTTGTTGAAATGTGCCATTGCCCATCATAAATTCCCAATTATTTCGTTACTTCCCAGTTTTGTATATTGTAGAAATCGACAAACGTGTTAGGCATATAGCCGATAACGCCGGAGCGGTAGGCTTTTGCAATATCGGCAGCATAGAGCGGAACCCACGGTAGTTCTTTATTCAAAAGAACACCGAATTCCTGTAAGGTCGCTTTACGATCTGCCGTATTGAGCTGCTTCCGGTTCATATCCAAAAGCTTATCGGCCTTTTTTGAACGGAACGCCGCGATATTCCAGCCGAAGTTACCCTTTTCGTCGGTCGCCTGCGTGGAATACCAGTACGGGGTCGGATCAGGATCGGGATCAAGCGTGTTGCCCATCAGGTACAGTTCAAATTCATGGTTGCCGACAACTTTCTGCATCGTCGCGTTAAAGTCCATCGGTTCAAGCACAATATCGATACCGATTTTTTTCAGGTCGGTCTGAATAACCGGCCCCGTCTGCTCTCTGATCTTATCTCCTTTCGGAACAGTCAGCGTCAGCTGTAAGTTTTTACCGTCTTTATCGACAAAGCCGTCTCTGTTTGTATCTTCATAACCTGCTTTTTTCAGGTACTCTTTCGCCTTTTGAGCATCGAAGACATAATGCGTTAAACCGCTCTGCGGATACGACCACAGCGACGGAACCATCGGCGTATCAAGCACAACGCCGTTCCCTTCAATTAAACCGTTCACGATCGCTTGCCGGTCAATCCCGTATGCAATAGCGGTACGAACATTCAGATCGAGTTTCGCATCACGGAGGTTAAAGCCCATATACTGCAACCGGTACATCCTTCCAATTGCGGGCTCGCAAGCGCTTCAAGCGTAAATTTAACGTCCTCAGCCGTAACCGGTTTTCCGTCATGGAACGTCAGTCCCTTTCTCAGCATAAAGGTGATGACCGTACTGTCTTTACTCACCTCGTATTTTTCCGCTAAGGCAGGCTCAAGCTCGATCTTTGCATTTAAGCGGAGCAGCGAGGCATACACCAGCCCGTTGACGTACTCATCATACTGAGTGTCGGCGATGAGCGGATTGAATTTTCCGACGGGAGAAGCACTGATCGCATAGGTTATTTGATCGGCCTTTTTAGCGCTCTTGGATGAGACGTCTTTCCCTCCGGCGGATTATTCGGATTATCAGATTATTTTGCGACGCATCACCGCACATGCTACACGGATTTCTTTTTAATTAAGACCTTGTCGATTCGCTGCCCGCTCATACCGAGAATTGTACAGACGGAAGTGCCTATGTCGATTGTATCGCCGGGTTTCGGGATAGCGCCGATCCGGGCAAGCAAATACCCGGCAAGCGTATAATATTCTTCATCATGGGAGCGTTCCAGATCGTCCAGTAGGTGAAGGCCTTGCACCTCATCCAGGCTCATCTGCGCGTTCACGACAACGCCGCCGTCTGCCTGCCGAATAACCTGCGGCCCGACGCTGCCGGCAGAATGAAGCATCTCGTGCAGCAAGAGCGTCAATAAACCGTTTTTAGTTACAAACCCTTCAATACCGCCGTATTCGTCGATAATGCAGGCAGCATTTACGGACTGCTCCGTCAGCAGTTGCAGCGTACGTTCAACGGTCTGGGACTCGGGAATAAACAGCGGCTTTTCCAGTATCGTCCGTAAATGAGGCGGCGGCGTTTCAAACCGGCTCTGGAGATACGCCCGCGCACTGAGAATACCGATTACCGCATCGATTTTTCCAGCGCATACCGGAAAGTAATTCACGTCAGCATTCGCTTTGAACACAGCAAAAATATCAGCCTGACTCCCGGCGCTTTCTATCCACACAATATCGGAACGGTAGATCATACAGGAACCGATTTTCCGCTTATGGAGCGCGCGCGCTTCCTTGGCGGTATTTTGCGTCTTTCCGGGAAAGTTCATAACGATACGAGCAGCACGGTATACCGCGCCCTATCCGGCAAGCGGCTGATGAGGGACAAGCTGCATCGTTCGGCGATTAAACCATGAAAGAGAACCATCATAGTTTAAGCTAATAATATAGGTATCAGTCATCAGCGCCTTACGGGAAAGCGCATAATCCCGTTTCAGCTGCCGGATCGACCGCCGAGCCTTATCGTAATACACAAGCTGATTTTTCCCGAGATTCGTCAGCGCTGCCTGCCCGTCATCAAAAAGCGACGCGTGCAAGTCTTCATCACGGTACGAAAGCGCAACGGTAAAACCGGTACGGGCAGGATTCGTAAGGTCAAGTGTTATCGTCATCAAATCGGTTTGCTCAGAATCCTCGGACTTCAATCTGAAACAAGAAAATACATGCGGCATTTTGGCATTTGCCCGCAGTGAAAACGCGAGGTCTCCTTCCATGTTCAGCGGAATCGTCTCCCCGGTTTTGATATTGATCAAAAGGAGCGGTTGACGGATCACGCCGCCTGCGCTCTTGGTGAGCAGCACAAAAGTATCGTCAACCTGTACGGCATCCTGTAAACCGGCTGCTTGATAGGTAAACGACGGCTTTCCGCTTGCACCGCCGAGCAGCACAAGCCCGCTAAACGCCTGCACCGCCGCAATACTGTCCCGATACACTGAAAGCGAATTGAGCGGCTCCCGAAACCGGTAGCGTATTTCCGGCGCACTCCCCTCTTCCGCATAGTACAGCGGCGCCGCTTTCGTATTCGACCAGAACAAAAAACCGTTGCCGAATGCCGTACACCGATCCGCGGAAATATTTTCGATTACCGGCTCAGGCCGGGCATCCGGCGATCGGCTGACATACAGTGCGGTATCGCTCAGCATATAGACAAGCGAATCCCGTATGCAAATATCGCGGACGGGAAACCCCGCATCGGGATTCAGTTCGGCGAGCGCAATGACCGCATCGCTCCCCTGCGTCAGACGATAGAGACGTCCGTCCGCAGCGCCGATCACGATTGCCGCATCGACATGCCGTGCAGCCGTAATCTCCGCCGCATGCGGTAGGCTGAACGCAGGGGACTTCCTTGCCCCTTGGCACAGATACCATGTGTTACGGTCTTCGCCCTTTTCGATCCACACCGGCAGACTGTCGGTAATCTTCCCGGCAAAAAGCGCCGAGCGAGCCGGATAATAATCCTGCACTTCCCCGGATACCGCCTTGACCACAACCACATTGCCGTTCTTATAGCCGATGATATGCGTATAGTTTTTGATGAGCTCCGGACTTTCAAGCCGATCCTCAGTATCGTATTGCGTCAAAATCGATTTTTTCGCGATGTCCGCATACACCAATCGGCCCGTTTCGCCGTAGGTTACGATACTTTTCTCGCTTGGCCCCGTTGCTGCAAGGAGGACAATGCCCGGCGGACGGGGATAGACCTGCTTAATATTTCCTTTCACATCAAGAATAGTGATGCCGTCTGTAGAAGCCGTGCCGATAAAAAGATACGATCCTTGCGCCGACCACGACAGCGAAAGGATTGAGCTGGTAAAGCGCTTTGCATAGAGCTGTTTTTTCGCTTGCCAATCCCACAGCGCTATTTTATGCACGCTGAAGCCGTCCGTTTCATAGACGGCGATATATGCTTTTTTAGGATGCACGGCGATCCGTTTGATCGGCATTGTCGAGACCTGCCAGGTTTCAGGCTTCAGCGTACCGTATAGGTAACGGGTGATAAAGCCGTCTTTGCCCGCCGCAAAAAAAGAGCGGGTAGCGGCGGAATCGGCGATAGCGGCAACGCCTCCTTCAAAGCGGCGGCTGATTTGAGCCCGTTTTCCGGCATCTTTTGCGGAAAGCTCTTTTGCACCGGTGTGATTGCGCACCGCAGGCTCCTGTCCGCCGCCGGAATGGTCTTCGGTGAGTGGCTCGGCAAAGATATCGCCGGAGGTGTCCGAATCGGAGCCGTCGGCAGCAGCTTCATCCGCTTTGCCGGAGCCGGAACCATCGGAAGCGGCATTCGTGGCATCAGAATCGACTGTCTCAGATGCATCGGGAGACGTATGTGCATCGGGCTGTCCGCCGTGCTCAGTTACACCCTCCGCATGCTGATCCGAGAGAGCATCTTTTTCCGGCAGTACATTCGAGGCCGTTTTACTGCCATCGCTCGAATCCGGGAGCGCGGAGGTTCCGGCTGTTTCGGAGCGCACGGCGGCTTCCTCTTTATCCGCTCTTTGATCCGTACCGGCGGGATGCGCCGCTTGAGCCGCCCCCGGCTTATCGGCTGTCTGAGCCGTCCCCGCTCCTGCAAGACACAGCACAAGAAATAAAACCGGTAGAACCCGCACCCGTCTATGCATGATCGGCTCCTTCCGCATGGATGTTTTTATATGAAAGATACGGCCCAAGATGCAACGCACGGAAAACCTCTTTTTTCTTCCCCTTGTTGCGGTCGGTTTCAACCGATTGGTAGAGACTGAACGGTACCTGCATCACGGCAACCTCATGCTCCCGCAGTCCGTGCACATGAAATTCAAGCCCCAGCTCGGTTTGCTTTTCAAAAAGGATGTGAATCCGCTTCCCGTTCAGGTTCTTTCCGCTGTCGAGCAGGAAAAATTTCACCGCCTCGACAATTTCAGGATCAAGGCCTGCTTCAAGTGCCGCGACACGGTCGGCCAGCTCAGGGTATCCGATAACCGGCGTCTGCCCTTTTTTCACAACCTCGGTCTTTATTTTCTTATTGCTTTCCGCATCAATACGCACCGCCCCCGCACAGAAAGCAAGGCATTCCATCCGCTTTTTTTCAGGGACAAAAAGGAGCGTTGTCTTTTTAGACTTCCAGATAAACTCCGTTTCAAGCTCAACATTCACTTTTGAATGGCAAGAAGGACACAAAAACGATAAAAACGAACCTGAAGCGATATCAGGTATCACATTCGGCGTTGCATCAAGATCGATGGTCTGTTCATACGCAATATCAAAAGAACAATCGCATTTACACGTAATTTTTTGCATGATTTCTCCTCGCAGACTGCATACCGGCAGCAAAACCGGCGTGGGGGAACCGCTTACCGCTCAGTCAATTTTTCAATTCCGGCAGCGGCTCTTTATCGCATCAGATAGCGTACATCCGCCCACAATGCAAAGCAAAAGAGGACGGCGATAAACGCGATACCGATAAACTGCGTATAGTACAAGATGCGGGGCGGTATCTGTCTACGGACAATACATTCAATAAAGGCAGTAAAAATAAGCCCGCCGTCCAACACCGGGATGGGCAAAAGATTCATCAGGAAAAGAGATACGCAGATAACCGCAACGATTTCCGCCACATTAACGATGCCCGCCCGAAGGTTTGCGCTAAATCCGTCGGCGGCAAGATCGCCGATCAAGGAGCTGATTCTGACAGGCCCCGCAACGGCGTCCGTCATGTTCACCCCTTTAAACAGAAGCCCGAGGCTTTTTAACGTAATAAGAAAGAGCTCACCGGTTCGGATAATCCCCTTTTGCAGTCCGGCAATAAAACCGGTACCGGCCTCGGTTACCGCAAGATATTCCCAGCTCATTCCAAGATCGATACCGCCGTTTTCTGTATGAACCAGCGCTACCGGCAGTTCGATACGCTCGCCGTCCCTGATAAGCTCAAAGAGCGCCGTCTTTTGCGTATAGTGTTGAAAAAAATATGCGAGCGCCATTTGGTTATCCAACACCGTTCCATCCACGCCGGTAATACGGTCTCCGGCTTTAATTCCGGCAATATCGGCCGCGGAATCTTTCCGCACGGACGCCACGTCAAGCGGTACATAGCGGTAAATGCCGATTTGCCCGGCGCCGGTCTTCTTATTGAGCACGGGACGTATTGTTTTTGACAGCCGTTCCGCCCCGCGTTCGACGGTAAGCACCAGCTCTTCATCGGGATGCAGCGCAATTTCATGCTGAATATCAGCGAAGGTCGCGGTTTTTTCGTTGCCGACCTGCACAATCCGGTCGCCGATCCGTAAGTCCGCGGCCCGTGCGGGAGCGTTATCAGCGGGATCAAGGCAATACACCGGCACGATGCGATTATCGCTGGTGTAATAGCTCTGGCCAAGCATGCTGACACCGGCAAGCGCACAGGCAGCAAGCACCAAATTGGCAAACGGCCCGGCAAACGCGATGAGGATACGCTTTATCGGATGCACACTGAAAAGGCTTCCCTGCTCTTGCGGCACCGCTGACAATTTTTTTGCATAGGCCTCTCTAAATGCCTGCTCGCCTTTCATGCCGCAGTAGCCGCCCAGCGGAATGGCGGAAAGCCGGTATTCCGTCGTCCCTATTTTTTTCCGCAACAGCACCGGCCCCCAGCCGATCGAAAAACTTTCAACCGTTACTCCGCACAGCCGGGCAGCAATAAAGTGGCCAAGCTCATGGATCAATACGACAATGCCGAGCACCGGCAGCCCGATTAAAAATTTCAACATCTTTGAAACAACCCTATAAATCAATATCCCCCGACATGGAACATCGGGGGATTATCTTTGAAGTTTTGAAATGTGCAAGACCGCCGTTACTTCGCTTTTCCTTGATTGGCTACGGCATTGATTTTTGCGTTGATTTTTTCCTGATCGCCTAAATAGGCTTTGCTCAACACGTTGAAATTATTATCAAATTCATAGACAAGCGGAACGCCGGTCGGCAAATTCACCTGCACGATTTCCTCATCGCTTAAATGCTCAAAATATTTAATGAGCGCCCGTAACGAATTGCCGTGAGCGGCTATCAAGACCCGTTTTCCGGCCTGCATATCCGGTTTAATAACCGATTCAAAATACGGAATTGCCCGCGCGATGGTATCTTTGAGGCTTTCGGTACGGGGCAATTCAGCCTTATCAATTCCGCGGTACGGCGTCTGAAGATAGGGACAGCGCTCATCGTTTTCCGGCAGCACGGGCGGTGCAATATCAAAGGAGCGGCGCCAAATTTTTACCTGCGCTTCGCCGTATTTTTCGGCAGTCTCCGCTTTATTCAAGCCCTGCAGATCGCCGTAATGCCGCTCATTCAATTTCCAGGTTTTAACAACCGGCAGCCAGTTACGGTCAAGCTCATCCAATACGAACTGTAACGTATGGATGGCGCGTTTCAGGTACGAGGTATAACAAACATCAAAGTCGAAACCGGCTGCAGCCAGCGCTTTACCGCCTTCTTTCGCTTCCTCCACACCTTTATCCGACAATTCCACATCAGTCCAACCGGTGAATAAGTTTAACTTATTCCATTCGCTTTCCCCATGCCGTATCAGCACCAATTTCATGCTAAACTCCTTATTTCCTTAATCTATGTACGTTTTATAAAAAAACGATAATTTATTTCCTGAAAGAGTGGATATTCTTTTTCCCGCTTGATGAGCCGGTCGGTACCGATACTGCCCGAACCGAGCGATTCGTATACACTGGTAAACGTATCAATGTGATCTTGGCATCGGCCGATCGCATATTCGGCGGAAATATGCGAATTGGTCATCAGCGGCCAGTCAATCGACTGCGCCAGCAGCACCTCTTTCGCGGCCATATTCAGCGTCCGCTCCTTGAGCCCCTGATCGTCGGGGAACCGCTTGGCCAGGTCTATCATCCGCTCGGTTGCCTTTTGTATGCGGGGAAACAGCCAATCGTTCGAGCTATTGATTAACTCATCCGCATAGCCGCTCGGTAAGTTTGAGGCATAAAAGGGATGAATGCTCTGTACCCGCCGCACTTTTTTCAGATAATCCGCCGGTAATTCGCAATCCATATCCCGAATATCCGCGAGTTTTCTCCAGACGGATTCCAGCCAATGCATTCCTTCAAACCATGTTTTTCCTAAAAAGTGAAGCGGCAGCGTCACAACCGAACACAGCGGATCGGCTTCCAGCAAACCGGCCGCCTCGGATAGCACCGCATTCCGATTCAGCAGAAAGCGCTCGGCATCCTGTTCCGCCTGACGGGCAGCTGCATCGCAGTCATATCGGCCGCCGTCCCGCCGGTAATAGCAAAAACCGGTTGTGCGCCGTCCCTTCTTCACGTCAAACAAACAGGACAGTTCCGCTCCATCCAAATCAAAGCCGATATCTTTATCGATATTCAGATAGCACGGATTCACAAAGGCCCCGGTCTCCGGGTGGGTAATTTCCGCACAGGCAGTCCTGTCCTTCCCCAATATCGAAAGCCCGCATTCGCTTGATGCCGAAGAAAATACACCGTGCGCAGGCGGCCGGTCGGCGAACAAAAAGCTTTGACTTTCCAACACCGTGTAATCAATCCCGTACTGTTTTATCAGCTGATCCAACCCCGTATTATAGCCCATAGCAGGCAGCCAAAACCCGGCAGGTATCGACGAAAAATCGCTCCGGAAGCTGCTGAGCCCCAGCTCAATCTGCGCCGCCAGCGCATCGGGCATATCCTGATAAAACGGAAAAAAGCACGGCGTAGCCGATGTCGCAAGCAGCTCAATACAGCCCTGCGCCGCAAGCTCTTTGATTTTTTTTAAAATATTTTTATTATCACGTACGATAAAATCATCGCGGTTACGCAGCAATGCATCCAGATGGAGTTGGATAAGCGCCTTTTGAGCCGTATCCTCGCTGCGATTCAGTTCCTGCTGCGCAAAATCAATATGAGCATTGAGATAGGCAGTATAGCGCTCTTGACAGAACGGAGATTTTAACATCTCGCACAAGAGAGGAGATATGACAAGCGCACATTTAAACGGAATACGGTCATGCTGTAAACGGCCGCACATCCGCAAAAACGGCAGCAGCCCGTACGACAGCATCTCAAAGAATTTCGACGATTCAAGCGGATACGCTTCATTGCTATGGCGAAGATACGGTACATGTGCATGAAAAATAAAAAGCAGCGTTTTTTTAATCATCAAGTACCTCACCCATTTTTTTGTTTATTGGAAAAAAATCGTTCATCTGAAAGCTTGCCGGTAATGCTGAAAATGGGATTTTTTTAAAGCCGCCAATCCCGATAAACTGATTATTTTATTGGCTGCGTGTTGAGAAACGCACAGCCGCTGCGGGATATTTTTCCGCTGCATTGCGATAATATTTGATTGCGCCAAAAGCTGATCGTGCCCGTCCGTAAAGTGAGCCATCAGATCGACGCGGTGCAGATATTCATCAAACGAGACGTGCACATATCGTTTACGATCGCTGACCGGTACCTGCACATCAAAGCTATCAAGCGATTTTGCCGTATCCTCAGGATCGAGCGCATGCACGCGCAACAAAAAAAAGGCAAATCCCTTTGCTGCCGTTAAGTCGGTGAATAAACGATGATGAAAATCCCAAAACACAAAAAACCACAGCGGGTCTTTCAACACCGCCCTGATTTGCGTCATATTATAGCTGTCCGGAACATCACCCTGCGCCACGTCATCGGCATTCGTTTCCGCCGTACCTTCGCCGTTGAGCCGATCATCATCCAGCTCAAGCAATTCACCGATCAAAAGGTGCCGCGCCAAATCTGCCGACAAAAACAAGTCATACTTATCGGCAAGTTCAAAAAGATTATCTGTTGATAGTGTTTGCAGATATGATTTCGTAAATTTCACCGCGCTACCCATTGAGCATCATCTAAAATATTTATCATTGTGTCAAGGCAATCGCCCCACATATTTCCGATGCCGTTGCTAAACTTCTTATATAAACTCTGCGAAATGAAAGACATTTTTGCCCACAAGAAGGCGGCTCTGTGCCGCCCTTCTCTATTTAGCCTCTTTCTGCTCCAATGCTTTCTCATTTTCGAGAATCATCGGGATATCGGTATAGATTTCAGCATCATAAGGACTTTTCGAATTCAGCATATTTTGAATGTTCAAATATGCCAAGCCGACCGACTTCGCGCGGATCATCGTCTGCGGATTCCGGGTCAGCGCATCCCAGGCACGGGTCGCTTCCGCATAGAGCGCAAGGGCACGGCCGTGTTTTTGCGAATCGCCGGTACGCTCGGCAAGACGGCTCAGCGTCGCTCCCAAGTTATTGACCACGTGCATATACTGTTCCATAAAGGCCGCATCATCGGGGCGGGTACTCGACATGGCATAATCTTTTCGGGAACGCTGAATATTGAGCGCGCCTAACAGCTGCTCATAGAGCGCCAACGCAGCAAAGTAGTCCCCCCGTTTAAAAAACGCATTGCCAAATCCGTACATCACGTTTTTATCGTTGGCCTTGCCTGCATACGCACGGCTGATCGCTTCTATCGCCTGCTGGTAATTCTCCTGCTGATATTGAATATACCCGATGCGGTAGTTAACGGACGGCGTATTGTACAGCTCCTTAACCGCATGTTGATAACTATCGAGCGCCGAATCGAAATTATAGGAAATAAAGTAATCGATATCGCCGTAATCCGCATAGAGCTTACCGATATTCCGATTCGGCGGCAGCGGTTTAAAGGCCGTATAATCGCGGTATATATTCAATGCATCGGCGTAGAGCGTCTGCGCATCGAGATACTTTTTCTGCATTACCAGCTGCTCTCCCAACAGGCGCATCGCATCAACGTACTGCATCGTACGGCGCGCCGTCATGGGAGCGGCGGTTTTAAACCGGTTAATCGCTTCGGTCAAGTTTTCTATCGCGCCGTCCAGCTTATTATTATAAATAAAAAAGCGTCCTAAATTATAATAGGCCTCCGGCACCGTTTTATCGGCCTGAACCGCTTTTTCCAACAGAAGACGGACATCGTCAATACGCATCCGCAGCTGCTCGGAATCGAGCGGTTTTGGATTATACCGCTTTTCAAGCAGATAACCGCTCAGTTCAGTAAGATCCTGCGCGCCGATTTTTGAAAGCCGGGACGAAAAATGCTCTTTTAAATTCAGCACTTCAGCGAGATTATCGGTACGGATAAAATACCGCATCATCCTAATAAGGAAGGTATCGTTTTCACCGTAGAGTTCAATGAGTCGGCTGTATATCTTCACTGCCGTATCATATTTTTCAGGGTCTTCATCGGCCCAATTCATATATACATCGCCGAGCGCCAAAAGCCCGTCTTTATCATTGACATGCTGATCAAGCAGACTGCGGCGCAAAATCGTTTCGGCCTTTTCGTAATTCCGCAGATCGGTGCTCAGCATATCGGCATACTCAAGCCCGCCTTGTTTATCGTAGTTAAAGTCATAGATAAGACGGGTATACATCTTTTCTGCAGCGGTAAACTGCTTTTTGGTTCTAAACGCGCGGGCATACGTGAAATACCATCGCTTTTTCCGCTGATATTCACCGGCCTTATTAAACTTTTCCATCGCCGTTTCATACTGCTCGTTTTGCAGATAGGCGTATCCGGTCTTATAAAGCGATTCGGAAGTTACCGGCTTATAAATGAACTGCCACGACAACACCGAAATACAGAAAACCAGAATCAGTGCAATCGCAGACATAACCGCAACGGGTAAGAACCGATGCAGGAGCCAGTATTTCAGCGTTTTCTTTTCGCGCTCATATTCTTCAATGCTTTTCCGTTGGAAGCCGCGCGGAATTTGAATCGTTTGATTGATGAGTTTACCGAGCTTGTTGACGATTTTCTTCAATGAATCCGTTGCAAGTACAAATCGGATAAACTCCATCTTATTTTCGGAGCTGTCATCGCCGTTTGCGATATAATTTTGAATTGCAAGCTGCACATTCAATGGGAAGGATTCAAGCCGATTCAAAAAAGCAAAGTAATCATCATCGGAGATGGATAAGGGATCGTCTTTCTCCCCCACTCCGGTACTCTTTTCAATGACGGAATCAAACATCCGGCTATGCGCATCCGCCGAAAAATCTTTAAAGTTATCCGGTAGGTTAAACTGATCGTCCGAAACTTCGGTAATATCGGTATCGAGCGGGTTTTCTTCCAACGAGAACCCGCTTTGATTGGTGTCTTCGGTTTCCGGCGGCTGTGCAAAGAAGTCTTCGGACGGCCGGGCGGATAACGCCATATCCGGGATGCCGGTTCCTTCTTGAGAGGCAGGGAGCTCATCGGTATGATCGGCAGGCGCCGCGCTGTCGTCCGCAGCATCAAAGTCAAACGCGGAAATGTCCGTGTCACCGCCGGACGCATCGTCAGCAGGCGTTTCTTCTTCAACGACAGCCGCGGACGGGTCGTCCCGGTCTTCCGAAAAGAGCGACAGCTCTTTCAAGTCGTTCAAATCGCCGAAGTTACCGAACGGTTCCGGCTGACGAGCATCACCGGACTGCGGAGCCGGGGTATCAAACGCGCCGCTTTCCGAACCGAATGCATCTTCATCGGCGGCATCTTGCCAGTCATGCAGAGCAGCGGTATCTGCGTCCGCATCGGGCATTTCATCCTGCGATATAACATCGTCGGGGACGGAAAAACCGTCGGACGTATCATCATCTCCCAGCGAATCGAACGACGATAAATCGATATTGGGCACATCGAGGTCGTCCATCGAGAAATCGGCATCATCGGATGCAGCACCGTGCGAATCATCATCGGAAAGCGACGCTGCACCAAGGCTATCCGGATTTGCCCAATCGTCCGGCTCCGAATCAAAGTCGAGCGAGGACAGCATATCGTCAAAATTCTGTGACGCACCGCTGCCGGACAGCTCATCGTTTCCCAACGAAAAATCATCACCCAGCGAAAAGCCATCCAAATCGTCCGCATCTTCCTGTGAAGTGCCGGAATCGGGGACATCAAAATCGCCGATATCGGGAATCAGCGATTCAAATGAATCACCTACCGGTTCAGAATCGGAGTCGAGGGAAAAATCATCGGAAAGGCCGGGATCCCCGCTAAGCGGCGCAGGATCATCGGCGGCAGTATCTGAGCCGGAACCCGATGCCGCATCATCGAGCGGATCACGTTCCGAGTCGACGGGGAACGTGCTATCGGAATCTCCGCCGGGAAGATCGTCAAAATTAAAGGAAGAAAAGAAGTTATCGATATCCGGCGTTTCCGCCATACCGCTGTCGTCGACCGGGTATGCTTCGCCGTCATCTTCTAAAATATCATTGCGAGCGGAAGGACCGGTTTTTTCAGCAGCTTTGCTGCCGGAACTGGCATCGGAACTCTGCGGAGCAGCAGCTCCGGCAGTATCGGCACGGGAAAGAGGCTCTTGCTGCGTACGCGCTGCATCCGGTGCCGTATCACGAGAGGGCTCGGAAGGGGCAGCTCCGCCTGCAGAATCGCCTGTCGGCACTGAAGACAGTAACGCATCAAGATCGATATCCGGTACTTCCGCAGGATCGGGCGGCGGCAATTCGTCATACACCCGTTCCCCCCAACCGGCAGTTACCTTATCCTCTTGAGCTATATTTTTCAGTTCATCTCTAAACGTTGCAATTTCATTTAAATTCGGCATAAGCGCGCACAAAAGCCCCTTTCTCTTGTTATTTCGGTATTTTTCGCGTACAGCTTGAGCGGAACCGCCGCAATCCACCGAGAATACCTGACCGATACCGTTTTTTTCGCATCAGCGGTAAAAACGTCTCCGTATGCCCGGATAACCCCGCAGTGATCCTTTCGCACGGTACCGATTATCTTCCTTATTAACAGGCAGCTCTAAAATTTCGGTTTTTAGGAACGCCCTATTCTTTATAATACTGATTAAAAACTTGCGTAATATAGGCTTGATCGGCTGTTCCGCCCAGTTCACGGATGGAATGCATCGCCAAAATAGGATTGCCTATATCAACCGTTTTAATACGCAAATTCTTTGCGGTAATCGGCCCGATTGTCGAACCGCCTTTTATGTCGGAACGGTTCACAAAACTCTGACAGGGAACCTCTGCTCTTTTACACAGGTCTCTAAAAATCCCAGCAGACACGCCATCGCTCGCATAACTCATTGATGCGGCAATTTTTACCACCGGTCCGCCGTTCACCAACGGAAAGTTGGTAATATCGTTTTTTTCAGGATAATTCGGATGCAGCCCGTGCGCTTGGTCGGCGGAAATCAAAAAAGACCGGCTGAGCTGCTGTTGAAACAGTTCAAACCATTGCTGACCGGCATCGCACTGCGCAATAGTAATCCGCTTGAGCGTGTCGGCAAAGAACGGACTTCCGGCACCCTGCATCGTACCCGATCCGACTTCTTCATTATCAAAAATACAGGCGGCCTTGACAAAGTCCAACGGTGTATCCTGGGTTATCAGCGCATCAAGCGATGCATACGCCATCCCGAGGTTGTCGATTTTCCCAGTTGAGAAAAATTCATCGGATAAGCCGCAAAAACAGCCCGGCTGCGTATCATATAGGTAAAGATCAAAGTCGAGAAGCGTATCGGCAGGCACCCCTAACTGCTTGGTAATGAGCCGTTCCAGGTACCCGTCTTCGTGAAATTTCTTGCCACTCAGACCGAAAAGCGGCAGCAAGTCCTTTTGCCGCTCGATTTTATACCCCTCATTCACCTCGCGGTTCATGTGGATAGCCAGATTGGGGATGATGAGCGGCTCTCCTTTAAAAGAAAACAGCATTTCTTTAGGCGCAAGCGGATCATCGGTACGGATAACCGCGCGGCCCGCTGCAGAAAGCGGCCGGTCAAACCAGGTTGAAAGAATCGGCCCGCCGTAGACTTCGGTATTCAGCTTGAGATAATGCTCGCGCACCGTCAGTGCGGGATTCGGTTTTATCCGCAAGCACGGAGAGTCGCTATGGCTGCCGATCAGCTTAAAGCCCCGCGCCTGCCGTTCTTTACTCATCTGCCATGCGATAAGAGCGCTGCCGTTTGCAGTAACAAAATATTTTCCGGCAGGCTGAAGATTAAAGGGATCGGACAGATTGAGACGGGTAAAGCCCGCTTCCTCAAGTTTACGGCAGGCATTATCAATGACATGATAGACCGACGGACTTTTATTGATAAACTGCATTAGTTCGCGGGCATATTTCTTCTGCATCACCATGACAGCTACTCCTCAAGATAAAATGAACACACTCATCTATGAAAACGCTTTTCAGTATACCGCGCTTTTAAAGTTTTGGGAAGATTGAAGTGCCACTGCACAGGGATTCAGCTGTGAACGGAAAATCAACAACCCCGACGCAGAGCATTCGTCAAAACTATACATCCGTGTATAGTTTTGCCTGCGATGTTGTGGCTATGCCAAAACATCGCTACTGCGTAGAACAACCGCCATCCATGGCGGTATATGCAATGCTCAATGTTCCGCACGGTATGGGATATCCGGCACGGATGCCGGTGGTTCCAAACAGGAACGAGTTTTTTGCCTTGCAAAAAACTCGCAGTCAAAAATGTACAAGGATGTACATTTTTGACGAGGTGGTTGCAGTCGGCTTTAATACCCTTTGTTACGACGCAAAGCGTCGGGGTATTAAACCCTCCGCACGAATAAAACCGTCAATACACTTTTCTTCATTTTGTAGACTCCTTGTTAAGAAAGATATAGGCATCTATACAAGACTCCGGTGAGCCTTTGACAGATGCCCCTTTGAGGATTGTGCCGAATACCTGCGCTTGTTTTTAAGCGGCGCTCGATGGGCGACTTAAAATAACCGTGCCTCGGCCTCTCCCATATAAAAAGTCTAAGCCGTGATCTGCGCTTTGTAAATTATCATTTTTTCTGATTGAACGCTTTCCGCTATTTCGGTTAAAAAAATGATAATACGGACGCCTCATGCGATGAGATTGTCCGGAATTACCGCCGGACGCTTGAGATAATCGAGATAATCGATTTGATACTGCCGCTTTGCTGCTGCCGATTACATATACGCCCGTACACCGAGCCGCAGTGCACGTTACTCCGGAACATTTTCCGCCCCGCTTGATATAATGGGCAAGGATGATTATGCTGGAATCTATGAAAACGTTTCGTACATTATTAATTCTGGTTATCGTTTTGCTTGCCGGTGCAGGGCTCGTCTTTTTTTTCGGATGGACGCAATTTTCAATCCCTGCCGGAAAGTATGGGGTTATGCTCTCAAAATCCGGCGGATATTATCAAAAGGTTATTACGCCGGGGCAGCTGACCTGGCGATGGGAACGGCTTATTCCGACAAATGCACGGATATTCGTATTCGATCTGGCTCCGCGACAGGTGCACTACACCGCTGAGGGAGCGCTTCCGTCAGCCGATCAGTACAGCAAGGTGCTCAATATAAAGGATAATTTTTCATGGTCGTTTTCTGTCGATGCGCTCGTTACGTTAAAACCGGAGTATCTGGTAGCGGCGGTAACGAAAAACGGGCTACAAACGCAGGAGGGATTGGAAACGGCGATTGACTCCGGCGTACAAGCGGCGCTGCAAACGCTGATGCACCGCTATGTTTCGGAACTTCTGGATAATCCGTATGAATATCAACAAGTAAAAACCGACTATCATGCGCTTTCGGAAAAAATAAAAAGCGAGCTGTCAAAAACAATCGGCCCCGAATTTTTAATAGAAGATATTACGTTATCAAAAATCGTCATTCCCGACATTCACACCTATAAACTTGCAGAACAGTCATATAATTTATATGAGCAGCAGCGGGAAATGCTTTTGGCGGAAACGGCGGCGAAAGAAGCCCAATACGCAGCGTCTGAACAGTTCCAAATCGACCGGTTGACGAAATGGGGTGATTTTTTAGCAAAGTATCCGCATATCATTGAACTGATTGCCGTTGCCCAGCAAGATTCAAAAGCTGCGCTGAATGCATTAAAATCCATCGGCAAACCGCAGGACTAAGCCTTCCGGCAGCTTTTCACTTGCCACTTGCAATGCATCACGGCGGCGGTACCTATTCCGACCACTCATATATGCGACTGCCGGAAAGTATCTGCCGTTCTACCCTTGCGCGAGTTGTTCCGCCGTGCGGTAAATCGTTTCGTAGACTGATTCGATAGCATCTTCATCGATACTTGAAAATGCAATGCGCAGCGTGTTTGCATCGATCGAAATCGTACCGATACCCTCGTCGTTCAAAAGCCGCCGTCTCAGCGTTTCGGCATCGATGCCGTGTGTCGTAAAGCTCATAAAATAGCCTGAATTGAACGGGAGTGGCTCAAGTACGTTGCTTTTGCGGTTGTCTACAAACGAGCGGACAGCCCTGTAACGCGCATGCAGCACCGCGAAAAGCGTCTCCTTTTCCGCTTCGTTGGAAGGTTCGGAAAAAGCTTTGAGGAGAATATGCTGAGACGGCGTTGAACTGCACGAAACTGATGAGCGGATAACGCCCATCAGCTTTTTGACGAGTGCATCATACTGCGCATCCGTGAAGTTCTTGCCTGCAAATGTCAAAAAGCCGCAGCGGAAGCCCCACACAAAATCTTCTTTCGTCGGTCCGTCAGCTTTCACGGCAAGCACATTTTCGTGTATATCCGCAATATGTGCAAACAGCGACTGCCGCTCAATATCGGCTTCGTAGGCAAGCCCGAAATACGCATCATCGCTGATAACCAGCAGCTTTGCGCCGTTATCGGCTGCATGCTTGATTATTTCGCACAGGGCTGCAACTTCCTGAGGCGAAAGGCTATATCCTGAAGGGTTATGCGGGAAATTTAACAGCAGCCGAACCGAACCGGAGGCAGCAGCTTCCGCTTTAACGGCGTTTTCCAGCGCGGTCAGGTTAAAACGGCCGTCTGAAAACATCGGGAACGTACGGCACTCCGCACCGCACCGCGCTTCCGCAATCAACCCGTAATTATCCCACGACGAACTCGGCATTAAAAGCGGTTTATCGTTTCCGACAAATAAATCCATAATATACGAAAGCCCTGCGGTAAGTCCCGGCACCACAACGGGCAGTGATGTTTTTTTCTGCTGCAAAAGCGGATTTTTTTTCTGCTGCACATCTTTCCATGCCTCGCGTAGCTCCGGTATCCCCGCTGTCGGCGCATACGCAACAAGTTCACGCGGCGTCAGCAGCGGCACATATTTATGCACGGACGGCAGCACAGCCGGAGTACCTTGTACTACCGTCATGCCTATCGTACCGTTTGCAACATGGGCACCCGTTTTTGCTTCCCCGCTCTGAGCAATGATCCCATTGGGAAAATACATCCGCTTCCCCAAATCTGAAAAAAGAGCCTGCGCCGCAGTACCCTTGAGCGTTTCATTCAATTCTTGCGCTAATATATGTAACATTATGCAAGAATTATTCAAAAATGGCGGATGATTGTCAATTATAAATCGGAACAAATGTAATGGTAAATATAACGAGGAAGCCGATGCGTTTATGTTTGTACCCGCAGCGTCCTATCATACCTCAAAAAGAAAAAGCGCAAACCGAACGGTTCATTCGATTGCGCTTTTATATGGTGTTTACAAAATCGGGTTAGACTTTAGAAATTCCCCGCAGATATTTACAGACTGCCTTTTGCCGCTTTAACGGCTTCGGTCAGCATCGGGAGCACTTTAAATAGGTCTCCTGCAATACCGTAGTCGGCTACTTGGAAGATCGGCGCATCGGCGTTCTTGTTGACCGCGATAACGTACTCGGAATCCTGCATACCGGCTAAATGCTGAATCGCTCCGGAGATACCGGCTGCTACATAGATATGCGGATGCACGGTTTTACCGGTCTGCCCAACCTGGTGGTTTACATCCATCCAGCCTGCATCGACAACGGCACGGGACGCTCCGACAACGCCGCCGAGTGCTTCGGCCAGGTCTTCTGCCAGTTTGATACCGGCTTTGTGATCTTTTCCGATACCGCGGCCGACGGACACGACCACCGTCGCTCCAATCAAGTCGACAATATTTTTCGCGGTTTTCTTAATTTCAAGAATATCAACGCTGATATCGTCTTTGGAAAGCTCTACCGCAGGCTTTTCAATCACGGTTTTTGCAGCCTTTGCCGCGTCAAACTCCTGCTTTTTCATAACGCCGGGACGCACGGTTGCAATCTGCGGACGGAAACGGGGACACACAATCGTCGCCATCAGGTGACCGCCGAAAGCCGGACGGGTCATCTTCAAGTTGGTGTTGACCTTGAAAGGGGTCTTATCGATGTCCATTGTAGAGTTGTTGCGGAGGAATTCCTTGTATTTTTCGGTATCGACATCGAGGTGCGTCGTGTCGGCGGTTAATCCGGTATGGAGCCGCGCAGCGCAGCGGGGGCCTAAATCGCGGCCGATCGTCGTTGCACCGATTAAGAATACTTCCGGTTTATTGTCCTGAACCAATGCGGTGATGACTTTGGTGTATGCGTCGGTGGTATAATCGGCAAGAAGATCATGCTCGCAGTAGAACACCTTATCGGCGCCGTATCCGCCTAAATTCTTGAGCGCGTCTTCTTTAATATTTTTTCCGAGTACAACGCCGCACAATTCGCCTTTTAATTCGTCAGCCAGCTTCCGGCCTTCACTTAACAATTCAAATGAGGTGTTAAGGATTTCTCCGTTGCGCTGTTCACAAAATACCCATACGCCTTTAAAGGCTTCAGTGTCTTTGCTATCGTAAGCCATTTGTACATTCTCCTCCCTACATTAAATGATATGCTTTTCAGCCAGCATTCCGACCAGCTTTTCACATGCGGCCTTATCGGAGCCTTCCATCATCGTACCGGCGCCCTTCTGCGGCGGGGTAAAGGATTTGTATACGTTCGTCGGAGAGCCTTCCAGACCGATGGTATCCTTTTCGATGAGCGGATCATCTTTCAAGGTTTCGTAATTGAATACCTCATACGGCTTTGAGTAGCATTCCATAATACCGCCGACGCTCATGTAGCGGGGCTGGTTCAGTTCTTTAATACAGGTGATAAGGCAGGGCGTTTTTACCTTCAGCAGCATGTAGCCGTCTTCCAGCATACGCTTTACCGTCAGCGAGTTGCCTTCTTTTTTGATATCCGCTGCATAGGTGATCTGCGGCAGCTCCAGCTTTTCGGCGATCTGCGGGCCTACCTGCGCGGTATCCCCGTCGATTGCCTGACGTCCGCAGAATACCACGTCTTCCGGACCGATTCCGACACGGCGCACTGCCGCCGCTAAAATCTGGCTGGTAGCGTAGGTGTCGCTGCCGCCGAATTCGCGGCTGGAAACCAGAACGGCTCTGTCTACACCGCGTGCCAACAGCTCACGGAGCATGCTTTCGGCAGGGGGCGGCCCCATGGAGATGGCAACAACCTCGCATCCGGTTTCATCTTTCAGCTGCAACGCAGCTTCAATCGCATTTAAGTCATCGGGATTGGTGATGGTCATCATCGAAGCGCGGTCAAGCTGTCCGTTTTCCTTGACGGCAACCTTTCCTGATGTATCGGGAACTTGTTTTACACAAACAATAGCTTTCATCTGTTCTTGTCCTCCTTAATTGACGCCGAGGTTTGCGGCAATAACCATACGCTGAACTTCGCTCGTGCCCTCGTAAATTTCCGTAATCTTCGCATCGCGCATCATCCGCTCGATCGGGTAGTCGCGGGTATAACCGTATCCGCCGAAGAGCTGTAAACAACGGCGCGTTACATCGCTTGACGTTTCCGCAGCGACGAGTTTTGCCATCGCCGCATCCGCAGAATAGCGGATTTTGGGATCATCGTTTGCCGCTTGTTTTTTGCATGCAGCCGCATACACAAGGTACTGCGCCGCTTGGGTGCGGGCTGCCATATCGGCAAGCTCGAACTGAGTGTTCTGCTGCTGGCTAATGCGCCGTCCGAACTGAACGCGTTCCTTTGTATATTTGATTGTTTCTTCGATAGCGCCTTCAGCAATACCGAGCGCCTGTGCTGCAATACCGATGCGTCCGCCGTCGAGGGTTGCCATTGCGATGATAAAACCGCGTCCCTGTACGCCGAGGAGGTTTTCTTTCGGGACGATACAATCTTCAAAGACCAATTCGCAGGTTGAAGAACCGCGGATACCCATCTTTTTTTCGTGCTTACCGATCGAGAAGCCGGGGAAACCGCGTTCTACGACGAATGCGCTGATTTCTTTTACGGAACGGCCTTTCTTATCTTTTACGATACCTGTTACCGCAATAACGATGAAGACGTCTGCATATCCAGCATTGGTGATGAAGATTTTGCTTCCGTTTAAGACCCAGTGGTCGCCGTCGAGCACAGCCGTCGTCTGTTGCCCCTGAGCATCGGTACCCGCGCCCGGTTCGGTTAAGCCGAATGCGCCGATCTTTTTACCGGAGGCTAAATCGGGGACATACTTCATCTTCAAGGCTTCTGTTCCAAAGTGCATAATCGGATCGATACAGAGTGAAGTATGTGCGGAAATGATAACGCCGGTAGTACCGCAGACCTTGCTCATTTCTTCCACGCACATGGCATAAGTCAAGACATCAGCTCCCTGTCCGCCGTATTTTTTCGGGACGGGGATACCGAAGAATCCCAGCTTTGCCATCTTTTTGACATTTTCTTCAGGAAATTTTTCCTCTTCGTCCACTTCGGCAGCGATCGGTTTTACTTCGTTTTGCGCAAAATCACGAAATAATTGCTGCGCCATGAGCTGTTCTTTGCTCAACGTAAAATCCATGTTGAATCTCCTTCATCTATTAGATTTTATGGAAATCTCTCCATATAGAGTGTTTTCCTTATTCTTCTATCGCGAAAACCGCTCAAATGTATTCATGTTAGGAATGCTTATTTACAGTATATACTATTATGATGAAGCAAACAATAGGTATTTTTTTTATAGATTATTATATTATGATTAAAAAAGATATAAAAATCGATCTTATATTGTCCAAATCGAAATTGAAAAAATGACTCCGAGGCCGCCGTATCGGACATGCCCTGAAGTCCTCGCACAAAGTATGGAGCCCGTAAAAAATCGCCGCCGAGCACGGCCGCTCGATCATCCTTTAAACGAACTCCGAAAGATTTCATCAGGTATCTTTACAAATTAAAAATTGTAAAGCATCCTATTACTTTGCCATTTTCCACACTTTTAAGCTATCGCGATGGATTTGCTGCTTTCCGGCGCCGTCTTTTTTATAATAGTCCGCGTTCAATCCGCTTACCCAGTTACCGTACACGGGATTCGGTAACACGATATATTTTGTTCCAAAATCAGCCTTGTACTTATCAACCGTTGCCCTGCGCACGTCATTGAGTTTGTGATATGTTTCTCCGGTAAAGGCGAAATCATCCAGGTTATCACCGGCATATACGACAATTTCGTACCCGGCTTTTTGAACCTGTTCAAAGCGGGATGTCTTTTTGGAATCTTTATCCTTGAACAGCATGGACGTTTCATCAACGCCGGTAAAGCCGAGCGCTTTTAAATTGTCAATTGTGGCGTTATATTCGGCGCCGACCTTGCGGTTTGAAACATAGAACATCTTTCCGTTATGGGAATTGACATAATTAGCAAATTCTACGGCGCCGGGGATTGCAAGCGCTTGTTTTGCTTCGCACCATTGCGTCCACGCAGCGGCATCAAAGCCTTTGTGTTCCAATAAGCGATATGCCCCTTCAGCCATATTGTCAATCATCGTTTCGTCAAGATCGACAACAACGGCTTTTTTCATCCCGTCGGCAGGCTTTGCCGCATCAAACGCCACTTTAGCGGCATTAAACGCCTGATATGCAAGCGCACGGTATTCGCCGGACTGCTGCATCCAGTTGATCGCCATCATTGTCTGTTCGGCAATTAAGGCCTCTTCCGATAAATTATGCGCAGCTGCCATATCGGAGTTTTTCTGCATTCCCGAATCCGTCGCACAGGAAACAAAGAAGACTGCGGCAATAGATACCGCAAAAAGACTTTTTACTAGGTTTTTCATTATAACCTCCTTAAATAGTGTAAGAAATATTTGCCGATTAAAATACCGCAGCCGTTTATCGTTCAACGATGCAGATTGTAAATCGGCAATTACTCTTATAAAATATTTTACCACACAAACCGGCACCCTGCAAGAAAAAAAATAATTGAATCAACAACCCCGACGCAGAGCATTCGTCAAAACTATACATCCGTGTATAGTTTTGCCTGCGATGTTGTGGCTATGCCAAAACATCGCTACTGCGTAGAACAACCGCCATCCATGGCGGTATATGCAATGCTCAATGTTCCGCACGGTATGGGATATCCGGCACGGATGCCGGTGGTTCCAAACAGGAACGAGTTTTTTGCCTTGCAAAAAACTCGCAGTCAAAAATGTACAAGGATGTACATTTTTGACGAGGTGGTTGCAGTCGGCTTTAATACCCTTTGTTACGACGCAAGCGTCGGGGTATTAAACCCTCCGCACGAATAAAATAATACAGAAGAAAAATGAAAATAGAACGGAAACTTAACAAAGAGAAGGGATAAATTGATAATGTATCAAAAAAAATGCGGCAGTTACACAAAAGGGATTTTTGGAAACTGCCGCATCAATCGGCTAATGCACTAATAAATCGTTATGCTCGGTATGCTTTTTAAACCAATCGACTGCATACGAACACTGAGGGCGTATCTTCTTGCCGTTTTGCTGAGCATAGGTGACAACCTCTTTCACGAGCTTTCCGGCGACCCCCTGTCCTCGCAGCGAATCGTCGACAAACGTATGGTCAAGGCACACTGCCGCGTCTCCTTCCGGCGGAAAGGTAACCTCGGCAATCACTTTACCCGCATCATTTTCGGCATAGATTCTATGCTCTCCATGAATAAATTCCATGATAATCTCCTCCTTTTTTTATTTCAAATTGCAAGACCTTCGCAGGTATGTGTGAAAGCCCGTATCCCCCATTATTATTCTGCAATGCGCTGTGCCCCACAGGTTGATAGATACCCTGCGAAAAAACACGCAAGCAGAACCGACGCGCGCACAGCATTAGAGCATTGCATCCCGCCTATTCTTTGACGGCGCCTGCCGCAAGGGACTTCAGCAAGAAGCGCTGACCGGCCATAAACAACAGCGTAAAGGGAACCGCAACCAGCAGCGCACCCGCAGCGAACATCGTAAAGTTATCGTTTGCACGGCCGTTAATCAACTCAAAGAGGCCAAGCGCCAGCGTTTTTTTATCGTCGCTGCGCAAAATGAGCCGCGGGAAGATAAAGTCCATCCACGGGGCGGTAAAGCTGGTAAGCGCCAAGAACATGATCATCGGCTTTACCATCGGCAGCACGATCTTCACATACGTGGTAAACGAACCGGCGCCGTCGACATGGGCAGCCTCTTCAACGCTTTTGGGCACCGTATCGAAATAGCCTTTCATCAGCCATACGTTAAACGGCACACTTCCCGCCGCATACACCAAAAGGAGCCCCCAGTGGGTATTCAAGCCGTTTATCTTCCACAATAGAACATACGTCGCAACCATCCCGATAAAACTGGGGAACATCTGCAGCACAATCATAGAAGCAAGCAACGATTTGCGCAGCGGAAACCGAAAGCGGGAAAAGATATAGGCGGCGGTTACGCAGACAGCCAGCGTCAAAAGCACGTTAAACACCGCAATCTTGAGCGTATTGCCGTACCACTTCACGTAGTTGGTACCGCGCACATCGGTGGTGCCTTCGACGATTTTGTCGGCAGGCGTTAAAAGCCGTTTAAACTGATAAACCGACGGCTCTTTCGGAATCGGGGAAATGCTGGTAGCCGCCAGCGAATTGGTCTTGGTGAACGCTGCGCCGACCGTAAAGGCGACGGGATAGAGCACAAAAAGCACAGTTGAAATAAGGACGGTATACAAAACAACCAGCACAAGTATGGTACTGAACGAATATTTTTTCATTACAGTTCTCCTTCTTTAAACGCCTTTGTATGCGTAAAATTATACACCGCGAAAGGAACGAGCACAACGAAAACGAGAATAGAGAGCACCGAAGCGAGGTTGTAGAGCGTCGGCGTATCATACGTGAGCTTATAAATCCACGAAATCAACAGGTCGGTCGCGCCGGCTTTGGTCTGAATACTGTCATCAAGATTCGGGCCGCCTGCCGTAAGGAAGAATACCGCACCGAAGTTGTTGATATTAGCGGCAAACTGCATAATCAAAATAGGCATCGTTTGGAACAGCACCAGCGGAAGCGTGATGCGGAAAAACTGCTGCAGCTTATTCGCGCCGTCGATGGTTGCCGCCTCGTAAATATCCGCAGGGATTGCTGTCATATTGCTGGTAATCAATATCATACTGTACGGAAAACCGATCCAAATATTCACCAACAGCATGGTTATCTTTGCCATAAACGGGTCTGAAAGCCACTTAATCGGTTCGCTCAAAAGGCCGAACTGCATCAGCGAGCGGTTAATCGGACCGAACGTCCCGTTCAAAAGGTTCGCCCAAATGAACAGGCTCAGCATGACCGGAATGGCATACGGCAGAATAAACACCGTCCGGAAGAATTTCGGCAGTTTGATGCGCTTATCAACCAGGATAACCGCGAAGATCATACCGGTAAAATAACAGGTAGTCGTCGCAAAGAACGCCCAGATCACCGTCCAAATCGCAACGCGGCCGAAAGCGGAGAACCAGCTGTTCGCCATCTTTGAATTGAACATCGTCACAAAGTTTTCAAAGCCGACCCAGTCAACCAGGTTATTCGGCGGAATATGCTTTGGCGATGAATAATTCGTGAATGCAACCAGCGCCGAAAAGACGAGCGGCAAAACGGTGAAGAACAAAATCAGCAAAATTGCAGGGCTTAAGCCGAGATACGGAAACGCCGATTCGACAAACTTTTTACGGGATTCCGAAGCGGACGGATACCGCTGCTTTTCTACAATATAGGCTGCCGTTTTTCTTGCCGTTACAACGTTCGCAATATACACGCAAATGAATACGACCAGCATCAGCACGGTGATAAGCCCGCCGATCATCATAAAAATTGAATGATCCTTCATTTTGATCGGAACATTCGGTTTTTCTTCTCCCAGCGTAATGAGGCCGATAAGACTTCGCACGATTGGGCCTTTCCCATTGAACTGCATGACCGTCTGATCGAAAAAAATCAAAAACAAGACGGACAATTCCATCAAAGCAAAAAAGGCGCCGCGTACATATTGTTTTAAGTAGATAATCTGTCCGAGCCCCATAAAGCAAGATGATGCGGCGGACGTTTTTTTTATAAGCGACTTGTCGATACCGACAGCGCCGCGTAAGATCGTTGTAGCCATCAACACTCCTCCTTTTTCTAAAGATACCCATCAATATAAAAAACGCTGCCGTTTCAGAATCTCATCAATATAAAAAACGGCAACGTATAGCGGGGAACACACATCATTGAAGATGTGAACTCCCGGCATTTATTTTGATACCCGGTTGTATCACGCCTTACTGAATGGACTCCATCGCTTGCGCAACGGCATTCAATTTATCCGTAACATTGCCACCGTCCCAAATATTTGCAAAAGCAGCGCCCATTGCAGACCAATATTTTCCCATTTCGGGGATTGTGGGCATCGGTGTTGCGTATTGAGCCTGGGCTAAAATACCTTGACTCAACGGATCGCTGATGGTGATGTCGGAACGCGGCGGAATTTGCTTGGTCATTTCGTAGCGTTTTTCAAGCATCGCCTTTGATGTCAGGAATTTTGCAAAGTCCTGCGCTTCTGCCGGATGATCGGTGTACGCACTGACGAATGCCAACCGGAGACCGGAGAATGAAGCCGGAGGATTGGTCATACCGGGGAACACCGGGATGGGCGCAATACCATAGTTCAGGCTGGTTTTTGAAAAGTCGGAAATCTTCCACGGGCCGGTAATGATCATCGCCGCTTTGCCTTCCGTAAATGAAGAATTGCAGAAGTCATCACTTACGTCACCGGACGGAACATCGAGTATCTTCTTGTGGAGGCTTTGGAAATAGGTCAAACCGGTAATTGCATTAGGACTGTTGACGTTGTGCTGTTTGGGATCATTGCCGTTCGGGCCGAAAAGAGGAGCACCGAAGCCGCTCATAAAGATGTAGTTAAAGTAGGCATTTCCAACACCCCAGACGAGCGCATACTTATTTTGAGACTTATCGTTCCAGGTCTTTGCAAAGGTTTCAACCGCTTCCCAGGTCTTGGGAGCTTCCGGCAGCAGGTCTTTATTATAGAACAACGCGTATGTTTCAATCGCTAACGGATAGCCGTAGTTTTTTCCTTCATAGGAGGCGGATGTCAGCGCGGCAGGAATAAAGTGATTCAATACGGATGAATCCTCGAAGGGGAGAATATGTCCGCCTGCAACAAGCGCACCTATATGATCATGCTGCGCAACAAAAATATCGGCGCCGACGCCTGCAGGGCCGTCCATTTCAATCTTAGTACGCGCATCGGTCGACTGAACCGGTTCATACACAAAGGATACGTTCGGATGAACTTTTTTATATTCTTCCGCAGCGAACAGCATAAAATCTTTTTCAGAACCTTCGGATTCCCAGATTTTCAGGGTAACCTGTTCGCCCGCAGCAGGCTGCATATTGGCGGATTTACTATCCTTCTTTTCGGCATTTCCGCCACAGCCGACCAGTCCGGCAATAAGCACCAATGATAAACAGGCATAGAGCCCAATAACTGCTTTTTTCATACATATACCTCCGTTCTGTTATGAAAAAATCTATTCACTGCGAAAAATAACCGCAGTGTACGGATCAACGATGATCCGATTTTGCTCAAATCGTATGCCGGACGGATGTGCAATGCCGTCAGGCGATGCTGCTGTGCCGTCGACAAACACCACAGGATTTTTCAACACGCCGTCCGGCGTAAAGCGCTGCTCCGTTCCCGCCGCATTGAACAGCAGGAACCACCTGCCGTCCGTCCACTCCAGCGTATAACCGAACGCTCGTCCATAGCGCGGTTTTGCCGCAGAACCAGCGTTCAGCCCCTGCGTTTCCGGCAGCAATAAAGAAGCAGCCTCCTCGATTTTTTGAGCATTTCCTATTCTAAATGATTCAAACCGTTTTCGCAAGGCAATCAATCCGCGTGTATATTCGAGCAGCCCTTCATAATCCGTATCGAGCGACCACACGATGCGGTTTACGCTGTCCGAAGCGTCATAGCTGTTCCGTACAAAAGCGCCGGTGCATTCTTCCGTCGCGCCGTGCACATTCGGCTTACTCCGCCCCCGCTCCTGTCCGGCATGTAAAAACGTAATCCCTTGGCAGGTAAGCGCCAGCGCATTCCCGACTTTGATACGGGCAATCAGCTCTTTTTTCTGCGCAGGGATGCGCTCGTCAAGGCCGACGTTATAGGCAATGCAATCGTGCAGCGTCAGCCCGTCGTGGCAAACCAGATACTGTACGTTATCGCCGGGGGAATCGGCGGTATAATTCCGCTGCGGCATTCCGATGCAGTTGTAAAAGAGCTGCGTCAAATCAATATCCCCGTTCGTGACAAACCCTTTGCCCTCCTCGTTCATACCTCCGGCCTTTACCAAATCGCGGAATTCATCGTTAAACACCGCCACGCTGTCGGTTTCGGTCATATACCACTGATCCATCCCAACGGTTCCCTCAGCGCCGTTGTACATCTTCCAGCCTTCACCAATGAACAGTGTCGACGGGTTCAGTTCCCTGCAGCGGGTGTATGCATCCAATACGGTTTCAGTATCCAGCAAGCCCATCAGATCAAATCGAAAGCCGTCAACCCGGTACTCTTTCACCCAGTGCACGGCGGAATCGACGATGAGCCGCCGCGCCATCAGCCGCTCGGATGCAACATCATTCCCGCAGCCGGAGCCGTTGGTATAGTTGCCGTCTGTATTCGTCCGAAAGTAATAGCCGGGCACAATCGTATCCAGCAAATCCGTTCTTGAAAGGTGATTATAGACAACGTCCAGCACGACGCCGATACCTGCTTTATGGCACTCGTTCACCAGTTCCCGCAGCTCGCGCACGCGGCTTTCGGGATTTTCAGGCTCGCTTGCATACCAGCCTTCCGGCGTAAAATAGTTGTGCGGATCGTACCCCCAGTTGTAATTATTGTTATGAACGGTACCGGCATCTTCATACCGGCGGGAGGTTTCGTCAGTGTAGTAAAAATTCAGTACCGGCATCAGCTGGATATGCGTAACACCGAGTTGTTGTAAGTAGGGAATTTTTTCGATAAAGGCGTTGTAGGTACCGGGAAGATTTTTTACACCGGAATCGGTACCGGCGGTAAAATCGCGGACGGAAACCTCGTAAATAATCGCATCTTCCCGTTTGTTCAACGTGATATACGGATATTCGGACTTCGGCTTTAAAGAACGCTTGTCCAAATTGATAACGGCGCCCCGCCCCATGCCGCCGTCCCCGGTGTAGGCTGCCATCGACAGACTATACGGATCAAGCACCGTCTGCGTTCCGCGCTCGTTGGTCAGCGTGTAGTCGTAAAAAAGCAGCTCAGCATCCCGTTCCGCAAAGCGGCCGTGCCACACGCCGGTCTTCTCATCATACCGCAGCGGAAGCGTAAACGCAGGCGCCGTATCGGCCGCCTTGAGATATAAATTGACCCGCACATCGCGAGACGTCGGCGCCCATACGGAAAAACAACACGACTTATCGGCGGGATTGTACACGGCACCGAGCTTTGTCTCCCCGGAGGGAATATGCGCATCTTCCGGCTTTAATAAATGAGTATGCATTTTTCACCCTATGATACAGATGGAATATCAGGCAGATAATAGCACATCTCTCTTTTTCTGTATATCCACGGGAAAAGAGGCCGCAGGGTGCGTTTTATAGTAAACTACAACGCCTCGGTTTTCCAATCTTTGATCGTTCGCGTCTTTTCATCAAAAGAAGAACTGATGAGCACAATCTTTTTCTCATCCGCCTGATACGTCTCATCATACTGCTTCTTTTTTATCTGCGCGATTGCATCTTTCGCCGTGCCGTTGCCGCTGAGTTTAAACTCAAAGATATACACGGCATCGACGGTTTTTACTATGCAATCCGCACGTCCTGTAGCATCGTCAAAACTATACGTCCGTGTATAGTTTTGACTACGAGTTTCGACTGTTTCGAAACATCGCTTCTGCGTAGAACAACCGCCATACATGGCGGTACTGTAGCAATGTACTTCCGTCTGTACAAACTGTCCCATCAGTGCAAAGATCAAGTATACCGCCGTTTGATAATTCTGTTCCCGCAGCTTGAGGGTTTCATCATAGGTCAGTTTATTCGCCTGAGCGAGCGATTGAATTTCAGGAGCAAAGACCGTTTCCAATTCATTCCTTGCTGAATTTAGTAACGCCGGTCAAAAATGCAAAGCGGATATATTGATCACAGGCCTTTATTACCGAGTAAAATACCTTGAGCGTATTGCGGTATTGTCCATTCAGTGTTTCGTTTGCACTCGTTGTCTGTAATAATGGCTTGTCGTATTCACCTATCAAAATAACAACTTGTTTCTGCGTTTTCTCATATATCCACTTGAGAATTGCTTCAAAACGCTGCGCTAAACCGCCTTCTGTCGATGCTATAGTATACTGTTTTTCAAGCGGTGATAAAAAAAGCCGAATGCGGTTTATTAAACTTTCAAGGGTGTCATACTGGCCCGTATTAAAATCAAAATACAGCACCGGGTATTCCTGCCATGCAGCCCGCCCCTCTTGCTCCGCTTGCGCTTCCTCAGCGTTCTCAAGATAGAGCCCCTTGAAAAGCTCTTTTTGGCCAAGAAAGTAGGCTTCCAATGTTGAAAGAAACAAGCTTTTTCCAAACCGGCGCGGACGGCTCAAAAAATCAACGCCCCGACGCGAGCGTCGGGGTATTAACCCCTCCGCACAAATACACCTTGTTAGCATTTACCAAACGGAAGATATAAGCACTTTTGTCTACATATAAAAAATTTTTCTCTCGTAAATCTTTAAAACTCTGCATGCCGATCGGCAATTTTCGTGAAAAGTCCATGCGGTTAGTATAGCACGGATAACGAGTTCCGGTAATTTACTGCAGCGCGCGGAGCCGGGCAAAATCGCCGCCCGCAGCGACCAGCGCATCGTAAGAGCCTTCTTCGATAATGCGCCCGTCTTTCAGCACAAAGATACGGTCGACATTGCGCACAGTCGACAGCCGGTGTGCGACAATAAAGCACGTACGGCCCCTGATCACGGTATCGATGGCTTCCTGCACCAACTTTTCGGACACGACATCGAGAGCGCTGGTCGCTTCGTCAAAAATCAGGATGTGAGGATCGCGGATGAGGGCGCGGGCAATGGCAATACGCTGCCGCTGCCCGCCTGAAAGGCGCGCACCCGATTCACCGAGCATCGTATGAAAGCCGTCCGGCAGCTTTTCGATAAACTCCAGCGCATTCGCCAGGCGGGCAGCCTCCCGCACCTGCGCTTCCGTAACATGCGGCAGCCCGTAGCTGATATTTTGCAGCACCGAACCGGAAAACAGCACCACCGACTGCGGCACCACGGAGATAAACTGCCGGTAGCTGCGCAGGTCAACCGTGCTCAAATCGATTCCGTCAACGGTAACCGTCCCTGCCTGGGGCTGCCGCAGACCTAACACCAGCTGCATCACGGTCGATTTGCCCGAACCGGACTCTCCGACAAACGCCACGCTCTCGCCCGCCTTTACGGTAAACGAAACGTCGTTCAAAGCATGGAGCGCCGCATCGGGATAGGAAAACTGAACATGACTAAAGCACACATCCCCGGTAACGGCGGGCATTGCAGGCTTCCCTTCGTTTCTTTCAATTTCGTCACACTCCAAAATTTCTCCAATCGAACGGACGGCATCGATCCCGCGCATAATATCGGGATACATATTGATAACCGTCGCGACGGAGTTCAGCACCATGTTGAAAAAGCCCTGATACAAAATGATGTCGCCCGTACCGATTTTTCCGGCAAAGGCAAAGGGCACCGTTACCGCAAGACAGCCGATCTGCAACAGCTGAAACGCCACCCAGTTTGTCGACCCGAACAGAGCGCTGACAATATCCAGCCGCAGCCCGTTTTTAAACACAATCTGAAAATCCTTTTGCAGCTTTTCCTCTTCGGTCTTTTCCAGCCCGTGCGCCTTGGTAACCGGCAGCATGGCAAGCATCTCCGTAATTTCCGCCGTCATCTTTTCCATATCGCGCCGTAACATACTGTTTGTCGAATCCATACGGCGGCGGAATACCCGCATAATCACCAAGACCAACGGAACACACACAAGATAGAGCAGCGAAATTACCGGAGCCTTCCGCAGCGTCATTGCAAACGCTAATATAATAGAAGTAATTGCCGGTAAATAGAGATTCATTCCGATCATAATGACATTACGGATGGATTCGACATCACGCAGTACCTTGGATTGAATTACCCCTGCTGCGGTTTTATCGTGAAAGGCGACCGAAAGCTGCTGAAGGCGGCGGATGATGGAGAGCCGCATCTTTGCCTCGATGCTTCGGATCGATTTTGCAAGAAAGTAGATAAAGATTGTGTGCGTTGCAATATTTTGGACGGCGAAAACGGCAAAAACCGCCAGCGCGATAACGATGCTATGCATTTGCTCCGGTTTTGTTTCCGGCTGCTGCAAAGCCGCCGAAACACAGTTGATGATGTGGGCGGTAACAATCGGGAGCACCCATACCGGGCTGTTCTTAATCAAAAAAAACACCGCCGAGTACACAAGATTGGCTTTTTCGGCGGTAAAAAGGCGGAATAAGGTCTGAACCGGCTTTTTGGTATCAAAGTGATATTCCGCCGGTTCCATGCTGCGTTTTGTCTCTTGCATGGCTATAATTACTAGCTCTTCCGTATTTTTTTGTCAAGAAAGTTTCTTTTCGTACCGGATGACGCCCTCACCGCATAGTTCCGCTTCGATTGCGGTAATCGCATGCTGTGCAAGCCTTTACCCGAACAGCTTAAAATACGGCCATATCGCCATGCACAGACTGAAAAATTAAAAAGCCCTCCGATCCTTCCATAAATACTGGAAAAACCGGAGGGCTCTTCTGATAGTCAATCGGTGAAGCCTTCCCTTAATCGGCCGGTGCGCCTATTCTAAGTATTTTTTAATTGCTTTGATTAAACCACGGTCGGTTTCTTGCTCAAAACGCATAGGCTTACTTCCATCAGGGTCTACATACAATGTAGAGCCGACAATATTTACAGGTTTCCCCTTATCATCCCCCTTTGATACTATTTTCTTATCTTTAACGGTGCCTATTTCCGGCGCTCTGACAAATTGATTTTTTTCACGGCTGAATACGGCATAATAAACCGTACCGTCAGAGATATAATAAAAATATTCGTGTCCAGCTTCAGTATTACTTTCGTCTTTCGGCCTCCAGAGCGAGTGATTAAACTTACCGGTAAAAGGCGCATAACGTGCATCATCCGATGTATCTTTTTTATCGCTCTCCTTGTTACCGTTGTCCTTCTTCTTGCTGCTATCGTCATTAGCCGTTCCGGCCTTAGCGGTACCGCCCTTATTCTGATTGGACTGCGGGCATCCGGTGAATACTAGTGCTGCGCATAACAGTGCAAATACGGCAGCAACCGCCATAAGTTTTTTCCGTTTCATAACGTGCTCCTTTACAACTCGTTTGAGTTGCAGTAAAAATATACTCCATCCGCATCAATGCAGATGTATTGTTCAATCTTTCTTTCATTACCTGCAAATTGAACAATTTCCTTCCATTATACCCCCCCCCCCCCGCAAAAAAGTCAAGACCTTTTTTTGTAAAAGTGCCGTAAAAAATGTAGAAAAAGCATCATAAAACCGGCATAAAAACAGCTGAATCCCGTTCCGCTTTATCTAAAATTCCGCATATGATGTTACCTTACGCTCCGTTATCCGTTTTACCGGCTTTGGTCTACAGCAGGAGCCGGAAGCACTGCCGAATCTCGTACCCCAAAACCCTCCGCACGAATAAAGGAGAGAACTTCGGCTTCCGTGTTTGCCGCGGCCAATAGCACGTGTTGTGTTATAGCCGCTGCAGAGGACGCGGTACAACGCAATCCGGATCGGCTGCGCTGAAAAATAACAGAAAAAAAAGCTATGCTAATCGGAAATAAATGTGTTATACTGAACGCTGTTTTGTAATGAAGGAGACTGCGATGGTGTTACGGTGATACAAGCGAAAGCCGCCGTACATCAGTCAACGTAAATGAAAAAAATATGTGTACAGCAATTAAACCATTGAACATCGACCTTTCCCGGCTTGGAGAAAAAACAGCGCAAGCGATCGCGGAACTGGGAAAAGATTTTCCGATTAGAAGCGATGCGGACGGCATTCCCATCATCTTTAAAAAGACCGATACGCCCGTTATCTCCGCAACATTGCGGGACGGGCTTTTTGAAATAGCAGCGGACTCTGCTCCGCATTTTTATTTTGCACTTTCGGTATTACTGCTGAAAAGCCAGACGATAGAAGATTCAAAGCTCTATACAAAACCCGAAGCACAAAAACTTTTAGAGTTTCGGAAAGAGCATTCCTTTACCCGGAACGGCCTGATGCTCGACCTTTCCCGCAATGCCGTTGCCCGCCTTGACATGCTGAAAAAGCTTATCAGAGAGCTCGCCTTTATGGGGCATTCGTGGTTCATGCTGTACATGGAAGACGTGTATGAGGTGGAAGGTGAACCCTATTTCGGTGCATTGCGGGGCCGATATTCCATCCAAGATTTACAGGAGCTTGACCGTTACGCGCAGCTGTTCGATGTAACCTTAGTCCCGTGCATTCAAAGCCTTGCGCATCTTGATCAGTTTTTTATGTGGGAATCGGCGGCGTACAAATACAAAGATATCGATGATATCCTCAATACCGGAAATGCCGAAGTACAAGCCTTGCTGACCCGTATGATCGCATCTCTCCGGAAAGCGTTTTCCACGGATATTATTCACATCGGTATGGATGAAGCGCATAACCTCGGCCGTGGACGGTATCTGGATGAAAACGGCCTGAAAACGAAGGCTCATATCCTGCGGGAACATCTGCACTTTATGCAAAATCTCTGCGCGGAGTATCATTTTAAGCCCATTATCTGGGGCGATATGTTCTTTAAAGGATATTCAAACGTTCAAGAAGACGCCGCCATCGCTATCCCTGAGAGCGTCGATGTGATGTACTGGGATTACGACAGCTACTCGGCCGAACACTACGCGGAACAAATCAGGTACCGCCGTTCGATTGTCAAACAAACGATGTTCGCAGGCGGCGCATGGCGTTGGACGGGATATATTCCGCACCATCAAAAGACGTTGGAAACGGGGCTGGCGGCGCTGGCGGCGTGCCGACAGGAAAAAGTGCAGAACGTTATTGTTACCGCCTGGAGCGATGACGGCAGCGAAGCCCCGCTGTACACCGGGATGTTCGGTGCCGCACTGTACGCCTATCTTGATTGCCACCCGGACTACCGGCAGGCGGAATTTGCACAGTATCTGCTGCTCTATACCGGAATCGGGTTTGACGCATGGATGCGGCAAGGAGAGCCCGACTTATTTGAGGGGACAACCGGTAAAAACTACGACATCACGCCGTCCAAGTATCTGCTCTATCAGGATCCGCTCAACTCAAAATTTCTTCATTATATTGCAACACTGACCACCGATATGGATGCCGTATACACACGGCTGGAAAAAGAGTTTGCGCAGGATGCGGCACGTACGAACTGCTCCTTGCAAAAGCATATCACCGAGTTTTATTCGCTGATGATGAAGGCGCTCCTTTACAAGTGGCGGCTCCCGCTCACAATTTGGGAGGCATACCATAACGGCAATAAACCGGCGCTGCAAACCGCCGTCGATGAAAAACTGGTGCCGCTGCGGAGCTTGCTGCCGCTTCTAGCGCAGGCGCGGCGGCAGGTATGGATGGACGAATGCAAGGGTTTCGGGTGCGAAGTGCTTGATCACCGGTTCGGCGCAATGACAATGCGGCTGGACGCGGCAATACGCATCATCACCGATTATATACGGGGCGATATCGACCGCATTGATGAGCTGGAAGAAGCGCGGCTTGACCCGTGTCCCGATGCGGATAAAACCATCGAACCGCAGGCCGTACACTATAACCGCGCATTGCGCATTATGACCGCCTGCCGGGAAACATGGTAGATCGCCGCACCCGGCTGCAAAAGCGGTTGTAGTTCGACTCAAGCAAGCGTCAAAGCTATTGCCGTACGGTTGCCCTGCAGCATATGGAAGCCGATACGTTTGTAGCAAAGCCCCTGTCAGCGGTATTACTGCTTTCAGCGCAGCCGCGTCAGTTCACCGGCGATGCGGGAGGCAAGCCGCGCATTGTTGAGCACGAGCTGGATATTTGCAGCGAGGCTCTTTCCGCCGGTAATCTCTTTTATCTCGTTTAAAAGATAGGGTGTTGTTTCTTTCCCTTTAATACCTGATTTTTCAGCCCGCACAAGCGCTTCATTAATCGCGTTGTTGATAACGTCATAGTCCATTGCGTACTCTTGCGGGATAGGGTTCGTTACCAGCATACCGGAACCGTATCCGAGCGCATGCTGGACAGCAAAACTTTCGGCAATTGCCTGAGGCGTATCAAGGCGGAAGTTTACCGGAAAGCCGCTTTTACGGGTATAAAAGGCCGGTAATTCGTCCGTACCGAAGCCGATAACGGAGACTCCTTTCGTTTCAAGATATTCAAGCGTCAGGCCTAGGTCTAAAATCGACTTTGCACCCGCGCAGACGACCATCACCGGCGTGCGGGCAAGCTCTTCAAGATCGGCGGAAATATCCATTGTTACTTCGGCCCCGCGGTGTACCCCGCCGACGCCGCCCGTTGCGAAAACCTCAATACCGGCCAGATGCGCGATAATCATGGTGGCTGCAACGGTTGCCGCTCCATCCTCGCCCTTTGCGGTCAGGATGGGAATATCTCTCCGGCTTGCTTTTGTAATGGCGGTGCCTTTTTTCCCGAAGTAATCGATTTCTTCCGGACTTATGCCCGCCTTCAGTCTACCGCCGATAATCGCAATCGTTGCCGGAACCGCATGATTCTCCCGAACGGTTTGTTCAACTTTCAAAGCCGTTTCGACATTTTGCGGATAGGGCATCCCGTGCGAAATAATCGTCGATTCCAACGCGACAACCGGGCGGTGTTCATCCAGCGCACGCTGTACCTCCGGCGCAATATCCAAATACTTGCAAAGCTGTGCCATAAAAACTCCTTTTTCACGCAGCATCCCGATAGACGTACGTTTTTTGCAGATACAATCCCCGCAATTGTATCTGCAAAAAATAGAAAAGTCTATCAAAAAATATGATTGTCAGGAAATCCCGCGGTTGCGTAGAATTTCTCATTATTTTCTCTTGACAGAAGAGAATGATACGCATAGGTTGTTTCAGCAATAATCAACAACCCCGACGCAAGCGTCGGGGTATTAAACCCTCCGCACGAATCAATGTAAGGAAGTAGTACGATGCATTTTATTCAAAAACATTGGACAGGGGTAGCAGTGTGTACGGCGCTTGCTGCTCCTGCATGGTGGTTAGGTTCTTTGGCGCCCGTTATCGGCGGACCAGTGATCGCAATTGTTTCCGGTATGTTGCTCACCCTCTTTTGGAAAGACAAAGGAAGCGCCGAACCGGGGATCAAATTCGTTTCAAAAAAGATACTGCAATGGGCGGTAGTGCTGTTGGGCTTCGGATTGAACTATACGGTCGTGCTGGAGACGGGGCGTCAATCGCTGCCAATTATCGTTTGTACGCTGACCGTGTCGCTGCTTGCGGCGTTTATTCTGCAAAAGGCGATGAAAATGCCTTCCAATATTTCCATACTGGTCGGCGTCGGGTCGTCCATCTGCGGCGGTTCGGCTGTTGCGGCGACGGCTCCCGTGATCGATGCCGACGATGAAGAAGTTGCGCAGGCGATTTCGGTTATCTTCTTTTTTAATGTGATTGCAGCGTTGATTTTTCCGCTGCTCGGTAGGCTTGTAGGGTTTGACACCACCTCCGGAGAAGGGTTCGGGATTTTTGCCGGAACAGCCATCAACGACACCTCGTCGGTTACGGCCGCCGCCGCAACGTGGGATACGATGTGGAATCTCGGCTCGGCAACGCTGGATAAAGCGGTAACAGTAAAGCTCACCCGGACGCTTGCGATTATCCCGATTACCTTTGTGCTTGCGCTGCTTCGTACCCGTGCCGCTAAAAAAAGAGGCGGCGCCGGAGCACAGGTGAATTTAAAAAAAATCTTTCCGTTTTTTATTTTATATTTTATCGGCGCCTCGCTTATTACGACTGTCGCGCTCAAATTCGGGATAAGCGCCGCCGTGTTTACGCCGCTTAAAACGCTCAGTAAGTTTCTGATCGTGATGGCAATGGCGGCGGTCGGACTGAATAGCGACATCGTTACATTACTGAAAACCGGCGGCAAGCCGCTGCTCATGGGTGCATGCTGCTGGCTCGGTATCATTGCAGTCAGCTTGGTGATGCAGCGCTTGCTGTAACCAACGGCGGCGGACGAGCGTCGGTAAGGCACGGCGTTTGACGTTTTTGTCTGCCTCGCCGACTGCACGCCCGTTATGCTGCGCAGGTTATGCACCCCTTTGATGCGTTTATCCTGAAGCAGCCGCATCAATCCCTTGTGTTTTCACGTATAACATGATAGTCTTTACGAATATTTTCAAAGTGCATTTCTCAGCATCCAATCCGCTTTAAGAAAGACTTCGTGCTGCGAAGACTGTAATCCTTCGGCACGTTGTACCGAGATTATTACTTAAGGAGTAAAAAATAAGGAGTCGTTCTATGTTCCATTACAAATACGGTAGGTTCGCTATTATCGGTGTTATGACGGTTTTGACCGTGCTCGTAACTGCAACCTGCAACTTGCAACCCGTTTCCACGATACGGGTAAAGGCCAGTCCGGAAGTATACCTACCGCTGGGCGCAAAACAATTTGATACGAGAGAACTGTTTAAAAAATTTGAAGAGGAAATGACCCAAAGCGCTTCCTTTAATTCATTCGGTAAGACAACGGCAAATAATACGAATGGCGTTACCTACCGGTATACATCCCCCGACGCGGAAAATCCCGACCAATTGAGATATTTAGCCCATTATCCGGTACAATCTTTCTCATTCAATATCGAAAATTATTTCGGAAAAAAAACAAGTCCCGGCGGTACGACCGCACTGTCGCGAACATTCGATACCAATATTGCAATCCCTGCTATCGCGAAAACGGAAAACTACAAAATACCGACTCATGTCATCCATAATAAATTGATCGATACCTTTAATAAAGAGCACGAGCATAAGAAACTTTCCGTACCTGCAGGAATAACCGGTACCTTGCCGACTCGGACCGTTACCGTCAGTTTTCAAGGGTTTAGAAGCATAACGTTCGGCGACGCTTCATACCTTACGATTTCGACAAATCCGGTAACTTATGGTTCGCCGCAATACCGCATCCGGGAGGCAACACTGACCGCTTCCGGTAAAACGATTACGGGACAGTTAACCGGAGGAGATGCCCGGCAGGTGAGGTTTCCGCTGGACGGGGAAACGATCGGCAACCGGCTTGAATTGTCGATGCAGTTGGAGATAGACGGCGGATCGGGCTATATTGAAATAGAACGGAAACTTTCCGGCATCATTAAAAAAGCGGAAGGCGTTGATGCCGAGCTTGATGATATTTCGCTGGACAGCGGAGTAGTCGAGATTCCGCTCCCGAATGATTTTCAGCGTGCAACGGTCGGCACCGGATCAATGAACTTATCGCTCAACCAGCCCGACGACTGGCACAATATCAATATGATGCACAAAACAGCGGTTGTACAAAGCGGCAGTGGAGGGCTTGCAATCAATCCTGCAAGCTTCACTGCATTAGGAACCGCGCAAAGTCTTGCAGGTCAACCTTTGAACAATAATCCGCAGGTAACGTATACGCCGGTGTTCAAAGTTTCATTACAGGATGCAACCTATACCTACGACCCCAACCAGGAGGTCTTTGCCGACTTTGCTTTTTCGATTGAACGCTTTGCCTCGATTACGCTTAAAAACAAAGATGATTTTACAAAAGTGCAACGGGAACCGGCTCCTGCCGATATGCGGGATTGGATTAAATCAATGGATATCAGGGAAGCGGTTGCTATCGTGACGTTACAGAACGGGCTTCCCGCCGGTAATGAAATACGGATTAGCCTTGCATCCGACAGTTTTCATATTCCGCAACAGGAAAAGCCCTTTGATGCGCAGAAAAAAACCGAGCAGAGGTATCAAAGTACGCATAGCTTTTCATTGGACATAACACCGGCTACGATGTTCGATTTAACGACAAAAGTGCTGCTGCCCGGCCATAATGACAGCGAGGATACCTTTACCTTGCAGAATATCCCAACCGACAGCACACTGAGCATTTCGGGAAATGTGGACTTTACGCTTGACTGGACGAAACTGATGGTAAAAGCGGATAATCAGCAAGAACATACGTTTCCGCAAAACGGTTTTTTCAGCCTATCGCTTATTTCAAAGCTGAAAAACACCAATATCACATGGGACAGCATTCCGCTGTATTTGTATGCAGGTTCCGCATCGGAACTATTTAACGATGCAGCAGTAGAAGTTACGATCGGTGCAAAATATTTTACTACAACACAATCGGATCTAACACCGATAGCGCTGGCTCCCGGCGAGACGCATCCGTTGACCCCGCTGCCGGTAAACGCCTTACCCAAAGATTCAAAAGAATTTACGGGAAAGATACCGAAGCCGTTGCGTCGAATTGATTCGCTCGACACGCTGATCAATAAATATCCGGTAGGGTTCCTGTTTACCTACACGTTTTCTATGCCGAACGGAGTTCCCATCACCCGTGAGCAATATGAAACTGCAAAAAAAGAAAACAAAGATACGGCGATCCATGTTGATCTTCTGCTCGAGGTACCGATCGGCTTTACGGCGGGAGAAGGAGGCGGTAAGCTGCCCTTAACCGCATTGACCGGAGGGGAAGCACCGCGCATTGATCTTTTCGGCCGAGACGGAATACTTAATAATCTTCCGGTGGAGAAGCAGCAGGTAGTTCTCCGCAAACTGCGGCTGGAAACGGAGCTGAAAAATGACACTGACTTTAACCCGATGTTCGTTATTGCGGCACAAGACACGGCAGGCGCGACGGTCTTTGAAAAAGAGCTCAGCCTCGCGACCGGACAGCATTCTTTGAAACTGAATGATGAAGATTTGGATACGATAAAGAAAATTAGCCCCTTTTCACCGGAGCTATATTTAAAAGCGATGCCGGGACATCATATTATTAAAAAAGGCAAACATCTGACCGTGGCGATCGGAGCTGCTGCAAAAACGGACATTGACATACCGCTGCTGGGAGGTTCAAGCACGCCTCACATGGCGGATTCAAGCACAGAGGAGCATAACAAATGAAAAAAGTAACGTGTATTATCGGAATCGTATGTATCGGTATGTTTCTGGCCTTCGGACAAACCGCGGATACAGCGGCCGAACCGCCCGATACCGGCCCCCGGCTTGAAGCCGCCGATACGGAAACCCCGGCGCAAACGGCCGACAACGCTGTAGATACCGCCGGTCACACCGCAGCCAATCCCGCGAATACGGATACAAAAATCGACAGCACTGCAGATGCAGCCGGTCAAGCTGCAACGGAACCTGCAAGCGCAGACACAAAGACCGGCAGCGCCGGAGCTGAAATGCCATCCGTTGAAAACGCGCGTACGGAAGCAACGGCCGTGCCTGCCGCGGAAGCGCCCGTTGCCGAAACACCTGCCGCGAGTACAGCGGCGGCTCCTGCAAAAGATTCCGTCGTAGTCGTGAAAGATGCCGTACCGGCGCAGCATGTCTCCGTCATGGAAATGAACGAGCCGACCATGCGCACAAAGGCACGCCTGCTTTCCATGCACAGCGGCATTATGTTTTCGGGAATTGCCGCAAACAACATATTCTCCGTTACCGATTTTTTTCAGAAAGAGCTGATTATCGACCTGAATAAACTGGCAAAAAATACCATCCGGACGGGACTCCATGGAGGCGCCGCTGTAGGCTTCGATTGGTTTTTCCGGTTTACCGTACAGGAAACGCATACCATCAAACTTTCAACCACGGTTGATGTAAACGCATGGGCTAATATTCCCAAGAGCCTGCTTAAACTTGCCGCGGAAGGTAATCCGGAAAATGCGAAAGGGAAAGACATCACCGGAACGTTTAATGCAAAGATCAATGCTTTTGCGGATACGGGCATTATGTATCAGCTGAACAAACCCGACTACGATTTTTCCGCGCGGCTTGCCTACTTTGTACCGATTGCTTATATGGAAAATCCCCAAGCGACCTATAGTATTTCGCCTAAAAAAAATGAAGCCGGTATTACGGGACTTACCGTCAAAGCAAAAGGGAACATGGCTCTATACGGACATTTACCGGCATTGGGCTTCGGACAACCGCTCTCCATCCCCGATCTTTTTAAAAACGGAGGAGTTGACCTCAGCCTGGCAGGCTCATATCAACTGACCAAGTGGGCAAAGCTTACTGCCGGGATTGACCATTTGCCGCTGATGGTTGTTACGATGGATAAAGGGATACGCGCGGATTTTGAATTTGAAGGAGAGCTGAACGGTCTTTTAAACGATACGCTCGGTTCGTTAATTCCCTCTTCAAGCGCGGCGGATAGCAGTAAAAAGTCGACGCAACCGTTTAAACAAACCATGAAAACGAACGGCCCAACAGCTGAAGGCCTCCCGAAAAAGAAAATCATGCGGCCGGGGAAAATACGCATCGGCGCCGATTTTAAACCGTTTGAAAACAATTATCTGATTTTATCGCCGTTTCTCGCCTTCCCGTTTATCAATGCAACACCGTATTACATAGACGGCGGACTGAGAATCGAAAGCCGCTTTGCAAAAGTGCTCGGCGCATATTTAGACAGCAGCTGCGTAGAACGGATATGGCGGCATGAGCTCGGCCTTTTACTCGATTCCCGCGGTTTTACCCTTACGCTCGCAGCATCCATTGCCTCGCACGACTTTACCCGAACGTTTCACACCTTATCGGGATTTGGCATTAAATTCGGCGCCGGGATCGGCTTCTAACGGCCGACGAGGGGGTAGCGGAGGCTCCTTGCCGCCGATTGTATTAAACAGAAGCAAGATTTGAGGGAAACCGAAAATCCTTGACTCCGATACGGCAGAAAAGGCGGAAAGAGCCGGAGCTCAGGGGGAGACTTCCCCCTCCAAATAGAGAAAAAAATTCTCAACCCGCACCGGCGGGGTATTATTCGGCATCGGTTTCTCTTACCCATCAATCTCCTGAATCTTTCGCTTGACTGTTTGCAGTTTCGATTCTATACTTTATATAAATATAGATGGATAAAATTTGAACGGCTCAATTTTCTGTTCCATTTTTTCATGCTATAACATCATTGGTTGATGAAACTTACTGAGGAGGAGTTTTATGAGCAAAGAAACCTTAAATCCATTGGCAAACGCGCAAGCGCAAGTAAAAAAAGCCTGCGATGCATTGGGTACAGATCCTGCGGTATACGAATTGTTGAAAGAACCGCAGCGGATGATTGAGATTTCCATTCCGGTAAAGATGGATAACGGTTCCATTAAGGTGTTCAAAGGATATCGGTCCGCGCATAACGATGCGGTCGGTCCGTACAAAGGCGGTATCCGTTTCCATCAGAATGTCAATGCTGATGAAGTAAAAGCTCTCTCTATCTGGATGAGTATTAAATGCCAAGTAACCGGTATCCCCTACGGCGGCGGAAAAGGAGGCATCACTGTTGATCCTTCCGAGCTTTCCCAAAGAGAATTGGAACAACTTGCACGCGGTTGGGTACGCGGTTTGTATAAATATTTAGGCGAAAAAGTAGACGTACCGGCTCCCGATGTCAATACCAACGGACAGATCATGGCATGGATGCAGGATGAATACAACAAACTGACCGGCGAACAGACCATCGGCGTCTTTACCGGCAAGCCCCTTACCTACGGCGGTTCCAAGGGAAGAAACGAAGCGACCGGATTTGGGGTTGCCGTTGTGATGCGCGAAGCCTGCAAAGCCCTCGGTATGGACTTAAAGAAATCCACCGTTGCCGTTCAGGGCTTTGGAAACGTCGGTAAATTCACCGTTAAGAATATTCTGAAGCTGGGCGGAAAGGTTGTTGCCGTTGCCGAATTCGATAAGAAAGAAGGCACGTACGCAACCTACAAAGAAAGCGGCTTTACGTTTGAAGAATTGGATACGGCAAAGACCAAAGACGGCAGCCTCCTGAACGTTCCGGGCGCAAAGCGGATTTCTTTGGATGAATTCTGGGCATTGAACGTCGATGTTATCAGCCCCTGCGCAATGGAAAACGCTATTAAAGAGCACGAAGCGAATTTGATCAAAGCAAAGCTGATCTGCGAAGGCGCTAACGGTCCTATTACGCTGGAAGCGGACGATATCCTGTACAAAAAAGGTATCCTCGTTACTCCCGATATTCTGACCAATGCGGGCGGTGTTACCGTTTCGTATTTTGAATGGGTACAGAACCTTTACGGCTACTACTGGAGCGAAAAAGAAGTCGAAGAAAAAGAAGAACGCGCAATGGTGGATGCGTTCAATCCGATTTGGGCGTTAAAGCAGGAAAAAAATGTTTCGTTCCGGCAGGCGACCTACATGAAGTCCATCAAGAGAATTGATGAAGCGATGAAGGTACGCGGCTGGTATTAATCACTGATCCCTAACACAAGCATCTCCGGAAATACATGCCGTAGCGCATGACATCATCGGCATCATCCGGAAAAACGCACTCCGATGCAACATTCATCCCCCGGTGCACAACGCCGGGGGATTTTTTTATCCCCGCACAGGACGACCGCACATTCACTCTTCCCTTTTTGCATTTTTCGGCATATAATAAAAAATCTGCTAAAAGTCTGCGTAACTTTTAAGAGTTCCAATAACACGCCTCTAAAAACGATTCTTTTAGAAGTTCCCATAAATAGCTTGTGAGGGGGAATATATGCCAAAAGGCCATGCGGATAGTTTCTTGCAATATATGGAATTTCATATTCATCGCACGATACGTGAAAAATGCCGATTTTCAAAAACGCTTTTTTCTTCGACCGGCAATGTGGTGATACGGAATATCAACGATATTTACGCATTCACGTTTCGATACAACGAGGTTGTCGAATCCGGCCTGTTTGGAATGCCGGTACGCCCGGAGCAATACCTCAAGGCGGGACAGCTGAATGCGATGGGAATCATCGATGAAATCTTCCATTATATGTGCCGATTATACCGGCGGGATGTACAGGCCGATTTTTTTGTAGACGGCTATGCCTTTGTGCAGGACGCGCTTGAAAAAGAACAGCTTCCCGATCTGGACGATTTACTGCTGCATTTTTCCACGGCCTTTCCTCCGGCGGAGGTGTACAGCGGTTCGATGACCGTTGAGCAGTGGCTCCAAAGTACGGATCCCGTGTCCGGCATCAAAAATAAGTACCGCGCATTTGAAGAACTCATCCTCTGCAAACTCGCCAATGAAAATCCGGCCTTTTATCCCTTCCGGCCGCTTTTTACCGACGCCCAGTTGGTAGCGCATCCTTCCTACAGCTGTTTTTGGGACAGCATCCATGAATGGTCGGAGCAAAATGAAGTTTTCGGCAATGAAAAACTTGACCTGATATCCCTGCTCAAAGCGCCGGTGCACTACGCGCCGTTCAGTTTAAAGGGACAGCTTGAATACATCAAAACCCACTGGCTGCGCTTACTGAGCGAGTTTATCGGCAGGCTGCTCACCGGTCAGGATATCCTTTCGGAAGAAGAAAAAGCGGCTTGGCAAGGGGGAGGAGCCGACGGAAGCGCGGGGCATAACCTGGATGCCTATCATTTTGAAGAGCTGACGCAGGAATACGAACGCTTCACAGCGGATAAAAATTGGATGCCGAATGTCGTGATGATTGCGAAGAGCACCTTGGTGTGGCTGGATCAGCTGAGCAAAAAATATCAAAGCCCGATAACGCGCCTGGATCAAATCCCCGATGAAGAGCTCGATTTCCTTGCCGAAGCGGGCTTTAATGCGCTGTGGCTGATTGGGGTCTGGGAGCGCTCCCCTGCAAGCGCCCGAATTAAGCAGATATGCGGGAACCAAGACGCGGCGGCCAGCGCCTATAGCCTGATGGATTATGAAATTGCCGGAGAAATCGGCGGATGGGAAGCGCTGGATAACCTCCGCAGACGGGCCGGAATGCGCGGAGTCAAACTTGCAGCGGACATGGTGCCCAACCACACCGGGCTTGATGCCAAATGGGTAATTGAACGGCCCGATCTTTTTGTGCAGAGCCGGGAAAGTCCCTTTCCGGGATATAACTTTGACGGTGAAAACCTTTCCCGCGATTCCCGCGTCGGTATCTATCTTGAAAATCATTACTACTCCAAAACCGACTGCGCCGTCGTGTTTAAACGGGTCGACCATGCGACCGGCGACGTGCGGTATATCTATCACGGAAACGACGGAACGGGACTGCCGTGGAACGATACGGCGCAGATCGACTTTCTGAATGCGGAAGCGCGCGAGGCGGTTATGCAAAAGATTTTGCACGTTGCGCGGAATTTTCCGATTATCCGGTTCGATGCGGCAATGGTGCTGGCAAAAAAGCATATCCGGCGCCTCTGGTATCCCGAACCGGGACAGGGCGGCGATATTGCGAGCCGATCCCGCTATTCGCTTTCGACGGACGAGTTTCAAATGCGGCTGCCGGAAGAGTTTTGGCGCGAAGTGGTAGACCGCTGCGCCGTTGAAGCCCCGGATACGCTGTTATTGGCCGAAGCCTTTTGGATGATGGAAGGATACTTTGTCCGCACGCTCGGAATGCACCGGGTCTACAACTCCGCATTTATGAATATGCTCAAACGGGAAGAAAACGCCAAATACCGGCTGACGATCAAAAACACGCTGGAGTTTGATCCGCAAATCCTCAAGCGTTACGTCAATTTTATGAATAATCCCGATGAAGAGACTGCCGTTGCGCAATTCGGCCGCGATGATAAGTATTTCGGCGTTTGTACCATGCTGGTTGCCATGCCGGGGCTGCCCATGTTCGGACACGGCCAGATCGAAGGCTTTGAAGAAAAGTACGGCATGGAATACCGCCGTGCCTATTATGATGAGCACGTCAATACCGGATTGGTAGACCGGCACCGCCGCGAAATATTCCCGTTGATCCGTCAGCGCCGTTTGTTCTCGGAGGTTGAAAACTTCCTGCTCTATGATTTTTGGACAAACGGACAGGTCAACGAAAACGTCTTTGCCTGGTCGAATATCCACGACACATCCCGCTCGCTCATCCTCTACAACAATAAATACGAGCAGGCTGCCGGATGGATTAAGACATCCGCTTTTTATGCCGTCAAAGATGGAAACGGCGAAAAACAGCTGGTACAACGGACACTTGCCGAAGGATTGCAGCTGACACAGGAGCCGGGCCGATTTATCATCTTCCAGGAACAGCGATCGAAACTCTGGTTTATCAGAAAAAATACCGACATTGCGGAACACGGCTTATTTGCGGCATTGAACGGCTTTGAAACGCAGGTCTTTTGGAATATGTATGAAGTAACCGATACGCCGGACGGACTGTACAATCTGCTGTGCGAACAGCTCAACGGCGGCGGTATCGCCGATATTACGATGGGGATAAACGAGATTCGGTTTAAACCGCTGTATCAAGCGCTTGCAGCTTGTATCGAAGAAGGCGCGTTAAAAGACAGTCCCCGGCTGATCAAAGAATGCAAAAACACGGCGGATACGAAAAAGGCCGAATTAAAATTGAAGGCATTTATCAAAACGACGGAACCGCTCGTCGCAGCCTTTTTTACCGCCCTGGATGAAAGCTACCGTACCATTGCAGCTGCATCGTTTGAAGGAGCGCAATCCGAACAGATTCCGTCTCCGGTGAAAAAATTGCTGGCTCTCTATCGTGCGCGTATGTACCGGCTGTTATTCTGTGCGTCGGGACTACTGTGGAAAGGCGCCGAAACCGCTGACGGAATGTCGGCAATCAGCCGCTTTATCGATAAAATCTGCGCTAAGGATGATCAGGTGCTGCTGTCGGCCGGAGCGATCCTCCTTTTTGCCGTTGAAGACATCGCGGCCTACTACAAAGTTGAAGCGAGCGCCGGACGGCTGTTTACGCTCTGGCGGTTTGATGAAAAACTGACGGAAATAATCCGCTCGATGGGCTATGACGTTCCGGCGGTGCAGAACAAGGCCGATGCGGTGAAATACCTCTTTTACGTGCGGAATGCCCGCGGCACCAAAAAAGTCCGGCGCACCGGTATCGTGCACCGCTTAACGCGCGATGCAGGTGTGATTGCCCGGATCGGTATCCATGAATGGGAGGGTATCCAGTGGTTCAACAAAGAAGCGGCGGAGCTGTTGGCCGACGATATGGCGGAGCTCCTGTTCATCGCTGCCGCGCGGCCGGTCAAACGAGCGGAGTACATCAAGCGGACGATTGCTGCTGCGGAAAAGTATCGTCGGTTTGATGCAGAATTTTCCGCGGCAATTCACCGGTCGGGATACCAAGTAGACCGGTACCTCAAAATCTTTGCAGGAACATTAAAGTAGTCCGGTTGAAAACGATGGGTACACGATTAAAAAAAAGCTGCACCGTCCTGCTTGCAGGATTGCTGATGATAACAGCGTGCAAGCCGTCGGTGAGGAAGGAAGGCCGCACGGTGTTTGCGCTGGGGGCGGTGTGCAGCATTCAGCTATTTACGGATAAGCCACAAACGGAGACTGATGCCGTGTTGCAGGAATGTGTCCGGCGGCTTGAAGAGCTTGAACGGCATCTGAGCGCCAATGCCGATGAATCGACGTTGATCAGCATCAACCGGGCGGCGGGGCGCACTGCCGTCGAAGTTCCGGCGGATATATATCCGGCGTTTGAACGGGCTGCCTTCTTTGCCGAAAAAACCGGCGGCGCGTTTAATCCCGTGATCGGAAGCGTGGTGAAGCTGTGGAACATCGGCTTTGAACAGGCGCATAAGCCCGACGCGGATGAAATTCAGAAAGCGTTGCAGCGCATCGATTACCGCGACTTGCAGTTGTCCGGCAGCGCGGTGTTTTTAAAAAAAGCCGATATGAAGCTTGATTTGGGAGCCCTTGCAAAGGGCTTTGCCGCCGACGAGATGGTACGGATTGTAACGCGCACCGGTATCGAAAAGGCGCTCATCGACATCGGCGGAACGGTTTCCGCCCTCGGCACACGCCCCGACGGAAAGGACTGGACAATCGGTATCCGCGATCCGCGTACACGGCAAGGCGCACCGATTATTTCGCTGCCGATGCACGACCGGAGCATTTCAACCTCCGGCAGCTATGAACGCTACTTTGAGCAGGACGGCGTCCGCTACCATCATATCATCGATCCTGCGACAGGTTATCCGGTGCGGAATAATCTGGTTTCAGTGTCGATATTCGCCGACTCCGCTGCCGATGCGGATACGCTTTCGACTGCATGTTTTGTGCTCGGCTATGATGCAGCGGCAAAGCTGCTCGCCGATTTTCCGCACACCGATGCGATCTTTATTTTTGATGACAATACCGTCCGCACAACCGCCGGGTTTGAAAGCCGCTTCCATATATTGGAGGGCGCGTTCCGCCTGGTGAAATGAACGGCGGATACTTTATCAACAAGTTGGAAAAACGATGAAAAAAAAGATACGGTTTGAATACTTTTTGCAGGCGGCAATCCTTTTCGGGTTTGCGCTCTATTTTACCGGCACGGTCGTTACCGGCACGGTATACCGGTATGTGCACGAACGCCATGTGCCGATGCTGCTGTTGTCGGCAGCGGCGCTGATGCTTTTAGGAATAGTAAAGTGGCGGCAGGCGGTAACGGCCGTCAGCGGGCGCATGATATTTCAAAGCGCATCGGCATCCCGGCAAACGGCGGACGAGACCCGCCCTCAGGTACACACCTTCCGCCGAATCCTTTTCGCATTAACCCGGTATCGAAACCTGTTAGGCCCGGCGGTATTTGCCGCGGCTCTTATCGGTATGCTGGCTGCGGCAGGCACAAATTTACGTTTTTCGCAGTTTGCCTATTCCGATTCCCTCGGCGAATCGAGCGCGGTGTCCGCAGCTCCCATTACGGTTCCTCACCCCCTGCTTGTACAGGACGGGCGGATCATCATGGATGACGTACACTTTTCTGCATGGATTAGCGAATTGTACACCAAACTCGACCTCTGGGTAGGAACGAAAATCACGGCATCAGGGTCGGTCTGGAAGGATGGTGATCTGTTCGCATCCGATGAATTTGCACTGGCCCGCATGATGATGGTGTGCTGCGCTGCGGATTTGCAGCCGGTCGGCATCCTTGCAAAGTGGGATGAACATCAAACGCTCACGGACGGCGAATGGGTTGAAATCACCGGCACGATTGCCAAAACGCCGTATAAAGACCGGTTCGATCCGCTGATCATCGTAGAATCCGTGAAAAAAATTACGCCGCCCCAGCAGGAATACGTTTATCGATAAATTGACGATGAACACCGCGTTCGGACATCAGGGCTGGTTTTCATCGAAGATCAATGTTCACCGTTCAAAGGACTCTGTTACTTCTTACCGGCGTTCAATTATCGCTTTTAACCGCGGCGGTATCCGCAGTGCCGGTGCCGGAATGTTCGGTCTCGGCAAGCCGAAACACTAATTCGGCTTCAAAATCGGCGGCTTTGTAATGCCAAAAGAGGATATCCGACGTTTGAGCCACGGAAACGGGGCTCAGTTCATAGAGCTTATATAAGAAGGAATTGGGATTGAGCGGCGCCTGGCGCATATCCATGGAAATTTCATAGTGGTGAGGCTCGGTTTCTTTGCACAGAAAGTAGGCCGTTTCATTGTATTCGGCGCCGTTTACCGTAAAGCGGCGGTCGGCTCCGTACAAAAAGGTTCCGTTCGCTGCAGGGCGCGAACAGAACGTATACACAAGATCGTTTTTAATTTCGCGCCCGTTGATCCTCAGCCGTATCAGCTCAGCCGCCGCTCCCGATGCGATGGAAGCCTGAGCAAAAGCGGTTCCTGAAGCTGTTTTACCCGCAGCGGTACTGCCGCCTGTACCGCCCCCGGAAGCTGAATCGGCGGCATTCCCGGTAGAAGCAGTGCCCACAGCCGCGCTGCCGGTCGCGGTGGAGCCGCTTTTCGCCGTTTGCGCTTGTAGCTTTTCCAGTTCGGCAAGAATCCGCGTCAGAAGCGCGTTATCCGAAACCGTTTGCACCCCGGCAGTGCCCGTGCCGGTCTCTCCTCCGCCGAACATGCCCGTATCGCCGCCGAGCAAACCGTTCAGCAGCGTAAGGTTGCCGCTGTTTTGAGCCAAGGCAGCAAGGGTCTTGGCATTCAAGCCGGTCAGCGGCCGGGCGCTTTTCTTGCCGCTTTGACCGGCAGCCGAACCGGCCGAACCTGTGTTTCCGGCTGCATCCCCCGCGCTGCCATACTGCTGAACACCCGCAGCCTGCTGAACGGCGGCCGCACCGTCGGCGCGTGCACCGCCCGTGGAGGCTGCGGGAGCGGCGGCGCTTTTTTGAAACACGGGCGGCGTGATCACGGGCGGCACGGGACGCTGAAACCCATTACCGTTGATCGTTATCTCCGGGATTGCAGGGATAGCGGGTACCTGTATCCGGCCGCCGCTTTCGGAACCGGTGTCCGCCGCAAGGGGCGGAAGCAGGCGCAGCAACAGCGCAACGCACAGGATAAACGGTGTAACCGGGAGATGCGCAAGCGTGTCTTCCAATTCGCTCAAGCGGGACTGCAAACTGGCAATCGTCCGCTCAATACGCCGTTTTTCGTTCTCCAGCTTGCGGCGGGGGTCTTCCTCCTGCGGCTTCGTTTTCAACGTATCGCGGACGGAAGCCGGGCTATTCTTATGCAAAAACAGTTCTTCCGCCGCGACGCGTTTATCGGGATCGGCAATATTGGCGACTACCTTCATCGCTTCATAGCCCAGCTCCGGCTTGATGTCAAACGCATGCATCTTTTCCACCGTCGCGGCGGACGTCCGCGGCAGGCAGAGCACCCGGTCAATATAGTCTTCATACCGCACACCGGCCTGCTTGCACAACGACCGCGCCTTGCCTAACAGCCTGCCGAGCTCCTTCATCAGCTTACCGTCTTCCGTCATAATGGTCGTTCTGATCGTTTCCGTCAGTTCAAGCAGCTCAGGAGATTCTTCCAAAGTGATTTTATAGATGCCTTTTTCTTCAGCCTTTTGCAGTAGCCGGTGAAAATAGCTCCAAAACCGCTGCGTATGCACCCTGCCCGCGCGGGTACCGTCAAGCTCAAAGAGGCGGTGATGCGTGTATTCATGGATCGCGGTGTATAGCAGTTCATTATCAACGGAAAAATTCTTATTGTGCAGCAGTATCTCGTGAGTATCGGGTTTGTACAGCCCGTTAACCTTCTTGCTCTCCTTGCCGGTAAACGTAACCGAAAATTCAAGCTCCGTATCTTCAACCTGCAGCAAAAGCGCTTTGACCTGATCCTGATTCATCTATAGCTCCGTTCGATATTTTTAAGGGATTCCAAACATATAGGCGAAATGTTGAGCGGCGGCTTCTCTTTAGGCGCCGTCCCAGCCGCCGGATAAAGCAAGACATACCGCAACGGCGGCGGCAACGGCAGTTTCGGTACGCAGTATTCTGCGGCCCATGCTGTAAGCGGCGAAGCGTTTTTCGGCAAACAAAAGCCGCTCTGTTCGGCTCCAGCCCCGCTCATTCCCGACGGCGAGCCAGAGCGGCTGCGCACCGGTCCATTGCAGCTCCGTCAGCGGCCGGGGCACCCATGCCGTTGCATCAGTCGAGGGCTCCGAAGCGGGGGATTCTGCCGCGAGCTCTTCTTTCGATGCAGCCATAGCCGATACCGCCGCGGTATCAGCACCGATGCGTACATCCGCCGCCGCATCGGGAACATCCAGCGCCGCCTGTATATGACCGGCGCCCATGTCCGCGCCGTACAACGCAAAAAAATCCTGAAGGCTCCGCGCACGGTATACCTGCGGAATCAGCGTTTCACCGGCCTGGCAGCAACCGTCGATCAGTAAGCGCTCTATTTCCGCAGCCTCAGCCAGGTCGGACTGCAAATAGGATTTTTCACCCAGCTCGGTACCGATAAGATAGAGCGCTTCAATGCCGAGTCCCGCAACATCGCGTAAAATGCGGCGCAGCTGAATGGGACGCGGAAAGCCCAGGATCAACCTGATATGAGGCAGCGAGGACGGTTGCTGCCGTGCAGCTTGCTCCGGCAGCGTAAAACGGGCAGTCAGTTCCTCATCGGAAAACTGCGTAATGAGCGCCGTTCCTTTTTCGCCATTGATGATTCCCACCTTAAAGACCGAACCGGCCTCCAGTTTCAGTATTTTTTTGATATGCCGGAAGCGTTCATCGTTTTTTGAAAAAGAAAAAGCCCCGCCGCTCAGCTCTTCCCGCCGTATTAAAATGATATTCATAGCAGCCTTATTTCCGAGCCGAACGCTTAGTGAATCACATATTTTAAGGTAAAATTCAAAATGACATATATCACATAGAACGCAAACAAGAAGGCGCCCTGCACACGGGTAATGCGGCTGCTTTTGCGGGTAGAGCAAAAGCGGAAAAGCCCCAACACAAGCAGCATCGTCGGAAATTGCAGATAGTAGAAGTTGACCGGCACACGGATACCGGCAGGGGTAACGGCTGCCGCAACGCCGAGCACAAAGAGCACATTCAAAATATCCGCCCCGATAATATTGCCCGCAGCCAGTTCCCCATGCCCCTTTCTAACGGCAGTAATTGCAGTTACCAACTCAGGAACGCTGGTACCGAACGCCACCAGTGTAGCGGCAATGATGCTCTGCGGAATACCGATCTTAATTGCAGAGGCCTCTACCGCCGGGATAAGCACCTTCGACGACAGCACAACCACGGCGATACCTGCTGCCAACTGAAAAAGCAGCATCAGCAGCGGTTTTTGCGCGTCATCATCGGAATCCGGCGCATTGTCATCCAGCGATTCCTTTGCCCAGCGGAACGAAATATACAAATACGACGCCAGCAACACGACAAAGCCCCAGCCCATCCACTGATATATCCGGCCTTCCCTTCCGGGAGAAAAAAACGGCAGCGACACCAGCGCCAGCAGTAGCGCAGCGGAAAACTGTACCGTACCCTGCCGACGGATCAACCGCTTATCGACCGGAACCGTTCCCAGCATCGCCGCAAGACCGATAATCAACGCCGTATCCGCGATAATCGAACCGATCGCATTTCCCAACGCCAGCTCCGCATTTCCCTTCACAGCAGCGAGTGTCGACACCGACGCCTCAGGCAAGGTCGTCCCCAGACTGACAATCGTCGCCCCGATCACCATCTTAGGCATCCCCCACTTGAGCGACAGCGCCACCGCACTATCAACCAGCCAATCGGCTCCCTTGCTCAGCGTAAAAAGACTCGCAACCAATACAATCAACGATATAAACACCGATGAGTTCATCAAAAACTCATGCAAAAACGCATCCATTTCAACCTCTTTGAAGATAATAACATAGGGATATCTACAGTAAAACAGCAGTTAGGAGCCCCGAATAGCGTAGACTATACCCATTTCAGAAAAAGAACGCAACCAGCGCATTTTTCATCGGTTCCATATCAAGCTTTTTTTTAATCATTTGGGCGGCTTTTTGCGCACCGGTTAATGGACGACTGTTACGCATGCACAAGCTCATGTCCGCTTCAGCTACGCCCATTCCGCAGCAGAAAGCAGCGCAAAAAACAGGCTTTGCGGGGTTCCGCTCCCGCTCCATTCCTTCGGAACCGCCCCGCCGCCATCCGCGCCGGGGCGGCCCCTCCAATCCTTGCCGCGGGAACACGCATCATGCATGCTAATTACGGTCATTCAGTGTGCAATTTCCCTCTTTACTGCTATTCCCGCACAGGCTCAATCTGCGCAGTGCTTTTCCGCACGCCCTGATCCGGCAGCGCAGCCGGGGCACCACCAATACTCTCATTCTTTGCACAGCCGAAAAAAGAGAAAAAAACAGTAGAAGGCCATACACGGCATACGAGACCGTACAAAACAGCGTAGGAGGCAACAAACGGTGAAATCCTAAAATAACTGTCGGCAATAGGTAAAAACTGATCCCCGTATACCGGCCGATATAGTCAAAGATAAATAAACACCGGCTGCGGCTTCGGTTTGTTACCACCAGCGAGGTGATCACAAATTCCAAGAGCTTAACCGTAATCAACACCAGCATCCAAGACGGAAACCACCCTTGCCGATAGAGCGCGTAACAGGATGTGATTACATAAAAAAAGTCACAGAACACATCAGATGCGGCACCGAAATTACTCTGAATACCGAATGCCCGCGCAAGCTTCCCGTCAAAAAAATCAGTTATCACAACACTGAAAAAAAAGAGAAGATAAAAGGAGATACGGACATGTTCCGCCGACAGCTCCATATAAGCCAAGACGGAAAGCGGTATACGGCTCAAGGTTACACAATTAACCAGAATAAACGCCGGTGGATTTTGTCGGTTGGTATGTATCATGATAAACGGCTCCCCCATATTTTGAACATCACACGTAAGCCCCATCAGCCTCTGTAACCATTATGATTCAAAATATGCTTTCAACACTTTTTCCTTTTCAAGGGTCATAATTATAAATGCAACTAGACGGAAAACGCAAGACCGTTTATACTGCAACAACCCGATAATTGATTAAAAAACCATAGAATGTTTTTAAAGCCTTTCGATTGGATCCCCCCGAGGATAAACGTAAAAGAACACAGACGTATGTTTTTCAAATAGGCAATGCATTATCGAAAACTATTTACCGATACTCATTGATTGATGAGATAGCATGATACATTACTAATCGCTCATTTGTTTCGCAGGAGGTACACAATGAAAAAACGGTTCTCGCTTCGGTATAAACTTATTTTGATTTTCAGCACCTTAATTCTGATGGCAGGCACAATTGAAGCGCTGCTGGCAATCCGTACTGCACGGAGAGCCGTTATCGAAAAAGTAGAAACCCACCTTACCGACAAAGCGCGCGATGTCGCGGAAATTATCGACGGTAATATTCTTTCTTTTTTTCAATTTCTTGAAGGTATCGCACGAATGCCTCAGCTTCGGGATGAATCGCTGCCGTATGCCGTCAAACTGAGTATCCTGCAAAAGGAAGCGGCGTTTAATGCCCGCATCAAACATTTACAGATAAGCAATTTAAACGGTATAACGTACACTCCTGAAGGGACCGTCAACAATAATCACAAAGTATGGTATCAAACAGCACTAAAAGGAGGTAAAGGCATTGCCGATCCGTTTAAATCGGCATTTGCACAGCAATTTTTACTGATTTTTTCGGTTCCGATCTATAACGATGCCCATACGGTGCTCGGTACTTTGGATGCCGTAGTAGAGGCTCAAAACCTCACCGACGATATCAAAAACATCACGGTCGGTCAAACAGGATACTGCTATATCACCAACAGCATAGGAACGGTTATCGCCCATAAGACGTACTCGCTCGTTGAAACTCAATCAAATTCCCAAGAAAAAGCAAAAACGGATTCAACCCTTCAAACGCTCGCAGCATTTGAAAAACGGGCGCTCGCAGCATCCGAACCTACAATCGGAAATTATGAATATACCGGCACATATAACATCGCCGCTTCCGCAAAATTAAAACATGCCGGATGGATGGTTGTTATCAAGGCGCCGTATAATGAATTTATGGGAGCCGTTGATGCATTACGGACTTCATTGCTGATTATCGGTATGGTTATTTTGATCGTCGCATTTGGGATTGTCTACTTCGTTGCCCGTGCAATTGTACAGCCGATTAACACCGCCGTTTCCGCACTGCAGAATATCGCACAAGGCGAAGGAGATTTAACAGTACGCCTCCCTGTTACCGGAAACGATGAGGTAACGGACTTATCCGAATATTTCAACGAGACAATTGCGAAAATCGGCACCTCTATCCAACAGGTCGGCGTTAATAGCAATGTTATGGAAGAAATCGGGAACGATCTTGCGGCCAGCATGACCGAAACGGCGCAAGCGGTACGGCATATCAACGACAATATCGACAGCGTAAAACAACAGGCGATGACGCAAGCTGCCAGCCTTACCGAAACGGCCGCCACCATCGAGGAAATCGTCCGCACGATTAAGCAGCTAAACGGAAGCATTGAAACCCAGGCGGCAAGCGTGGCGCAGTCGTCTTCTTCCGTCGAGCAAATGGTTGCAAATATCGCTTCCATTGGGCAGACGCTCGGCAAAACCGATGAGGTAATCAGAAGTTTGACGACTGCGACCGGCGACGGCAAAGCCACGTTAGGCACATCGAATACCGTAACCCAGAAAATTGCCGAAGAGTCCGGCTCGCTGATGGAAGCGTCGAATGTCATTCAGCATATTGCGTCACAGACAAACTTGCTCGCGATGAATGCGGCGATTGAAGCGGCTCACGCAGGAGAAGCTGGTAAGGGCTTTGCCGTCGTTGCGGATGAAATCCGCAAGCTCGCCGAGGATTCCGCAATGCAGGGCAAGACCATCACCGCAACGCTGAAAACGCTGTCGGGCGAAATCGAGACCCTCTCCGCCTCATCCAAGACAGTGGAGGAAAAGTTCAACGCGATTTTCACCCTTGCGGAGCAGGTCAAAGAAATGAGCGCCCGACTTACCGAAGCCATGCGCGAGCAGGAGAACGGCAGTAAGGAAGTGCTCACTGCGATCAAGAGCATCAACACGGTAACGATAGAAGTCCAAGCAGGCTCGGAAGAAATGCTGAAAGGCGGAGAGGGTGTTGCCTCCGAAATGCAGAAGCTCGATAGCCTTACCCGCATCATCACCGACAGCATGAACGAAATGGCGTCCGGCGCCGTGCAGATTAACAACGCCGTACAGGAAGTGAGCGAGATTACGCAGCGGAATAAGCGGAGTATTCAAAACCTGGCTCAAGAAGTAGGGAAATTCAAAATGTAGACTTTTGAAAATATTCGGCGCATCTACTGCGTCGTACGGCAAAAAAGTGTCCTCAACGTATCAAAGATACGCCTGCGGTACTTTTTTGCCGTCCTCCTTGTATCTACACAGTCTATTTTCAAAAGCGGTGGAAATAGCTCTTTTCGGATAGCTAAGCTATAGTTTTTCTGTCAGCAGGGCATCAGTATGAAAAGAAATCTTGAGAGATAACAGAGAAACAGGAGGGTTTCTAACAGAGCCGGTGTGGATTTTTGAATGCTTTTTAGGACAAGGACTGGGATTCAGCGGTGAAAAAAACAACGAAAGAGCGGAATATAGTTAGAAAAGCGTGAAAAAAGAGGGTTGTGAATTTGCCCGTAATGCAGTACTGTCAAAAAATGTACTTCCCTTGTACAGTATGTTTTGTGTGTCTATTCAATTTTCATTTGCATGTGGTATAATAAAGCGTTAATATTATCAGTAACGACGAGGCTAATATGAAGAGGTTAATATATGGAAGATATGCCTAAAATTGCAGTATTTTTTGATTCTGAAAATGTCCAATCGAGCAAGGTATCATTGCTGATCGATACGTTGTCAAGCAAGGGGACTATTTTATTTCAGCGCGCATATGCCGACTGGTCCGGTTCGCACATGGGGTCGTGGAAAAAAGAATTAAATCAAAATCCTATTACCGCTATTCAGCAATTCCACCACGATGAAAAACAAGCGGTTGATAAACTGATCATCATGGATGCTATCCAAATGGCAATGCAATACAAAGAAATTGATATTTTTGTCATTGTTGCATCTGATAACGGTTATCATATACTTGCGCGGCGGCTGCGGGAACTCGGTAAATATGTGATTGGCATTGGCGAAAAGTCGAAATGTAAACAAATATGGATAAAATCTTGTAATGAGTTTTTGTATTTTGATGCTTTAAAAGAAGTAGATGAAGATGTCTTACTTGATGAAAAAGACAAAGATGAGGATTCAAACTTAAAGAGCTTTGCGCTTGAGAAATTTATCGAAAAAGCTTTCGATGCTACCCGTCCTTATAAAAATACAAATACGGTGTTGCTGTCTCAGTTATGGGAGTCAATTTTACATCAAAAACCCGATTTTAATGTGAAAGACTACGGCGTGAAATCTGCACGTGAATTAATCGAATGTTTGGGGAATCTTTTTAAATTATCGGACGACGGCAAGCCCCAAAAAACTTTTTTCGTTGAAAAACTCGAGGTAAAAACCGATGCAAATCGAAAAAGCGGCGTGATTAAGCGCCGAATTAAAAATTACCGAATTATTGCAGCAGATGATAACAGCGGTGATTACTTTTTCTACATGGGAGAAATTAATCCTACTTACAAAGACAATAAACTTGAAAAAGGGACAAAAGTGCACTTTCAAGTTGTTGCATTGCCGGGGAGTGACGGTGCGCCGAACGGGAACGGTAGAGCAACCGACGTACAGGTAGCCGACTGACGGAATGGAAACCGCTTTCCGACAACCGCTCAAAACTACAGGTATTGGGCGGTTTCCGTATAGGCCTTTTTCTAAACATCTTTCTAAAAATATATATAAAAAACATACTTTACTTAATTTAAAATATGGCTATTATTATCGGCTATTATGGCTGAAAAACTCTATTACGAACCGCATGAAATACTGGCGGTTACCATTGAAAAAGGGATTATAAAGGCGGGCAATCCGCTGTACAAACAGCTGATCTTGAGCTTTATGGCAGGCGCGTTTATTGCCTTTGCTTCGGAAGGTTCAAACATGGCGGCATTCGGTTTTTTAATCAAACCGGAGCTGTATGGATTGGGTAAATTCGTTGCCGGGCTGATATTCCCCGTGGGACTTATACTCGTGCTGCTTGCAGGAGGAGAGCTTTTTACCGGAAATAACTTAATAACGGCCGCATATATGGAGAAAAAGGTTTCTTTGTTTTCCATGCTGAAAAATTGGCTTACCGTATATGCTGGGAACTTTGCAGGGTCGATTTTTATTGCATACCTAATTGTAAAAAGCGGTCAGTTATCTCACGGGGCTCATCTTCTAGGCGGGGTTACCATCAAAATTGCGCATTCCAAGATTTCGTTGACGTTTGTACAGGCTGTTTTTTTAGGAATACTCTGTAATTGGCTGGTATGTCTTGCGGTGTGGCTGTGCTACGGCGCAAAGGATTTGACCGGTAAAATGCTGGGCACCTTTTTCCCTATTTGGCTTTTCATCACCTCCGGTTTTGAACATAGCGTTGCAAATATGTACTATATTCCCGCAGGCATTATGGCAAAGGCTATTCCGGAATATGCCGCGGCATCAAAGCTCTCGGCGGAAAACCTTGCATCGCTCAACTGGCACGCATTTTTTGTGCAGAATCTGATTCCGGTAACGCTGGGTAATATCATAGGCGGTGCGTTTTTTGTTGCCTGCTTGTACAGCATCTGTTATAAAAAGCGATAAGGGGCTAGCGGAATAACAAGTTTGTTGTCCGGTCTAACCGGCAGCAAGATGTAATAATTTGGGCGGCTGGGGATGTCTCAAAAATTGGTTACTTTTTCGACATCCCCGCGAGTTTAAAATTAAGTCTCTATACAATAATGACTTAATTTTAAACATCGCACTTAAATCTAAGGAAACTGTCCAAAAACTGAAGTTTTTGGACAGCCCCACCACAGTTTAACTGCGGCTGCTGAAATGGCGCAGCCTTGTTAAACGCCGAGTTTCGGCTATGCCGAAACGTCACATATTTACTTGTACGCTATCGCGTACCAATTCAGCAGTCTCTAAAATTAATATTTTGTTCGACTGCTGAATTTATAAGAAGCTTTGCGGGGTTCCGCTCTCGCTCCATTCCTTCGCTCCGCTTCGGCACAGCCCCGCCACGGATGGCGGTGGTTTGAACATTACCGAGTTTTTGTAAAAACTCGCGGTCGATTTTTGTACACGGATGTACGGAAATCGACGGGCGGCCCCCTCCAATCCTTGCCGCGGGAAAACGCCGCATTCACACGAACAATCAACAACCCCGATGCGAGCGTCGGGGTACAGTGCTCAATGTTTCGCACTGTATGTTCTCATAAGGTGGTTGCAGTCGGCTTTAATACCCTTTGTTACGACGCAAGCGTCGGGGTATTAAACCCTCCGCACGAATAAACAGCTCAATTCCCGTAGCCCCTTCGATAAATAACATCCTCTCCCTAGCACTTTTCTCTATATATAGTATAATCGTTGTAAGAGGTACCTGTATGGAAATTTTACATGCGGCGACGGCAGGCACGTTGGAATCAAGCGATGTGCAGATAACCGTTTTGCCAAGCGGAGAATTGGGCGTCACTATCGAAAGCGATGTGATTCATCAATACGGCAACCATATACGGCAGCTGGTAACGGATGCCTTACAACGGATGGGGGTGCAGCACGGCGAAATCCGCGTTATCGACAAGGGAGCGCTGGACTGTACGCTTGAGGCGCGGCTTGAAACGGCGTTACACCGTGCTGCCGATAAGCTCGTGCCCGAAAAATGGGGCAAGTAGCGTGATGCCCGCGGAGGATAGAATATATGGAACCAAATAACACGAAGAAAAACCGGATACGGCGGACGATGATGTTTTTGAATGCGCAACGTCCGTCTTTGCTGCAGGATGCGTATATTTACCGGTCCGATAGTCTGATTTTCGACCTTGAGGATGCGGTAGCCGAGCGGGAAAAGGATTCCGCCCGTTTTTCGTTGTACCATGCGCTGACGTCAATTGATTATCAGGGCTGCGAAAAAGTGGTGCGCATTAATGGGCTCGACACGCCGCATTATAAGGAAGACATACGGGTATGCGTTGCAGCGGGGGCGGACACGATCCGCATCCCGAAATGCGAAACGCGGGAGGATGTGCTGCATGTTGCCGAATTAGTGAGCGCAGCGGAAAAAGAATACGGAAAGCCTGAAGGTTCAACCCTGCTGATGGCTGCCGTCGAATCCCCGCGCGGCGTGATCAATGCACTTGCCATCTGCGAGGCTTCGGAGCGGATGATGGGCATTGCGCTCGGCGCAGGGGACTATATTCGCAATCTGCACACGGTCAAGTCGGATTCCGGAGTAGAGCTGTTGGGTGCGCGGTCTCAGCTGGTGATTGCAGCGCGGGCTGCGGGCATTCAGTGCTTCGACACTGCCTACCTCGATGTAGATAATATGGAAGGCTTTAAAAAGGAAGTCGCGCTGATTAAGCAGATGGGCTTTGACGGCAAGTCGCTGATCAGCCCTAAGCAGATTGCGCCGGTGCATGAGCTGTACGCGCCGACTGAAAAAGAAATCCGCCATGCGGAAAAAATCATCATTCAACTGGAAGAAAACAAGAAGAAAGGAATTGGTGTCTTTACCATTGACGGGAAGATGGTCGATATTGCATTACTTGAGGGAGCGCAGCGGACAATCAGCTATGCGAAAGCCTCCGGTGTGTATAAAGGAGCGTTGTGATATGAAAAATCAAGCCGGACGGGATATTCCCGACAATATACTTTCAAACGGAAAACAAGCATATCAGGGGGCCTATCACTTTAATGGTACGGATTTTCAGCGGGTTGCCCGGAAAGGATATGCAAAACTCACCTCGTCGCCCGAAGATAAGGTCGTGCACGATCTAAAAGAAGCCGTGAAACGAGCCGGACTGAAAAACGGGATGAGTATTTCGTTCCATCATCATTTTAGGAACGGCGATTATGTGGTGAACAAGGTTGTGCATGCAATCGGCGAACTGGGCATCAAAGATATTACGATTTATGCAAGCTCGCTGGGAGAGGCACATGATCCGCTGCTCCCGTATATTGAAGACGGCACCGTTACCGGTCTTTCGTCGAGCGGCGTACGCGGTAAAATCGGTGAAGCAATTTCGCACGGGCTTTTCCGCGATGTGGTGTATATCAGAAGCCACGGCGGACGGGTGCGGGCGGTAGAATCAGGCGATATTCATATCGATGTTGCGTTTATCGGGGCACCCAGTGCGGACTGCATGGGAAATGCGCGCGGAAAGGGCGGAAAATCGGATTGCGGTGTTCTTTCGTATGCAATGATCGATGCGCAGTATGCGGATAAGGTGGTCGTCGTTACCGACACGCTGGTTGACTTCCCGAATTTCCCGCCCGCTATTCAGGCAATCGATGTTGATGTGGTTGCTGTGGTCGATGAGATAGGAAATCCGGCAAAGATTGCCAGCAAGGAAGTCCGCTACACGGATAATCCCAAAGAGCTGATGATGGCCGACTATGCGGCGCGGTTTATCGCTCACTGTCCGAATTTTCAAGACGGCTTTTCGTTCCAGGCGGGAGCAGGCGGAGCTGCGTTAGCGGTTGTCCGCTGTCTCAAGCAGTACATGGCGGAAAAGAACTACAAGATGAGTTTTGCCATCGGCGGCATTACCGCGCCGATTGTGCAGCTGCTCCATGACGGCTTAATCAAGTGCGTGGTCGATGCACAGGACTTTGACCTCCCGTCGGCGGAATCCGTTATCGACAGTCCCGGTCATTTTGAAATTTCCACATCGCAGTACGCCAATCCTTTTAACAAGGGCGCATTCGTGAATATGCTTGATTTTGCGGTACTCGGCGCTTTGGAAATCGATACCGACTTTAACGTGAACGTGATTGTCGGATCGGACGGCATTGTCCGCGGCGCACCCGGCGGTCATCCCGATGCGGCGGCAGGAGCAAAGGTCAGCATCATCATTACGCCGCTCATCCGCTCACGCATTCCGGTGGTCATCGATAAGGTTACAACGGTTACTACGCCCGGCGAGACGGTTGACGTGTTGATTACTGAGGAAGGGATTGCGATTAACCCGCGCCGCACCGACTTAATCGACGCGATGAAAGACAGCGGGCTGCCGATTACTACTATTGAAGCGTTACGCGACAAGGCGTACCGTATTTCAGGCGCGCCGGAACCGGTTCACTTTGATGAAAAGGTCGTAGCGGTGGTAGAATACCGCGATGGTACCGTGCTGGACGTCATCAGAAAGACAAAGCCTTTTGAGTTTAGCAAATAAGGGCGATACTGCGGAAGGCGCATCGGCCGATAGGATAGATCAGATTGAGAGGGCTGATAGGGTTTGTAAAGAACTCGCCGCCCTTGCAGTGAAGGCGCTGCTGGATGAAGCGGCACTGTTTCCGAAGCCCGGCTTGGTCGATCCCGTTTCACAAGGGGCGCATTCGGATATGGACTTTACAACCCTTGTCAGAAGCGCCGCCGCGTTGCAGCAGGGATTTTACGAATGCGCACGCATCGGCTATGAGTCCGCCGCTCCGATTCAACCGGCTGCTGAAGCCGTACAAGTGCAAGGTACGGTACATGCTTCTCGGCTTTCTGCTGCAGTCCAGCCCAGCGTGAGCGGTTCCGGTATTCCCGCCGCGGGATTATTGCCGCAGTCGGCAGCCGCCGCGGTACGGAAACGGCTGCGGACGGTGGGGCTCGCGCTTGAAAAAGCGATGTTCGCAGAAACGCGCGGCGTTAACACCCATAAAGGCGCGATCTTCATTTTTGCCTATTTTTTGGGAGCGGCGGGGCAGCTATTCGGCGGATCCGCTGCACCGCACTGCGGCTTGCCGGAATTGACGGAAGCGCTGTGTGCACGGATGCGGGTTCTCGCAGCCGGTCTAGTCGCGGAGGATATGGCTGGAGTGAGCACAAAGCAGACGTTGACGCACGGCGAGCAGGTTTTTTTACAGTACGGCTGTAAAGGTATCCGCGGCGAAGTGGAAGCAGGGCTGCCATTGGTACAGCGGAACGCAGCGTACCTTGCCGGGCTTACCCATCTGACGCAGCGGGAGGCGTATCTCTACACGCTGCTCCGTATCATCGCTGAAAATGAGGATACCAACGTGCTGTTCCGGGCAGGGGCTCCCGCATTGCGTGACCTCCAGACCCGCTGCGCTTCCATCGTTGCATCAGGGGTTACCGGAGCGGCTCTCTACGCCGCGGTTGAATCCCTTGACGACTACTGTATCGAGCGGCATATCAGCCCGGGAGGCTCGGCAGACTTATTCGCTGCGGCGCTATTCTGCAGGAGTTTGTCAGGGCTTGCAGAAGAGCGGTAAAAATATGTAAAGTCTTTTGCTTTCTGAAAAATCCGATATGTTTGCTCTGTGTGCGGAAAGGAGTAAGGAGCCGGTAGAAAAAAGCCGATACTATGTGTGGGAGTTTATAATGAAAAAAAATATACTGCGGATTGTGCTTCCCGTATTAACGATGTATGCAGCGGCTGCGCTTGAAATGACCGTGCCGGAATTTCATTTCGGTGTGTTGGTTGCAAAACAGCCGAACGAAAAGCAGTTCAGTATTGTGCAGGAATCTGCAATCAATTTCCGCTTGCTGCAAGGGGAACGCTTTTACAGCGACTTAAACCTTTCGCTTCATATTCCCGATATTATTCGTTTTTTTCATCCGCAGCAGTATGCCCGCTCAATCGGTCAGTTTGCCTTTGCCGATTTTTCCCTGAATTTTCCCCGGATCGGAGGACGTTTTTTGAGCTTATCCCTGTTTACCGGCCGGCACCGCAGCTTAACGGGCGTTCAATATGGAAGCGACTTCCTCAAATACGGGATGCGGCCAGTCAGAATGTACGATTCCGATGTCTCCGCTGCTTTTTTACCGACCGATGCACGGGAAAGCCTCGGCGTCAGCTTTGCGGGGATGGTTTCGAGCAGCGGCTATTTGGGGATATCGGCCGGATGGAATGCCCAAATAAAGGATGAGCAGGAATACGGCGTCTATCTGCAAGGGGGCGGTTTTTCAAACGGTACGCTGATGAACGCCTATTATGCGCTTCATCTGACTGATAAAGCGATGGCAATTTCAGTAGATACGGCATTTTCGGTGCTGTTTAATATTTACGATGCGTTTAGCCTCTTTATGCAAACAGGATTGCATAAAACAAATGTTAACAGTACTGCCTTGAAGGACGAGGCATTGAAGAATATGTTTGCGTTTATTGAACCGCGTGTTCATCTGAGGTATGTAAATCTTGATTTTACATTTTTTACATCTAAAATCAGTAATAGGAATCATATTTTCCCGACAGCTCCGCTTTTGCAATCGTTTAGCAAGGGAACCGATGAATTGTACGGCGGCTTAAATATCTTTTTAGGGATTGGGAGTATGGAAATCGATAAAGTGCAGGGAGGTACGCATTTCCTGATTGCCGCCAATACGAAAAAAATAAAGGATGTGTCTGCAATGGTGATTGCTGCAACGCCGTATTTTTCGGTGGATATCGGCCCCTGCGATCTTGACTTCCGCGTAACCATTTATCCGCTTGCATATGCAACCCCTCTTTCCATGTTTGAAGGTAAGATTGCGCTCAAACGGACGTTATAGGCAACTTTCGGCCGTATACTGTGCACAGTGCAGCATACTTCTTTTCTTTTATCTGATTGACTGCATTTTCCGCCATGGATAGCGTTTGTTGAAACGGTTATGCACTACTGCTTAAACACTTCGTACACTTTTTTAAGGGCGGCGGCAAGGGCATCGATATCTTCCTGTGTGTTGTAGATACCGAGGCTTGCACGGCAGCAAGAGTTAATACCCATGTACTGCATCAAGGGCTGGGTACAGTGGTGTCCGCTTCTGACCATAACCCCTTGTTCATCCAAAATGTACGACGTGTCATGTGAATGCACATCCTTTACGTTAAAGGCGACCGTCGGAACCCGCCACTGCGCATGGGTATAATACATATCGACAAAATCAAGTTCCTGCAGCGCGGCGATAAGCTTTTGATGCAGCCCTTCAACGTAGGTGTGCACGGAATCAAGTCCTAAGTTTTTGAGAAAATCGAGGCTCAGTTTAATCGAATGAATCGCAGCGGCATCAAGCGTACCGCCTTCATACTTTACCCCGCCTGCTTTAAATTCGCTGGTCTGTTCGCCGACAAAGTCGATCATGCTGCCGCCGTAGAGGAAGGGCGGCATGTTATCGATAAGCGTACGCTTTGCGTACAACACCCCGGCGCCGAACTCCGCATAGAGCTTGTGCCCCGAAAACGCGAGAAAGTCGCAATCCCATGCGGCAACGTCATGCTGAAAGTGCGCAATGGACTGCGCCGCATCGATAACCGCGACGGCACCGTGCTTGTGAGCTGCCGCGATAATGTCCTGCACGGGGAACACAACGCCGGTAGTGTTTACGGCGGCAGTTACCGCGACAATCTTGGTACGGCTGCCGAGTAGGGCTTCAAAACCTTCCATGTCAAAGTTGCCGTTTTCGTCCAAGTACACATACCGCAAGGCGGCGCCGGTTTTCCGTGCAACAAACTGCCACGGGATCAGGTTCGCGTGATGGTTCGCAATGGAAATAACGATTTCATCACCGGCATGGAGCTGCTCAAGCCCGTAGCAGTACGCAATGATATTGAGTGATTCGGTAGCGTTCTTGGTAAAGATCACCTCGCCGGAAGAGTCGGCGCCGATAAAATTACTGATTTCCGTGCGGGCTGCTTCAATTAACGCGGAGGATTCTATCGCAAGCGTATGCGATCCCCGCCCTGCATTCCCGTTGCTGCGGGCGTAATATGCCTGCACTCCGTCGAGCACCGCCTGCGGACGCTGAGCTGTTGCAGCCGTATCCAAATAGTGGATATTCCGGTTCTGCAGCAGCGGAAAGTATTGCTTATACATGAGCCACTCCCGTTTTACCTTGAGCACTGTCTGACGCCGCTGTTTCGGTTTTTGCAGCCGTTTTATCCGCTTGCGCCTGAATCTGCGCTGATAAGCGCTCATCAAATTCCGTATTCAGCCGACTCCGCAGTGCCTCATCAGGAATACTGTTAAAGACGGGGCGGAATGCAGCGTCGATGATCAGTTTTTTTGCACTCAGTTCGTCGAAGCCGCGGCTCATTAAATAGTAGAGCTTTTCTTTGTCGATAGCGGCAAAGCTTGCGGCATGTTCCCCAATCACGTCATCCTCATCGCAGAAAATAGTCGGGATACTTGCACCGACAGCGCTTTTGTCGAGCATGATACTGTTATCCGCAAAGCGGGCGACGGAGGCGGAGCAGCCTTTATTCAGGAAAATATTGCCTCGAAAGACCTTATGAGCATTGTTTTTCAACGCGCCGCGGGCTTTGATTTCCGACAGCGTACTCTTGCCGTTGATAATCAGATTATGTTCCAAATCCATTCGCCGCGTTTTATCGACAAAATAGAGCGGGAAGATGTACACTTCCGCCCAATCTTCCTGCATATAGGAAGAATAGGACACCCCGCTTTTTTGCGCACCGAGCTGTATGTCGTGAACGGTTACCGCAGCTTTTTCACCGACATCCATCCGCACCGTTTCAAAATTGAGCGCAGAGTCGGCAAAATTTTGAATTTTGATAATTTCGACACGGGCGTTTTTTCCGACCCGGATACTGACGAGCCCGTTGTGGTATGACTGCAGCGTAGGAGTTTTTTCATCGGTATCGAAATAGAGAATGAGTCGCGCCGCAGCGTTATCCGCTATGTCGATATAGCTTTGGTCGAACAGCACCGGATGTTCGGCATCTACCGAAAACCGCACAAAGAAGTCCTGCACGGCATCTGCAGAAGCTTCAATTTTGAGGTAAAAGCCGCTGTTCCGCTTTGCCTGCACCTCACCGGTAAAGTGCTTGCCGAGTCCGCAGTTTTTTTCACGCGGCGATTTTTCGATATTGAATATTTTTGCAAGCGTCTCCGGGGACGTTGCTTCGATAAAGCGATCGATTGGCATATAGTGAGCCGCCGGAACTTCGGTATGAAAGGACATGCCGGTAAACGGAGCCGACTGCACATCCTGTATATGATAATCGAGCCGTTTAAAATAGTTTTCGTTTCTCATCAGCCTATCGTCCCCTCCAGCTCAATGGAAATAAGGTTATTCAGCTCGACGGCGTACTCAAGCGGAAGTTCTTTGGAGATCGGTTCGACAAAACCTTTGATGATGAGCGATTTAGCCGTCGCTTCGTCAAGACCGCGCTGCATCAGATAAAAGACCATCGAATCGCTGATGCGTCCGATTTTTGCTTCGTGCCCGATGTCAGCGTCGTCGGTATGGCTTTCGATAATCGGGATGGTATCGGTGCGGGATTCGTTATCCAGCATCAGCGATTCGCATTCGGCGAGCGCCTTAGCGCCGGTTGCATCCTTGCCGATAACCAGCAGGCCGCGGTAGTTTGACTCACCGCCGTTTTTCGCAATGGAGCGCGAGTGCATTTCCGACACGGTGTTTTTGCCGATGTGCACCGTCTTGGTTCCCGTGTCGAGGCACTGCCCTGCTGAAGCAAACGTAACGCCGGTAAATTCGGAGCGCGAGCGGTCGCCCTTCAAAATGCTCATCGGGTACAGCATGGTTACGCGCGAGCCGAATGAGCCGGAGACCCATTCGATAGCGCCGTCTTCTTCCACAATGGCGCGTTTGGTGTTCAGGTTGTACAGGTTGCGCGACCAGTTTTCGATGGTGGAATAGCGCATGGTCGCCTTTTTGCCGACGAATAGTTCGACGGCACCGGCGTGGAGCGCATTTTTATAGTATTTAGGCGCGCTGCATCCTTCGATAAAATGGAGGTAGGCTCCTTCATCCACGATGATGAGCGTATGCTCAAACTGTCCCGACTGGTTCGCGTTCAATCTGAAATAGGATTGCAGCGGCAGTTCAACCTTAACCCCCTTGGGTACATACACAAATGAACCGCCCGACCACACTGCGCCGTGCAGGGCGGCAAACTTATGATCGTTAGGCTTTATCAGCTGCATAAAATGCTCGCGGACGAGGTCTCCGTACCGCAGCACCGCCGTTTCCATATCGAGGTACACAACCCCTTGGTCGGCAAGGCTTTTCTGCAAGCTGTGGTACACTACCTCGGAGTCATACTGTGCGCCGACACCTGCCAGCGAAGTTTGCTCCGCCTTGGGGATGCCGAGCCGGTCAAAGGTTTGCTTAATCTCCTCCGGTACCTGATCCCAGTCGGTTGCCATCGGCTTTTCGTCCGACACAATATAATGGATAATTTCTTGAATATTGAGGTCTGAAATGTCGGCTCCCCAGTCCGGCATCGGACGCTCGAAGAAATACTGCAGCGATTGCAGTCTCAGATCGAGCATCCACTTGGGTTCCAGCTTGCGGGCTGAAATCTTCCGCACCACATCTTCATTCAGCCCCATCCCGGTGGAATACTGATAGTCAATGCTGTCTTTTATATCGTAAATGCCGCGTTCAATGTCGGAAACGAAAGTACGTTTCCGGTTTTGGAACAGCGGCGATCGGGAATCTCTAAAGTCGTTACTCATACCGGCTCCTACATCCCTGCATATCCATGCTTTTGGATATGCTCTACCAATTCGATGCCGCCGCTTTTTACCAGCGAGCCGTTAATCAGCACGTGTACATGATCGGGCTTGAGATAGTCGAGCACCTTGCTGTGGTGCGTGATGATCAAAATCCCCATCTCCGGCGTTTTGAGTTTTGCAACGCCTTCAAATACGGTCTTTGTCGCGTCGATATCCAGTCCCGAATCCGTTTCGTCCAAAATAGCGAGCTTAGGCTGCAGCACGGCGAGCTGGAGGATTTCGTTCTTTTTCTTTTCTCCGCCGGAGAAACCGACATTCAAACTGCGGTCTGCATATTCGGGATTAAAGTTGAGCGATTGCATCAGGCGAAGCAGCTCTTTGTGGAAGGTGAGCGCCGGTATTTTCTTTCCGGTTACCGCTTCCTTTGACGCGCGGAGAAATTCTTCAACCTTTAAGCCGGGAATTTCTTCAGGATTTTGAAATGAAAGGAAAATACCTTTCCGCGCACGCTCAAAGACGGGCAGCTCGTTGATTAGGTTTCCTTCAAAAAAAATCGATCCTTGATCAATCTGAAAGACGGGATTACCGACAATCGCGGCTGCGAGCGTGGACTTTCCGGCGCCGTTCGGCCCCATCACCACGTGTATCTCGCCCGCGTTGACAGTCAAGTGCAAATTATGCAAAATCGGCTTTTCATTCACCGATAGATGTAAATTTTCTATATGTAATAGCGG
>CAUTXW010000004.1:0-97408 GCA_963542655.1 uncultured Treponema sp. | reverse complement strand
AATGTCATCTTTGACCTCCCTTCTCATTCAGCGGAAAGTCTTTTCGGTACTATTTTCCAGTCTCCCATTCAGTCTTTAACGACTATTGTATGATGCGGTAAAAGCTCTTCATTCTCCTTACCAGAGGTCTTTGCCTCTACTAGACACGACGAACTTCTACCTGCTCTCTGCTGAATTACTTCAGCTTATCACAGTACCGTTTGTTTGTTGACCTATTTTATCATTCCTCCTTGTTATTATCAAATGTATTTAATAAATCTTGATACACCATAAAATATTTCTTTATTTGTTCTCTTTTATCAAATTGTGAATGAGCCCTTGCTACACAAGCATCACTATAATGATTCCTACCAATACGAACAATTTCTTGTATCCCGACAGCAACAGCTTCAACATCATGTGGGGCTACCAATATGCCTGTATTGCTATCAAATGTCTCTGGAATAGCGGTCGAACGATAAGCAACAACAGGAGTACCGCATGCCTGAGCCTCAATTGTTGTCATACCCAATGTTTCTTCCACACTGGCGTTAAATAATACTGTTGCTTTATTATAGTATTCTACCAATTTCTCAAGTGTCTCTGTCCGTTTAACACCTTCGATATTCTCAGGTAATTGTTTAATTTGGACATCTGATAGTCCTATCATTATGATACCTATTGTATTAGGTAAAAGTGAACGTAACTTAATAAAATCATCAAAGCCCTTCCGAGTTTCCCATATATTCGCCACACCCAATACAAGTGGTGTAGTACCTATATATTCTGGCCTAGGCTTAAAAATATTCAGGTCTATACCATTATAAATACATGAGCATTTATATTTTTGTAAAAAAGATAGCTGAACCTGTCCTACTAACCAAACCGAAGGACAAATAAGTTGCATTTGACTTTTAGAGATTAATGTAAACAATTGCTTTTTCAATAAAAAATTTTTTTTAACATTCGAATAAAATACACATTTAGGATAATGTTTAAGTTGTTTGCAAGAGGTACAACAAGTATACCACTGATAACAATCTACAGCTGTATAATACGCACAATGCCCTGTATATGCCCAACAGTCATGCAGCGTCCATACAACTGGTATACCTTTCTTTGCCAGCCATTCAAACAATACCTTTACGTTAATATAATAACCATGTACATTGTGCAAATGAACAACACTTGGGCGCAAGACTTCAAGCTTTTTTAACAAACGCTTTGTTGCAAAGAAAGAGGCAAAACCATGCATATCAAACAAGCGTGTTAACACTGCATGAATAAAAAAATCGAAAATAGTACCAATTCTAATGGAGTGTGATTGAGATTGCCGAGGATGCCTACCGAAAGCTGTATAGCATGACCATCCCAACTCTTTGCCTATAACCGCAATATCTTCTGCAATATGTCCAACAGAGCCCGAATTAATCACCGTATTAATTTGGACTAAAACATTTTTTTTCTCCATACCTATTTTTTCAAAACTCTTCTAGCATCAGCAAGAATAATCGATGAAGATTTGTTAAATATTATAAAATACACCCCTCTAAAGAATCCCTTCAATGAACTAAACCTACAACGCCTTTCATATTTACTAAACAAAACAATACGAAATATAGCAGCAAAATGTAAAATAATAAATAAGAATGCATACCATGCAGTGAAATTCCTTGCACACAATACAGAATTACGCATACACAAATAAAATTTCCAGCAAGGAGTTCTTCGTTCATTAAAAGGAGACGCTCCGCCTTTATGATAGATTGTACTTATTTCATCATCCATATGTACCACTTTCCATCCAGAGTTCCACACTCGCAGACATAAATCCAACTCCTCACCATACATAAAAAAGCTATTATCAAATAATTCGCTTGCCTTAATAGCTTTTACTCTAATAGCTAAAAAGCAGCCGATAACAGCAGGTCTTTCAGTAAAGTTCTCTGATTTATTATATAGATGATTAGTATATAACTTATAAAAAAACAACTTATGCAATTTAGTGACATCTATTTTTTTATTATCATCATATAAAATCGTTGGACCAATAATTGCGATATTTTGATCTTCTTCAAATATATGCATTATTTTACTTGTGATTCCCCTATCATTAAAAACGATATCATTATTCACTACAAAAACATAATCGTACTTGTCTTTTAATAAATTCCAGCCATAATTATTTCCGCCAGCATATCCATCATTTATATTTCTATAAATATAAGTAAGATGATGAAGCTTTGCATATTCACGTAATAAATTAGCATTCACTATATCAGATTTATTATCAACTATCATAATATCAATAAAAGCATAACGCTGTTTTCTGATACCATCTAATGTTTCTAATGTATCGTCAATATTATTATGAACTAGAACCAAATAACAAATCGTCATCGTGCATTTTTCCTTCGAACACTCTTTTGCAACGAACGTATAAAAACCATTAGCCGTATTGCAAAAGGAGGCAATAAACATGCAACCATCCGATACGTAATAAATTGCTTATTCACCGTAAAATTTATTCTAAATTGCTTTAAATATGCACACCATCTTTTAAAAGTAATCTCACAAATTAAGTCATCAAATGTTATCCAGAGCATAATAAGTTTTTTTTCATTGTCCGTAAAGTGATACTTCTCTGATTCTAATAATATACGATATGCTTTACTTTCAGATTCTAATAATCCAGTAATTTCAGAACGCACCACAGCTCCAACATTAACCCGATAATACGCGCCAATAAAATTAGCAAAATACCAATGTTCACAACAAAAATCATTATGAAATGTAAAAATTGTGTCAGAAGCAAGGCCTATATCACTACGCAAAGGTTCAAAATCTTCAAATAATTTTTTTGACATCCCAACTTCTCGATAACTCAATCTCTTTCCGATTCGCTCCATTCGCATATTACCATTTCGCAGTATATAGTTGTTCCACAAAGCAACCTTACCATTAGGATAAAGCAATGCTGAATTGGTAACAATAATACATTTTTCATTCTTGACATCGATTTTCTGCTTCACTATTTCATTATTCAGATTCTCAATCAAATTTTTTTCTAATAAATCATCTCCACAACACCAAGTCAACATATCACAATCACTTTGAATACCAGCCAGCCAAACAGCATTAATATTTGCATATAGACCAATATTAGCTTTATTTTGTTTAGCATAAATTATATTAGGAAATTTTTTCTGATAATCATTTATAATTTGCCAAGTCCGGTCAGTTGAACAATCATCATGAATAATAACTTTATAAGGCAAAACATCGTTAAGAAATATCGAAGCTAAGGCATCACCTATATATCGTTCGTGATTATAAGTAACCATCAATACGCCATGTTTTACATCTGTTTCCATCGAATCCTCCTAAAAGACATATGATAACATAGTACTCAATGTTTTATATTGAATATTAATCAATAATAGATAGATTAACAGCAACAAAAAATAGATTTTTTTTTCTTTACATCGAATATATAATAACGGCAGAGAGATAACCAAAATTAAATTAAATGCCTCCGGATATCGCTGTGAAATTATCGGCAAAGTAAATTTCCCTAAAAAATAACAAAATATAGAGAATGCCATTATAACAAGGGAAACAATCTCCAATGTATTTTTTCTTTTAACCAGAAAAAGAAAGAAATAATACACAAATAACAAAAATAATGATATACGATTAAAGGGATTAACAGGCGCTTCGCTAAATTGCTTAATATATGTATAAGCATAAAGTGTTTTCAGCATTGTAACCTTTGAATTACTTAATAAAAATATAGCTTGGTCCATCAGAAAATATAAACATATAGATAGAAAAACAAATAAAAACGGTAAAACAACTAACATTCTTCTATATTTATTGAAAAAGCGAGCTAATGGATACAATACAAAAAACAATACACTTGAATTATGAAAGAAAAATGCCAACAACATTTTTAAATAATACTGTTTAGGTTTTTTATTTGCTATATCATAAATTGCCCATACAAAAATCAAATTTGCAACCCCGCTTCTAATCTGGATACACATTTGATATATATAAGCAAAAGAAAAATACACAATAAACGCTATAAATGGATTTTCTGATTTTTTTAATACTACAAATAAAAAAACTGATGATAAAAAAGCATAAATGAACAAGAGGAACCGAAAACCTAATAATTCAGGGGAAATTACTCGCACTAATGAAGCTATAAGCAAAAAAGACTGTTCAACGTTTGATGCAGATGCAGGATTCGTAAAATAACTATAATATCCCCCAGTATCAGTACTATTCAAAGGACGTATAATAATCATTATGAAAGGAATAAAAAATAACGCAGCAATAAATACAAGTTCATTATACGTTTTGCGAGACCCTATAGTTTTATTTAAAAAAAACGTAAATTTTTTCATCTTGTTTCTAAGTATCAGATACCTCGTTCAAGCTAAAATATACACTACTTTTCTAATCGATCAGATTGAAAACTTATTGATCATATCAACCACATAATTCACTTGCTCATCACGCAAAGTTGGACTCATTGGCAAACTCAATTCTTCGGCATGAATCTTTTCAGTAACAGGGAGGCACAGGTGATTCCATTGCTTATAACACTCCTGCTTATGCGGCGGAATTGGATAATGGATAAGAGTACCTACTCCCTTCCCAGCTAGATATTCCTGAAGAGCATCACGATGCTCACACCTAATTGAAAAAAATATGAAATACATGCTGACTCCAATCAAATATTTTTGGCACCACTATTTTAGGATTATATATACCTTCAATATATTTTTTCGCTATTTGCTTTCTTAATGCGATGTCTTGATCCAGATGAGACAACTTTACATTCAAAACAGCTGCTTGTATCTCATCCAGTCTACTATTCCATCCCTTATATTGAAACACATATTTTTTTGCAGAACCATAGTTAGCCAGACTACGTATCACAGCAGCAAGCTCTGGATTATTGGTAGTAACTGCCCCTGCATCACCAAAGGCACCCAGATTTTTACCTGGATAGAAGCTATGTCCTGCTGCATCCCCCAGAGCACCTGTTTTAACATTATTGAACACACAACCGTGAGCTTGTGCGTTATCTTCGATCAGTTTTAAGTTGTATTTCCTGCACAGCTTTGATATATTATCAGTGTAAGCACATTGCCCATATAAATGTACAATCATAATTGCTTTTGTTTTCGAGGTAATCGCAGACTCAAGCGACCTATCATCAATTTGATACGTTTCGATAGACGGCTCCACTAACACAGGTGTCAACATATTGTCGGTAATAGCTAATATCGTGGCAATATAGGTATTCGCCGGTACAATCACTTCATCACCAGGCTTCATAGCATCCAGTTCCATATATGTACGCAATATCAGAAACAAGGCATCCAAACCGTTTGCAACCCCAATTACTTATCATGTGTGATATTATGTTTTACTTATTTGCTTAACATACAATCTAATGCATCTTAGCCATTTTAATATGAATTTTGGGAAAAAACAGGCAAACACTATAAAATTTATATTATGAGTCGTTAAACGTATAAAGTTATAATAGCGGAAAATCTTGGCAAGAGATAATCCTCCTTTTAACCTAAGGTATAAGCAGCTTTTAAACCCGAAAAGTTTTGTTTTCTTTGCATGCGCTCGAATACATATATTTTTAGATTTGTAATTATATGACAGAGGTAATGACATAATAAACAAATACCAACTCTTACAAAATATGGGGATTACCTCTGGCTCCCAGTGTCCTTTTTTTTCAATCGGGAAAGTAGTCCCCTTAAGTCTATTAAAGAAATATAAACTCCAATCTTTCGCCTGGGCAATGTATTCAAAAATTATACCCGTTTGAAGAAAATAACTATCATAATACCTTTGATAATTACACTTAGAAATAACTTCTTCATTATAAATCAGCACATTTAGATATGTCATATGCCATCCCAACTCTTCCAACAAGGTATTCTGATCCATATAAACCTTCTCGAGCGGCAAGAATTCCGTTCGTTTTAATGTTCCCGTTACGATAAATGAATAATCGTTATTCGCTAATTTATCAAGCAGCTGAGCAAGCTCTTTTTCATCTATAATAGTAGAATCTCCAAGCAGCCATCTATATTTTCCACTAGCATGGGTTAATAAAAATTCGAAATTTTTATCAGGACCTAAATTCTCTTCTTGCTTAAATCCTACTATATCATAATCAATAGAATATTTTTGTATTACTAACTGAGTATTGTCAGCCGAACCATTATCAGAAATATAAATTGGAATCGAGAATCGCTTTGCAATCGGACATAATTGTTCTAACATTTTATCCAATAAATAGTCTCTATTATATGTCGGTATACAAATACTCAACAGCGGTTTTTCACTCATTTTATCACCTCAGCATTATGCCAAATATTTTTACAACGTCTAAAAATCAAGTATGCAATAGGGCTTCCCAATATTTGCATACTCAAAAATCCACAAAAGAAAAAATCTGCAGACAAAAATTTTCCAATAAGAAAAGTCGTACCGCTAATCCATACTGCACTGATGATCGACAAAACCATATATGGTTCTTGCTTATGCCCTCGTAAGTATAATGCCAATGCATTAACAAACAACTGAATAAAATAACAAATAAATAAAACACTCATAGGAATAACAGATAAAAATCTTCCAAGAATTTTAGGGATGAGCCATACACGGCCAAACAATAAAATAAATATAACCACACCAATTCCGATAATACCATACGTTAACAACGAAAACAGCAACCGTTTTGCAAATAATATGTCTAATAAAGACCAATTTTTAGTAGAAACAAGCATATTGATCTGTGGCGTAATTGTATACAGCCAAATATTAGCTATATTGAAAATAGCCATTATTAATGCTAAAGACATCCCTACTTTTCCGCTCAATATAGGCCCATGAAAATAATGCATCAGCGGAGTATAAATTTGGAAAATAAAATATCCGCTGGAAAAACTAAGTGCATAGCGTATAAACAGCGGCATTACTTCTTTCCGCCAAGAATAATTATATGTTTTAGCAATAGTAAGAAGCTGAGAAAGAAACTTTCTAAACTTTCCAAATAAACTCATAAAAATCGTACATGCACTGATAAACACACCTAAAGCAAGTGCAAAAATATTACCATGGAAAAGCAACACAATTATAACAATACAGGTATTGATTACACTTACTACAAACCGTATTTTTTGAACTTCTGCAATTCTATTTAAACCTTCAATAAAAGATAAAATCGAAGTATTAAAAAAGTTAATAAGAGCACCGATTGAATATATCGTCCACGGTAGAAGGTAAACAGAAAGGACATCATCCCGTATAAAATATACAATCCCTATAATATAAATAATAGGAAAAACAAGAGCGCTTATTATCCCTATCCATTTTATCGTAAACTTAAAAAAAGCAGCGAGTTTATTTAGATGCCTTTCATCCCCTACAAGCAATCCGTCGTTTGAAAAAGATAAAAATGCAAATTCATGAGCACTGAACTGTAGAATAATATTGCTGAAGCCCAAATCTGCAAAAATAGAAAGCGCGGAAAGGCTAGTAAAAAGAAACCAATACCCCTGTTGTGTTTCAGTAAGAAACAGGGGTATAAGTAGCATGATAACAGGTCCGCTTACTAAGCGCCATATTTGATTTATAAGCGTAGCAAATATATCTTTTGCACCTTTATTATTAATAAAAAACACTCCCCCCCCCTATATTATAAAACTTTCACACATGCTATAGAAGTTATTAATGAGCTCCATAGAATTCACGCTTATACTGTTTTGTCCCCTCAAAACATGAATACCTTGCAGAATAAAGGTCATAAACTTTTTTTCAATCCTTCCAAAAATGAAACTTCTGGATTCCTCTACGCCATACGCCCAATTATTATGTAGACAAAAATACGAACACCCCAGCCTGTAATTACAGGGGCAAGCATAACATAATCTTTCAAGTCAGCTTGAATAATATCACCGATACCTGAATCGATTAGTAATTTTGCCCGTTTGGAATACCTCCATGCGATACAAACAAGATACAATCCTTGCTATTTTGCACATCGTATAACGGCTATACCGAGTGTTGCGGTAGCCACTGATATAACTATTTTTCGCATAGCGTCTTTAATAACGCCTTTAACTCAGATACCGTAGAACACAGATAATCGACATTAGCTAATTCATCTCTTGTTCCTGTACCCCAGAGTACACCGATTGTTTTTATTCCCGCACATTTTGCAGCGTAACAATCCGATGCCATATCTCCGATCCCATACGTAGTCTCCTTATTTAAACCTTGCAATTCGATAAGATACTTAAACAGCTCGGACTTTTCTTTTTTATCACCACCCAAGCTGTACGGGGTAATAATTTCTCTAATTTTAGCGCCCCAGCCGAGTTTATTAATAATCTTATGACTCGGAAGATCGGGTTTATTGGTAATAATATAATGTGCATAATCAGCAGTATCATGCACAATAGCATCAATGCCTGAAAAAGAATGTGTATGCAAAAAACTACTCGAATCGTATCGTTTTCTAAAAGCACTTACAACATTCTGCAGTCTTTCATCATTAAGATATAGAACATCAAATGATGCTCTTAAGATATTGTCAACTGTTGGGCCAACCCGCAACGGCTTTATACTTTTTAATATATCTATATCTGCATCAGCCAGAGCATACTTTAGAGCTTCTAGCACTTCTGTTTCAGAATCAATCAGTGTTCCATCTAAATCCCAAATAAGATTAAGCATCGCTACCCTAAACAACCTTAAGTCATACTATAAGAATACATCGATTTACCCTTGAGAAAATTATCTATCTCTTTAGCGCTTCGCATCAACTATCTCGTTTATCCCATCACGAAATACAATTTCAGGTTTCCAACCAGTATCAGTTGTTAACTCTGTAATATCAGGAACTAAGAACATAGGCTGATGAGGATAATATATTTTTTTCCCGTAACCCAATATTATTGAAGGATTAACAATTTGCGCTATCTCATTCACGTATGAAGACAACTTCCGGCTGTCGCCACTACCCAATGGATAGGTTTTACCGTTTACACCGTGTTCAACAACAGCAATAAAAGCCTTTGCAGCATCCTTCCCGTGTAAATAGTCCCACTGTTGTACACAGTGGGTTAGCTCAGGAGAACGACCTGCCAAAAGTTCATCAATAACATACGACACCAATGTATAAGCAGCATCCCCAAGCCCATATGTACTTGTAATCCTAATCCAATTAAAACGCATATTCATTTGCTGACACAAAAGCCCAGCAAGCTTTCCTGCTGTGTATTTTGCTATTCCGTAACCACTTTCAGGGCTCACAGGAGTGCTCCCCTTTAGCGGGATATCCAGAACACCATACTCGGCCTGACTCCCCGCCCCTACAAAAACTGAACATCCTAAACGTTTTGCCAATCTGACAGCATCAAGTGTATATTCGATATTTTTTAGCTGAATATCAACATCATCTCTTGACATTCCAAAAGTCTTATCCCATGCTAAATGAACAAAACAATCAAACTGCCCATCTAATGTAAGACTATGATATTCACACAAATCAGCTTCAACAATATTAAGATTTCCCGAGACAGGCAAATCACTAGCCCGAAGGCATCCTCTCCGAATGATACACCATACTTCATACTGCCTACTCAATGCTTCACGAACTAGATAGTGCCCTATCATTCCAGTTGAACCTGTAATAATCATTTTTTTCATATCAGCAATCTTCCAAATACAATGTTCGAGTAAGTGAAGTTATCGTCATTTTCCGTTGAAAAAGCTTAAGAGCTGTTTTCAATGCCTCATTTCGTAACATGATCTGTGAGGTATCATATAAAAAGGGGATATATGCTTGATAATAATCTTCTTGAATATCTTCCACATATCCATCAAACCCAGCAAGTACAACATTCTTAATATTTATTTTTGATAATAAATTCAAGAACAAAACTAAAGGATTATCTCTAATTACTTCAACATTAGAAACAAGATTTATAAAATTAACATGATAATCAATTTTTTGTGAAATTTCAGTGATATTTGAGGTACAAATTAGCTTCCGTAATGCTATAGTGCGGGATAATGTACTAAAAAGCTGACTATAGCGTTTTGCATTACCAACAAAAATATAATCAATAGGATAATCGTCAATTGCAAAATTTAAAGAAATTATAATTGGATCTTTATTATTAATATAATTATTGATTCTATCTTTATCTTTCAAAATCGTCTTTCCTGGACCTAATAAAAGAAGAGGCCTTCCAGAAAATTCTTCCTGTAATTCTTTTAAAACATGAGAATCATCAAAGTCTATCAATTGATTTTTTTGATAAATCTCTTCAGCAATCTTTTCATTATATAACAACTTAACTTCATCTGGAATCTGAAGCAACAAATTATTGATAGATTTTATCGACAACGAACGTTTGTCCATGTAATATTGGACATAATTAGGATGGCAAGCATACAACGCAGACTGATAAAATTTTGGTTTATATCCCCAGCTACATTTAGCAAACTCTTTCTGAATATCGACATCTATTGCCTCCTGTATTTGATTCATATCATAGTTTTTTCCTTTAAACTCATTCATATACATAGCAAGCAACTCTGTACAAGCATTACCTGCACTTTTCCCCATACCAAACAAAGTGCCATCTATAGAAATATCTCGATTTTCAATACCACTCATTACTGCAATAGCATTCGAATATGCCAATTGGAAATTATTATGAGCATGGTACCCGATAATTATTTTCTTATCTAAATGAGTGTTTAGAATATTACAATAATGAAGAACCGCCTCAGAATGCATAAGCCCGTAAGTATCCACAACTGTTACAGCATAAGGAGATATCTTATTAATTTTCTTAACAAGTGCTATTATCTCCTCATCAGTATAACTAGTAACTGAAACGGGATTAACAAAAATTTTATATCCTTTTGCTTTCACCCGAGCACAAAAATCAAGCGCTTCATCTTGTTTATGTTTTTTAAAAATAATTCTTATAGCATCAAGGTGTGATTCAGCCTTAGGAGAGATTTTATCGAGTGAGCAAGTCCCATAATCAATCATTGCACAAAGTAAAGCTTTAGGCGTCTGTATATTTTCGAATACAGGCTCGATCGATTTTGTATCAGGATAAATTGAACGATTAGCATCATAAGTCACTCGCTCATCGATAAAACCAACTTCAATGGAATCAACACCTGCCGTATCTAACCGAGTAAAAATACTTTTAATACTACCTTCTCCAAAATTCCAACCGTTTACATACCCACCGTCTCGCAGTGTACAATCAAGTAAATATATATTACTCATTTATTTCTCTCCTACCAATGGAATAAGCATTTCTTTCTTTAATACTTCTCTATCCAAAAACGGAGCAAGGTCCTCTAGTGGAGGAGATATTAATGTTCCGTCTGCGAGCTTTTGAGCAGAAGGCTTAGGTTCAAAGCCTTGCTCTGTATCAACAAACACTTCAAAAAGAGCAAATCCTTTCATTTGCATAAACTCTTCGAGAGCGGAGGATATATCACGATTAGTATGCACCGACCGGTATGGTATGCCGTAAGCGGCTGCAATTGCCTCCATATTAGGGAAACTCAAATCAGCAGACTCGGGCCCAACACCAATTGTTGATAAATCGCCAAATAAATTTTTTTCAGTCTGACGCATAGAATGATATCCTTGATTGTTAATCAAGAAAATTTTAATTGGTAATTTATGGAATACAACCGTTTGCAACTCCTGAAGGTTCATCTGAATGCTGCCATCTCCTGTAATACAATAGGTTTCTTGCTTCCCATGTGCAAAACACACCCCAATCGCCGCCGGAAGCCCCCAGCCCATACTTGCACAACCGGTATTAAAAAAATAACGTTGCCCCTCTTTTATAAACAACGTGCTTGCTGTCACGACAGCAGCACTTCCATTTCCTGTTACAATCGGTGTATTAATTTTTGTATAACGATTTAAGCAATGTACGAACCAATAGACATTCGCTAATCCAGACGTATTATAATGCCGTTCTTTTATTACCACAGGATAATTATGCATCCACTTTTTACATTGTGCAATCCAGTCTGCTTTAGGAGGCAATGAATGCCTTAATTGCTTATTCATGGCAGAACAAAACTGTTTCAAATCAGCACGAATAGGCAATTCAACATGAATATTCGGTTTAGAAGTTTCTAAGGCATCAGGATACACCATCACAACAAATGCGTTTCTCGCCCATGTTTCAGTCGCATAACTAACTTGACGAATACCTAAACGGCTACCCACTACCAATAAGAAATCACTATTCTGAACAGCCCAATTTCCGGCACGGTCTGCGACATCCCCCGCACGTCCAGCATACAGCGGATCATCTTGTGTCATAATATCAATACTATCAAAGCTTGTCACAACCGGAACATTTAATTTTTCAAGCATTCTTTTGAATTCTTGATAGGCCCCATTCGTTCTCAGCTCTACCCCACTATAAACTACAGGGCGCTCCGATACTTTGATTTTTTCAATAATCAGTTCAAGTGTCACCGGAGATACCGCTCTCGGATTAGAATTCTCAAGCTCAATAGGATCAAACTCAAACAAATCATCCGTATCAATATACCCCCATTGAATATTCAATGGAACATCAAGCCACACAGGACCAGGCCTACCATGGGTAGCTAAATACAAAGCTTTTTGAATGTGATATTTAACTGTTTCAGGACGTATTATCATTTCTGCATATTTCGTCATAGGGGCAACCAGTTTTGTAATATCGAAATCTTGATCACCAAAACTACGCATAGCTAATCCAGTACTCCTAACTGTTGTTGACCACTTCACCTGTCCACTTATAACCAACATTGGAATACTATCAAGCCAGGCTCCTAAAACACCAGTCAGGGTATTAGAACCTCCCGGCCCTGTTGTACAACAAACTACCGGTAACTGATTGCTCATACGATAATAACCTTCTGCAGCAATAGCAGCAGCCTGTTCATGCTGTACAAAAATATTTGTTAATCCCTTTTGATGGCCAAAAGATTCATTTAAGTGCATTGCCCCACCACCAGGAACGGTAAAATTATAACAAATACCTTGTTCAACTAAAAATTGTGCTATAAAATCTGATATTTTTATTCGCATATTTAACCTCGTATAGTTTCATTATTCACATAGCAGTCCAATCTTTCACAACATCTTTGAACAAATTGAGAATTCAAAAAAAAGCGCTCAAACAAATTTTGCCGGAAAAGATCAACCAAACAGCCTGTAAAAAATATTCCAAATATGGAAACAATATAATAACTGACAAAGTGAACACTATAGAACCAGTCTTGCGTTTTTATGATATTATGCCATAAAGGAGCTCTAAAAAAATTATGATCATGAATAAGCAAAACACCAAAAGTACATCCTGCCAACTTATTAATGACAGGATTATACTTAACTGATATATTTTTAAAGATAAAAAACAAAGCAAAACCTGCTATAATATATAACAAGGATGACTCATCTTTTGTCAAAGCAGAGATATATTTAAATATGTTTATTTCCGATATATTACTAAAATAAGCTATAATAAAAATATATAAATATATCACAATAAAAATCATTGCAGAAACTTTTAAAGTAGCTATATTTCTTGGTGCCCATTTTTTAATATATATCATTAGTAAATAACAAAAAAGGAACAACTGCACGTGGCTTAATATTGGCTGCATATGACCAGTCACCGTCATAATTACTGAAGATACTATCTGAGCATAAAATAATATGACCAGTAAAATCTGCATCCTCTGTTTGCTCAAAGTTTTAGTATATGAAGAAATAAAAGGAAAAAACGCATAAAACAACAAATAAGACGCAGCAAAACCATGAGAATTACCTGCAATCGGAAACAAACTTCCAATTCCATTCCTTATCAAATCAGATTTACTTACCGGAGTAGCATAGAATAACGATACCAGAAAAAACACAACAGAATAGAAAAAAGTCTCCAACCATATTTTTATAAATCGTATCGATTTAAAATCTTTATCAACCAGGAAATACATAGTTACAGCGATAAAAGCAACAAAGCTAATTTTGCCTGCAGGATAAAATAACAATGCAATTACCTTATAACGGCTTTCTGTATGTAATATTCCTCCATGCACACAATAATGATGTGCAACGAGAAGAAGCATACAAATAACTCTCATTAACTCAAAATTTGTTTGCCGAAACGTACCATAGACTTTTGATTTTCCCATACACCACACACCTATTTTTTAATAAATTTTTTCATGAGTACAGCAACACTCCCGTTATAAATATACACGAACGGGATAACACCAATCAAACAAATAACGGTACCTATAAGACTATAGAATAACGAAATATTTTTCATAATTATTAATCTCCGTGCTAATATTTTTGAAAGACTGGCCGCATACCCATATAAAAACAAAGAATGCAGGGCAAAAATAGGCAAGGAATTTTTTCCGTACCAAACTATAGCAAGCCAATAATACTTGCTATTTCCCCGCATAAGCGAGCATAAAACAAATACGGCAACAATCCCTGCGATACTGCCTAATAAATATAAAACAGGATTATTAAATGTAACATCAATATTAACCATTCCATTGAAATAAGCACATATTAATAATACAGCACTCCCCAACGCCCATAGAACGATTTTTGTACGATAATTAAGCACATCAACTTTCTCGATGATATTTTTAGAATAATAACCTAAAAAGAAAAACAAATATCCACCTAATGCATCATCTAATTTAAAGGGAAAGGAATATCTTTTATCTCCAAATGGTATTTTAAGTTCATAATTTTTAATTAAAACACAGAAAACAAAACATATACAAGCAAATAAAAACCTAGAAGCGAATGCATACCCCCCCCCTTAAGTATCCTATGTGAAATATGAAAAAACACAATGCAATTTAATAATGCAATTAAGAACCATAACTGCCCGACAAAGCAAACTTCCGGATTCACACTGTAAAAGACATCAACTAGAAACCGCCTAAGAGTTAGTTGACTAGATTGAAAAAATGATACAGCAACAAACAAGCCAACAAGTGTAAAAAACAATACGGTACAATCAATTGTTTTGCTTTATAAAGCAGTTCCTTAGATGTTCCGGTATAGTTAAACACAAGCCCACTACAAAAGAAAAATAAAGGCATATGAAAAGCAAAAATAATACGAGATACACCGCTTCCATACAATACAATATGACCAAGCACTACACAAACAATTCCTATACCTTTTGTAGCATCAATGACAGTATTTCTGCTCATATCAGATGATCCCTCCAAAATATTCTTTAATTTGTTTATCCGTTATTTCTCCGGCGGAGCATCCGCTTTGTACACTTTTTTCCCATTCAACAACTTTATCGATTGCCGTTTTAATAGACCAATGAGGATGCCATTTCAGAATTGTTTTTGCTTTTGTGTTATCCAGTTTTAAAAAGTTTGCTTCATGCGGTCCATTTTCTGATTCGCTTTTCCACTGTGCTCCGTTTCCCCATGCAGCACAAAATAAAGCCGCAAGATCACCTGTTGTCACGCAACTGTCATCATCAGGACCGAAATTATATGCACCCTGTATCTCTGCATGTTCATACTGCGCTTGTGCCAAAAGCAAGTAACCGGACAAACACTCAAGAACATGTTGATACGGACGGGTTGAATTGGGATTCCGTAACACAATGACCTGCATGCTTTTTACTGCTCTGATACAATCGGGAATAATTCTATCTTCTGCATAATCACCACCACCTATAACGTTACCGCTGCGAGCAGTACTGATTGCCGTACTATTTTGTTCCGTAAAGAACGAATTTTTATAGCTATAGGTTACCAACTCACTACAGCTCTTACTATTTGAATACGGATCAAAGCCGCAAAGGTTTTCGTTTTCCCGATACCCCCAACACCATTCTTTATTTTCATATACTTTATCGGTAGTGATATTGACAAACGACCTGACCGATGCACATTGCCGCATTGCTTCCAATATATTGACGGTGCCCATCACATTCGTACTATAGGTTTCCACCGGCTGCTTATATGACAGACGCACAAGCGGTTGTGCAGCAAGATGAAATACAATATCCGGCTGCGCCCTTACAATTGCTTGAACAAGAGCATCTTTATCTCGTATATCGTTCTGAATTGAATTGATATGTTTTTCCGAGTCAGTTGCACCGAATAATGATCGCTCACCAGGCGGAAGCGCATACCCGGTAACCTGCGCTCCAGCAGCAAGTAATATCCTAGTAAACCACGAACCTTTAAAACCAGTATGTCCGGTAATAAAAATCTTTTTATTCTTATAAAATGACAACATTGCTATTTCCAAATCTTCCAAGGAGGATTTCCGGAAGCCCATAAGGTATTTAACTCCTGTTTTTGCTTTAAGGTATCCATCGGCTTCCAAAATCCATTATGCTTATACGCATTTAATTGATTATCTTTCGCTAAATTTTCTAACGGCTCCCGTTCAAAAATAGTAGGGTCACCGTTTTTAATATAATCGAATACTTCCGGCTGGCAAACAAAAAAACCACCGTTTATCCAACTTCCATCACCGGCAGGTTTTTCGCGGAACTCAGTAATATCATTTTCACTATTGATATTTAATGCACCGAATTTTCCATCCGGCAACACAGCAGTCAATGTCGCCAATTTTTTACTTTCCTTATGAAAAGCTATAAGTTTTAAAATATCGACATCGCTCACACCATCACCATAAGTCAGCATAAAAGGTTCATTGCCGATATATTTTTGAACACGCTTAATGCGTCCACCAGTCATTGTTTCAAGTCCGGTATCTACCAAGGTTATTTTCCATGGTTCAGACTCCGACTTATGATATGTTATTTCGTTTGACCGTAAGTCAACTGTTATATCACTTGAATGCATATAATAATGATAAAAATAATCTTTAATATAATAAGACTTATACCCGCAACAGATAATAAAATCATCAAAACCGTATGACGAATATATTTTCATAATATGCCATAAAATCGGCTTACCGCCTATTTCAACCATAGGCTTCGGTCTAAGTTCGGTTTCTTCGGAAAGACGGGTTCCAAGTCCACCTGCTAAAATAATTGTTTTCATTTCCCCTACTCCTTATAGGCGTGAAAATTCATCACATCACTAAATATATAGCCTAACGAGTACTCTCCCGCTTATTCCTTTCATCATTGAAATAATCATAGAGTCTATGTCATACCAAATAATACAGCTTTTGTTATCTTTTTACATATTGCTCTAGATTTTATAGAATTATCAACATGGACAATCAAAAAAATACTAGTCATCAGCCATGTACATCTAAGGTTTTATATTTTTAGCAACTCACAAGCTGCTGCATTATTCGTTATAACATGGCCTGTTTGAAGAATCTATACTAATAAGTTTTTCTGCACGGAAATCAATTTTTGAAAAATGATATTGCAATCTACCTATTTCCATGATGTTTTTAGAAAAAGTAATATGCTTTTTTAGTATTTTCCGGTGCTTTCGACTTAAAAATTCGTGAAAAGGGTAAAAATTGATTTCCGTGGTTTTTCTGCCGTTGTGGCAAGCTTCATGTATAACATCACAAACCTGTCCCATGAAGCATGCAGCGTATTGATTGCATTGACGATATCATCCGATCGTTCAGGATATGCATGAGCAATATTATTTCGCAAAGAACGGAAATATTGCCAATCGTACACTGATGTCAAAACGCCAAGTTTTTCAAGCCGATTTAAAATATCGATAAACGGATGTACTGCCGTATCATTTTCCAATAATACATATACGGCAGGAATTAGCCGCAAACCGATACAATCTTGCAGCTTCGTAAATCGATAGAGGAATTGATCCAAAACAGCCGTTTGCTCATCAGATAAAGCGTTCAATCGTCCTTCCGTGAGCGGAAATAACGGATATAAAAATTTAAGCACTATGTCAATCCGCTGTCTATGTTTCTTGCATTCCTCCACAGCAGAAGCGCATTTCAGCTTTATTACTTCGTCCACAACACAATACCCTGCCGATACGCATTTTGTACAATGAACCGGCTATCATCAGCACCAACTGTAGTCAGCAGATCAATCCGCTGTTCACCTAACTTCAGCTGCATGGCCGAAACCGCTTGCAGTTTTGCTTCAAAAGCTGCTGCCGAAGAAACCGGTGTTTGTACCAGCAGATCGATATCCCCACCCTTCTTACCATCATCAATACGCGAACCGAATAAAATAATTTTTTCAGCTTGCGAAAAATGCCGACAGATAGAATCAATAATGATGTTTTTTGTTTCCTCGGTTAACCGCATCAACTCTATCCGAAACAATCCCATTCAGGCATTATGGCTACATTTACAATTCTTAAAACGGCATCCGCAAATTCGTAAAAACAGTCTCACCGTTTAAAAGTATGCGCTAAAATATACTGCTGTCCACGCTTGTAGATAGGATAATAATCTTCATACCAATAGAGAGCAGTCATAGTATGCCGATGCAGCAAAGAGCTTCCCTCCGGCTCTGTCTTTTTTATGCACACACCTTCCGTGAACACCTTATAATGGAACAGCCCTTTTATCTTCCGTATATCAACCAGATCGATTTCACGCTTCAAAACAAGCGACAACTCCAATTGTAAAGACAACCGATCATCAAGAGTTAAAGCTGCAGACATTGCCACAGCGATATCGACATCACTGAGTTCAGTTTCAGTTCCGCGAGAATATGAACCGTACAGCATCGCCAGAATAATTTCAGGTTTGCTATCAAAAAAGGCAGCTAGCTTTTCTATTATTACGTTTCTATTCAGCATTTTTTTAAATCATGTTTTTGAAAGAACCTTTACCAACATCACCCGCAAAGCAACTGCTAAAACAGCACCGGTACAGTCGGCAAACCAATCGTATATAGAGGCATCCCGACCGGGAACAAAGATTTGATGTAATTCATCGGTGATACCGTAACATGCAGCGATAGCACAGGTAAATGCAAAATATTTTATCGGATTCGCATCCCATTTATCCGCAGAGAACCAATATGAAAGCGTAAAGGCAAGACTACCGAACGCACATGCATGTAAAAACTTATCCAACCCCGGAAAAGAAACTGATGCCGGTATGGGTAGTTTTGATTGTGCAGACAAACCAAAGATAGCAACAGCGATACAAATCGACATACAACGCATACTATAGGCAACTATTTTTTCTGAAGCCATTCTTAAAAACCTCCGGAGAGAGATGAAGACACACCTCACCCAATAACATAACCGCCTTTAATTTTAACAATCTTAAATATGCAGTATGCCAACCAATATAAAATAACCGCTGCAGCTTTCCGTGCCGCCGAAACAGGCTCCAGTCCACATCGCAACATATGTTAATAAACAAGATTATTTTACAATAGTTTCATATTAAATACAAGATTGTTATGATGAGAACTTATATCTTTTTTCACAGACAAGTAGCGAGCGCTGCGGCACCCAGCCGGAAATGCCTCCGGATGTTTTTACGTAGTACCATGCCGCCGTCTTGCGCACAATCAGCACAGCCTCTCCTACTGCGAGCCGGTGTACAATGCTGCCGGTCGATTCGGGGATACGGCGTACAACCGCTGCATCCTGCGGCGCAACACACACGGCTTGAGCCTGCAGCGCACGGGCAAAGAGACCGACCGCTCCACTGCCGCAGCACAGCATCAAAGCCGCAAACAGCAGCATAAGACGCTTTTTCTTACACAGTCCGTGCCATCCGGCGCCCGCAGCGAGTAATACCGTAACGGCCGCTGCAGCAATACCGAGTATATACGGATAGAGCGGCAATGACGGTACTCCGCCTAAGGATGCTTCCAATTTTTTCCGCTCACGGCGGGCGGCAAAGGGAAACAGTGCATACAGCTCTTCCAGACGGTACTCGGCAATCTTCTTTGCAGCGGCGATATCTTGAGCGGATAGATCGGAAGCTGCAGACGACGGTTCCTGCAGCGCTGCCGCAAACGCAGCTGACGTTGATACGCCGTCTTCAAGAGCTTTTTGAACGGCAAGGCCGGAAGCGGCAGCGCTCAACGGATCAATGAGGTACGCCCGCCGATTACTGACCGCGCTGCCGCCCACCGCAAAGGATATCTGCGCATGGGGAAGGTTTTGCATGCCGGTTTGCAGCGGAATCCAGCGAAAGGCATCAAGTATATATGTTTCAAAAGCCGCAACCGGCAATGAGGCGGCGCCGACGGCTAATACGGAAAGCTCTTCCGGGGACAGCGGCGCAAGGGCGGCGTTTTCGGCTGCGGGGCACTCAATGCGCGTAATTTCCAGAGGCAGCGGCAGCCCGGCGGAAACATTGTGTGAAGATAAACCGGTCGGCTCATGCTGCGGCAGCAAACCGGTAGAAGTATTGCGCAAAGCAGAAGCGGCATATTGTGACGACGGTTCAGAGGAAGTCTCGTGCGACGGTGAGTCGGCAGCGGCATCGTTCCGGAGCCGCACGGCGGTGAGCTCATGCAGCATCCGGGCATACCGTTCAGCATAGCCGGAGGAATAAAACGCAGCATGTAAGCACAGCAGATATTCCCTGCCCTGCTCAAGGATTGCGGTATCGGGAAGCGGTTCGCCGCCGGAGGAATACAGCTTCCAGAAAAACGCCGTGTGCGGCGACAGTTGCGGCTGATGCACGGTAATAGCAAGCGGCTCTAATGCAAGCGTTTGCCGCTCCCAGTGCAGCGCCGGTGAAAAAACATACTGTCCGGCATGAGCACATCGATAGCGGCAGCGGAGATGCATCCCGTCATATTCGGGAATGACACTGCTTTGGATGAGCTGAGCAGCAGCCGCGTCGCCTTCAAACACAAAACGGGGCGTATCGCGATTGCGCCGGAGATACGGAGAATCGTGCGAAATCATCACCTCGATTTCAATATCTTGATCGATAAAAAATATGTCACCGTTGAGCCGCAGCTCGATGCCGTCGTGCGGCTGCCCATAGACTGCCGCAGCTACCGCGCAAAAAAACACTACCGCTCCGCGCGCCGCAAACCGCCGCAGCCGAAGCAAGGGGGTTAATAATCGTTGATCGACGGTTCCGATTCGCGTTGTAGTTTTTTCCATTCGGCTTGCTCTCTTTTACGGATAATATCAAGGATAATCGAATCAGCGGAATCGGAGTAGACCAATTCGGCTGCATTTTGCGGCGCCTGACGCTGCAATTCCTGCTGTTTCTCGCACAGCTTTTTACTCAGTTCATAATTGATTTTTGCATCCATATCGGCGCCGGATAATTCCAGCGCCTTTTTAAACGATGCCGCAGCATCAGCATATTCTTTTGCCTGGAATGAAATAATTCCTTGCTGATAAAAACTATATGCTCTTACCAGTGTTTCGGCGGCATCGGGGATAGTGCGGAGTTTTTCAGCTGCAGCCGTCTGTTCTCCCTGCATGAGGTACGAAGAAGCAAGCGCAAAATCGGTATAATTCCGCACACTGGGATCGGATACCAGAGCCGCTAAATCCTCCGCCTCGCAAAAATACATGACGGCAGTATTCCAATCCCCCTGTTTCCACGCAACGGCGCCCTTTAAATGAGCCAGCTGAGCGCGGCGTTCCATGCTGCACCCTTGCATGAGCGGCACCGACAGCGATAAAAAGAGCAGCGCCGACAGCAACAGCCGCGATACACCGGCTGAACGAAAAAGCAGTATGACGGTATGAAGGCTGCGTTTTCCCGCGGCAAGGATTGGAGGGGCCGGCGCAAGCCGGTTCCGAAGCGCAGCGGAGGAATGGAGCAGGAGCGGAACCCCGCAAAGCCTGGTTTTTGCGATTATATCGCAAAAAGCCGCCCAAATGATGAAAAAAAAGAAACACGAGACATGCAATATAATAGAAGGAATTATTAGAATACGGGCAGAGACAAAAAAAATGAACCGAAGAGCGGCCACGCTAGTCTTTTTTTGCATACAGACCTCCGGTAGCCAAGCCGACACAGAACAGGAGCAGCGCAGCGGCGGCACATTCAAAAGAGCGGCGCACCGGTTTTTGCACATACCGCACCTTTTCACCCTCCGAATCGCTTCCTTTCAGCGCCTGCAACACCTTCCATGCGGAACCGGGTTCCATGGCAGCAATGTAAAAGCTATTGTTCAAGGCTTGCTGTGCATGGCGTTTCAGAATCAGCTCGGACAGGCGGCTCTGTTTGAGCACCGATTCGTATTTTTCATTCAGCACCGAAACGGAGCCCCCTTCGTTCGTTCCAAAGCCGATAATGATCAGCTGCACATTCTCCTGGCGAAACCGCGGAATGACACGCGACATCGAGCCTGTAGTTTCATCGCCGTCGGTACACAGCACAACGGTCTTCCCCATCAGCCGGTTTTCAGGAAAAGCCGCAAGCGCAGTACGCAGCCCGTGTTCAAGATTGCTGCCTGCAGCCGTTGCGCTGAACGGCGAAAGGGTTTCCACTGCGGTTAGGATACTTTGATGATTAAAACTGAGCGGCACAGCCAGCGTCCCCTGCCCTTTTACCGTCACCAAGCCGCAGGCAGCATCCGGCAAGCCGTCTATCAGAAAGGCGAGATAGCGCTTTGCAAATTCCAGACGGTTGGGAGCAAGGTCGGTAATCGTCATGCTGCGTGAAATGTCGGCAGCAAAGATAACGGCGTTGCCGTATTTGAGGGTCGTTGTCTGGCGGGCGCCCCAAAGGGGAACTGCTGCTGCAAGACAGAGAAATGCCCAGCTGAAACTCCAGAGCGTCATCCGAATCTTCACTGCCGCCGTAAGCTGCCGCATTCCTTCGACGGATGCATAGCAATCCCGGAGCTTTTTCATGCGGTACAGCGTAACCGCGCACGCAGGCGGAATACAGAGGAGCAGCAACAGCAGCAGTGGCTTTTCAAATTCCAGCATTACGAGACCGCCTGCATGAACAGTCGACGGAGCAGCCAGGCGGCAGCGGCCAAGCCCATCGCAATCAGAATGAACGTCCGGTCAAGCGCATAGTATTTCCGTACCGTCATCGAAGGAAGCGTCGCCGGTATTTTTTTTGTGAATTGAGTAAAAATCTCCGTCAATATTTCCGGGGATTTTGCGGAAAAATACCGGCCGTTGCCGTATCGGGCAATTTTTTGCAGCTCGGATTCATCAAATACCGTGTGCAGCGTGCCGGAAATTTCTTTATTTTGAAGCGGATCAAAGTATTTGACCGGCGCATAGCCGGATTTTCCCAGACCGATAATGGAAAACCCGATTTGTTTGTGCTTAATGATATCCGCAGCCGCGCGGGGATGCACCTCTCCGGTATTGTTATCACCGTCGGTAAAGAGAATGATATATGAAGGGATCGCAGCGTATTGCGTAAGATGCAAGACGGCTGACGCAAGCCCCATCCCGAGTGCGGTGCCGTCGCCTAATTCACCGATCCGCAGCTGATCCAGGCGGGTTAAAAAGGTCTGTTGATCGATGGTGGGAGGGATCAACACGGCGGCGGAGCTTCCGAGTGCGGTAAGCCCGAAAGAATCGCCTGCATAGTTTTCGACAAATGCATGGATGATACGCTTGGCCGCCTCAAACCTCGTTTGCATGCCCATATCCTGGGCGGCCATCGAGGGGCTGCAGTCAAGGACAAACATCAGCGCCTGACCGGCGCCTGAATACATCGGCTCGGCTGTTTGCCGGACCGGATCGGCAAGGGCGGAAACTGTGAGCAGAAAGGCGCAGGCAAGCGCATATTGGGATATACGGTGTACAAGATAGACTGCATACTTTTTTTCCGGAACAAAGCCGTTCCAGTTTCCGAGCGGTAAAGAAAGCGATACTGCCTGCAGCCGCCCTATCCGCCGCAGCAGCGAAAATGCCGGGAGTAACAACAGCAAAAGGAACACAAACGGCCGTTGGAAATGCAGCATCAAACGCCCTTGCCCGGCATTCGGTCGCCGCAGTCTGAAAGCGTAAGCGCCGACACCCATTTTGTCCGCAGAATAAGCGCCGTTGCGATGAGCGCCGTCGTCATATTGGAAAAGAGATTGCCCCAAAACACTGCATAGTAGTGAAGGACGTGTTCGGTAGCCAGAACAAAAATATACCGCAGCAGCCAAATGCGAAGAATGCCGAGTATGAGCGGTATTTTTGTTCTTCCCAGCCCGATAAATGCGCCTTGAATGGTCATGCAGATGCCGAAACCGATAATCGAATAGGTATAAATATTGAGGGCATTATTTGCAATCCCAACGATGTCCGGTTCCCGCCTGAACAAAATCGTCAAAGAAGGAGACAGCGGGATCATCACCGAAATAAGCACAACCGCAGTGATGATGCTGGTAATACAGCCCAGGAAGCAATCCTGTTTTGCTTTTTGCGGAGCCCCTGCGCCGATGTGCATACTCACCATCGTCGTAATTGCCGTACTGAACGCTGCCGGAAGATTAAAACAGAGCGCATTAATATTGCTCGCGATCCCTTGCGCCGCCACGACAACTGCGCCGTACCGTTCTATCTCTTTATTGATAAGAAAAAAGCCCAAATAGAGGAATGAATAATTGAACATTGCCGGAAAACCGACTTTCAGCACCTCTTTGATGATTTTTCCGTCAAAGGAAAAATTTTTTACGCTGAGCCGATCGGGGCTTTCATGGATGAAAAGCTCATAGACCATCCAAAGCGCCATTGCCGCATTTGCAAGCAAGGATGCGAGAACGCAGCCGATAATTTCAAGCCGTAATCCATATAAAAATAAGAAATTGCCGACAACTTTGAAGATGAAAAGGAGAGCCATTCTGACAAAAGCGGCCTCAGGCTTTCCGTTTGCATTTTTAATGCCGTTATATACCCACGCTAAAAAGTTGAACGGCAAAACAATACTGTACCATGCAATATATTGCCGGACATACGGAGCAATATCGCTTTGCAAGCTTTTGGAAACCGCTACGCTGATGAGCAGAAGGAGGGGCGCGCTGATAAGACCAAGCACCATGGCAAATAAAAAAATCTGCACCGCAACCCGCTTTCCTTCTTCAATCTCGCCTTTCCCGTTCAGCTGCCCGATAATCGCCATCACTGCGACGCTCAATCCTTGGGACAAGCCCAATACCATCGAAATAATCGGCTGAGAAAAGGTTACGGCGCCGGTTACCGCATAGTCTGTCAGATTATTGATAAAGAGCCCATCCGTAAACGGCATCATCGCCTGCACCGTATTCATCAGCAAGGAAGGCAGCGAAAGGATGAGCAGCGTCTTGATCGGATTCGCCGTGAGAATAAGCTCGCGCCGGGCCTCTATAGAGTGCCGCAAAAAAGAAGGTTTCATACCGGCACCGATGTTATTCAACCGCTATTACTGATGCTGTTCTCCCATCGGCCATATAGACATGCTCGTGGTTTGTTGTATCCGGGATTTGTTTTCCGTCTTTAAAATAGGCATAATACCACACGCCGTTCGGCAGCGGAAGATACAATTCATATCTGCCCGGCATCACTTCTTCCAAAACATACATGAACGGATCCCAGTTATTGAAAGTCCCGGCAAGATAAATCTTCTTCCCCGATTCTCCTTGATAGACAAACCGGGTTCTACCGTTGTTTTCCACCGCTGTTTTATATTCTTTTTGATAGGGAATCTTCAAAATCGATAGAGACATTCCGGCGGAGTAATCGAATATTTCATCGGGGTTCAGCGGATCGGTTGACCAAAGACCGTCGATAACCAGCCGATACCGCAACTCGCGCATTTCTTCCGGTATCTGCATGATATAAAATAGGATGGATTTTTTGGAATCGGTTTCTTCCTCGCTGCGGAAAAGACGTTGAAGTGCATGAATTGACTGAAAATTTTCGTGTTCAAAAGCGATACCGGCATGACGAGCCGAGCCCGCTGCGGTAAAAATAATATACTTGCCGGTGATCAACGGTGCATCCGCACGGGCAATCGTTTCCACCAGCTCGCCATAGGTATATACATCGATGGAGGACTGCTCCTCAGCTTGCGCTGCGATCAACACACACAATAAAAAAAAGATTGCTGCGGCTTTATGCCGTATTGCATTGCACATGATATTCTCCCTCTATAAACATCGGAAATATCCCGAAAAGCTTAAATTTCAATGACCTTATCATCCGGCGCCTGCTCAAAATACGTGTGCAAAATATGCGCAGCCTCATCAAGCGAGCCCGCCCGCAACAGCTGCGTTTTGCAATAATGCGCAAATGAAAAATTATCGCAATAAAACTGAAAAAACCGCTGCGCCCGCGTACGGTAAAATGACGGCGGCTGTTCGGTTTGCAGCAATTGTAAAAAAAGCAGCGCAGTTTGTTCAAGATCAATGCGGTACGGTTCTACACCGGAGCCGCGCCGGATCGCTTTAAAAATCCACGGCATCCTGACCGCTGCACGGCCGATCATCCAGCCCGCACACGGCGCCTTCCGCATCACGGCAGCAAGTTTTTTCGGTGTATCGACATCGCCGTTTCCGTACACCGGAACATCCACATCACGCGCAAGAGCCGCCGTATATTCATGCAGCGCCGGACGTCCGTAGCTCTGCCGCTGGAGACGCGGATGGATAGTAATAAGCTCAACGCCCTCGTCGATCAGCATCCGGCAAAACCGCAGCAAAAAGGGATAGTCGGCACTTGTACCGAGCCGCAACTTTACACTGAGTCGAAAGTTACGGCCTTGTACGGCGGCATACTCGTCAACAGCCTGCCTTACCGCCCGTACTGCTGCAGCCGTTGTGTGCAGCGGCTTTTGCATCCATGCAAAGCCCGCACCGGACCGCACAATCGGAGGAGCGGAACAGCCCATATTCAAATCGATTCCGATACCGCCGTACTGCAGCACTACCGGAACCGCCTGCACCAGTGCGTCCTCATGCGGCGAAGTCAACTGCCACACCAGCTTCTCCGGCACCGGATTTGTCCGTAGATACCATTGCTCAAACGGTCCACCGGAAAGCAGCGACGGAGCATGGATCATTTCAGTAAAATATTCGTCGGGATCGTCAAACGTATGAATAAGCATTCGCAATCCCGCATGGCTGATGTTCGCAAGCGGCGCCAATATGAGCTTCATTGCGCGTAACTGTAACAAAAATACGCATATTTTGCAATGAGCCGCCGAACGCACTCAGGGATTCAGCATGAGAGGCAAAATAGAAGAATGCTGCTCTATTGTGCGTGAAAGTCAGAGGCCATTCAGGCACTTCGCTTCGCTCAAGGCCATTCATGGCCTCTTTTTTCACGCACTTTTCATGCCTTTGATCTATTTTGCCTGCTTTGTCTCTGCTGAATCCCTGTCCTCACTAAAAAAAAGTGTGTATTTTTGAATTTCTATATTCTGAAAGCATTCAAAAATACACACGGACATTATGAGCAAGCCTCCTGTTTTGCTGTTATCGTTCAAGATTTTTTTCACAGCTGATGCCCTGGAATGCACTGGGGATGCATCATGAAGAAGAATTACTTCCGGCGATACTTGCCATCAGCTAAAACCGTTTGATCCAACGGAATGAAACCGTTGCGAACAGGCTTCGGCCGACAAAGCGGGAAGCAAAGGCTTGCAGTTTCCACTGCCAGCCCCACACGGCAAGCGGCACATGCTTAAAAGCGCACCGGAGTGCATGAGAGGCAATAACGTGCGGGGCTTGTGCGCCGCGCGGCATTTTTGCCGATGCCCGGCCAAGCGCCCTCTGCGCAAATTCGGTCGCGACCTGCCCGGGACAAACCGCAGTAACGCCGATGTTTCGGCCTTTCAGCTCCGCATTGAGACTGAGGGAAAAACTCATCACATAGCTTTTGGTCGCAGCGTATACGGCATAGTTCCCGACCGGCAAAAATGCCGCCAAACTTGCCGTGTTGATGATGTGCGCCCCCGGCTGCATCACAGGCAGCGCCGCCGCGCAGAAGCCGGTAAGCGCATAGATATCAGTATCAATCATCGACAGCACTTCATCCGGCGGCGTATCGGCAAAAGGTCCGTATATGCCGAAGCCTGCATTGTTAATCAATAAGATGAGCGTAAACGGATTACAGGCCGCTTCCTGACGGAGCAGCGTCTGAAACTGCCGCACGCCGCCTAAACCGCTGATATCAAGCGGAATGGTACGGATATGCAGCCGCGGTGCACTGCATGATGCAGTAATCAGCCGTTTCGTTTCGTCCAAGCGATCTGCGCGGCGTGCAATCAGCCACAGCTCATCGCATCGCTGCGCGGCAGCATAGCGCGCTGCATACTGTACGGCAAACGCCGCCCCAAGACCGGAACTTGCGCCGGTAATCACTGCAACCCGCTTCATTGTATCGTTCTTTATAGTGCTAATATATGATGAGCGTTAACGGCGCGTAGTGACGCCTAATCGGAACATCAGCGTCTTGCCGCGTATCATAACCAACTCGATACCATCAAAACCCGACGTTCCCTCTGCAGCCGTATACACCACATCCTCCATATCTTCAACCGTACCGAAATACTGAACGGCATACTTCGTTTGAGCCGCAGACTGATGCATTACTCTGATCGTCTCTACTTCGCTTTTCAACTTTGAACGAAAACGGCTCATCAGTTTACTATCAGCAGTATTATTGATGATAATCTCATACCGGATGCCCTGTTCATAGTCGCGGATCAGTGCTTTTTTCGACTGTTCTACCGCTGCTTTCATCGCTTTAAACACTGTAGACTTGATTGCGTTCTGAGCTGCCGCCTCCGCACTCGCACGGTCAAACGTCTTAGGACTTGCATAGGGTACTGCACCGAGCAGCTCCCCCGTAGAAGGATTGTACATCTTTAAATTGACTTCCGCTTTACCGAAATAACCGCTGCTTTCCCGCCCCGCTTGCGCAAGTCCATCTACTTCTATATACACATCCGCGCCGAGCTTTTGTGCAATCCACTGTACTTCAGAAAGACCGGACGTTTCAGGTTCCTGATTGAACAACGTCGCACTATCGGCTTTCAAGGCCTCTACCGCGGCATAATCGACCGCGCGGTATCCGTTATCGAGCAGATACTTATTCGCCATGCTGACGGCAGACTTTGAAAAACCGTTTCCGGCCTTTGCCTGCTGATTCGGAACAACCATGTATAAAAGGCTATCGACATACCGGCTGATAAACTCGACATTATTTCCCTGATAGGCGCTTTTTACCTTTGCTGCGTGTACTTCGGGGCTCGCTTGAATCGGTTGTCCCTCAGACGGCAGAGCTCTTGCCGCTTTACCGTAGATGCCGAGCGATTCGAGCGTTTGCCGAATCTTCCAAATCTTAACCGGAATGCTCACTTCGCAATAAGAACCGCGGGCGCTTTCTTCGCGCCGTAAAATGCGGACATAATCGTTTTCAAGATAGATTCCCGGCTGAGCGCCGGAATAAAAGACATGATAGATTTTATCGCGATACTGCAGCTCCTCCGTATCACCGATCAGATCGATGATGGCAAGCTTTACTGCATTGGCCTTCGCTTGATCAAAAGCAGCCAAGAATGACGGACCGTCTCCGGCGCCGGAGTAGTAAGGATCGCTCCCCATGTACTGAGGCACCGCCGGTACAGCTGCGCATGAGGCCACCCAGACCGATGTAAGCAAGGCCGATAGCTTCAAATATATTTTGTTGATTCCGCTTGATTTTTTCACTTTTTTTCCTCCCGATAAGCGTCATTACAGCATTTTACGGATAATCCGCATCATTATCACATTAGAATACCTTAAAAGCGCCGGGTAAGTCCGATAAAACAGTAAAAATTCAGATGTGAAGATAACATATCCCAATCATATTGGCTGACTTTCGCCGCATCCGCAGCGGATAAAAAGCCCGCGTACCTCAGCCGTTCCGCGATACCCCGGGCATCCGTTAAGCTATGCATATACCCGAGCCCGGCGCTCACGCCCGCCGTCCAATTTCGCGAAATAAAATAGTCAGCCGATACCAGCGCACGGACGCCCAACTGAGACGCCGTAACCGTAAAGCCGTTATTCCGCCGCGTACCGCTCGCATTTTGAGCGCCGACGCTTACCCCCGAATAGCAAAACTGTATTTCAGGCGTAATCTTAAACCGCGCCGTGTAAAAATTATGCACACCGAGCCCCATATACATCATACCGAACGGTGAAAGCCGTAACGGTTTTGCATCCGCAGCGGAAGACTGTCCGATCGGCTGCTGAATAGCATATTCATATCCGAACGACACGCTGAAATGAAAATTATATCGATATATGCCTTTTATCCCGAACGTCGGCTGCACCCGCATATAGTCTTTTGCTTTGCCCTGCTTAACGCCGGTGAGCGGAACAGTAATCCCCCCATACCCCTGCAAAATCAAGTTATAGTAGGGATGCTCTTTCACCGAATCGCCTTCAACGACCGGTTGCGTTGCATAGACAATCTTTCCAATCGAAAAGGTATCATGCACTTCGGATATGATAAAAAAGCCTGTTTCGACTGACGACGAATGCCCGGCCGTTACGACGGGCTTTTGCAGGGTATATTCATCCCCGACCCGTATCCCCATATTCGCGCCAAGCTCTATCGTAACGGTATTATGCTGTCGGTCAATTTCCAGAATGCCGCTTGAAAGCGTAAACTCCGGCTCAAATTTAACCGCATCATATACGGCATCCGTAACGGCATCAATCGCGCTGTCTATTGCATCGGAACGCCGCGTGAATATCCGCACAACTGAAAACGGTATGATCCGCTCGCCCGCCGTCCCGGAGACATCGACAATCGATAACGCGCCTTCGATTTTAATCTCCCATGACTGTTTCACGGCTTTTTTACCGTCAACTATTGCATCCTCATATAAAATCGATTCCTGATACGCGGTAATCCGCGGCGCAAACACCAAAAAGGCGCCGGTCAGCCGCTCCCAATCGGCGCGAGTAAACGCCTCTTCACCCGATAAAACCGTTTCGGGCAGGTCGGACAACTGTTCTTTAGATTCTCTAATTTTATTGATAAATACCGACACATCCGCCGTGTTCAGCCGATATTGCATCCCGATAACATTAAACCGCCGAAATGAAGCAACCGCCGCGGTAATGCGCTGATCAATTCGTGCTGCAACTTCCGTAGGCATTACGCCGGATTGGGACAGCCGAAACACCGCTATGTCTTTTTTGCCGCTTACCGCTTCGGCACAGAGCGCAGTCAGACCGATCAGCAGCACATATATTATGGAATAGATTGATTTTTTACTGATAACACGCTTATACATGGGGCGTATATTAACACAATCGGCAGCCCGGACGCAAGCAGTCCTATAAACCGAAGCAGCAGGCAACCGGAACTAAACGGGAACCCGCCGGGCAATACCCAAAATAGTTAAGTCGTCATATTGAATATCTTCTTTTATTTGCTTGTAGCAAAAATATTCATCATATACCGGATGAGGTTCTTTTTCACTGCAATAGATATTGTATTGCAGGAAATATTTACTCAAAAAGGCATCGATTTTTCTATCCACTTGTACACAATCAAACGATTGCGCGGAACTGTCTTTATACATTCTAAAGACCTTTTCAACTGAAATAAGCGCCATAACAGCTTCTTCAATCGTTCCATTACACGAAGAAAAATCAAAATCCATCTGCTCATAGATCAAGTCGCTTTGACGCTTCTTGAGCGTAAATTTCTTCCGTGCAAGTACTGATTCGATAATTGCTTCAACGCGATCCTGTCCCAGCGTTTCGCTATCGGCTCCTATCAGATGACTATCTATATCATCCGCCGGTACAATACCAACCGACTCCTTTACCGTAGCGTCTTTCAACTTAGCGATGGGAGTCCGCAACTTACGTTTTGACTCTTCAATACCATCCGTATATAAGAATAAAATATCGCCACAGTTCAAATGAATCTTTTCTACCGGGAAACCGCCTTTCAGATTAATCAAATCAGATGAGAAAGCACCTGCGGCAGAGCCGGATCGGAGCGTATGACTTTTCAGCCGCCGTTCCTGCTTATCGTAAATATGAACGACACTGTCCCCTGCATTACAAAAATACGCATCGCCGACACGCATATTGATGATACACAGACTAAATGCAGCAAAACGGCCGACAAACCCGTGCGATTCAATGACATCATTAATCCGCATTACGATACTGCTGAGATTATATCCGTCCCGCTTGTAACTCCAATTCTGAAAATAATTCTGAAATAAGGTCGCTACCTCAACCATAATCAGAGCAGCAGGCACACCCTTTCCTGCTACATCGCATTTTATTACGGCATAATGATAGGGATCCAGTTTTCGGTAATCAAAATAATCGCCTGAAACGCCATGAGCACCTTCATAATAGCCGAAGAATTCCGAATAATTGTCGCGATGGCCGCCCGTTGTCAACTTTTTACCGGTAGAACTGAGATCAAGCGGAATAAACATCTTTTGAATCTCTTTGCCGACTTTTAAGTCCTTGGAAAGAGCTGCGGCGGCAACTAATTTCTCCGTCATATCGTTGATGGTTGTACCCAACATACCAAACTCATCACGAGAGGTAACCATAACGGATTTACCGGCTAATTTTTCTTTATCATCAGTATCGCGGATCATCGCAACATGCGCTGCTAACTGTCCGAGAGGCTTTACAAAGATAGAACTGACAAACCATGCCGTTATGACCCCCGCTACGAGTACGATTAACGAAATTTCTACGATAATACGGATGAGCCGTTCTTGCTGTTCACTGATCTTTTCAAGCAAATTATCCACCGAAATATTGACAAATACGATGCCCTGCACACTTTCAAGGGGATTATTCGGATTATAAGAGATAATCGGTTCATAAAACAAATATTCGGATGTGTTCTTTGAAAGGTTTTCTATTGAGTAATCAGGATAGGAACCGAACGCTTGATCGGCAAGCATCGACAAACGTACCTGTAGCTTTGCTTCCAGCTGTCTGATAGCTGCTTGTATTTCAGTCCGCCGCTTTCCTGCATTCGGCTTTCGGTTTAAATCCAATTCAGCCAATTCGTTCTGTAAGTTTTTTACCAAAAGTGTATGCTGTTGCACAAGCTCCGTCGCTTCATTATTGATCGAGGTCATTTTTTGCAGAATCTCATCAATTCCATCAGGACAAAATTGAGAAACACCGGGGACATAACGGTATGTAGTGATAAGTTTATTGATATCCTTATAGTCGGTCGTCAACACATACTGAATACCTTCTTGCGCGGGATCAGAACTCTTGCCGGTAATGACAACGTATTTTGCTTCGGGAAAGAACACACGGTTCAGCAATAGAAGATTGACATTCTCCTCGGTAGGCTCGGATAAGTACCGGTGCATCTTCAGTTCCAGATTATCAAGCAGTATTTTTGTTTGCAAGAGGAGGCTATTAGAAAGTAAATCTTTATACGGCCGAATAATAGCAACTGCAAGAGCCGTTGCAACACTGGAAATAACAACCAGCAGCAGCGCCACAATAATAATAACAAACTTGACGCGGACGCTGCTCCATAATTTTATTACGGGCATTCGTGTTACAATAGTATCTATTATTTGCTTGCCGGTTTTCATGCGTACTCCTGCTAAAGACTAATAGCCGAATATCGGGTTTTGATACGATCTTATTACTCTAATTTCGGCATTATAGTCCAAATACTGAACTAACGTAAGAGGGAATATCGGAGGGCTGCATCAACCGCAGTTACAGCGGTACCCGCTCAAAGAGCTCCGGACCGTCCATCAACACCCCCGGCACCGCTTGTTCCTCTTTCATTTCATACGATCTATCAGACGCTAGGCAAGGTTCAAGAACTCTTCCCAATCACGCCAGCTCACATAGGCGGTGCCGTTGATGTTCATACTGATATCGGACAAATAAAAAACCACGTTTTTCGCCGTTTCATCATCCAGCAGCTGCAGATATTTTTTTGTATTGGCCGATAGCTTGGCTTCCGAGGCGTTGGAACTTTTTATCTCAATTGCAAACGTACGGTTCCAATCCGCAATCGTATCGACCTCAAATCCCTTGCTGTCTCTAAAAAAGGTCAAGTTTGCTTTTTGCGCCCGATTCATCCGGTGCTTGAGCAGCTCCGCCACAGCAAACGTCTCGACAGCCGCGCCTTTGTATCTGCTTAACAGCAAATCCTCCTTCGTCTCCAACCGGAGCAGATGACACAGCAACCCCGAATCCACAAAATAGAGCTTCGGCGTCTTTACAATGCTTTTTCCAAGGTTATTGGTATTGGGTTCAAGGAAATGAATAATAAAAGAAGTCTCCAAAATGGAAAGCCAGCTCTTCACAGTCGGCGCAGAAATGCCGACGGCTTTTGCAATACTTTCCATAGAAAGGAGCTGCCCGCTCTGCAGGGCGCATATCTGCACAAACTTCTTGAAAACGGAAAGATTGCCGGAATTAATCTGATCCCTCACATCCAAATCCAAATAGGTATCCAGGTAGTTTTCATACCAATCTTCCCGAATAAAATGCCTATTGGTATCGTAGAGCGGCGGATATTGCCCCGAAAAAATCAGCTCATAGGGATTCTCCGGCAATAGCCCGGCAGTCTTTAATTCGTAGATGGAAAACGGCAACAGCTTCAAAAACGCAACTCTTCCGGCCAAACTGTCCGTCATATTTTCTTTTAGACGGAATTGACTGGAACCTGTCAGTATAAATTTTCCGGGAGCACTTTGTTCCCGATCCACATGCAGTTTTATCGCATCAAAAATTTCCGGTACTTTCTGCGCCTCATCAATGATAGCGCCATCCGGAAACGCCATGATAAAATCATTCGGATTTGACGCTGCAAGGGTACGCATAGCACGGTCATCAAACGTGACGTATCTTTTATCGGAAAAAACGGCTTTTGCCAGTGTTGACTTTCCGCTTTGCCGCGGCCCCGTTATGCCGATAACGGGAAACTGTGCAGCTAATCGAAGCAACGCGTCTTTCGCAGTCCGTATAACCATATCGATTCTTTCCTTTGGCAATAATCCAAACTATAGCATTGGAAAATCCTAAAGTCAATATATGAAATAATCCAAAGTTTTAACTAGTAAAAATCAAAAGTTTCATTAAGTGATAATCTAAAGTTTTGCGGTTTACGTTGCTATTTGTATGCGGAAACATGCTGTATAACCGTATAGAGGTGTATTATTTATGGAGGTTTCCCTCACTGCGTTCGGGCCGCTACGTCCGCTGTTCCGCTGGCGCTCCATTCCTTCACTTCGTTACGGAACGCCTTCGGCGCAGCTCCCATCGCTAACCTAAGGGCATCTAAAAACCTCGGTTTCAGATGCTTGATGCATTATCGCTCAGCTCTAGAGCATTGATACAGGGCAGTCATTCAGCCTTGCCCAGCGCAGCGCATTGTTTAAACGCGACTGATAATTCTGCTTACCTACACTTTGCAGCCAGTCCAAATTATCAAGATCGATGCGCATTGTGATCGTTTTCTGCGGCGGTTTCCAATACCGAAAACGCCCCGTCGCAAAATCTTCTTCCGTGAGTTCCGGTGCATCTGTTAGATTGATCTCATCATACAATTTTCCGTTTGCTTCACACTTAGCAATGAAGCCTTCTAAGGTGCTCATAGTATACCCTCCGTTCTTTTGGTGTCGCATCCCGAGCCGTAATTAAATGTATACGTCCCTCGTCCGTAAAACTAACTTGTAGAACAAGAAACTTGTCTGCAATACTTCCAAGTCCAAAATATCTCGTCTGCTTATCTGTAGAGTGTTTTCGATCATACATCTCGAAAAAAAACGGATCATTGAAAACCGGTGTGATTTCTTTAAACGAATAGCCATGATTTAGCACATTTGCTTCATCCTTTTTCGACCACCATTCAAAGCACCCGTCTATAACTAACTTACCTTTTAAGTCTTTTTCTTCGTGTTTTGACACCTTTAACCATCCATTTTTATTCGCGTGAAGGCTTTAATACCCCGTTGGCTGTGCAATGTACACTCTGCGCCGAAGCGTATTAATTTTACAATTCTTAAATATGATCTGTCAATATAAAAACTTTTAGTGTACGGTGAACTCATACTTTTTGCAAAATCCGCGTTTTTTGTTCGTGATCAGCCAGTCAGTTTTTATGATAAAATACCGCGGTAAATTGCTTCATCCTTTTCGCTGAATACATTAAACACAATCTTCATAGCGCTGTTGTGTTGCAAAAGCCCGTCCTCCGCTGTAGCGACCGCAATTTCCGCAGCTTTTTGAGCGGGAAAACGGAATATGCCGGTAGAAATACAGCAGAACGCGATTGACTCTACACCATTTTCCGCTGCGAGATTGAGACAGGAGGTGTAACAATTTGCAAGCAGTATATAGTCATCGGCAGTAAGCGGCCCGCTGATAATCGGTCCTACCGTATGCAGCACATACTTGCACGGCAGGTTAAACGCAGGCGTAATCTTTGCCGTTCCCGTCGGCTCTTCGTGTCCCTGTTTTTGCATGATATCGGCGCAGACTGCACGCAGCTGAATGCCTGCAAACGTATGGATACAGTTATCGATGCACGCATGGCAGGGCTGCCAGCATCCGGTCATGCCGCTGTTTGCCGCGTTCACAATCGCATCGATCTTCAATGTAGTAATGTCGCCCCGCCAAAGATAAAAACTCCCGTTCCCACGCGTACCGATCGGCTGTAACTGCGCACAGTCGGTAATACCGCGCTGCCGGTTTGCCTCCTGCAGATAATCGTCCTGTATATGTATAAATTCTTCGCTCGTAGGCTGCGGCGGACGGACATTCATCAGCGAGCGGAGCAGCTGTTTTTGCGCCGCCTCGTCTTCAGGAATGGGTATATCGCGATAGTGCGGCTGTTCGGCCAGCAGCTGCTGTATTAAATACCGTCTTCTTTCCGTTTGAGTCATCCCTATCTCCGTTTGGCATTAAGCATAGCGCTCAATCAGCGCCTTTAAATATATTCTATAAATATCAATTATCAGTATCAATTATCGTCCAGCATAAAATCCGCCGCTCAAAAAAGCAACAGAGGCCAGCTGTAGTGGAAATATTTCAAATAGAGGATTCCTTTTACGCGAAAATACTCCATGAGCCGATTATTCTCTTGCAAGAACCGGTAAAAATTGTTATTTTTAATGCCTTTGGAAAGGGCTTGGGACATTGTCAGCCGTGAGCGGCACCCTCATAGCGTTACTTTATACGTTTTGCAACAAGAGCAATTTCTCCGATGAGCTGCTCGAAATGCTCAAAGACCTCAAAATAATCAAAAAGGATGAACTATGAAGAAAAATGGATTACGGATTATATGCGTTATGTGCTGTGTTGCAGCGGTTTTGTCGTGCGCGGGAAAAAAGAGCCGGTATGAGGCTATTCAAGCTGAAAAAAAATTAGTACTGGGAACTTGTGCGGATTATCCGCCCTATGAATTTCATACGCAAAAAGACGGTCAGGATACCATTGTCGGTTTCGATGTGGAAATTGCCCGCGCAATTGCGGAAGATTTAGGCGCGGAGCTGATAATCCGTGACATGGACTTTGATGGGCTGCTTGCGGCATTGGTTTCAGGATCGGTGGATATGGTATTGGCGGGTATGACGCCAACCGATGAGCGTCGGCAAAATGTCGATTTTACCGACATTTATTATACCGCCGAGCAAGGCATCATCATCAGAAAGAGCGATGCGGAAACATACGGCGCATCGGCAGCAAGTCTGAAAGATACGCTGATCGGGGCGCAACGGGGCACTATTCAAGTCGGCATTGCAAAAAAAGAGATTAAGGGAGTGTCCGACGCCGATGCGGAAAAGCCTCACACTCAAATTAAGGAGCTGCCAAAGCTGCCCGATCTCATTATGGAACTGAAAAGCGGCAAAATCGATGCGATTATCGTTGAACTGCCGGTTGCGGAAAATTACGTGGCGGTGCACCGGGACTTAATGCTCGCATCTTATACGTTCAAGGATGCGGAAGGCGGTTCGGCCGCTGCAGTAAAAAAAGGCGAAGCACAGCTGCTTGCTGCAGTGAACAAGTCGATTAGCGCATTACAGGCAAGCGGACAGATTAACCGTTTTGCCGCAGCGGCCATCGAAAGCGTCGAACAATAGCGGATCGCTCAAGCATACCTATGAATTTCTCATTTTTAAGCAAATACTGGCCATATTATCTTGAAGGGATGAAAAACACCGTCCTGCTTGCATTGGTAACGGTGATCCTCGGAGGCGTAATCGGGCTATTGCTCGTTCTCGGCCGGATAAGCGGAAAGCGTCCGCTTCGGTTTTTTACCGGCGCGTACGTCGAATTTGTGCGGGGAACGCCGCTTTTGGTGCAGCTTTTCATCATTTATTACGGACTGCCCGCGCTCGGCGTCAAATTTTACGACAATAAAGCGGTATCGGCGGTGCTCGGAATCGGACTTTCGGAATTTATTCCGGGAGTGATCGCGCTGGGGCTGAATTCCGGCGCCTACGTTTGCGAAATTTTCCGTTCGGGGATACAGTCGATCGATAAGGGGCAAACCGAAGCGGCGCGCTCGCTCGGCCTTTCTCACCGGCAAACGCTGCAATATATCATCTTTCCGCAGGCGTTCCGGACAGCGCTGCCGACGCTCGGCAATGAGTTTGTCGCCATCATAAAAGAATCGTCGATTGTCTCGGTGATCGGGATTGCCGATCTGATGTACAAGGCGAATATCGTGCGCGGCAATACATTTTTGCCGTTTGAACCGCTGCTTGTCGCTGCGTTGTGCTACTTTTTGCTGACCTATCCGCTTTCCCGTTTGTTGGCGCGTATTGAAAAAGGAATGAATCATGCTGAAAGTTGAAGGTCTTAAAAAAAAGTTCGGCGATCTGCCCGTCCTCTGCGGAATCGATGCCGAAATCCGCAAGGGTGAAGCCGTAGTCATCGTCGGCCCGTCGGGTTCCGGCAAGAGTACCTTTTTACGCTGTTTAAATCTGCTTGAAGTACCTGATGCGGGGAAGATTTTTTTTGAAGGCACCGAAATAACACTCCGGCAAAATCAAGTGCGCGGCAGACTGGATGCCTATCGGAAGGATGTCGGAATGGTATTCCAGCATTTCAACCTATTTCCGCACAAGACGGTTATTGAAAACATTATTTTAAGTCCCATGCATGTGAATAAAATCCCTGAAGAGCAGGCTCGGTCGGAAGCTACCGCGCTTTTGGCACAGGTCGGCTTGCAGGACAAACAGGATGCCTACCCCGCGCAACTTTCCGGCGGACAAAAACAACGGATCGCAATTGTCCGTGCGCTTGCGATGAAGCCGAAGGCGCTCCTCTTTGATGAGCCGACCAGTGCGCTCGATCCCGAAATGGTCGGCGAGGTGCTCACCGTTATGCGGAACTTGGCTGAATCCGGCATGACGATGGCGGTTGTTACCCACGAAATGCGCTTTGCACGGCAGGCAGCCGACCGTGTCTTTTTTATCGACGGCGGCGTAATCGTCGAACAAGGGACGCCCGATGTCTTTTTCACCGCTCCGCGGGAGCAGCGTACCAAAATCTTCCTTGAAAAGGTGATGCAGTAACCGATGACCGATACCGAATGGCGGACGTTTACCGCATTTAGAACGAATTTCAAAGCGGCCTGTCAACACTGGCTTGCGCAATGCGGATATGCCTATGCAGCCCCCGATGAGCCGCTATCCTGCGTACAAAAAACGGCTGAGCAAGGACACGCGGCGCAGTTGCACCTTTTGCAGCAGGCAGCAGCCGAAGCCAATAAAACACCTGCGTATCCGCATGAAACGCCCATCGTATATAATCATAGTTTGGATGAAGTACAGGCTTCCGACGCGATAAAGCTCATCATTATCAGCGACAATCCGGGAAAAAACGAGCAGCTGCATACCAATCAGCGCTATCTGGTCGGACAGGCAGGCAAGGTTGCCGAAAACTTTTTCCGCCGCACCCCTGAGCTCGGCATCGATTTTCGGCGGGAAGCGATCATTCTGAATAAAACCCCGGTGCATACGGCAAAGACGAAGGAACTGGATTACGTGTTACGGCATGATGATGCGCAATTCCGCCGCCTGTTTGAAGAAACGCAAGTGTGGCTTGCCGCTCATACGGCAGCCTTGCAGAAAGCGCTAAACTGTCCGCTCTGGCTGGTCGGGTATGGCGAGCTGAGAAAAAAAGCGCTGTTTACGGCTTACGCTGATGAGCTGAGACGGCAATATGGCGGAGATTCCACCGCGCCGGTCTTTGTGTTTCAGCATTTTTCGATGAATTGTTTTTCAATCGATCTCAAAAAACACTCTGATGACAGTATGCGGTTGGCCGATAACCTGCGGGAAATCGGTTTGCGGCACCGCAGAGAAATTTTAGGCTGGTAATGATGCAGAAATATGCTATTCGATGTGCGGAATCCCGCGATATTGAAGCGATCATGCGTGTAGAGCACCAGAGCTTTGCGGATGGAATCGCTGAAACACAGGTTACATTTGCAGAGCGGCTTACCTGTGCCGATCAATGCAATTATGTGCTGCTCTCATCTGACAGCCAATCAGTCTGCGGGTATGTTACCGCAGAAATATGGGACGCAGCGCAGTTTGATCCGGCGCTTTTTTCGCTGGGACATTCGGTACGAGAACAGCACCGCCCTGACGGAACGGCGCTCTATATTTCTTCGTTTGCGCTGCTGCCGGAAGTACGCGGAACACGCATCCCACGCACGGATATACCGAGTGCATTACTTTGCGCCGCAGCTGAGTCAGATGTTATCTCGACGCAGTTATCTTGCATGAGGAGTACGCAGGCGGCGCAGCCTGCATCAGGGCAATATCAAATCGGTACCGACGGAGACACGGCCGATACCGGCGGCAATCAGAGAACCGTTCCTGCAAAGGATCAAAACCATACCGTCGGTCTTGCCGCGCTGTTTTTTAGCGCCGCGCTTGAATGCATCATCGCATCTTTTCCTCAGTTAGACCGGATTGTCTTACTGGTACATGAAGACTGGCGCAAAGCCATCGCGTTGTATGAAGCGTACGGTTTTACCCGTATGCACACGTTGGAACAATTTGCATGGTTCGGCGGTAAGCGGGCGTTCATTTATGAAAAAGCTCTCGATACCCAATCCCATAGAGGACCCAATGGCTAAAAAAAATACCTATGATGAATCGAAAATAAAAACGCTCAGCTCGCTGGAGCATATCAGGCTGCGGACGGGTATGTATATCGGTCGGCTCGGAAACGGCGCCAATCCCGACGACGGCATTTATATTCTCTTAAAAGAAGTGCTTGATAACTCCATCGACGAGTTTATCATGGGCAATGGAGACCGCATCGACGCGCTGTTACAGGACAACAAGGTTACCGTCAGGGACTACGGACGCGGCATTCCGCTCGGAAAAGTCGTAGAGTGCGTGTCGGTGATCAACACCGGCGCAAAGTACAACGATGAGGTCTTTCAGTTTTCGGTAGGTTTGAACGGCGTCGGAACCAAGGCGGTGAACGCGCTTTCCGAATATTTCCGGGTGGTCTCCGTCCGCGACGGGAAGTATGCCGAAGCGGTATTTGAGCGGGGCGTATTGGTTCACGAAAAGCAGGGGGACGCAAAAAGAGGTGTCAAAAACGGCACGCTGGTGGAGTTCATCCCCGACACGGAAATATTCGGCGAGTATGCATTCAATCTCGATTATATCGAAAAACGGATGTGGAACTACGCCTATTTGAACGCAGGGCTCACGCTCACCTTTAACGGCGCGTCTTATGTGTCGCAGAACGGTCTTCTTGACCTGCTCGGTGCTGAAATCGGAGAGGAAACGCTCTACCCTGTCGCTCATTTTAAAGAAGCAAAGCTCGAATTTGCGTTTACCCATACCAATAACTACGGAGAAACGTATTTTTCGTTTGTCAACGGGCAGTACACCTCGGACGGCGGTACGCACCTTTCAGCCTTTAAAGAAGGACTGCTGAAAGGTATTAACGAATACTACCGCAAAAACTACAAGAGCGAAGATGTCCGCGAGGGTACCTGCGCAGCTGTCGCGGTAAAGGTGCAGGCACCGGTGTTTGAAAGCCAAACGAAAAATAAGCTCGGCAATACCGAGGTGCGGACGTGGATTGTCAACGGCACAAAGGCTGCCGTGGTGGAATGGCTGCAAAAAAATGCCGATGCCGCGCGGAAGCTGGAGGAAAAAATCCTTGCAAATGAGCGCTTGCGTACCGAGCTGAACAGCGTCAAAAAGGAAGCGAAAGCCGCTGCAAAGAAAATCACGATGAAAATCCCCAAGCTGAAAGACTGTAAGTTTCACCTTGGGGATAAGCAGTACGGCGATGAATCGATGATTTTTATCACCGAAGGGGATTCAGCGTCCGGATCGATGGTTTCAAGCCGCGACGTGCTCACGCAGGCGCTGTTTTCGCTGCGGGGTAAACCTGAGAACATGCACGGGAAAAAGCGGGCGGCTATCTACAAAAATGCGGAGCTTTACAATATGATGATGGCGCTCGGTATCGAAAACAGCTTGGAAAGCCTCCGCTACAACAAGATCATCATTGCTACCGATGCCGATAACGACGGCTTTCATATCAGAAACCTACTCCTCACGTTCTTTCTCACCTATTTTGAAGAGCTCGTGTTAAGTGGCCGCATCTTTATTTTGGAAACCCCACTTTTTAGAGTGCGCACCAAAAAAGAAACGTGCTATTGCTATTCCGAAAAAGAGCGGGATGTGGAAATGAAACGGCTCGGCTCGGCAGCGGAAGTAACGCGCTTTAAGGGCTTGGGAGAAATCAGCCCGAGCGAGTTCGGCCAGTTTATCGGAAAGGATATCCGCTTGCTACCGGTCAGCATTCAAACCGTCAAAAAGATTCCAGCCGTCCTTGAATTCTATATGGGCAAAAACACCCCCGAACGCAAGGAGTTCATTATGAAAAACCTCCTCGCCGAAATCGATGCATAGGGATGACCTGCAAACCGCATCAACAAACGCGGACTCAAAGCTGCGCCGCATTATCTAAAAAAACCGACGTTGACGGACGGTCAATCGGTTCATAGATACCTTCTTTATATCTGAGAAATTGCGCACAACAGGAGGCTCGGCAAATCCTATTGCGAACGCTTTATCTTAAAGCTTCGCCGCTGAATAGGAGATGGGCCGTACTGCCGAATGAGTGAACAATGCAGCGCAGTACCATAGCCTTTGTGTAAATCATAGCGATACTGCGGATATGCATTATGGTACTCCAGCATTCGGTGATCCCGTTCGGTTTTTGCCAAAATAGAAGCCGCCATAACGCACGGATAGCGCCCGTCGGCTTTCGGTTCAGCGACCAGCTGAAAACGGCCGCTAATATCTGGCAGCTGATTCCCATCGACAATAACGGTGAGCGATTCGCCGGAATCCTGCGGTAGCTGCGCATATATGGTATCAAAGGCCGTTTTCATTGCCGCAAGCGTAGCCTGGAGAATATTGATTTGATCAATCTGTTCGGGAAGCGTATACGCGATATGCCAATACAACGCATGTTTTAGAATTGCTTCCCGTGCAATTTCGCGGCGGCGTGGGGAAAGTTTTTTTGAATCATTCAGTAATGAAACATCAAATGAATCCGGCAGAATAACTGCAGCGGCATATACCGGGCCTGCCAGCGCACCTCGTCCCGCCTCATCAATACCGCATGTCAGCATAGTGCCCCCTCACAGATGCTACCGCTGGATAAACGGCTGTACAAAACCGGTTAATGTTACCGGCTCCTGAAAATCAACATGGGAATCGGTATCGGCAATGACCGCAGCGTCAATCGTATCAAAAAGCGGCGATTGATATGAACAGCGCAGCTCCTGTGTATTCAACTGCGACCCGCTCAACTCTGCAAGCCGTCCTGTATAGCGCGGGAATAAAGCGCATGTCGTTTCCGTCAAGCTGCAATCGGTATCTACCAGATTGAAACAAAATGCAGTTAACCCCTGTACGGAAAAAGCGCTGCGGCTTACGGCTATCGAGCTCTTCTCCGCACGGATTAACACGGCCTGTGCGCTTTGTTCGGATATAAAAGAAGAGTCGGAGCAAGACAGGTTACCGCCTCGAAGGATAACGGTGTCGCCACCTTCCTGCGCAGTAAGCGAAACATTTTTTAATGTAATGGCGCTCTCTGCGCCGTATAGCAGCGGAACGGTACGAGGCTCCGTATCGCGTTCGGAACGCCGTATTGCGCAGCCGGTTATTTCCAAGGCGGTGCGTTCAACAACAAAACCGGCGTTTTCTCCAAAGGTAATCGTAGGATTGTCCATGCCGGTTATCGTAACAGGGATGGTGAGCAGCACCGCCTCTTCAACATATACATTCGACCGCACTATGATAACAACCGGCGGAAGCGGCGCTTTGTTCGCCGCAGGACGTTTGCGGTGCGCATAATCGTACACTGCTGCAACGGCTTTCTCCAGTGAATGGAACGGACTTTGCACGGTACCTTTTTGCAGCCCCGCCTTCATTCCGGCGTCTACATAGAACGTAACATTCGATTCTGCAGCAAGAAAAAAAGCAATGAAAGAAAAAGAGATGATGAAAAAAAACAACCGTTTAATATGCAGCTCCTGAGACCTTACAGTCCCTTATAACACGCCCTTAAAAGTCTCCCGCAATTCGGGATACGGTGTAAAATAATATTTCTCCAACTCTTCAGGGGTCAAACCGGCCAACTCATGGCTCATGTAGTGAAACCAACAAATATCATCATCGGAATAGATATCATGTTTTCGGCACCAATAATCGGGCTGAATAGGCTCACTGCAGTCTTTATTATGGAAGACTTTATAATCATGCACCGCAATTTTTATATCGCGCCGCGGAATACCCTTCTCCAAAAATGTTGATACCAGATAATTGATCGTAGCGCCGCTGTCAAAGATATCATCAATCAATAAAATCTTATCGCCCTCCCGCAGATGCTCAGGAGAGTATGTCCACCCATCGATCATCATTTTTGTCTGCTTATGAATATCCGAGTAGGAATGAGCGACAACGGCAGCATACAGCATAGGCTTACTATCCTTGCTCGCCAGTTTAAACCACTCATGGATGGCATTCCCTAACGATGAACCGCCCCGCAATGAAACATAGATTACATCGGGAATAAAGCCGTCTTCCCAAATTTTGCGTGCTAAACGGAATCCGTCATTACGAATCGTATCGTATGGCAAAAATTCTTTATGCATAGTCTTTTCCTTATCTTATAATATATGCCAAATTTCATATCTAAATACATAACCGCCACCCGTATGGAACGGTTGTTCATTTGTGAGGAAATATATTTATGATAGGAAATACAGCTTTCATTTGCTTAGTATAATGATTTTGGTAGGCTTATTCAATAGAGCTATATGCAAACAATAAGAAAAATCTATACGTCAAAATACCGTATAACGGCCGTATCAAACGCCGTATATACGGTATTGCTCTTAACTGAAAAGGCTATATCCGCGCTGTCGACTATAGAAGCGCAGATGATTTACTATCGAATGACGAGAACTTTCTATAAAACGAAAGTATTCAAAAAATGACGATTAGTCTTCAGGCTCAAAATCTTCAGGAATGTCAAGATTGGTATACACATTTTGCACATCATCATCTTCTTCAAGCCGTTCTACCATTTTTAAGACCTTACGAACCGTATCCGCATCAAGGCTCATATAGGTTGCCGGAACCATCGACACTTCCGCAGAAACGGATTCAAACCCCTTGTTCTGCAAGGCTTCAAGAACGGATGCGAAATCGTTCGGATCGGTTGTAACGGTAATAATGCCGCCGTCTGCCTGAATGTCTTCCGCACCGGCTTCCAAACCTTCTTCCATCAGTTTTTCTTCGCTTACGACTTCAGCATCATATTCAATAACGCCTTTTCGGTTAAACATATAGGCAACCGAACCTGTTGCACCGAGGTTCCCGCCGTTTTTTGAAAAGAGATTGCGCACATTTGCTGCGGCGCGGTTTTTATTATCGGTCAGAACTTCAACCAACACAGCGACTCCGCCCGGCGCATATCCTTCATACAACAACTCTTCATAACTTGCGCCGCCCAATTCGCCGGTACCCTTTTTAATCGCCCGTTCAATATTGTCTTTCGGCATGTTAGCGGCACGCGCCTTTAATATTGCGGTTCTCAGCCGAGGATTTCCATTGGGATCGCCGCCGCCCATACGCGCAGCGATAGAAATTTCTTTAATAAACTTTGTAAACATCTGACCGCGTTTTGCGTCAGCGGCTCCTTTTGCGTGCTTAATAGTCGCCCATTTACTGTGTCCAGACATTATCCTACTCCTTCCGTCTTACAAGGTTATTCATGCGAAGGTTTAATACCCCGGCACTGTGCACCGTACGCTCTGCGCCGCAACAAAGGATATTAGAACCGACTTCAACCACCTTATGAGAACGACACCCTCCAAATGCTTGCGTCGGGGTATGTCGATTTTAAATCACAAAATATGCGCAAGATTTATACCACATAGGAAGCCGCCTGTCAATTCCATAGAAACTCATCTGTAAAAAGCTCAAAAATCTTTGCATCTCATGTAAGCCGAGTGATATACAATCACCGCCTTTTATGCTATACTTAGAAATTGTCCGAACAAAAAAGCAGTATTCGGCTGCATATATCGGACACACCGGACAACGGGCTATCGTCCCGATAGAAAGACAGGTTCTTCTAACACTCGGTTAATTTTTAGAGGTTCCAAGATATTTTCTATAAGCTGAGTTTCTGCATTATTCCTCACGGACAGGACTCCTATTATATAGAAGAAATTAAACATGAGGTCGTATACATGGGAAAATCGAAAACACGAAGCACAACGGTTATCGCCGTAAAGCGGAACGGAAAAGTCGCAATGGCAGGCGACGGACAAGTTACAATGGGCCAAACGGTGATGAAAGGAAATGCACGTAAGGTACGCAAGATCTATGACGGAAAGATAATGACCGGTTTTGCCGGCGCGACAGCCGATGCCTTCACCCTGCTTGAAAAGTTTGAAGGCCGTGTGAAGGAATATACCGGCGACATTACCCGTGCAGCGGTCGAACTTGCAAAGGAATGGCGCACCGATAAAATGCTAAAAAACCTTGAAGCGCTGCTGCTGGTTGCCGATGCACAGACCATCTTACTGATTTCAGGGAATGGAGACGTTATTGAGCCGCAAGAAGAGGTATTGGCAATCGGATCGGGAGGGAACTACGCGTATGCAGCGGCGCTTGCGCTTCTCCGTAACACCGATCTATCCGCCCGTGAAATTGCAGAAAAAAGCCTCCACATTGCGGGGCAGATTTGCGTGTATACAAACGAAAATGTACATATAGAGGAGCTATGATGACAATTAATTTGGACGAACTCACCCCTCCGCATATCGTAGCGGAATTAGACAAATATATTATCGGCCAGACAAAGGCGAAAAAAGCAGTTGCCGTTGCATTGCGGAATAGGACACGGCGGCTCAAATTAGATGAAGATATCCGTGAAGAAATAGCGCCTAAAAATATTCTGATGATCGGGCCGACCGGCGTCGGAAAAACCGAAATTGCACGCCGCCTTGCCAAGCTTTCGGGCGCGCCCTTTTTGAAAGTTGAAGCGACAAAATACACCGAAGTCGGGTATGTCGGACGCGATGTCGAATCGATGATCCGCGATTTAATGGCCGTCGGCTATTCAATGGTAAAAAGCGAAATGCAGGAAACGCTGAAAGCCCAAGCGGAAAAAAACACGGAAGAAATTCTGTTGGACTTGCTGCTGCCCGGTTCCAACAAAAAAAAGCGCAAGCATAAAGAAGAGCCTCAGCAGTTTTTAATCGCCAATGCCTCCGAAACGGAGCATGATGCCGATCATACGGAACCGCAAGCGGATCAGGCAGTCTCCCGGGAAAGCGGCAGTGCACACGATGAAGGCGACATGCATGACACGCGGGAAAAATTCCGCAAAATGCTGCGCGACGGTAAATTTGAAGATAAAATGGTTGAAGTTTCCATCCAGCAATCGGGTATGCCGAGCTTTGAAATTTTTGCAGGCGGCTCCAGCATGGAAGATTTGGAAAACGCCATGTCGAATATCAGCAGCATGATTATGGGAGCCGGAAAAAACAAACGCAAAACGACAAGTGTTAAGGAAGCCCGCACCGTCATTATGAATGATCAGCTTGATAAGCTCGTCGATCACGATAAAATTACAGAAGAAGCAAAAGAACGGGTCGAGCAAATGGGGATTATCTTTATCGATGAAATAGATAAAGTTGCTTCAAAAAATGAACGGAGCAGCGGCATCGACGTATCCCGCGAAGGCGTGCAGCGCGATATTCTTCCTATTGTAGAAGGTTCAAAGGTCAACACCAAATTCGGCGTTGTCGATACCCGCCATATCCTATTCATAGCGGCAGGCGCGTTCAGCATCTCAAAACCGAGCGACCTTATTCCGGAGTTCCAAGGACGCTTCCCGCTGCGGGTAGAGCTGGAATCGCTCCATGCAGAAGACTTCAAGCGGATTTTGCTTGAACCCAAGAATGCGCTGACAAAGCAGTATAAGGCGCTGCTGGAAACAGAAGGCCTGACGGTTACCTTCACCGACGACGCGATCGACCGGATGAGTAACCTTGCTGCGGAAGTCAATACGAGCATGGAAAATATCGGTGCCCGCCGCTTGCACACCATTATGGAAATGCTTTTGGAAGATATTTCGTTCAACGCCTGCGATATGGAAGAAAAAACGGTCGAAATAGACCGAGCCTATGTCGATAAACGTTTGAAAGACATCGTCCAGAATCAGGACTTATCGCGCTATATTCTGTAGAACCTCAAGGGAACTATTTTAATGCCGATATATGAGTATACGAATCATTTAAGGAGTTGAGATGCACATAAATAGTTTTCAAAAAGCAGTTGATTTGATGCACCGTACGCTTGATGTAAACGCCCTTCGATATACCGTGTCGGCAAACAACCTTGCAAGTTCGGAAATTCCGAATTTTAAACGGACATCAGTAAACTTTGAAATGGAATTAAAACACGCGCTCGATTCCGAACAACGGGCTGCAGGCCAATTTCAGTTAGCGGTAACCGATCCCCGCCATATCAAATCGGACGGCGTTATAGACTATCGTTCGGTTTCCCCGCGGCGCGTCTTGGATTACGCAACCACGGCAAAGGCGAACGGCAACAATGTTGATGCCGAAGAAGAGGCCATGAACATCCTCAAAATTCAGATGCAGTATCAACTGTTGAGTCAGATGACCGGGTTTCAATACAGCCAAGTACAGTCGGTGTTAAAATAAGGAGCGATAAATGGGAATTTTTAGCAGTATCAATATAGCAGCAACCGGCATGAGCGCCGAACGGTTACGGACGGACGTTATTTCCGACAACATCGCTAATGCTTCCACGACCAGTTCACAGGAAGGCGGATACTTCCGCCGCAGCCGCGTTATCCTTGCACAGAAAAACGACGGTATCGATTGGCGGTTACCTTTTGTATCCTCCGATATGGATCGCGGCGTCGGAACCGGTGTACGGGTAACCGGAATCGAAAAAGATAACGCAGAGCCGCGGCTCTCTTATGAGCCCGATCACCCTCATGCGATCGTATCAGGGCCGAAAGCAGGCTACGTGGAATACCCGAATGTGAATATCGTAACGGAAATGGTTGATCTGATCTCCGCATCCCGTTCCTATGAAGCGAACGCGGCGGTTGTACAAGGGTCAAAAGAAATGTTTCAGCGCGCGCTTGAAATCGGACGTTAATAAACAGCCGCTTTAGACGCGCATATCAACAGGAGCTCTTATGACCATCTCCAATACGGCAACCCTCTATAAAGTGCCTGCCGTTATGAAAAATCCGGCAGTAGCGCCGGTTGCCGTGGATAATTTCCGCAGCCGTATGGTTTCGGATACCGACGTAGTCGATACGGCCGTAAACAAAAAAGCAATGAGCTTTGAACAGACGCTGCTCAAAGCTTTTGACGAAATAAATGCAAAGCAGCAGCGTACCACGGAATTGGGTCAGCAAATGATTGTCGATCCCGAATCCGTTGATGTACACGATATTACCATCGCGATGGCGGAAGCGGGATTGTCGCTTAAAATAGCGCAAACGCTGATTGACCGCATTGTCAAAAGTTGGAATGATATTACCATAACGAGATAATGGAGCTGTTATAATTATTGTAGCAGGTTCGTTCTGTCAGGGGAGGACACATGAACGAATGGTTTAAAAAGACCCTTACGCAAATAAAAACGCTGTGGGGAAAATGGACACCTATCCAAAAGGGGATTTTAGCGGCTGTGGTGGTTGCAGCGGTGGTCATCACCGTATTACTGGCATCATGGTCGGCAAAGCCCTCGCTTGTACCGCTTATCGACACTCCGGTAACGGATGAAACGCTCAGAGAGCGGATTATTTTGCGGCTTAATCAAGAAAATGTGAAAACATCGGTTTCTCAATCGGGACTCATTTCCGTAAACGATGAGCAAACCGCCCGTAGAATGCGCACTATTCTGTTACGCGAAGACCTCATTCCGAAAAACACCGATCCGTGGGCTATCTTTGACGTTGAACGGTGGACACGGACGGACTTTGAACGGAATATCGATGTCAGACGCGCTGTTATTGAAGAGGTGCGCAAGCATATCAAGGCGCTTGATGATATCGATGATGCGAGCGTAGTCGTGAATCTTCCGGAAGACAAGCTTTTCAAAGCGGATCAGAATCCCGTAACGGCAAGCGTTATTCTCTATCCTAAGCCGGGCAGCGATATCAGTACCAACCGTAAAAAGATTGAAGGTATCCAAAAGCTGCTCAAATACGCCGTCGAAGGCTTAACGGATGATAATATCACCATCGCCGATAACAATGGAAATATCCTCAACGATTTTGCAGGTTTAAAAGATTTTGACCGGCTTTCCATCATTGAAAAGCAGCAGAAAATCATTACGAAGCTGGAAACTCAGTATGAAATAAAGATTTTAAACATTCTGCAAAAAACGTATGGTACCGACCGTGTCCGCGATTTGAGCATTAAAATCGATATGGATATGTCTGAAAAAACCTCGGAAACGATTGAATACCTGCCGTTCCAGCTGAAAGCGGATAATCCCGATACGCCCTACGACGAATCCGAAGTACGCGCTTCCGTTACCCGCTCGTCAGAGACGGCAACGACTACCTATCAGGGTACGGGCTTTAACCCTGAAGGCCCCGCAGGAGTGGAAGGGCAAACGCCGCCTTCATACAAGGATACCAGTAACTTAACCGGTTTATCGACACAGTCGATTGTCAAAACAAATGAAGAAATCGGCAGCCGGAAAACCTCGGAAGTTGTCAGCCCTGAAATGGGACGGCGCACCGTATCCGTAAACATTGACGGACAGTGGCGCAAAAAGAAAGACGAACGCGGAAATATGGTTATCAAAGACGGCAGAATCGAACGTGAATACATCCCCATTTCAGATGAGGAACTGCAAAAAGCAACCAAGGCCGTTGAAGATGCTATCGGCTATAGCGCACTCCGCAACGACTCGGTCAGCGTACTCAATATTCAATTCGACCGTATGGCTGAATTTGAAAAAGAAGATGAAGCGTATTTCAAAGCGATTCAGCGCCAGCGGGTTATTTTAATTAGTTTGGCAGGTCTCGCGGTTCTATTGCTCATATTCATTATTTACCGCGTCATCAGCCGCGAAATTGAACGCAGAAAGCGGCTCCGTGAAGAAGAGCTTTTACGGCAGCATCAGCTTGAACGCGAAAAAGCACTCTGGGAACAGGAACAAGCCGGTATGGAAGTTTCAATGTCAGTAGAAGAAATGAAGCGGCGCGAACTAACGGAAAATGTTATCAACCTTGCGCGTGAGCATCCTGAAGATGTTGCGTTACTGTTGCGCACCTGGTTAATGGAGGAATAGTATGGCAGTATCACCGGCAAAAGAAAAGGCAAATAACGCAGGCGGTAAAAAGCAAAAAGATATAAAATCACTGAACGGACGGCAAAAAGCGGCAATCTTCCTCGTTTCGGTCGGAGAAGAAATCTCCGCCAAAATTATGGAACAGCTGCGTGAAGATGAAATAGAAAAACTCGTGTTTGAAATTGCCCGTACCGAAACGATTGAATCCGAGCTGAAAGACGCGGTCTTGCAGGAATTTCAGGATTTAATGGCGGCTCAAAACTTTATCACTACCGGCGGTATCGATTATGCGCGCGGATTGTTAGAAAAGTCCTTAGGCAGCCAAAAGGCAATCGAGGTAATTAACCGGCTCACCAGTTCGTTGCAGGTACGCCCCTTTGATTTTATCCGGCGTACCGACCCGACGCATCTGTTGAACTTTATTCAGCAAGAGCATCCGCAGACCATTGCGCTGATTTTGGCATATCTGGAGCCCCAGAAAGCATCGGTCATTTTGCAAAACCTGTCCGATGACATTCAAAGCGATGTTGCCCGCCGTATTGCAACTATGGATAGAACTTCGCCGGATGTTTTACGTGAAGTTGAACGGGTTTTGGAAAAGAAGCTTTCCACCCTCTCCAGCGAAGACTACACGGCAGCCGGCGGCGTTGAAAGCATTGTTGAAATATTAAACCTTGTTGACCGGTCATCCGAAAAGTCGATTATTGAATCGCTTGAAGACCAAGACCCCGATCTCGCGGAAGATATTAAGAAACGCATGTTCGTATTCGAAGATATTGTCATGATCGATGATAAGTCTATCCAGAAAGTTCTGCGTGAAGTCAATAGTGAAGAGCTCGCGAAAGCGCTTAAAATTGTCGATACTGAAGTACAGGACAAAATATTTAGAAATATGTCCAAGCGCGCGGCAAGCATGTTGAAAGAAGAAATGGAGTACATGGGGCCGACCCGGTTAAAAGACGTCGAAGAGGCGCAGCAGAAAATTGTTTCGATTATCCGGCGCTTGGAGGATAGCGGCGATATCGTTATTGCCCGTTCGGATGAAGACGAGATGATTGTATAGGCGGTCGCCTATTCTGCATAAAAGGAGATCTTGAAAATGGCTAAAAATATTTTTCGTGATTTTGAAGTAAAAAAAGTCAGTGATGATCTTGTATTGACTTTAGCAAAAACATTTGAACCGGAAACAGCTCCTGAGATAGTAGAGGCCGCTCCGATACCGGAAGGGCCGACGCTTGAAGATCTCAAAAATGAAGCGGAAGAATTTAAACGCCAATGGGAAATTGAAAAAGAAAATCTTATTGCCGATGCGCACCGTGAAGCTGAAACCATTATCGAAAATGCGAAAAAGGCTGCTTTTGAAGAAGCGAAACGGCAGCTGGATTCTTCTCAAGTTGATGCGCAGAAAGCACGTACGCAAGCTCAAGAGATCGTGAACGAAGCCGAAAAAAAAGCGGCGGATATCATCGATAAAGCCGAGCAGAGCGAAGCAGCAACTCAAAAAAAAGCCTTTACCGAAGGATTTGATGCCGGACGTGAAGCGGGTTATAAAGAAGGCAAGGCCGAAGTCAGCCGCTTAATTGAACGGCTCCATACGATGCTTGAACGCACAATGGATAAACGGCAGCAAATCTTAGCGGAAACGGAACAGCAAATTGTCGATCTTGTATTGCTGATGACCCGGAAAGTTGTAAAAGTTATCTCGGAAAATCAGCGGAATGTCGTAACATCCAATATCATCCATGCCTTGCGGAAAGTGAAGGGTCGCGCGGATGTCATTTTACGGGTCAATCTTGCCGATGTCGGTTTAACGACCGACCATACCAAAGACTTCTTAGCAGCTGCCGAAAATATCAAAAATATCACCGTTGTAGAAGATTTAAGCGTGGATGCGGGAGGCTGTATTATCGAAACCGATTTCGGTTCGGTAGATGCGCGCATTGCATCACAGCTGCATGAACTTGAACAGCGTATTCTTGAAATATCGCCGATAAAAACACGAGCAGCCGCACCGGATTCCGCCCCAAACCGTAAATAGCTTGCCATGATAACCCTTTTTGATAAATATCTTGCAGCGGTTACGGAAACGGAACCCATTAAACACACGGGAGTCGTATCCCGCGTGCAGGGGCTCCTCATTGAAAGTACCGGGCCGCAAGCCTCGGTCGGCGAATTGTGCCGGATAAATCTGAAAGATCATACGCAGAGCATTGTCGCCGAAGTCATCGGCTTACACGGAAAGACCGTCCAGCTGATGACCTATGGGGACGTTCAAGGTATTGAGATCGGCTGCGAGGTAGTCGCAAGCGGCACGATGCTGTCCGTACCGGTAGGTTCCGTGCTGCTCGGCCGCGTTGTCGATTCCCTTGGGAAAGCTGCCGACGGTAAGCAAGAGCCCTACTCTCCCCTGCACTACCCCATTCTTACGCAACCGCCCGACCCGATGGAGCGCCGCCCAATTAAAGAACGTATTGTAACAGGCATTCGCGCGATTGATGCACTCCTAGCCGTCGGCAGAGGACAGCGCATCGGTATCTTTGCAGGTTCGGGAATTGGAAAATCCACATTGATGGGCATGATCGCGCGAAATACGAGCGCCGATGTCAATGTCATTGCGTTGATCGGTGAACGCGGCCGCGAGGTAAACGATTTCTTGGAACACGACCTCGGGCCGGAAGGCCTCAAGCATTCGGTGATCGTAACCGCTACGTCGGATACCAGCCCGCTTGCTCGTATCCGGGGTGCATATACAGCTACCGCAATCGCCGAATACTTCCGAGACCAAGGAAAAGACGTCATGCTCCTGTTTGACTCGGTTACGCGCTTTGCAAAAGCGCAGCGGGAGATCAGCCTTGCGATCGGTGAACCTCCTGCCACACGCGGATATACGCCGAGCGTCTTTGAAGTATTACCGAAACTGCTTGAACGAAGCGGAACCTCAGCGAAAGGTTCAATCACCGGCTTTTACACGGTACTCGTCGACGGCGATGATATGGACGAGCCGATATCCGATGCCGTCCGCGGTATCTTGGACGGACACATCATCCTCAACCGGAAACTTGCCCAGCGCGGACACTACCCCGCCATCGATGTACTCGGCAGTATTTCACGCTTGGCAAACCGCGTATCGGGAGAATGCAGCAAAAAGGCATCCCAGTACATGCGCAAGCTGATGGCCGTCTATGCCGACGCCGAGGACATGATTCAGGTCGGAGCATATCAGAAAGGCAGCAATCCGGCCATCGATGAGGCAATCAGCCATCATGATAAGATTGAAGACTTCCTACAGCAGGAGGTGAACGATCCCGCCCCCATCAGTAAGACGCTGGAACAGCTGAGCGCAATTACGCATATCGATATACCTGCTGAGGAAAGCTATGAAGCGGGAGCCGGAGCTGCAAAAAAATATCTTATGCCGTCAGAAGCTGCGGATTTATACACAACGGAAGCCGGACAGCCGACCACGGATCATACGGTAGGATAACAGCGCATGAAGAGGTTTCAATTCAAGCTGCAAAAGCTATTAGATATCCGCACGTTTCGAGAAAAAGAAGCTGAAACGAATCTTGGACGAGCGATTGCAGCACGCGAAGCAATTGTTCTACGGCTTACCGAAATAGCGCAGGCAGAGCTCAAAACCCGGCATTCGATGGAAAGCAATGCAAAAACAGGAAGCGAATTAAGCCTGCATGGAAATTATCTGGAGCGGCTCCGCCTTGAACAGGAAAAACAGCTGCATGCGTTGGCGGAAGCAGAACTTGTCATAGAAAAAATGAGAAAACTCTATATCACTGCGCATCAGGAGCGGCTCATCGTAACAAAGCTGCAAGAACGCAAGGCGCAGCAATGGAAGGATTCCGAGTTAAAGAAGGAAACAGCCATTCTTGATGATATGGTCAATGCCAGAGAACACCGCAAGCACCATATCCAGAGTCTTTATTTTTAATCTTATCATCAGCACGAATAAAAAAAGCGCCGAACGAGATGTTCCGGCGCTCATCGAAAGGTCAGTACCTCGCAATATGGTTTTACTGCTTCTGAACGTCCTCGCAGATATTCAATTCCGTTTCACTGTCAAAGAAACGAGCTTTTTCCATATTCGGGACAAAATTCAGCGAATCGCCGATATTGGCTTCAACCGCATTGAATGTACGGGCAATAATCTGCTGATTGTTTGACGCCAAATACAGGTGAGTTTCCGCACCGAGCGGTTCTTTAACAGTAATCTTGAGCCGCATCGTATTTTTTGCATTATCGCTTTCGGAGACAAGCTGCAAATCCTCAGGACGGATACCAAAGAACACTTTCTTTCCGGCATATTTCCGTAAGCGCTTCTGCTGATCTTCGGTCGGCTGCAGGACAAACGACCCTTCATCAATCAGAATACCGCCGTCTTTTTCAACAACCTCGGCGCTCAAGAAGTTCATGGGCGGCGAACCGATAAAGCCTGCGACAAATTTATTGATCGGGTGATTATACAGATAAAGCGGAGAACCGATTTGCTGAACCTTTCCGTCCTTCATTACGACAATTTTATCGCCCATCGTCATTGCTTCTACCTGATCGTGGGTAACATAGATCATCGTTGCTTTAAGCCGGTTATGCAGGTCGGAAATTTCCGCACGCATCTGTACGCGGAGCTTTGCATCCAAGTTTGACAGCGGCTCATCAAATAAGAAGACTTTAGGATTACGTACGATTGCACGTCCTACGGCAACACGCTGACGCTGACCGCCTGAAAGCGCCTTAGGCTTACGATCAAGCAGTTTTTCAATATCAAGAATGCGGGCAGCCTCGTGCACGCGGCGTTCAATTTCCTGTTTATCAACCTTGCGAATCTTTAATCCGAACGCCATGTTGTCATACACCGTCATGTGCGGATACAGCGCATAGTTCTGGAAAACCATCGCGATATTGCGGTCTTTCGGCGGGACATCATTCATGCGTTCACCGTCGATAAACAGATCGCCTTCGCTGATTTCTTCAAGACCGGCAACCATACGGAGCGTTGTCGATTTACCGCAACCGGACGGTCCGACGAATACAACAAATTCCTGATCTTCAATTGTGATATTGGCATTTTCTACCGCACGGACACCGCCGTCGTAAATTTTGCCGATACCTTTCAGTTCAACTTTTGCCATTGAGGCCTCCTAAAAGATTATCCTATATCTTAAAGTATATCTTCAAATCCGACGTCTGTCAAATATGAAAAATAGAAATCGCGCAGTATCTCAGCGGCATGGCGTTCAGCGGCAGGATCGGACATATTGATACGGTAAGCATCCGGAAATGACTGAAAAAAAGTTTGCTGACGTTTTGCATACCGTTTGGTATTCCGTTTGATCAACGCGCATACCGCATCACGCGAGGCGGCCGCCGGCGCATCGGGAGAAAGTTCAAAAAACTCACGATACCCGATTGCTTTCATCGCAGGATGAGCAGCCGTGCACCCTTGCGCAATAAGCCGCACAAGCTCCTGCTCAAGCCCTTGTTCAAACATTTCATCAACACGCGCTTCGATGCGCCGATACAGTTCATCGCGAGGGCGATCCAAAAAGATCGGACAAAAACTGAAGCCCTCGCGATAACGGTATGACAGCTCGAATGAGCTGAGCGGCCGCCCCGATGCAAGATATACCTCATGCGCACGAATAATACGGTATGCATCATTGATGTGGATTTTTGCCGCCGATGGAGGATCAAAACTTGCAAGTTCGGCATGCATTGCCTCAGCACCTATCTGCCGCAATTTTTCCTGCAACTGCTCGCGCACGAGAGGATCGGCCTGTGGGGTAACCGGCATTCCGTACATAAAATGCTTAACATAAAACGCCGTACCGCCGAGGACAACCGGCAGATGACCGCGCGCAACGATCTCCCGGCAAAGCTCATCGGCACTGCGCACAAAATCCGCAACGGAAAATTCCTCGGACGGGTCGCATATACCGACCAGATGGTGCGGCAGCGCCTTGACAAGCTCATCAGGCGGCTGCGCGGAACCGACCGGCATACCCCGATAGACCTGTACCGAATCTGCAGAGATGATTTCTACCCTACCGGCAAAACGAGCAATGCCTTGCTCAAAAGACAATGCAGATGCATCATGAATATGATACGGAGCTTGAGCACCGGAATATACGGAAGAGCTGACCGGAAAAGAAGAGGAAGCAAACAGACGAGCAGCAAGCGCGGTTTTTCCGCAGGCAGTCGCCCCGAAAATCACCGCAACAGGCAGAGGCCGAATCAAAATGATGTATTAGGAATAATCGGGATGATATTCTATTTTATAATCAATCACACCGGTGAACACCTGCGAAGCCGCGGTACACACCACCTTATCATTATTTTCTTCCAGAATAGGATCCTGAATGGTAACGAGCTGAAAGGCACGGCGCGTCGATGCGCAGGTTATTTCGTAAATATTGCCTTTAAATTCAATCAATTCTTTTAACGGAAAAATCATAACGATTATTATAGCCGTTTTTTTTCAACACTGCAACAGCCTATATCCGGAGATTAGGGGATTCATCTATGAAGAAAAATATATCAGAAAAGCGTGAAAAAGAGGGTTGTGAATTTGCCCGTAATGCAGTACTGTCAAAAGATGTACTTCCCTTGTACATTTTTGACAGTAGATTTATGCAAGCAAAGCGAAAGTATCGTCAAAAGTGTACGTCCATGTACACTTTTGACAGCGAATTTTGGCAAAACCAAAATATCGCTTCTGCATGGAATCTACCGCCATCCATGGCGGTAGCCTCTTTTTTCACGCGTGCTGTCACATAAAACGGTTTGTCTTTTATTTTGCGTTCACAGCTGAATCCCTGCAGTCTTTTTTGCGTATAATTGCTTTTCTTTTCAAAATGTAGTATGGTAAAAGCATCTGTGTTTATGGAACGAGCGTGAAAAGCGCTCGGTAAGTTGTCCATAGATACGGAGAGGGGGCGTCATGTTGCCATTCTATTATCTGTCTGTTACTACAAACCTGGTTATGGGAATTATTTTGGTGCTTTCGGCTCGGGACAAAGAAGCCTTTAGCGTGAAATACCCTTTTGCGCAGGAACCGACATTTTTGCTTGTCTTGCTGATTTTTTCAGGGATTGCGTCCGTATTTAAGCTGCTCAGTCCTGTTGCCGGAAGTTATCCGATTGTCGGCGACATTATCCCTGCGCTTTCCGGTCTTTTGGGATGCGTGGTCTTTTTTGACCGCTGGACGCAAGCAACCGAAAGCACGATGTCTTTGCCCTCGTTTATGACTCGTATCCTCGATTTTGAACAGATTATCGGCTTTTGCTGCTTATTCGCCGGTATTACGCATCTGCTCTTTTCGCAAGTGTTGTTTCTGTAGAATCGGTATAAAATTATAAGATATGAAGCAATCTGTTGTAGGCATTGTGCGGAAAGACGGCCGATTTTTGCTCGGCTTACGGGAGCCCGGCGGAGATGTCGGTTCCCATTGGGAGTTTCCGGGCGGTAAATGCGAAGCGGGCGAAACGCATGAGCAGGCCTTGATCCGCGAATACGAAGAAGAACTCGCTGTCCATGTCTCCGTCGGACGGTTCATTGCACATCAGCACTTTAAAAATGAACGGCGGGAATTCGATCTTTTTGCATACGAAGTGTTCATTGATGAGCAGCAAACATGCGTTTCTTCCGTTCATACCGAACTGAAATGGGTTTCGTTGGATGAACTGTCCGAGTTGAAAATGGTGCCGTCGGATGCACTCTTTCTTTCCGATTTGAAAAAGATATACAGTCGGTAACGATGCGGAATACCATGCTGAAACGGCTTGTACGGATCGCTGCGATATCCCTTGTGAGCGTTCTTGTCTGTACGGCCTGTACACGGAATGCCGGACTGGAAAGCGTTGCGCTTCCAGAGGATTCCGCGCTAAACGAAGCGGATCGTTTTGCCGTCATTGTCGAAACATATATTTCACTGAAAGACAGTCCGGGGCCGAGCGGTATTATTATCAATCATGCCCGGCGAAAAGAAATTTACGCGGTTGTAGGAACGGAATTTGTATCACGCAATGCAAAAAGCGAATTATGGATACATCTGACCGGCGGCTGGCTGCAGCGTTCCTGTGTAGAGCTGTATTCCAGTAGGGAAAAAGCGGAAACGGCTGCTGCTCAATTAAAATCGTAAAAGGAGAGAATATGGCTCAAAAAGTCGGTACGGTTTCGCGGGGGCTGATAGCGCCTATCATTCATGCGGGAGACGACATTGCCGCAATCGCGGTTGATACGCTCCTGTCTGCGGCTCAGACGGAAGGATTTTCCATTCAGGATCAAGACATTCTTGCGCTTACGGAGTCAATTGTTGCGCGGGCACAAGGAAATTATGCCTCGACCGCTCAGATTGCTGCCGATATACGGCGAAAATTCGGGACGGAACATATCGGATTAGTGTTTCCCATCTTGAGCCGCAATCGGTTTGCGATTTGCTTGGAGGGGATCGCGCAGGCGGGGAACCGCTTGACCTTGGTATTGAGCTATCCCTCCGACGAAGTGGGTAACAGGCTGATGGCGCCTTATGCTGCTTCGGATGAATCGGTTAATCCGTGGGCGGATTCTTTTCCTGCCGACGAGTTTATCCGTAAGTTCGGCTCTTATCAACATCCGTTTACCGGCATCGACTATATCGCCTTTTACGATTCAATTATCAAAAAATATAATCCGAAATCTTCTATTATATTGGCGAATGATCCGTGCGCCGTACTGTCCGCGACGAAGTATGCGCTTGCATGCGATATTCATACGCGCGAGCAGACAAAAGAACGGCTTAAAAAACACGGTGCGCTCCGCGTGTACGGGCTCGATGATATTCTTTCCGAGCCGATAGACGGCAGCGGATACAACAGCCGATATGGGCTGCTCGGTTCCAATAAAGCAACGGAACAGTCGGTTAAGCTCTTTCCGAATGACTGTCAGCCGCTGGTTGAAAAAATTCAGGACATGCTGAAAGAAAAAACCGGGAAAACGGTTGAAGTGATGGTATACGGCGACGGAGCGTTTAAAGACCCTGCGGGAAAGATTTGGGAGCTGGCCGATCCGGTGGTATCTCCGGGATTTACGCAGGGGCTATCCGGTACACCGCATGAAGTAAAGTTGAAATACCTTGCGGACAATGCCTTTAAAGATATGCCGCCTGAGGAACAGTACCGGGCGATGGTCGATTACATCGGCAGCCATAAAAAGAATGCCCGCTCCGTACAGATCGACCAAGGAGAGGCCGAAGGTACAACGCCGCGTCAACTGACCGATTTGATCGGATCGCTGTGCGATCTTACATCCGGCAGCGGCGATAAAGGGACGCCGATTGTTTTTATTCAAAGCTATTTTAAGAAATTCGGTGAATAGATGATCGATCCCCGTTACGACTATAAAGAATTACATACCAACCGGGCAAGCGGCATACTGCTGCCGCTTTTTTCGCTTCCATCGGTGCACACGATCGGGTCAATCGGAGCTCCGGCTTATGCGTTTATCGATTTTTTAAAAAAGGCGCGCCAAAAATACTGGCAGATGTTACCGCTGGGGCCGACCGGCTACGGAAATTCGCCGTATTCCAGTATGTCCTCTTTTGCAGGAAATCCCTATTTTATCGACTTGGATATACTGGTAACGGACGGTTTGCTTACTCAAGCGGAGGTTGACGCCGAAAGTGCGGAAGACCGTGCAGACCTGCACGCTGCTTCCGGTATCGACTACGGCGCGTTGTATCGGAACCGGCTGCCGCTGCTCAAAAAAGCGTACCGACGCTTTATTGCCCATGCGGCGCATACGGACTGCTTACATGCATTTTTGGCGGAACAAGCAGACTGGCTTGAAGACTATGCGCTTTTTTCCGCCATTCGTACCGTCTATGGGGATAGCGCATGGTATCAATGGCCCGAAGACGTACGCCGCCGTGATCCGCAGGCCTTAACGGCTGCGCGGGATGCGCTGCAAGAACAGTTTTCTTTTACCGTATTTTTGCAATACATCTTTCAGCAGCAATGGGACGCGCTCAAACGATATGCCGGAAAGGCCGGAATAGCAATTATCGGCGATATTCCGATCTACTGCGCGCACGATAGCGCCGACGTATGGGCGCATCCCGAAGTGTTTTGCATAAACGGCGATGGTTCGCTGGACTTTGTCGGCGGCTGTCCGCCTGCCGATTTCGATATTCCCGATGATCTTGGCCAGGTATGGGGAACGCCGGTTTATAACTGGCAGTACCTTGATAGCACCGGCTTTGACTGGATGCTCCGCCGGTTTCAGCGACAGGCGGACTTCTATGATGTGCTGCGGCTTGATCACTTTAGAGGCTACGAAAGCTACTGGCGTATTCCGTTCGGCAGCTCAGCCAGGGACGGTTCATGGGAACCTGCCGGAGGTGCGCGGCTGTTTGCACAGGTACAGCGTGAATTGCCGGAACTCCGGATTATTGCAGAAGACCTCGGCTACATCACCAAAGAGGTGTTCGATTTGCGCCGTTCATTCGGGTATCCCAGTATGCGTATTTTGCAGAGCGGGCTCAATCCGTATCAGGCAAACGAACACACACCGCACCATTACGATGCCGCAACGGTGATGTATTTCGGCATTCACGATAATGATCCATTTTCGGTATGGCTTTCGCAGCGCACGGAGGAAGAACGAGCCTTCTGTTTTGATTATTTGCACATCGACGCGGATGAGTCGGAACCGCAGCTTCCGTTTGCGCTGATTAAAGCGATGGCCGCTTCAATTGCCGATACGGTTATTTACCAGGCGCAGGATATACTCTTTTTAGGAAGCGAATCGCGCATCAACGTACCCGGACGTGCCGATGGTAATTGGGAATTTAAGCTTACTCAACAGCAGTTCCATCATTTAACGGATACAGCCGATGAACTTGCACAGATTACAAAATTATATGGAAGATAGAAAATCAAAAGGAATACGCGAAAACTTTAATAAAAAGAGATATGAGACTAGGCGGGTTCGAACCGTCGGCCTTCAGATCCGGAATCTGACGCTCTATCCAGCTGAGCTATAGTCCCAAAAACGCTGATATAGTATCATAGCACGGCTCTGTGTGTCAAGCCTTTTATCATTGGACACAAAAGAAATTTTCTTACAGAGCCTCCGCTATAAAATCCGATAGCACTCGTGATAGGGCATAACTTCTTTTTCGATATTACTATTTTCAATATGGAGGATGAATCAACTATGACCTATACGCAATGGTATGATTCACCGCTAGGCAGGATGCTGCTGGCAGCGGATAGCGTCGGTCTAACCGGCGTGTGGTTTGACGGCGAGAAATATTTTGCACATTATCTTGAAAGGCAGTATGAAGAAAAAGAAACGCCCTTTTTACAGCAAACAAAACATTGGCTTGACATATATTTTTCCGGCAAAGAGCCCGATTTTACCGTACCGCTCCAGTTTAATGGAACGGACTTTCAAAATGAGGTATGGCGCATGCTCTGCACAATTCCGTATGGACAGACGACTACCTACGGTGCGCTTGCGAAACGAATAGCCGCCCAAAGAGGCCTTTCCCGGATGTCCGCGCAGGCAATCGGAGGTGCGGTCGGCCATAACGAAATTTCGATTATCGTACCGTGTCATCGGGTTATAGGAAAGAACGGCAGCTTAACCGGCTACGCTGCTGGGCTTGATAAAAAGATACAATTGCTGCTGTTAGAACAAGGTACCATAAACGGATTTGCACCTTGAGTAAGCAGGTGTTTCAAAATGAAAGCCGACTATCCATACACAGGGCACCCGCTTTTCCGATACGAATACCCTGTATCAGCGGGAAAAGCGTACATACGGCTTTTCTCGAAAGGACTATGCAAGGCGGATAAGGGAGAAGCACTCCCCTACGCGCTTCCGGTCTAGTAACCGAGGCCGCCTTTTTTAATTTCAAAATGACTGAAGCTCATGGTAAAAGACGCGCGCCCCTGTGTAACGGAGCGTAAATCAGTCGAAAAGCCGAATAGCTTTGCCATCGGAGCCTGTGCATGCACCACATCGATACTCGGCTTGGAATCCATGCCGAGTACCATGCCGCCGCGCTGCGTCATTTGACTCATGGCATCGCCGACAAATTCTTTTGGACAGAGGATATCGACATTCATTACCGGTTCAAGCAGCTCCGGTGCAGCTTTACGGCACGCTTCATCAAAGCCCATCGCGGCGGCGGCTTCAAAAGCAAAGGGTGTTGCAGTTAGCTCATCATATTCAGCGTCAATCAGCGTAACCCCGATATCGACACACGGATATCCGTACTGAATACCGGAGCTAAAGGCGCCGGTAATGGCATGTTCCACCGCATCAATGATCGATTCCGGCAACGCATGCGTCTGCGTCGTTCCGCCGGTCGCAACCTTAACCGCATTTTTAAAGCTATTCCCTGCGCCGCGCTCAAGCGGTTCAACCCTCAACGTCAACAAGGCGGTCTGCTCTTTTCCGGCGAGTACCTTGCTGAACCGCTCGGTATGTTCTGCCGTCTGCGTAACCGATTCGCGGTACGTTACCTGAGGCTTGCCGATACGGGCTTCCACCTTAAAGTCCTGCAGCATCCGGGTTGTTAACACATCCAAATGCAGCTCGCCCATCCCAGAGATAATCAACTGTCCCGTCTCCGAATCTTCACGGCTTGTAAACGTCGGGTCTTCCCGCGAGAGAATGGCAAGCGTATCCTTGAGCTTATCGCTTTCGGAAAGGCTCTTAGGTTCAATGGCAACGGAGATAACCGGTTCGGGAAACTGCATCGATTCAAGCAAGACGGGCATGCCCTCGCTGCCGAGCGTGTCGCCCGTCTGTGCAAGCTTCAACCCGACAAAGACGGCTATATCGCCCGCCTCTACGCTATCCATCGGTTCCGATTTATTGGAATGCATCCGTAAGATACGGCCAACCCGCTCCCGCTTTTTCTTTCCGACATTGTATACTTGATCGCCTGCCTTCACTTTTCCGGAATACATGCGGACATAGCAGAGTGCACCGGCTTCACGGTCGTATTGGATTTTAAACACCAGCCCAAGCGGAACCCCGTCCGGCTTACAAGGAATTGAAACCGGCGTCTCTTTTTTTATCTGCATCCCTTCGGCAGGCGCGACCTCATCGGGAGCGGGTAGATAGTCTACAATCGCATCAATGAGCGGCTGAATGCCGATATTGCGCCGTGATGCACCGCACAAAAAAGGAATGTAATTACGCTTGAGCACTGCCGCTCTGATCTCTTTTTTAATCAGCTCCGGCGGAATAGGTTCTCCTTCAAGCATCAAATCTGTAACCGTATCGGAATACGCCGACACCACATCAAGCATCTTTTCACGGTATTCTTCCGCTTCGGCACGGTATGCGTCCGAAAGCGGCGTGCGGGTGAACTTTTCCCCTTCGCTTTCCGCATCCCAGCGGATTTCTTCCATTGTAATAAGATCGATGACGCCTTCAAAGCTTTCCGCACTGCCGATAGGGATTTCTACCGGCATCACCGCGCATTCAAACTTTTGCCGAACATCTTCCATTGCGGCAAAAAAATCGGCGCCGATTCGATCCATCTTATTGACAAAGCAAATGCGCGGCACATGATAGTGATCCGCCTGCCGCCACACAGTCTCGGTTTGCGGCTGCACTCCGCCGACTGCGCAGAGCACGGCAACCGCTCCATCCAGAACCCGCAGCGACCGCTCAACCTCAGCGGTAAAGTCAACATGTCCCGGCGTATCGATAATATTGATTTGATGACCTCGCCAATAGGTCGTCGTCGCGGCGCTCTGAATAGTGATTCCCCGGTCTTGTTCCTGCTGCATCCAATCCATCGCAGCCGCACCATCGTCAATTTCACCAATACGATGAATTTTCCCGGTATAAAAAAGGATTCGTTCCGTTGTCGTTGTCTTTCCGGCATCAATATGCGCCATAATGCCGATATTCCGCATAGTGTTCAGCACTTACTGCTCCTTATCAATCTTGTCCATAGTGGTATCGTAGAAGACGACCTGATTACGCCCGCTTTGCTTGGCGCGGTACAGCGCACAATCCGCCTTATGAATCATCTTCACAAACGGAGCGGCATCGGATGGTATATCGCAGAAAACGCCGATACTGATTGTCGTCTGTCCAACCATCTCGTTCGGGTAGCGTTCATGCAGTGTTGCAATCGCTTTCCGGATACCTTCCGCAATATGCAGCGCCTTGTCGGAAAGGACGTTATACATGACGACTAAAAACTCTTCGCCGCCGTACCGCCCGATTAAATCGGTCTCCGTACGGATCCGCTTTTTTAAATCGGCTCCGATCAATCGCAACAATTCATCGCCCGCTTGGTGCCCGAAACGGTCATTGTATTTCTTAAAAAAGTCAATGTCAAACATCATCACCGCTATCGACATTTTATGTTCCATCGCCATACGCCATATCTTTCCGCCGATTGTATCGATATAACGCCGGTTTCCTATCCCGGTTAGATGATCGAGCATCGAAAGCTCTTTGAGGGTAAAATTATCCTGTATGAGCACAAGTTGTTTTTCTTCAAGCAAATTCGCGTAACGCTGCAGCCAATAAAGTTTATGAATTTTATAGATTAGAAAAACAATCAATCCGGCCAGCAGGATATAAAACCACATCATCACCGGAGAAACAAGAAAACTCGGACGTATCGTAAAAGAAAGAGTGTCATGTATCGTATCATGCGCTTCGGCGGCATTCTTAACGGCAAACGTATATGAACCGGCAGGCAGATTGATATAGCGCACATAATCCCTATCCGTTGCGATAATCCAATCTTTATCGTAGCCGATCAGTTTGTATGCACACACCGGCTTTTTACGGCGCGAAGAATAGGGAGCAGCAAAGGAAATTTTCAAATCATTTGCAGACCGGCTGAATGAAAGCGGCCTTTTTGTTGTATATAAATTGATATCTTGTCCGTCAACCTGCATCGCGCGTATTTTAATCGGCGCAAACTGAAGCCGGAATGTGTACAATTTTTCCTGTGAGATTTTAAAGATACCTTGATCGGTACCCAGGAAAAAGAGCCCCTTGCCTTTTAGCCCGAGCGGCGGACACGAAAAATAGCCGTACTGCTGAATATCCGCAATGTTATAGGCCTGGGCGGTACCATGTTCGATATTAAAAAGATTCAAGTATTTCGGCGTTAAAATCCATAAAAAACCGTCATCGGCATCGGTGATTCCGATAATTTGATTGGAAGATAAGCCGTTATCTTTGGTGTATGTACGGAACACTTCCGTCGCAGGATCAAACCGGCAAATTCCGCTGTCCGCCGTTCCGAACCATAAATAGCCTTTCGGATCCTCACAAAATGAATTGATGCTGTTTGAAGGGATACCCGACGGACGGTCTACATCGTAGCGGTAGGACACAAAACGGTCGGAATCGCGCATAAGTCGACACAACCCCTTATTCGTATTGATCCATAGAGTGCCAAATCCATCGCGTTTCACAAAAAAGACAATATTATCATTTAATGATCCCGGATCATCGGAAGCCTTATAGTGCTCAAGAATGCCCTCCGCCGGAGAAAAATGAATAAGCCCCGCCCCATAGGTTCCAATCCAAAGGGTTTTATCCGTATCTTGATACAGCGCCCGGATCGTCAGACCCGGCGGTTCGCCGATGTAATCATTATAAGAAGAGACGGGCGCGAACGAACCCATTTCGGCATTAAAAAGAAATAAGCCTTTATTACTGCCAACCCACAACTCAGTATCGCTGATCACGTTCACCGCATAGATACGCACACCGTTTGTATCGTGAGAGCCGAACCTCAGCGGAAATTCATCCGAATGCATTTTTTCCAAATCATACCGAATCAGGATATTATTTGCAGCGCCCCAGATATAATTCCGGCTTGCACTCAGACAGGAAATAGCGCTGTCAAGCTCCGACAACGCCCTTTGTTGCTCCCCTAGGGTATCATTTGAAAGCGGTACGGCAATATCTCCCGAAATCCGGTTTAAATCGGCAATATTCAGCATATCGGCCGTTCCGACAAACAGCATATTGTATTTGCTAATAAACAGCGAATAGATCACATTATTGGTCAGCGTTCCTTCAAAACTATGATTAGCCTGATAGGAAACGACCTTTTTCGTCTTTTTATTCAGCACATATATCCCGCCGCTTTTTGTCCCCGCGGCAATATAATCGGTAGAGATGAAATTATTATAGAGCGAATAAATTCGGCCGTCGGGCAGCGAATGGACTTCATACCCATTATGGGCAGGATCGATGCGAACAAGCCCCTTTCCCCATGCGGACAGCCAGTAAAAGCCGGAATCTTCGATAAAATGGTACACAGGCCCCTTTGAACCTGGAGCCCCTTTGGGAACGAGCCGACAGCGTTCAAACGATCCGCTCTCTTCATTGTACTGCCATACGCCGTCATCGGTTGCAGCGTAAATAGTTCCGCGGGAATCTTCGCTCATCGAATGGATCACTTCATTACCGATAAAGGATGACGTTTGATGAGTATGAAAACCGATAGCATGTTGGCAATCGCTATCGGTACAAAGATATAAGCCCGTAAAAGTGCCGACCCACAACCGTTGCCGTGAATCGCGGAACACGGACGAAATAATATCGGTTCCGATTGAATAATGAGTGATCGTTCCCGTTTTTAAATCGAAACGTTCCAATCCGTTATAGGTTCCCAGCCACAGCACATCATCATGATCCATATAGAGCGTCTGAATTTGACTGGACTGGATACTTGAGCGGTCAAAAGGGATATGTTCATATTTTTCAAAAGACACATCGTTATACTTGATAAGCCCCGATTGAGTGGCAAAGTACAGACAATCGTGGCTATCCTCAGCAACTCCGACAACGGTATTGAAGGGAAAAAGAGCCGGTTCCGTATAAAACGTCAGTGTTGATAAATCGGTAGAAAAAACAAAACCGGCCGTATAAAACAGGATGCTAACGAATGCAATAAAATATTTCATATCCGCTTTACTCCTATGTCTAAAGGAACAACGTTAAAGTGAAATAGCCATCTATCAAATTCGCTACAACTTCCTTTGATATATATTTTATCAAATCTATTATTACATACAATACTCATACTAATGAGATGTGTTATCAGCAGCTCCTTCTGAAGTTTCCGAAGTCTTTTCATCCGTTCCTGGAGCAGTTTCCGTATTGGCTGAAGTCTCGTTCCACCATTCGGTCGCCGTTTCCGCCTGCTGGATCTGTGCATCCTGCTGCAATCCCGAATCCCCGGGACTCTTATTCAGCCATGCAAGGAAAAATGTCACAATGAAGAAAAATGTTATCAAGGTATAGGTCGTTTTTGTTAAGATATTACCGGAACGGGACCCGAATGCGGAATTCGATCCGCCGGAAAACAGGCCGCCTAAGCTGTCCCCTTCTTCGTTCTGCAACAATACCAAACCGACAATCAATATAGCCGCGATAATAAAAAATACCAATAATGCGATACTTATTCCGCTCATAAAATACTCCAGAAGCTCAATAAAAATTTTAGTGTAAAGTATATAGGAAATAAGAGGCTTATGCAAGTATACCGCACGAGTCTCTTTCGACAACCCTATGGCCGTTTGATAACATCAAATCCGCAATACGGAACCAGCACAGGCGGGATTTTGATGCTGCCGTCTTTCTGCTGATAATTTTCCATAATAGCGACCAAGGCGCGGGAAACGGCGATGGCGGTACCGTTGAGCATGTGCACGTACTTGTTCTTGCCGTCATCATCCTTAAAGCGGACATTCAACCGGCGCGCCTGATAGTCGGTACAATTGGAGGTGGAGGTAACTTCGCCCCATTCTCCGCCGTTACGGCCGGGCATCCATGCCTCCAAATCCCACTTACGGTAGGCCGGAGCGCCGAGGTCTCCGGTGCAGGTGTCGACAACGCGGAACGCAATACCCAGGCCCGTAAAGATTTCTTCTTCTATAAGGCGAAGTTTTTCGTGAATCGCATCGGATTCCTCAGGGGTGCAGTACACGAACATCTCCAGCTTGGTAAACTGGTGCACGCGGTAGAGCCCTTTGGAAAACTGTCCCGCCGCTCCAGCCTCGCGCCGGAAACAGTGTGAAAGGCCGCAGTACATCAGCGGCAGTTTTGCTTTTTCAAGTATTTCGTCCGAATGATAGCCGCCGAGCGTGATTTCCGCGGTAGCAACCAAACAGGTTCCTTCTTCTTCGATTGTATACACGTTGGATTCACTTCCCCGCGGATTAAAGCCGATGCCCCGCAGAATTTCTTCCTTTGCAACATCGGGCGTGATAAACGGGGTAAAACCGTGTTTACGCATAATATTCAGACCGTACAGTACCAATGCCTGTTCCAAAAAAACCGCTTCGTTTTTAAGATAGTAGAATTTTACACCGGAAACCTTGGTCGCCGCATCAAAATCGATTAAGTCGAGCGCTTCGGCAAGCTGTACGTGATCTTTCGGTTCAAAATCGAACTGAGGTATTTCGCCGACCCGCTTTACTTCGCAGTTCTCCGTATCTTCCTTGCCGATAGGCGCGTCGGGGTGCGCCATATTCGGTATCTGCATCATCGCCGCGTCAAGTGCCGCTTCTTTTTCCTTTAACGCTGCTTCAGCCGCCGCTATTTCGGCTTTAATCGCCTTGCCCGTTTCTATTAATACGGTTCGTTCCGCCGCATCCTTCGCTTTTTTCATCGCAAGGGAATTTTCATTCCGCTTCGCCTGAAGCCCCTGCAGCGCGGTTACCATCTCAGTCCGCTCATCAAAGAGACGGACGGCAGCCTCCGCATCGGCATGCATCGCGCGGTTGACGATATTCCGTTTCACCGCTTCCACATTATTTTTGATAAATCGATAGTCAAGCATAACGGATATTGTATGCCGTTCCGGCGCTTTATGCAAGCGTTTTTAAAATCTTGAATCTTTTTAAATACGGCTCATCAGTAAAGAGAATTACTTCGCGCTCATTCACCGATCAATACATTACCATTAACAGTCGCCTCGCATCCGAGGCGGCTGCCTTTGGTCTATTCTCTTTACTTTACCGCTTCTACCTCTGCTTTACTCAATCCGGTTATTTTTTCGATAAACGGTATTTCACAATTGGCTTGTTTCATACGCCGCGCCGTTTCAAGATTTGCTTGGCGGGAACCTTCGGCAAGACCGCGCTCCAGTCCTAGGCCAAAACTTTCTTCCCGCTGTACCGCTATGTCAGTATCATAATCATATTCGCCTATGAGCATATTCAGAACCTCCTTCGATTTCCTTTGTAAATATTCCCTCAGTATATTGTTTTTAATACAGTCCTTAATTGCCTTTTCAAATCCATGTTCCCTATCTATTGCAATATGTCTGCGCACCGTATCAACAAATCGGCTATATTGTCTCAATGGTTCACAGCGCACAATTATTACATGGCCTTTATCATAATTAATATTAATGACTTTTACAGATAATTCAAGCGCATATTCAATATGTGTATTGATAAATGAATCAGACAGTCTTAAACGTGAATCGCCGCTGTATGGTTCTTTTCCATTATAAAAGACATAAAATTCAGGTGTCGGAATAGTTAACTGTTTACGGCTATACTTTTCCTTTGATTCATATAATTGCTCATACAAACGTGCAATATATTCAAGACATCTGATAGGCATGTTCGGATTTACTGTAGACTGATGCTCTGCCAGCACAATAATCTTATTATCAACAAGATACGATACGTCGTTGGCAAAGCTCATATATAGCACTTGTTTCAACCGTATATTTTTCAAAATATCTGTCGATCGGTAATCTGTGTCGTGCAAGGCATTATATAACGCCAAAAAATTACTTTTTGCGGTTTTGTCGTTACTGAAAAAATCGACAAAGACAGAATCTTTATATCGGCGGTTGTAGTTCTGCATAACATTTTCCTCCATGTTGCATATATAACTCTTATATATGCAACATAGATAGCAAAATGGCTGGAAAAAACGCCATAATTCACAGAAATAATTATTAACCACAAAAGGCGCTCATACCGGCCTCATTCACCGATCAATACATTACCATTAACAGTCGCCTCGCATTCGGAGCGACTGCCTTTGGTCTATTCTCTTTACTTCTTCTGCGCAGTTTCGATCGTTCCTTCTCCAATAACATAGCCCAATACGGGATTTGAAGTACCGTTGCCATAGATATTTCCCGATGATATTGTGGATGCAGAAGTTACTTTTTTACTGTTAGTCAACTTGCCATCCGTTTTCTTCTTCCAGACACCGACATTAACCTTATTACCGGCTGCATAGGTATCATATCCTTTAGGAGTTGGAACAACAGACACCTCCCACTTACCGGTATAGTAATCGTTTTCAGCCCCTACATCCAATACGGCCCCGTCTTTTAAATACGCCAGTTTCGGAACCGAAGCACCCTGCATAAAGTACCCTATATAAGGGATAGGCTTACCGTTTGTATCGTTTGCAATATCAATAGTAAGACGGCTGCCCGTAAGCGAATACGAATCAACAATATATTCGGTAAAAGCGCCATTATAAGAAGTTGAATAAGCATAAGCCAAGTCGCCGGAACTCGTTGTATAAGCCATGTGAATCCCGCCTTTTCTATCAACGGCCAACTGCACATCCTGTCCGCCCGAAAAATCAACGTTAGTATTATCAGTCCAACCGGATAGGGTTCCCGGCGTGGTATTATACTTCAGTTTCAGTTTTCTCGCAGAAGCATCATAATAGGCAAGAACCACAGCAGTATCACTTGTCGCAGTTCCTGCTGTATCAAAAGCAGATACTACCCCTAAAGTCACGAATGGTGTGTTTCCGCTTACCACCTTATGATAGTTTTCAGGCTTTGAATCTTTCGGCTGTCCAAGTGTTCCTTCTATCGGTTTAATCTGATCTTCAGTTCTAAACCTCAATTGTTTAGTCAATAAATCATAATAAGCTATGTAAACAGCTTTACCAACCGCTATAGCAGGAGACTGAATACGGTTTTTATTTATCTTACCATCGCCAAGACCGATACTTTCAAAAGCTATACCTCCAGAACCAGCATAATTTGCACCAGTATTATTATAGCTTCCACTGGGGTTTCCTTTAAAAAAAGTTACAAGACTACACGTGTCAGGGTTATTACTGGTATTTACGTCAGTACCGGAAGCAATTCCATAGCTTGTACCATCAGGACCGTACGCAAATCCGACATTCTGATATAAGTCCCAGTTTTTTTGGAAAATGGTATAACTTGTCGTGCTACTTGCCATGCTGAACCATGAGGTACCATTTGCAAAGGCAAAACCTATTCTACCGTTACTTTCAGCATCAGGATGTATCTTCATCATCGGGTATGTAACGGAACTATCCTGTGATTTTACCGCTTCAGAGTTAAACAGCCACACATCCAGCTCCACATCATCGGTCAGCTTATCGTTGTTTGCGGTTTTTGATCCCTTGTTATACGGCTTGTCGTTGTTGTTCTTGTTGTTGATTGCCTCAATACCACCAACCGTAGCTTCCAGCTTGCCGCTTTTTGCGCCGGAATTGGTAGTACTCAACGGAGGAAGAGTCAAAGTCCACTGAGATGCGGTTCCGGTAACATTTGCGGATGGAACAGTCACTCCTCCTACAGTATATGCTGCGCCCGCCAAATTGAACCCATGCAGTTCAATCGTTTCGCCGTCTCTAACGGAATAACGTCCCAGTGCGGTACGTGCATAGAGATCAGGATCATTACCGCCGAGTTTTGAAAGCTCAGTGGTAATGCGGCTAATATACGGCACCACATTGACGGTCAAATTTGCAATATTCGAAGTATGGTCATAAAGCTTATATTCTTTCATAGCAATCGGAACGTCCACATTTGTCCACTTTACTTTTGTACCGCTCGCATCTACATCGGAAATCTGTACCAAATACGACTTTTCTCCTTCAAAGAAGCGCAAGAATTGATACTTTTCTGCCTTCTGTCCGGACGCAAGCGTCAACGCACGGTTATCGCTCGAATCCCGTGTACCGGTTTTTGTATCAGGATCATTACCGCCGCTGTTCGTCAGGTTTGAAGAATCCTTGACCGTCAGCGTAACGGTTTGATTAAAGGCCGGTGTACCGGTAGCCCATTCGTATTCCCATTCGACATAGTGTCCGGTTCTGCTGTAACTGTTCTTCACTACTTTTAAAGCGCTTGACGTATTCCAATTACCGTTTGTAGTAGTGTTAGAAACATTAATACCGGCGCCGCTAAGTTTTAATTCCTTAATACGCACATTATCATACGCAATACCGCGCAGTATAACGGTACCGGAAACACACGGATACTGATGCGTAGTACCAAGGACGCTAATCGGCTCAATTTCGATATGGCCGAGCGCCTCTTTTTTCGCAGCATCGTACTTTACGCTGGTCAGTTTAAAGTCCGCATCGCTTTCAAGCTTTGTTTTATCCGCATTATAGAAGAACGGAGCGATAACGCCGGACGGATTCTGACTGTCTGCATGTGCGACCTTGACGGTTATGTCCGTTTCGGCATACCAAAGACCGCCGACCGATTCGTCATAAGCACGGAGAATAAGCTTACGGCTCTCTCCATCCCCTATATTGTCGAGTAAGTCTTTTAAATCGAACGTCTGTGTATTACCGGTTACAGCGGTACCCGATGTCTCCGTGGGCTTAATGCCTATTGCTTTAATCAAATTACTATCTGCCACGGAATCTTTGTATAAAACGAGGTATCGCTTAGAGTTATACCCGCCCACCAATTCTACTTCCAGCTCGGATTTAGTATTATCCTTATAGGTAAAGGCTGCAGCAACATTCACCGCCCCTCTAAAGTCCTGGTCGGCATTTAACCCGTTGCCGGATCCCGTCAGAGAAGCAACATGCGTTTCATCCGAACCGAAAGCCGTATCATAGGTGCCGTTTCCATCCAAATCGGTCCGGAATGTCAACTTCGATACGGTAAGCGGATTGTTCTTTACCTGTATGGTAGTAATCTGATCGGAAATTTCATTATTTGCACCGTCATATGCGGTTACCTTCAAGGTTCCCTGCCCGTTCGGCACCTGCGTCGTATCAAGAGAGCCCTTAAAGCTCGAAAGATCATTCCGCAAGGATTCAATCGGACGGGAGGAATCGGATGCATTCAACATTACCGATTGCGATTGACCGTTCACTGTAAGCTCTATTTTAACCTTTTGGATATGAGAGCCAGAATCTTCGCCGCTTCCTTCTATTTGACAACTTGAATCTTGCAGAATTTTGGGCTGCTCGACAATAGCATAGTCAAAAGACCCTGTAAGATCATTAGGTGACAAGGTTACGGAACTAACGGTAATTGCATTGACCGTATAGATATTATTGTTAGCTATAACACGGTACAGATTCTTTTTAGCAGGATCCAGCGTAGTTTGCGGTGTAAAGGTACCTGATGCAAAGTGCGTATTATCACCCTTGATGACCGGAGTCCCGATTGCAACGACCGGAACCGAATTATCGTATTTAAGCCGGACTTGCGTACGCACCTTTATCGACTGCCCACCGGTTCTATTGTCCTCTGCAATAATATCGAATTCAATCGAACCGGATTTTTGCGCATAATGAGACGTCTTAACCGAGATTGCAAAATCATACCCCGTTCCGTCGGTACGCGCCGTAAACCATCCGCTGCTATTTGAGGTGTCTAAAGACTGTACCGAACTGCTTGCGTTCTCGGTTTTCGCCTCTATTGTTTTTATACCGGTGGAGTGCGTAACAGACCCTTTGATCACATACGTATCGCCTTTTATCCACGTTCCGTTGGGCACATACGGCTCAGGCGAGGGATCGGTACTGCTAACTGCAAGCTGGATCGAAGAGAACTCTGCAACGTCTTTACTAATGGTGCATTTTCGCCCTTCAGTCCAATCGCCGATTGAACCATCGGCGCTGATTCCTCTGACACGGAGCCATACGTCTTTTTTAGCTGCGCTGCCCAATATATTTGTAATAACAGCCTGTTCAAGCGTCTTCTGCCAATAATTATATCCAGTACTGCTCGTGCTAGTAAGGATGACAAAGCCGTTTCCGTAATCATGACCGTTCAGCATCCATGTGGTGCCGAAAGCGTTAGTTTGGCTCAGCTGTAACTCAATTTTTTTCACAGGCTGAGACGCTTCTGGCCGCGCTGTCCGGGCGAGTCCGCTCACAGAAACGGAGGTTCCTAAGGTAGCGTTCGCATCAGGCGTAATGAGTTCCAGTATCGGCGTAGAACCGGTCGGGTCAAACTTTACCTGATATACATCGGAGAGTTTCTCGTTTCCAGCCTTATCTTTCACCTTAATCTGAAGATCAATCGTATGAATTTTATTATTCGCTCCGCTCGGCGGCACGGCTCCGTATCCGTCCTTGTACTTTGCAACATCGGCAATGCTTACCTTCCATGAAGCAGCCGACCGTTCAAACTTACTGAGCTCCGTACTGTCACTTGCTACATGCTTCTCGGAAAACCAGCCTGCATTGCCTATCTTATACTCAATAGTAGCAACATCAATCCCCGATACACCACTGCCGCTTTCAGCTACCTGCCCGATAATATCGGCATTCCGGTAATACACAGTAGCAAGACCGGAGGCTTCCACACTTACCGTTGGAGGAGTGAAGTCCGAGATAATGGTTTCTTGCCATGTCTTCTCGAAGTTTGCCTTATCGGTTGCTGTTATTGCAAGCGGCACGGTTCCCTCTACCAGCTGAACATTGGTAAAGTCCCACGCTTCATATCCGTCTGCATCGGAGGCGGATGTGTGTGTCCCCGTTACCGCAGCCCCATTATTCAGGGTAAGCTTTACCTCTTTGATACCGGAAGCGTCCTTTACAAACACTCTAAAAGAAGCGTGCCGGCTGACATTGTTTCCGATAACCGTATTCGGAGTAATCGCCGTACCGCTACCGCTAAATACAGAACCCAACACAAATGCTGCACCGCCTGTTTTAAATTCAGGCTGAACGGTATCTAATCTGAATGCGATGTTCTGATCCTTCGCAGTGGATAGGCTATCCTCATAGCCCATCACATACGGACGGCCAAGCGGGGTTGCCCCAAGCGTTTTAAAATCGGTTCCAACCGAATCTTTTACCTCAAAATCAAGCTGATAGGCTCCGTCCGGTTTCTCTGCAGGAATGGTATACGTCCATACGCCGTTTGAGACCGTAACAGGCTCAAAAGAGCCGGAAGGACTTGCTTTAGGACTGACCCGTATTTTTATATTTGATGCATTGATTGGGCCATCATCATCTTCTACCTTTCCAGTAAGGGTTCGTGTACCGACAAGGTTTGCCTTACTCTCTTCAATTTTGCTAAAACTCGTTACCGTAACCACCGGCCTATCACTATTCTGATCAACGTTAACGGTAAATGGTTCTTCTTTTGTGTTTCCTACCGCATCTGTGGCAATCGCTTTCAGTTTCAGCTCAGTGTTATCGGTATACTGCTCCGTATCAAGGGTAAAGTGCCAGTTATACGCTTTTGTTCCCTTAAAAAGAGCTTTGTTGCCGGCAGTCTCAGAATCGGCCGGATCAACCCCCGAACTATCGGAAACACCGGCTAATTCACTTTCGGTACTGCCGACAACGTTTACAATTTTAACGGATTTCAGCTCTTGTGTATCAGAGGCCTTACCCGAAATAGTAACCGTTTTATTGACTTTCACACCAGTAGCCGGAGCGGTAAAACTAACCTCCGGCTTCTCGGCATCAATTTCAAAGCTGCATGATTCGCTGGTAGTCAAACCCGCAGCGTCCTCCGCAGTAATCGTAACAACATATCGTCCGGGAGTATTGGGAATGGCGCTCACAACCAAGTCTTGCTCCCATGAATGTTCCGCATTATCTGCATAGTACAGCGGGATCAGAGAGTATCCTGGCCACGAAGAGCCGTGCCCCGGCTTGGTTACGGTAATCCTTACCGTTTTCATTTTGTTGGAATCTTTTACGGTTCCTTTTATCTTAATCGGTTTTATATTATGAGAAGAATCGACACCGATCCAAACCTTTTCACTGGATTTACCATTAATCGTGATATTCGAAAGAACCGGAGGAGCCTGATCAAACGAACAATGTACGATAGTCGTCTTTTCGTTACCCAATTTATCTTTACAGATGAATGTAACCGTATTTGCCCCTTCCGCTAAATTTAACGGAGTCTGTGATTCAATAGTAGAGCCGGTCTGTTTCAACGCAATATTCCTATCGGTTACGAGACTGTTTGTTAATTTTGCCGTAACGGATTCAATACCGATGCCGGGAATATCTGAGATAGCGGCAAATAGTTTCTGAGCCTCCCGCAACGCTTGACCTTCTGCCGGAACGCGCGGCGTCAGCACCGGAGGAGCCGTATCGATCATCACGATAACGGTTTTAGAACTACCGGCAGCCGATACCTTTATTTTATATTCTCCATCTGCAGGCAGCGGCGTCTTGATTTCGCACTCGGTCGGGGCGCTTAGCTTTTTTACAATGATATTATTCGGATCCGTAGTAAAGAAATCGGTATTCGGCAACGCTGTAGAACTTCCGTCCTTAAATACCTCTACCGATACGGGAATGACGTCGCCGGCGGCAAGAATAGACAGTGATGCACCGATTTTTACCTTACATGCTGCATTACGATATTTCATCGTGTCGGTATCCGAAGGATTATTTGTGCCTAAGACATCCAGTTGAATCTCAACGGTTTCGGAGCTTACCTTTATGTCCGCCTTCCACTCTTTTACATTTCCGGCAAAATCGGTCGCGCGTAACGTTACCGTTTTGATGCTATTGTTCGCGATCGGGATGGAACCACTGATTGCTCCGGTACCGGACACAATCAAATCATTCCAATCGGATTCCCCATGAATCTTATATTGTACCCGCGCAACGCCGCTTCCGTCATCGCTAATAGTTCCGTCAACCGGTACCGGCGTGGCGGAAGACACCACCGTTTGCGTTACAGGGGATTCAAAAACGGATGTACGGTCATACCCTGCGATCTTGAGCATCGACAACTGAGGCGCCGTTTGATCGACCAATACCGTAAAGGCAGGATTAGGCAGCGCTTGAGGCAAGCGCCCCGCTTTATCGATAAGTTCAATCGCTATCGGATGCGACCCTACCGGTAAGGTAAACGGCTTACTAAAAGGCACGGACGGATTGATTTCGCTTGTGGCAATGCCGACATCGTCTCCCTGTATGGTAAATGTTTTAAGACCGTACGATTCGGTTACTTTTCCGTTGATCTTTATCTTATCGGTCTTCCTATATACGGTTATACCTCTGGAAAGGTCTACAGCAACACTGTTGGAGCCGTCTTCATCGGAAACGGTTACGTCCGTTATCTCCGGCGCTTTATCATCATAGATGAATGTCTGTGTCGCGACAGGATCGGTCTTTTGTCCCAAGCCATCTTCAGCGCTTACCGTTAGTGTGTATACCCCTTGTCCGTACTTCGTTGTATCGGATAGATCGATCGACTGTAATTCCCAGTTTTCTCCATTCTTTACAAAGATTACATCACACGGATTACCATCTTTCATTAACGTTACCGTTACCGGATCGGAAGCCTTAAGCCCAATGCCGGTATCAATCGCCGTGCCGCGTATCGTAACATTATGACCGTTACTGCCTTCGATAACTCCGCCTGCAGGTTCTTCAATCGTTATCTTAGGCCCGGCTACGTCATACAACAGATGATAGGTCTGCTCGATCGAAGAAAGCCCCGTATCGGGATTATCGGCCTGTACGACCAGCTTATAGCTTCCCCCGGCAGCGCTAAAATGAGTATCCGCTGTGGGAATAGTAACCGTACCGCCAACGCTGTCCAGCTCTGCAATGGTTTTCGTACCCTGAAACAGAACCGACGTTCCGTCTTTCAGCGTATAGGTTATCAGCGCTGCCCGTTCGCTCTTTACCGTAAAAACGATTGGATCATTCTTTTTGATAAATACTTGCTCGGTAATGTTTTCCGCATCCGTTTTCCCGTTAATATTCACGACCGTCACTTCCGGTTTCTGCTCGTTTTTCACCAACCGGATACCGTACAGCGTTCCGCCGCTTTCTTTTTGATCGGCAATAATCGTGTGCTCTTTTCTGTCCGTCCCCTTTACCAAAAGCACATACCGGTGCCCATAGTTCAGTTTTTCGGTCTTTTTAATCGGCAGCGTTACCAGATAGTTCCCGCCTTCCGGCTCTACTCTTGTCCGTTTCAGTTCGATCAGATCGGGATCGTTTGCGGCATCCTGCATATTGATGTCATAACTTTGATCGGAGCCCTTGGTCTTATAGACTTCCCAATCCATCAAATAGAAATGATAGGGATCGGGTTCAGCCCCCCCCCCCCCCCCAGGGAATGCATATAGCGGATCTTCATCCAAATTCTGCGAAAGCTTTACCCGCAGCAAAGCATCATCATATATTTGAGGAAAATTCGGCACACTGTCTGCGGACTTTACAATCGGCTGTACTCCGGGCACATCAAAACGGGGATTTAATGAAGGATACAGCGCAAATGTACCGGTTCGCTCGCCGCTTCCGCCCAGCTGTATCTTTGCATCTTGCATTACGGCACGCACTTCTTTGATTTTCTGCGCATCGGCTTCAATATCTGCAGCCGAACGTTCCTTATCGGAAGACGACTGATATGTACCGTTCAGCATTGCGTATACCGTTTGTATTTTGTACTTGCTTAATACCTTTTCGTATAAATCGGTAGAGATGTAATAGATATCGGTACTGTTCCCGACGTCATTGGTACTTACCGACGGCTTATCAGGAGTAGTATATTCTTTAGCGCTGTCCCAGACACGTAACTTATAACGAAATTGCTTTTTACTGGCATTCCGGTCGCTGCCGTACAGTTTCTTGTAGAACTGCTGCTGAACGTCCGTCGAAAAAGACAAAAAGTCCTTCGTCAGCCGGATATTCTGCGGTACATTATCCAATTCGCCTTCGGCTTTTGTACGGCCGTCCATGCTTTCGGCGGTAATCCTCAGCTTTGCCACATCGCTTTTATCGTACACTTGTCCAACCAGCATGAACTTATCGCCGAAGGTATCCGCCCCGGTATAGGAGGCGTCGGGATTCAACGCAGCGGTACTCGGACGGGTCAATACCAAAAGCGGCGCAGTATTATCGACGGTAAACGAGCTTTCTACCGTTGTCTCTTTCCCGGAAGCGTCATGCACGGTAATTGCAACGCTGTACGTCCCATCGTACATAAACTTTTCCGTTCTGAACGTTCCTTGTTCGTCTTTCGTATTCAGCGTCCGCTGCCAATAAGATCCGTCAGCCGATAAAATAAAGTTTTCCGCATATTTGAAATCGGTATTTTTACTTTTGATAAGTGCGGAAACCTGTTCAACTTTTGTGTCGTCTTTTGCCTCTACGGCAAGGATGAACGGACCTCTAATAACCGCTCCTATCGGAGGATACACGCTTTTTATTTCCGGCGGAGTGATATCAACCGTGCCGCCCAAACCAACGGTATTTTTACAGGTTGTAAACAATCCGATGCAGCACAGCGCTGCTGCGACAATCAGGAAGCGTATTTTGCATGTTCTCAGCATAGAGGACTCCTTTGCATCACGGGACGGCCGGTTGCTACACTGCTATCAGCCTTTTTCAGTTGTCAAGCAGCTGAATATATATGTGAAATACAGCGTACAGTTGCTTCAAATGCATCAACCGGCGCCGTACATAGCTATCATATCCCATCTCTCTATCGGTACGTTTATATAGAAACTTTAATCACGTTACAATAACATCTTTATGCATCGTTTTGTCAAGCATTGCGATTCCTCTCTATAAAATCGTATAGCCATCTTCATACTGGATATGCTATACTGACCCCAGCTTCTCCAAAGGCGGTTATGTATGGACAATCTGAAAAAAGAATTGGCAGAGCTGAAAAAAGCTCATGAAGATATTCAGCGTACGCTCGATACCGTGTACAAAGAATTCGGCGCGCTTCAATTTGAGTATGCATTGCACACCGCTGAACCGGTTCAGCATATTGCCGCGCAAGATTTTGCAATGTGGAAGTCGCTGCGGGAAGCCCGGCAGCACGACGCCGAAAGCGTTTTAAATATTAAAACAACACAGTCCCGTCAAAGTGAACTCAAAGTATTTTATGGAGAGATCGATAAACTTGCACGTGAACAGCAGCACGCGTATGAAAAAACGCACAATGCATTTATCCTGCAATTCTTTCAAACATATAAAACAGAAACCTTGCCGTGCATCGCTCAGATGAGTGCGGCGGTTGAACCGCTGGAAACAACAATTAACGAGTTGGAAACCAAACGGCTTGAGATTGAACAGCAAAAACACGATTCGCATTTTTTCAAAAAACTAACCTTAGAGCCTCAGCTGATGACCATAAAAGGACGGCTGCATGGACTGCAAAAACAACGGGATGAACAGCTTCTTGCTGCAGGCGCTTCCGCTTTAACCGATAGCGTGATCGCTGAAATACGAGGCGAACGCTTCCCCGACCCGCTTGAAGCGGTATATTCCGATTTGCGTGCAATTGCTATCAAGCAGGATGAAATAACGGAACGGAAAGAAGCGCTCGCAGCCGAGCAGAAAAAACTGGAAGAAACATTGACGGAGTGCGGCGCCGACGGTATCCCTCAAAAGCGGATCACCGTACTGACCACGCAGATCAAAAAAACGGATGACGCACTTGAACAGGCCGAAAAAAGGCAAGGAACGTTGTACGGCGATGTGTTTTATACCCCAGTCGGTGCACGAACGGATGCGCCGCTTTCCGGCATCCCCGATTCGTTTCAACACTATCTTGCGTCAATCGAAGCATACCGTATTAAGCTCGAAAAAAATCGACTCAATCGGATATATGTTGAAAATCAAATTGCAATAGCCGCTGAAGACCGTAAAGTCGAGGTTTTCCAAAAGTCAATCGCAGATTATAAAGAAGGCATTGCGCAATACGAACGGCTGATTACCGCTACAGAACAGGATATAGCGCAATCGGAAGCGCGTACCGCTGCATTGGAAAAGGCAAATAGCGAGCTCCTGCCACAATTTTCTGCTGACTGACGCCTGTTAGACCGGTTCCATGGTATCCTCGAATCCGAGGCGCGCAGGAGCCGGTAACTCCCGAACCGTTACTGACTCTCCTGCTCCTCCGTGTGCGTAATACGAGTGATAGGATATAAGCTCCAACGCTTAGGCTTAAAAAAACCCTGCGCGTAGACAGCACCGAGCCCCGGTTCATACAAATGAATTTTGCGGACCGGTTTTACGATATTCCATTTTTTGATGTACATGCCGTACGATTCAAGAAAATTCAGCGGCTCGATTTTTGTAAAACCGCACTCCGTATCGTATGCGGCGGTTGCCACTTCGATATACACGCTGTACGGAGCATCCAAGGTCATTTCAAGCGGCCGTTGCAGCTGTGTAAAGCATTTGCCAACCTGCACACGCACCATTCTTTCGATCGGAAGCAGCTCTTCAACGGGATAGCCGCCGTAGCCGAACGATACGCGTGCATTCCGCAGAAGTTCACCCGATATTTCAAGCCGCTTATTGTTCGGTTCAAGATAGCGGTACATGCAGTCAATCAATTCAAAAAAATTGATGCCCAAATCCGCAGCAGCGCCCAAAATACCTTCTATATCCTCAGCACCGACGGTGTACACTGTATATGACGGTATCGGTATTGCCGACAGTACATCCCGCACGGTCGGATAGGCTTCATCGGCGCTCATACCGAAAAGATGAAAAGACAATAATGGGAACAGTAAGAACCATGCTGCTTTTTTATTCATGCTATCAGATAATCCTTTTTTCAATGCCGTTTTTATAAAAAACCGATAAAAATTTCAAGTTTCCGAACCTACGGTCGGTAAATCGTAACAAGCGAACGGCTGCACCGGTGAGTCCGCATCGCACATCAGCTTTGAATAACGCAGGATACCTCCGAGACCGGAACCGGCAAAGACCAGTCGATTTTCTTAGTTTCCCGCAATTCAAACGCTTCTGCAAGGAGCGGTTCAATATCGATGCGGGCAAAGATATCTTCGGCATCCTGTTGCTTTGTGTGCAGCACCGGGTGTTTAGGAGAAAAGAGTACGCAGCAATCTTCATAAGGCAAGATAGACGTTTCGTACGTGCCGATGGCAATTGCAGATTGTATAATTTCTTCTTTATCCATACCAATCAACGGGCGCAGTACCGGAAGCCGCGCACACCCGCCGGTAACGGTCAGGTTTTCAATGGTCTGGCTTGCAACCTGCGCAAGACTTTCCCCGGTAACAAGGCACTGAGCATTGATCTTTGATGCAAGCATATCGGCAGTTTTCATCATGCACATCCGGAGCAAAAGCGTAAGATACGCTTCCGGCACGGTGCGCTTGAGGTGCTGCTGCACTTTTGTAAAAGAAACGACCGTGATATACCCGCCGAGTCCGTAACGGGCCAAGATCGAAGCAAGGGTCTCAACCTTTTGCTGCGCTTCCGGCGAGGTATACGGATGGGAATGGAAATACACGTAATCGACTTTCATACCGCGGAAGAGCATTCGATACCCCGCAACGGGGGAATCGATACCGCCGGACAGCAGCAGCAGCGCCCGTCCGGAACATCCGCAGGGTAAGCCGCGCCGTCCGGTATGCTCGGCGCCATAGATAAACGCATATTGTTCCCGTACCTCAACGCTGATGACGGCATCTGGTTTGTGCACATCGACGGTTAAAATGCCTGCAGTATGGATGGCGCCGCCGACTTCACGCGCAATATCATAGGAGGTCAGCGGAAATTTCTTATCGGCGCGGCGGGCTTCTATCTTAAAAGTGCGGATGCCCTGCGCCCGTAACGCTTCGGCTTCGGCAACCGCAGTTGCCGTAATAGCTTCGAGCGTTTTCTCGGCGGTTTTCGCCTGCGCCCAACCGGTGATCCCGATAAGATGCGACAAGGCGGCCTCAACCTGAGACTGGAGCGCAGAATCGGATCGCACATACATCCTTCCGGCGCGAACCTGCACAGCGGGCACCGCTTCGGAAAAATACGACCTGAAATTTTGAGCAAGCCTCCGCTCAAAATCTTTCAGATTTCCCTTTTTGAGGTTAATTTCTCCGATCTTTGCTAAATAATAGAGTTCCGCCATCTGTCTTTCCTACCTTTCCATCCGCGCTTTTTTTACTCGCCGCTTTTCATATCCGAAAGGATATTACATGCTGCCTGCAATGGCAGTACCGAACGTTACGGCATGATCGATTGAAACAATATCGAAATAGATGCCGCGCTCTTCGGTTAATACGGTATACAGGTGTTTGAGCACCGTACTGTAAAGATTATGCGTCTTTAAGAAGGTGGTGCCTTCCGCCAACACGCATACTGGCAGTGCAGGGTTCGTCCCTTTGCCGGTTTTGATCACCGCTGCCGCAATATTTCCGGCAGCAAGCCGCGCGGCACGCATAATAACCGCATCCAGCAGCCGGTACACCGTTTCCCGATCGGCTTCTGGACCCGGCGCTAAAAGCGCACCGATCGCCGTTTGATCCGAATACGGCGCCGCAAGGAAGCGGTCAATATCTATCAGCGACACATCCTGCATTGTAGAAAACGTTTCCGCAACAGATGCGGAAAGCAGGTTTTCAGCGGCGGCGGCCCGTATCGCGATCGACGCAATTGCGCCTAGATACGCACCGGAGCACATCTTTTCAAACCAAAACATCTGCGGCTTATCGGTAGTTTTGGCAAACGCTTCGTCAAAACTGCTGCGCGGCTGCTTATTCGCCTTACCCGATTCGCAGACAACAATCTGAGCGGGTAAATCCCGCGCACCGGCAATACCGGCTGTTTTCGGTATGTTTTGATATTCAATATACGCGGCGTTCATACCGGTTCCCAGGATAAATCCGACATACGAACCGTATCGTTTTCCGTGCACCGCGGTTGACGCACCTGCAAGGAGAGCCGCCGCCGTATCATTAAGCATCACAATCCGCTTCGGCTTGTTCCAGCCGCGCTTCAACAGTGCAGCCTCAAGATTTTCTCCTACCAGCGAACCGATAACCTCAGGCGCTTTCACTTCTTTTGAAAACTGCAGCACCTCACCGTCGCCCGCAGGCGTAATCTTCATTGCATAAGAAAAACAAAAACCGATGGAATCCGCCGCATTTTTCAGATGATCAAGGTAGGAAGCGATCGTTTCAAAAAACTCAGCCTTGGAATACACCCGGTCGGTTGCAGGCATCGGACGCCGGTCAAGCTGAGAAATCGAAGGGATGCTCTTATCATCGAAGGTAACCAAGCATGAACGAAAATTAGTTCCGCCGGCATCAATAACGATAACGGAGGTATTCCGCGGCGGTTGCGACGGCGGCACCAGCCAGGTCGGGATCATATCAAGCGCAGGGCCGTTTCCCGGAGGTACTGCAGGGTCTTGCTTAAGCCCTTCTTCCATATCATACAACAGGGTATTTATGACAGTGTTCACCGCCGGTCCCTGCGGATCAAAATTATGCCGCCCTAAAAACGCTTCAACTGCATGACGAATATCCATCTTAACGCCTCCTTATAATTGGAAGATAATCAGCTCACAATACACGATCACAAGAGCGGAATACCGGCTGCAGAGCACCGGTTCCGCATCGTATCAGGCCATACCGACACCTGCGTTTCGCCGATATGAGCCTTCCGCAAGAAAAACATACACAGCCGCGACTGCCCAATCCCGCCGCCGATAGTTTGCGGCAGCTGTCCTTTCAGCAACGCCGAATGAAAAAAGAGCGATGCCCGCTCCGTGCACCCGCGTGCGGAAAGCTGCGCCCGCATTGTTTCGGGACTGACCCGAATTCCCATCGAAGAAAGTTCCAGCACATCCTGCAAGACAGGGTTCCAAACCAGCAGATCGCCATTGAGTCCATGCCTGCCGGAACCCGTTTCGGTAATCCAATCGTCATAATCGGGGGCACGCCCATCGTGGGGAGCTCCGGTCTGCAATGGATAGCCGATACCGATTAAAAAAACCGCACCGTACTGTTCAACGCATGCCCGTTCCCGCGCCTTAGCCGGAAGATCGGGATACTGTGCGGCAAGGTCTTCCGCATGGATAAACGTAATGCGCTTGGGAAGAATCGGTGTAATTTCGGGATAATTATCGTAAATAAAAAACTCGGTACAGATTAAGCATTCATAAATTTGCTCTACAACCGTTTTCAGAAAGCCGAGCGTCCGCTCCCTTTCCCGCATTGCAAGTTCCCAATCCCATTGATCAACGTAAAGCGAATGGATATTGTCGAGTTCCTCATCAGCGCGGATCGCATTCATATCGGTATAGATACCGAAACCTGAGGCAAGCCCCATTTCGGCTATTTTCACCCGCTTCCATTTTGCAAGCGAATGAACGATCTCCATCTCCTGCTCATGCATATCTTTAACCGGAAAATGCACTGCCCGCTCGACACCGTTCAAATCATCATTGAGGCCTTTCCCGCGCGGGACGAAAAGGGGCGCCGTTACCCGGGTTAAATTCAAACGGGTTGACAACATCAGCTGAAAAAAGTTCTTGATACGGATGATAGCCTGCTCAGTTTGCTTGACAGTTAAAAGCGGCGTATAGTCTTTTGGAATAGAGAGTTGCGGCATAACGTTTTATCATCCTTATCTATTTTCATATACTCAGTTCAGCGCCTTTTACAATAGCAGCCGAAAAATTTATCGCAAACTATAGCTTTTTTTCCCGAAAAAAACAAGAGTCGGATCGAAACGCGCAACGGCCGTTTTCTTGACTGAATAGAAGAAACGTGTAATACTCATGCTCACACATTTATGAGGAGGAATATTCTTCTATGAAAAAATACCTTTGTATTCTTTTCTTGCTTTCGGTATGCGCAATAGGATCGGTATTTGCCAAAGTAAGCCTTACCTTGGATGTCGGGCCGATATATACCCACTTCAGCCACCGTTCCGACACCACTTCTGCTGGAAGAACACACACATGGGCGACACACACCGGCGGGCTGAATGTCTTGTTAAGAGCGGAATTTGCAAAAAACTTCGGCGTGTACGGAATGGCTAATTTTGCCTTTGGAAATCGCATGGTTACAGGATTTAATACTAAAACTCATTGTGAAAGAGATAAATGGGATGCAAGTCTCTCATACGCCATCGACAGCCAATTTGGATTTTTTTATGCATTTAAACCCAAAACCAATCTGGAAATTATGCTCGGAGCCGGTATCGGCATCGGAGGAAGCGGTTACAATTATAGCAGCGACCGTTACCATTATACCAACATCGGCGGCGGCATCAATTGTGATGTTTCGTATATGTTTACAAAACTGATCGGCATTTACGGCGGTCTGTCCGACACGTTGTATGCCCCTGTATCGGTAAGCCATACGGTGAAAAGCGGGAGTGACTCAACAACAACTACTTCCAGCTCAGCAGGAAAAATTGCCAACGCTTTCAGCTTAAAAGCGGGTATTCAATTTAAATTCTAAAGGATTGGATAACACGTACTGTGCTGAGCCGAATGCAGGCAAGGCACATGTGTGAATTAAAAAAGACAGCCGCCCTCCATTCACGATGGGGAGGACGGCTTAAAAATGAAAAAAAGCCGGTTAAAAAACCGGCCCGCCGTCTGGCTATCGGCCGGTTAATGGGTGGGAGGGGAACTAACCGGCTGATACAATATATATCGGCGGTAAGGATTTAAACCTTAGCGTTTTTCTTACGGTTGCGCAACTTCTTGTAAAACCGCATCCATCATCATTGCCAACTCGTATATTTTCCCTTCTTCAACGGTGATCTGCCGTGTCAGCTCATAGGAACCCATCTTAAATACCGCGACATGCGTACCCGTTTCGACGGACAGCGGCTCTTTTGAAAAAGACAGCTCCCTACCATCAAAAATCACGGTTACATTCTCAGGCGTGCGGATGTACAAAAGCGGCGTAATCGATTTGAGCTGAATATCAAGCTGCGTTATCTTGCCCCGCTCAATAATACAAGAGCGGGTTTCGGTACGGTAAGCGTCAGAGCTGACATTGATTGAATATGTTCCCGGCTGCAGCAGCTGTAAATCGTTAAATTGCGCCAGATATTCACTGTTGAGCTGCACGCTTACCGGCTTTTGCTCGTGTTCCGGAAAGCGGAGGTTAATCTTGAGACCGCCTTCCGCAATCAACAGCGGACGGACAATAACCGTAAGCGTTGTCTTTTCAAAATCGTCGGGAAGCCCCTTCATAATAGGATGGAACCGCAGCATGAAGGGTGTCAGCGCCAGTGCACGCCGATACGGCAACAATTCGCCGTTTTTTGTCTGCGTAAATGTGTAATCGTTTTTAACCGGAATTCTAATGATATGAGAAAAACTATGCGGCAGCAGCGTCGATGTAATTTTTTGCGCCGAATAATCAATTTCTTTTTTTGAAGGGTCGGGCTTTATTTCGGTATAAATCGTATACGCAATGGCATGAGGATAATTCATGCTTATTTTATCTTGCTTAATTTCAAGTTCGATGCCTTCCAAAAACAAAAAATCGCTTTTAATTACAAAAGAAGCGGCATCGTTATACCCCATCGACAGCGAAACGGGTTCAAAAACCTCCGTATTAAAGACGTAGCTATGCGTTGCACTTACCCTAAAACTTTCAGGATAAAAAAAAGGAGCGGCAAAAATGAAAAAATACAGGGGTATCAATAGGCGCAGCTTCATGTCTTTGCTTTCTTTGTATCGATAAAAAGGGTCGGATCCTTTGCCTTTCCGTGTTCGCGTACCTCAAAATGCAGATGAGGCCCAGTGGAAAGACCGGTAGAACCAACGTTACCGATGATTGTACCTGATTTTACCTTTTCGTACAAGCGGGTTCGTACCTTGCTTAAATGCCCGTAGAGGCTTTCCCGGCCGTCGTCATGGCGGATGAGGACATAGTTACCGTAGATATTACTGTAAGCGGTCTCGATAACCTTACCTCCGGCGCATGCATAAACAGGACTTCCGGCCGGAGCGGCAAGATCAATCCCGGCATGATAGGAAGTCTTGCCGGTAAAGGGACTTTTCCTCATCCCGAAATTAGATGTAACGACGGCATATTGCAGCGGAAACCGATAGAGTGGAATAAAGAAAAAGCTCCGGACGGTACTGTCCAGGAGCGCATTCGGGAAACACACCACCCGGATTGTTTTACCGGCCGTATCGGGAGACGGGATGCTGATCGGAAATGATTCAGTTTTCAGCTTCTTACTGAGCGCTTCGGTCAGCTTTTCAATATCGGAAACGGCCTTTTCAGGAAGATACAGCGCCGGAAGGCTCGGCAGCAGCAGCATTTTACCGGTAATATTCGTTTTGACCGATTCAATACTATTCAGCGTGATAAGGGCATCATAGGGAATGCTGCATCTGGCTGCAATTCTAATAACGGTATCGTCTTTTTGCGCCCGATAGCGGTAAAATTGAAGCGGCAGCTCGCGGGATGTCTTACCGGCGGCAAGAGACTTCCGGGCATACAGCACATCATCGCAGTATTGCTGAAAAATATGATTTTGCGGCGACAGTTCGGATATGAGCGGCAATTCAGCGGACTGGGCTGCAGCGGCGATATGAATCAAAAACCAAACAGCGCTACATAGACTGATTTTTTTCATGCAACGGGCTATGTCCGGTCTTCGGAAAGGCCGAACGCTACAAAACCGTACAAAACAAACGTCAAAATAAGCGCAAGAAATGCAAAGCCCCGCTGATATGCAAACAATAAGCTAAAAAACAGCACCAATCCGCCTACAATGATAGCTTTTTTAATCAATGAATGAAAAAAACGCTGGGGATTACGCTTGTATTTTTTTATATTCTTTTTGATCAGAAACGAAAGCAGCAGCGCTGCAAAGAATACCAGGCTTGCTGCCGTGTAGATATGCGTATGCTGCGTTGCTAACAGCCACAGCGGATACACAATCAAAAAACTGAAAAGAAGGCAAATACCGAAAATAAAAAGAACGGTACCTATCTTAAAAAAAAGCGTTTTATAACCGGTAATCATTTTGTGAAAATACTTTTTCACGCTATAAACCTTTTTACCAAACAGAATTACACGGCAGCCTGTGCATACTAAACCGGATGTCTGTACAAGCGGTTTCAAGACTGCCGTAAAAAGGAAGAGTTATCCTTCGGAAATTGCTTCCGTAGGACAAACACCTGCGCACGCACCGCAGCTGATACATGCATCAGCGTCGATAATGCGCGCTCCATTCGCTTCACTAATGGCACCTACGGGACATTCGCCCTCGCATGCACCGCAATTAACGCAAGCATCGGAGATCTTATAAGCCATACTCATACTCCTTGATATGTGTGATGGCCGCTATCATAATCGGAAGCGGTAAAAAATGCAAGTGCGCACTCGGCGCTTACACGGAAATCAATTTTTACCGAGGAGGGTTAATAAATCGTACGGGTTCATAAGAGCGCGGAACATAATGTTGTTCAAAGGCAGTTTTAACCCCGTTTCTCGCTTGTATATACGGATGAGGTTGAGCGCTGTCTTGCGCAGCATGTTCAAATTCTGCTGTATATTTTTACTTTGGATTCTGCATCTATCCTCATCAAAGAGCACATCCAAAAGCCAGTGCATCGATTCTACCGACCATTCCGTTCTTGCATGGTGAAGCAGTTCCTCTGCACTCAACACTTTACTTGAAATATAGTAATGCCATTCATCCGTCACGCCTTTACTCGTCTCAAATCGCGTATGCACTGCACCAATACATTTAAGAGCAGGCCATTCTCGCCCTCCCGGTTGCCAGCTGATATCACCACTTGTATATGCACTTCGACTTTCTATCCGCCCATGCCCTTTTTCCGTTCGACTAACGCTGTCCATCGTTGCACGCAGCTTTTCATCCTGAACATACTGTTCTATGTCGTTCATAAGCTCTTTCTGATTGCCCTTCGCACTCAACAAATAGTCGGCTTGTGCCTCAACGATCGCCTTGGCAGTCTCTCTTTGGCAGTTCAATGCGTCTGCTACCACCATACAGCCGGAAATTTCAAGCGCTTTTATCAATTTCGGTACCGCAGGTATCTCGTTACTCTTTGATTCTACCGTCTTTTGCGCAAGAGTCAGTCCTAACTCCCCTATGTGGGCACTGACAATGTGCAAGGGACTATCATACTTTTTCATCTTTCCGGTCGAGCGGATTTCTTTTCCGTCTATGGCAATGGTCAATGGCTGCTTTTTGTTCTTTTTCTTACTTTGTTCCTCTTCTTCTTTCTCAAGTTTTGCGGCGAGTTGCGGTACAAGAGAGGCAACCCATTGTTTCATACACTGATTAAGCGATTCAGGGGTTACCATTGCAAGCAAGCTTAACAGCCACCAATAACACGGTATCCGTTTGATTCCAAATGTTTCTGACAGAAATGTTTTGACATGCGCGGTTGTTGCCCACGCATGTATTTTCTTCACATTTTGCAAATCGCACAGGCTTCCCAAAATCACGATAATAACTGCATCTTTTATGCTGCAAAAGTACCCGTCGTATTCCCGTTCCGTTTCAAGCACTTCAAGTGCATCTTCCAGTTCTTCCCACCTCATACATTCACTGTAGCTTTTTATCTTCTTTTTATATATACAGTGCAAAAATTCATTTCCGTGCGGCGCTTACCAGGGATTCAGCTGTGAACGCAAAATAAAAGAAAAATATCGTTTTATGTGACAGTACGCGTGAAAAAAGAGAGAGTTCAGGCACTTTCGCTTCGCTTGCATAAATCTACTGTCAAAAATGTACAAGGGAAGTACATTTTTTGACAGTACTGCATTACGGGCAAATTCACAACCCTCTTTTTTCACGCTTTTCTCATATATTCCTCTCTTTCGTTGTTTTTTCATGCTGATGCCCTGCGGCACTTACGGAGTATGCGCATTATCAATGAATCGATTACTTTATCGCTTCTACCTCTGCCTGAGATAAGCCGGTTGCGTTTGCAATATTTTCCCGGGAAAGTCCGAAGTTCAGAAGATTTTTTGCCGTTTCAAGCGCTTTTTGGCGGGAGCCGCGGGCTTCGCCTTCAACGAGTCCGAGTGATTTGCCACGCTCAAGGCCTTCATCTATTGCATCCATGATAACTGCCGGTAAAATGTGGTATTCTTTCCTCATCTGTTCACTCACCTTTATTGTCCGTACCATGTCGTCTATCCTCCTCGTATACTCCGTGGTTATCTTGCCCGTTACGACATATCGCAGGAATCCCTGTAGCTCTTGATTATCTGCTTGCTGAAACGCATTCGCATTCAAGATGATTTTCCTGGTTCCATCCCGTAAAGAGATACTTCTGTCTTCTATACAGACATTTTCAAATGTGTAAATTGCTCTATTACATCCAATCGGATCAAATAAGCAGATAAAAATAACAACACTATTGTTCAGCGTCCTATAAGAATACCCCTTATCTAAAAATGCGACATCCAACGCCGCCTGATAATAGCGCATCCTTTGCGGAAGATTATACTCGTTACCGACTTGCATTTCAATGTCGTAAGAAGTTCCGCCTTCATCTTTGACCAGGACATCAAGACGAATAGATTTAGCCTCAGAATTGGAAGAAATCGCATTTTGGGATGAAAGATAGGAGATTTTTCCGATGTTATCAGCAACCACTATTTCCAGAAATGGACGGCAAAGCGATTCGTGTTCCATGACTTTGCAGAACATAAAATCGTCGGAAATGGTCAGTTCTTCAAAAGGTTTTCGTTCTCTCATTTTCAACCTCCTGCGATACTATATGCATCGCCGAAGGCAAAATGGCTAAAAAAGCAGGAAAAAAGACTCTTCTTACATAAAATTGCGTTAAAAATTTTGTATTTTTTGCTTTAGGAGAAGGGCGAAAGCCGGAGCGAACAGTATCGCTTATGCGCGGAGTAGATCGGAGTCTATCGCCCCACAAAGAAGCGGATGGTGCGGGTGCCCACACGCATTAGCGGTGTGTGTGTCCATCCATACCCCCTAAAAAGAAAAACAACCGTTTAGGAAAATTACGAACAGCTCTACCAAATCGTGAGTTTGCGGAAACGCAAACTCACTCTCGATAGCCCTCTTTACACTTTTCCTATGCGCCCTGAAATTGCAGCCAGCGGGCAAGCACTCCGGCAATCGTGCTGAAAGGCGGCGTGCCGGTACGTGCATAATCTTCAAGGGTATAACCCAGCTTGATAAAGAACGCGGTAATGCTTGTTAATCCGGCCGTTACCATCAGGATGCCGAAAAAGATGATCAACAAGCCGGCCGTTATCTTGACGCCGTGCGCATGCTGTTTAAACCAGCGCAGCAGCGGCTCCGTTTTATCAAAGAACAACCCGACCAGCAAGAAGGGAATGCCGAGCCCGAGCGAATAGGCACCCAGCAAAAAGGCCGCTTTTGCGATATTCCCGGCCTGCGCCGCAAAAAGCAAAATCGATGACAGAATCGGGCCGATACAGGGGCTCCACCCGGCGGCAAACAGCATGCCGAAAAGAAACGCCTTTGAAAAACTTGCAGCGCTGCTCGGAGCATGCGCTTTGACCTCGCCGCGGAGGAAGGGGATAAAATCAAACAGCATGTTGAGGCCGAGAATAATCACCACGACACCCGCTCCCCGCATAATCGTACGCGGCAGCGAACTGCCGATAAACCGGGCTCCTGTGCCGAATAAAATCGCAAGCAAGACGAACACGGCGGTAAAGCCGAGCACAAAACTCAGGCTGCGTAAAAAGAGCCGGAACCGGCCACTGCCGCCTTCCCGAATTTCGCTCAGCGATTCTCCGGAGATAAACGACAGGTAGACCGGAATAAGCGGCAGCACGCACGGGCTTAAAAACGACAAGAGCCCGGCAAAAAACGCCCCGAGCAGCCCCGGAAGAGAAGCGCTACCCATCAGCTAACTCCTTGAGCAGCTTGATCAGAGCCGCTTGATCATATTCCATCGCTCCGATACGCGCGGCAAAAATCTTTCCTTCTTTATTAACGAGGTAGGTAGAAGGCAGCCCCCGCGCAGCAAATATCTGCGACAGTTCATTGGACTCATCAAGATAGATAGGAAATGAATACTTGTTTTTTTCGATGAACGATGCAACTTGGGCGCTCCGTTCTCCCGAATTAACCGCGATGATCTGGAACTTTGTATCTTTGGTCTGAGCATATAAGCGGTCGATCGAAGGCATTTCTGCTCGGCACGGAGGACACCATGTCGCCCAAAAATTCAACAGACTGATTTTACCGTTAAAATCCTGCGCTTTGAGCGTAGCGCCGTTAAGAGCGGGAATAGTCGATACCGGTAAATCAATCGGTTTATCATAGACATAAAATCCGAGCGAACGCAGTGTCGCCGATGCATCTTGCGCAGCAGGTGCGCCGTGAGCCTGTTTGGCGGTACATCCCAAGAAAAGAACTGCAAACGCCATCCATAACGTCGAATAAAATTTTCTGACTTTCATGCACACAAAATAGTATAATTATGCTAAGAAGTCAAATATTAAGAATCATTTTTAGTTATTTTTCTTTACCGTCGAAAAGACGAAACCATACGGGGAAACAAAATCAAGTAAGGTGTAAAAACGGTGATTTTTCGCCGAACCGCTGCTTTCTTGCGCTATTTTCTTGGCAAAACTGCGTTTATGCGCTATATAGCAAGCATGAACACAAAACAAAAGCCCGATATACGCGAGCGGCTTTTAGACTACGGGGCGGAGCGGCTCACCGATACCGAGCTGCTTGCCGTGCTGTTGCATACCGGCACCGCACACAAACCGGTTACGCAGCTTGCGGAGGAAATTATCCGGTATATCGATACACGCAAAACACACAGCATCGAAGCCGCGTTAAGAAGCGTCAGCGGTATCGGACAAGCAAAGCTCGCAACCGTGCTTGCCGCCTTTGAACTCGGCAGACGGTACTACGGCGTAGGTACGGAAAAAATCCGGCATCCGTCGGATATCGTGCCGTTCCTCCGGCATTATTCCGTCCGCAAGCAGGAGCAATTTATCTGCGCGTCGCTGAACGGCGCACACGAAATCTCAGCCATCAGGGTCGTGTCCGTCGGAACGCTTACGCATACGCTGGTACACCCGCGCGAGGTCTTTGCCGACCCGCTTGCCGACCGAGCCGCTTCGGTTATCCTTGCCCACAACCATCCGTCCGGCAGTTTGGAACCGTCCCGTGAAGATTTGGATTTAACAAAGCGGCTCGGTCAGGCGGGAAACCTGCTGGGGATCAATGTATTGGATCACATCATCCTTACGCCGAACGGCAAGTACCTCAGCTTTGTTGAAGCAGGCTTCCCGCTCATATAAGCGCCGGTCAAAGGGTCATAAAGCTGTGTCCCGCTTCCGCGCGGCGCTCATGCGCAAGCAGCTCGTTGTACGGACGCGGTTCAATTGCATCCTGCGGAACTTCCACTGCGGCAAGCAGCGTATCGAAAATCAGACGCGCATTGCGCAGATGCCGCTCACCGGACGCCGTATCCGTATCTGCATTTGCATTTGCATTTGCATCGGGATAGAGAATTTCGATTTCTAAAAAAGAGCCGATCGGCTCGATAACGGAAAGTTCGGCGGATACGCGTTCGGCTCCGTCGAGTAATCCGGCTGCAAAAATATCCGCATGGGGAATAAAAACTTTTGTATCTTTTTGTTTTTCCGCCGTACAGATAAAACCGCAGCCTTCAAGCATGGCGGTAAAGACCGGTAGGGTGGCAGCGGGCAGCTCAAACTCCAGTTCACGGTTGGTTTCTATCGCACCGGAGTACCGTTTCAGCTTATGCGTAATCAGCACCGTTTCCGTATCGCCGATCCGCTCAAGCCGTGTCCGTATCGTTTTCTTCCCAATTGACCAATACCGGTCGGTTTTTATACAACGGAACGAAAAATCGGCCACCGCAGATAAGAGCCGTTCCGTTCGTTCGGGGGATTCAAGGCGCGCCTTGATTTCAACTTCATGCATCGGCCCTCCGTATACCGGATACTCCGACGCCGGTCTCGTCAGGTTTCATAGGCTTCTCCTTTGAGCGGCCGAAAGTGGAATACCGCTCAATGCAGGGGCAGTCTTACACATGCGCGTCTAAGCCGTTTTCCCGGATATTGTCCGGAATTAGGTAATAGCGGTTCCGCACGGTACCGGCGCTTCAGGCTTGAGCAGCACACATACCGACGAATCCTGCGTTTCCGCGCAGAGCAGCATTCCTTCCGAACGGTGCCCCCGCATTTTTACAGGCTTAAGATTCGCAAGAACGACAATTTCTTTCCCGACCAATGCTTCGGCGCTGTAATAATCAACCAGGCTCGAAACAATTTGCCGCGGTTTTTCTTCACCGAGATCAACTTGTAAAATATACAATTTTTCCGCATTTTCCGCTTTCACGCACTCCAGCACCTTACCGGTCTTCAGCGTGAGTTTTGCAAAATCATCATACGCAATGTATTCCGTTTTCGTTTCATCCATAATGGAGCCCAATATAAAGGAAAGAAAAAAAAACTGCAATCCCTGTCAGTCTTCTCTATTTTGTGCAGCTTCATTTTAAATTGGGCGTTGCGTACCGCTTCGCGGTCCGCCGCTCTGTCCGGGGCTGCCGGTACGCGCGCGCAGAAATTCCTGCGC
>CAUTXW010000003.1:0-117398 GCA_963542655.1 uncultured Treponema sp. | reverse complement strand
TTGACAGTACTGCATTACGGGCAAATTCACACCCCTCTTTTTTCACGCTTTTCTAGCTATATTCCGCTCTTTCGTTGTTTTTTGCACCGCTGAATCCCAGTCCTTGTCCTAAAAGCATTCAAAAATCCGCACCGGCTCTATTGCTCGGCAGCCGCTATTATCTTCCTATTATAAATGATAATGATAAAGAACGGGCCGAAACCCGGCAAGAACATCGCGACTGCAAAAAATTGACTGCTATGGCACAGTCGGCGCATTGCTTTTTATCGTTCCTTTCTTTATAGTAGTTTGCCGCTTTTCTTGAAAGAAATAGTGTTTTTATACACTCGGGGTATCTTTCTGTAGCTGATACCAACAATGGAGACGTTTATATGACAGCTGCTGCGCGGTTTAAACCGATATTTTTTGATAAGGCTTTTTTAAAAGCCCTATGTGCGATAGCCCTGCCGATTATGCTGCAAAATTTTTTGAATGCGTTTGTTAACATCCTTGATACCGTGATGATCGGAAAGCTCGGCACCATCGAACTTGCGGCCGTCGGGCTCGGCAATCAGCTTTTTTTCTTACTAAATCTGATTCTCTACGGAGTCGGCTCCGGCAGTATGGTATTTACTGCCCAGTTCTGGGGTAAAAAGGATTTCAAAGGCCTTCAGAAAACGTTTGGCATCTCGATGACGGTTGCCGTATTTTTTGCAGTCATTTTTACGGTATGCTGCATCAGTATGCCGGAAACGATTTTATCGCTCTATACAAAAGACACCGCGGTTATCGAAAAGGGCGTGCAATACCTGAGCGTGTCGGCATTTTGTTTTCTTCCCTTTGCCGTGAACTTTATTTTGATGATTACGCTCCGCTCCATTGAAAAAGTGAAGGTGGCGGTCGGAGCAACCTTGGTTTCGATTATCGTCAATACGGTTTTTAATGCCATCCTGATTTTCGGACTGTTCGGATTTCCGGCGCTCGGCGTGCAGGGTGCAGCGATTGCTACCGTTGCTGCCCGCTGTGTCGAGCTATTGATCACCTTCACGGTAACAAAGTATCGGAAATATCCGGTATTGGGGCCGCTGAAAAATCATATTGCTTTTGACTGCAAATTTTTAAAAGTCTATTTTTTAATCGTGATGCCGGTTTTGCTCAATGAGTCGCTGTGGTCATTCGGTATCACCTTTCATCATAAAATTTTTGCCGGTCTTGATACCTTCGCCTATGCCGGGTTCAATATTACCAACACTATTTCGCAGCTGACCTGGGTTATTTTTATCGGTTTTGGAAACGGTATCAGCGTATTGATCGGTAAAAAGATAGGAGAAAAACGTGCGGACGAGGCGCGCATCTATGCGTCAAAGGTGCTGTTCTTCATTCCTATCGTTGCGGTATTTGTCGGCGCGGCGCTTATTCCCATTTCATATCTGGTGCCGTACCTTTTCAATGTAGAACCGATCGTGCTATCGATTGTCAAGACGCTTTTTCTCGTGCTGGCCTGCTGTTATCCGCTCAAGGCCTGCAATATGTGTATTTTGATAGGATTGGTGCGCGCTGGGGGAGATACCCGCTTCGGAATGATCTGCGATACCTTCATCATGTGGCTGATCGCCATTCCGCTTGCATATATGATGTCGGCGTATTCGATATTGCCGGTCTGGGGTATTTATATGTGTCTTTTCAGCGAAGAGCCGCTCAAACTGCTGTTAGGCCTGTGGCGGATACGGTCGGGAAAATGGCTTCATTCCGTTACCGACTGACAGTACCAAAGATATCAGCGCCGGAGCGCCCGTAACGGAGTTTCTTTGAAACGGCTGCGCCCGGCTACATCCGAAACTCTTCACCGAGGTATACTTTCCGCGCCACCTCGGATTCCAGGATTTTTTGCCGCGGGCCTTGTTCGACGATCTCACCCTTGTTGATAATATACGCGCGGTCGGTTATTTCCAAGGTATCGCGGACATTGTGGTCGGTAATCAGCACGCCGATATTTTGGCGCGCAAGCAGCCGGATGATAAGTTTGATATCGTGTACGGCAATCGGGTCGATACCGGCGAAGGGTTCATCCAGCAGCAAAAACTTCGGTTCAATCGCTAATGCCCGTGCAATTTCCGTGCGCCGCCGCTCCCCTCCCGATAACGTATACGCAGGCTGCTTGCGGTTGGCGGTAATACCGAACTCTTCCAAAAGCGAATCGAGTTTTGCTTTGCGGGCGCTGCGGCTGAGGTCTTTCCGCGTCTCTAAAATCGCATCGATGTTTTGCTCAACGGAAAGCTTACGGAATACCGACGCTTCTTGCGGCAGATACGAAATACCGATTCTCGCCCGTTGATACATCGGCAGCCCGGTAATACAGCGGTCGTCAAGATAGATACCGCCTGCATTCGGCGTATAAAATCCGACAATCATATAGAAGCTGGTTGTTTTACCCGCCCCGTTTGGGCCGAGCAGTCCGACAACTTCGCCTTGCTTCATGGAAAAGCTCACATCCCGCACAGCTTGTTTTTTACGGAAGAACTTATTCAGGCCTTCCACCCGCAATACGCTTTGGGCACTGCCATTGGGCGGCATCTCCGCAAATTGGGGCAAAGCCTCATCATCACGGCTTTCCGCATGAATCTGATTATCATCGGTATTTTGAGATACGCCGCCATCATTTGATTCGAGGGAACGCGCGGCAGACGAGGTAATTTCGGTATTCTGAACAGACTGCTCAAGCGCCGTCCGTTCAGGCACGTTCGGAAATATATCCGTTTCCGGAACAGGATTAACAATATCGCTCATGGTGGCTATTCCTTTTTAGTACGTTCGGGTATCCGGTTATTTCGCTGTGCAGGCTTTTCCGTAGGCGCCGTTTTTTCTGCGGATGTTGTTTTTTCTGCAGACGAAGCCGCCGTATCGGACTTCGAAACAGTTTTCGTTGACAAGGACCTTTTTTCTCGAGATGCGGCATTCGCCGCTTCTTTACCGCCCGAAGTGTTTGCATTTTTTTGCGTATCGGATTTGGCTGCGTTCTTTTTTTCTTCCGTAACCGAACCGCTGACCTTTCCTTCCAGCCGTATATCCTCAGTATCGAGATTGACCGAAATGCGCGCTGCTTTGAATATGTCTTTCCCTTTTTTTACCGCCGGTTTGCCCGTAAGTTCCAACATGGAGGTCGTTCGATTATAAACGGCGAAAAGCGAATCGCAGACAATATCTTTGCTTTTCAGATTCACCGCCATCTGTAATAGAATAATCTCATTTTTCTGATTATATTCGATACGTTCAGCGGCGGTTTCTACTTTATTTTTGGTATCTTCAACTTTTGCAGCGCCCATAAATTCCGCTACTTCGGTTTCGCGGTCATACATCAATGACGAGGCCGAAAAAGTAAAACCTTTTTCGGAATCATCGCCTTTTACCCCGCCGCTCGCTTTGATATACCGATAGTCCTTTCCATATAATTCAATCTGCTCGCCGTAAATGGCAAGCGAATCGACATGCACCTGCGCATTGCCGGTTAATGCCGTAGCGTTTTTTCCCTTGACGCCTGTTCCCTGCATCTTATCTGCAGAAAAAGTAATCTTTACCGGGGCTGCGCATAACGCTCCGGTAACCGCGCATGCACATATCATACAAAGCAGCTGCTGCCGAATGGTCTTCATAATGGCGAAGAGTATACGTTTTTTTTACGGTTTCGTCAAAAGATTCGTTTAACCGCACCAGGAGATTTCACCGCACTCCATCAAAATTATGGGACACATCCGTACATGGTTCACTTCATAACAAATAGAGCTGCCTCATCGGCAATTAGCCACCGGACAGGTTCATGAACGCATCAAGCCCTGCCAACCGCTTGACAAAAGCCCGTAATTATACAAAACTATGCGGCATAATGCAGTCATTTTTTATACAAATCAATACCGTAATCAGGCATCCTATTTTTTTAGCGGCTATTACAAGTTGGTTCTTCAGTCAATTTATTAAAACATTTATCGCGTTTTGCGGCTCATCGGTGCATACCTTTTCGGTTTTTTTTGATTTACTGATATGGCGGACGGGCGGAATGCCGTCAAGTCATTCGGCATTGGTTACCGCACTTTCCACTACGATCGGACTGCGGCAAGGCATCTCGTCGGATTTATTTATTTTTTCACTTTTCTCCGCGATGATTGTGATTCGGGATGCGATGGGCGTCCGCCGGTCAAGCGGCCTTCAAGCCAAAATTTTAAATGAGTTAGGCGCAAAAATGGCTGAAACGACACATATCCCTTTTAAACCGGTAAAAGAAATTCAGGGACATACGCCCATTGAAGTTTTTGCCGGAAGTATTGTCGGCATTCTCATCGGAATCTATTTTTCAGTTTATTATACAGCATAATTCATGCAGCGGCTGAACGGTTTTCTCTATTTTTTGTCGGCGTTCATCGCTACCGGCGCGCTCTTGCTGTTTGCAGCACTGCCACTCCGTCTGTATCATTCTGTGTGGGAAGGCTACCGGATATTAGCCGTACCGGCGTCGGCGGATATTGAAACGTACCTTGCTGCAGCGGAACGTGTCGGCGTATCGGGAATTGTGTCGGAGCTTTCCGTTGCGGCGCGTACCTCATTATTGGGGACGAACCGATACGGAACGCTGCCACTGACCGATATGAGCCGGTACGGCCGTTGGTTTTCCGATACGGACGGCGCATTTCGGTATTTCTACATTCCATACACCTCTCTTGTACAATTTGTTAAGCTCTATTTGACGCTCTATCGGGAAAAGGTCGCCTTCTATCTTGAACCTTCGCTGCCCTATGCGCCGTTCCGTGCGTTACTTGCCGCGATCCTTTTTTTTTACTGCATTATCGGGTCGCGGAAAAAAACGCTTTTTTTTGCCGCATCAGTGGGCTTTCTGTGCTATGCGCTCTGCGTTAAAAGCAGTTTATCGCTTACCACAGCGCTGCTCAGCATACTCACGGCAGCATATTGGCTTGAGGCGCTTGATAACGAAGTTTCCATCCCGTGGAAACAGCTGAAAGAGCGGATTCACCGTAATATTTTTATGCTGATTCTTCCCGCGGTGCCGTTCGTTACGGCGGTTATCGACGGGCTGCTGCCTTTTGGCTTTTTTCTTTTGGCGCTGCTGTTGTCGGCAAGCGCGCTTTTTTCGATGCACAGCTTTTTACAGCTGCAAGAACTCACTCGGGATCAATACCGTCAGCATCCTTCTTTAAAAGTCTTTGTGATGCACCCGCAGTCGTGGTCGCAGTTTTGGAATACGCGGTATGCCGTTACCGCCACGGTTCTGAGCGGCGGCCTGTTGCTGATTTCCGCGCTGCTTCCGCTGGTGCTTTCGCCCAACCGTTTAACCCATACGGCGGGTGTGCTTACCGTTCCGCAACCGGTTTCACGTCCACCGCTTCCGTTTACCGATGCAGGCTTTTTTACCGCCCGAAGTGCACAGCCTGCCGCCGCGCTCCCCGATTTGACCAATTATATAGAAGATTGTTGGTATATTGCGGCTCGTCCGTATCTAAATGTCCATGATCCGCTGCGTCCGCTCGTCCCGCACGATACAATCACCTTTGATTCGTTCCGTGAAGATGCGGCTGGAAAACTCGTTCGCGAAGAAAAGACGCTCTACACATTTGACACTGATTTTATCATTCATACGTTACAGCAAAGACAGCTCGCAGTGCTTCCGCTGGAAAAAATGCTGATAGCGCAAAACGGGTTTATCACGGCGGCGCACCGGCCGCTCCGTTTATCCACGCTCGGTACGTTTACCGCATTTTTTATTAGCCTTGGTACGTTGTTATTCCCCTGTATTCTGATTATAATAGCCAAAATACGATGATGAAATTTATACGGTTTAAACGGGGCCAGCAGCGCGCGCAATACATCCATTTAGAGCCTCATTTTGAAGGGAATGCTTTTTTACCGCAATATGCACTGGTTCCACTTTCATTTCAGACGCGGATGACTTCTTTTCCGCTCGTTTCTGCAGGAGATAGGGTAATCGAAGGACAAGTCATTGCACGGGCCGGAAATAGCGGTTCGGTGCACGTGCATGCGTCCGTGCCGGGAGTGGTTGCAGGGATTATCGATGCGCCGCTCCCCAACGGGCATGTGTTCCGCGGTATTCATATCCGCACGGAAGGTTCATTTGAGATACTGGGCAAGCCGCGGAAGCCCTTCCCTTGGCAGCAAAGCGATTCGATGGAATTACTGTATTTCTTTGACCGTGCAGGGCTTATCAATACGGCCGGTTCAATTGCTTCACTTGCGGAAACGCTGAGAACCGCGATAAAGACCGGTACAAAAAACCTGACCGTCATGCTGTATGATACGGATCCCACCTGTATGCTCGATTCTTTTTTAGCCCGGCATTTTACGCAAGAACTTGCGGAGGGCATACGGATTGTTGCGCACGCGATGGGAGCGGCGCATATAGTGATAGAAACGAGAGCCGATAAAAAAGACAAAGCGATTTCCGAGATTATCGGATCGGGCACGGACGAACGAGCGATTTCCTACCTGACGGTTCCGTCTGCGTATCCGCCTGAAAACGCGCAAACCCGTGCAGCGGAGCGTCATGCCGTCGTTATCGATGCGGTAACTGCCTTGTCCGTCTATGAATCGGTCACGTATAATCAGCCGATGCTGACAACATACCTGCTGATGACCGGCAAAACAGTGGAACACGCAAAGGTGTTGAAAGTTCGCATCGGAACGCCTATCGGTCGGCTGATTGAAGAATGCGGCGGTTTTAAAAGCAAGAATACGCATATCATTTTAAACGGTTTGCTGCGCGGCACCTTGGTAGACTCGCTTGATTTGCCGGTCGGGAAAGGAATTAAGTCGGTTCACGCAGTTGGAAACGATATAAGGCTGCAAAAACAGCTGGAAGAATGCGGCCATTGTGGGCAATGCCTTCGCAGCTGTCCCGTCTTTATCGATCCAATATATGTAGTCCGCGGTATCGCGAAAAAACAGTATACTGCAGAGGTGAAGCAGTCCATCGCACTCTGCCGAGGATGCGGCTGCTGTTCGGCGGTTTGTCCTGCCCGGATTCCGCTCTGCACTATTATCAAATCGGCAGCGCAGCAAGGAAAGAGCCATGCCGTATAACCCTAGTCTTTCTCCCGCACCGTATATCTACGCCGGTATGAATATCCGCCGGTCTGCGATTTTGAGTCTGGCCTTGCTGCTGCTGCACCTTGCCGTTATGGGCTTTATGCGCGATGTTGCCGGTATTATGACGATATGCTGCACCGGAGCCGCATCCGTCTTTGCCTCTTTTTTGATCGGATACCACCAGGGAAAGCTTTCATTTGATATGAACGCATTGGTGGCCGGTTTGTTGATCGGCTTTTTTCTCCCGACCGATAGCGGCTTGGCATTCAGCTTTTTTACCGCCTTTATGAGCTATTTTTTAAGCTGGGGCGTGTTTGGCGGAAGAGGTTCGTCGTGGATCAATCCGGTGATGCTCGCCGTCTGTATCGCTGCGGTCTGTCAGCCGGGGCGTTTTGTACAGCCTGTTTCGGTTGAGCAGATAACGGCAGGCGGCAGCGTATTTGCCGCGCTGGAAACCGCCGGAGGAATACGGGGCGCGGCGGATCAATCCGTCACCTCCATGCTCAATTCCGTGCTGCTGCACCGAATCGGCGTTACCCTGCCGGAAGGATACGTCAGTCTTTTTCTGTTGTATCCGTCGGCAATACCGGCATTCCGGTACAACATGCTCACCTTGCTGTCATCCATCATCCTGCTGTCGACGCAGGCGATGCATAAAACGCTTTCTTTCAGCTTTCTCGCAGTCTACGGACTGTCCGTATACTTTTTCTCTTCCGCGCTTTCGGGTACGCCGTTCGGCAGAGGAGACATCCTGTCGGCCATGTTCAGCAGCGGCGCTTTTTTTGCGGCCTTTTTTGTCATGAATGACGGCGGCTCCGTTCCTCGGTCGTGGGGCGGGAGGCTGCTGTCCGGGGCATTGACCGGTATTTTTGCCTTTTGCATCATCGGCCCCGGCGCCTATCCTGCCGGTATTCCCTTTGCCGTCTTGTGCACAGACTGTCTTAATCCGTTGATTGAACAGCTGGAAGTATCGGTATATAAACGAAAACGAGGTTTGTTATGACCGCTGCTGCAAAACATCTTTTGAAAAAATACGGGATTTTGGTTGGCATAGTCCTCATCTATTTCGGACTCTTTTTCGGTATTGTATACTTCCGAAAACGAGCGGAAGGGCAATATCTCACCGCAGCAGCCGATGCCCTCTGCCGATCCTGTGCCGAGCTGAACGGACAGCCGGTATCCGTTACCGGTATCGCAACAAACGCTCCGGCGGGCGTTCCCTTCAGAACGGTGTTGGCTGCGCAGTATGCCGGACGCGATGCGCTTGTGTTCCTGCTGCCGACCGCCGGAAAATACGGCGTCTACCCTGCTGTGTTTTTTTATGAGCAGTCGGTCGGCTGCGTGTTCTGCGGACTTGCGGAGGTCAATGCCCCTCCCGCAGAAGCGGTAAGGTACGGCATCACGCAAACGGCTCTTGCGATACAGCAAAAAAAATTGGAAACACTGATGAGCCGCCGGATGAGGTAACGCATGATACATACATCGATTATCTTTTTTTTAGGACTATGTCCCGTTATTCCGCTGATGACTCATTTTGCCGAAGGTCTTTTGTTTGCAGCGGAGTTTTGGCTTCTGTTCGGCGCGGGTATCCTCTGCGGGATGACAGCAGCGCATTTCAATATTAAAAAATTTTCGCAGGTGATCCGGTATCTCGGTATTATGTTGACTGCGGCGCTGTATGTGCAAATCCTGGGGGCGCTCTTTCCCGTGCTGACGGTGAGCTGCGAAAGCTACCTCTACCTGTTTGCGTTTTCGTATATTCTCATTATCAGCGTGGTAACATACAGTCAAAACAACGCGCCGCTGACATTACCGGCTGCCTATTCGCTGTTGCTGCCTGCCGTTGCGCTGCTGCGCGAGCTGCTGGTGTTCGGGACGATTTCCCTACCGGCACCGCAGGGCTTGTTGAGCATCCGGGTGTTTTCAGCTGCGCCGCTGGCCTTCTGGGGAAGCAGTGCTGGTACGCTGATGCTGCTCGGTATTGGGGTATGGCTGTTCGGCAGCCTACAGAAAGGGATGCTGCTCCCTTTCCGCGCCCGCGACATCTTTCGGGATCGGTCGTAAAAAGGAATCGCTATGCTGATACTGTCTTTTATCTTCTTTTATACCTTTTCCGCATCCGTTCTTTTTCTACACGGCATCGGACTGGAACGGCTTTCGATGAATGCGCGTTCGGCTCATGTGATTCTGCCGTTTCTGTTCAAGTCCGGTATTTTGATAACGGGAGCGGCTTCGATCAGCTGGCTGCTTGGCGTATATCTGCTAGACCCATTCGGGCTATCCGTATTGACGCCGCTTGTGTCGCTCATCATCACATATTTGGGAGAACGCGGGGTGAACCGGCTCCTTGCGGGGAAAGCCGAATCCCGACTGATGCAGGAGCGGGTATTTACCGGTGGCACCGTACTTTTTGCGCTGTATCATGCATTCAGCTATGGGGAGCTGCTGATTATCATTATCAGCGCTTTACTGAGCATGGGCCTTTGGTCGTTTATCCTCTGCGCAATTAAGCGGCGGGTTGATGAAAGTTTCGCGAGCGCGTATTGGAAAAATGCGCCGCTCCTGCTGATCAGCATGGGGTGCATTGCCTTAGCGCTGTATGCGTGGGATGCCGTACGGATTTTTCCGCGGCTTTAGCGCCGGAAGGCTGGCTGTAACTTTCTCAGGTGTGCGCTTGTTTACCGATACCGCGGTTTGTGTAAAGAGCTGCGGCTTTTTTATTTTATTATGATGGGGTATCCTTTGGTTATGAAACGTTGTTGTTTATTTCTTCTTTTTTCAGCTTTTATATGGAACAGTTTTGCGCAAGATACGGCGGAGCGCCAAGAAACCGACACGCCGTCCGTGCAAACGCCTATTACGGCGTATGTGTACGAGCCGATTAGGAAGGGCGATCAGTTTATCCGGATGGGCTTACAGCTGGGGATACCGCTTTTTAATACGTCGCCGGAAAAATTTGCCGTCAAAACAAATATTTATCCGGGCGGAAGCATCTTTTTAGGCTATTCCTACTATTTAACCAAAGGCGTTTCAATCGGCGGCGACGTTTCATTCAGCTTTTTTCCAACGCTCGGCAGCAATTTGTACTTTGCCATTCCTTTTACCGTTAATTCAGGCTACACGTTTACAACCGGGAAGTTCCGCATACCGCTGACGTTCGGAATCGGCGGAGACTTTCAGTCATATAACGGTACGCGCTATTTCAGCCTCTTTTTCAGACCGCAAGCAGGCTGCTTTTATCAGTATTCACCCGAATGGTCGTTCGGCGGCGAATTATCGTGGGATATCGTTCCGCAATGGTACAAAGAAAAACGCTTTAATCGAACCGGTAATTTCTTGAACATCGGTTTTGCCGCGCGGTATCACTTCTAAATAAGCAATGAATGGTATAAAGGACAGGGAATATGAAAAAAATAATTGGTGTTATGATATATGCAGCGTGTATGTTCTTCATGGTAACAGCATGTAAGAATCCTCCGATATTTGCAGCAATTGAACAGGAGGTCAAACTTAAACCGGCCTCGCTGAGGAGCTTTATCCGCGGCATTGTAAAGATTGATGATATGCTCTATACGACCAACGGCACAGTATTTAGAAAGACCTTTGGAGACCGCGGAAAATGGACGAATATACCCGGAGCAGGAGGCCGTTGTATCGGTCTTGCAGCGGATGGAACAAGCCTTTACGGAATTTTCGAATCCGGTGAGTCGTTTAAGGCGTATCGTATCGATAAGGCTGCATCCACCTGGACTGCCGTTGGCGATATGGAACACGCGGATTTTATCGCCGGTACAAAGACGATTTTCGCAGCCGACACGGCAAACAAGAAGGTATATGTGCTGAAAGACGGTGCCGTTGCGAATAGCTGGCCAAGCGATAAAACTCCGCTGGGCGCAGCAGGCGTCTACTGCTTGTTGGCAAATGGGCTATATACCGCAGCGGGCTCCGTTGTAGCAGGCGGGCCGACCGATCCGAAAGGCATTTGCGATGGTCCTGATGGTTCCGTATTTGTCTTTGATGCGGCAACGCTCTACTGCTACAACGGAAGCGACTGGTCAAAAATCCCCCATAAAGTTTCTTCTCCGCAGAGTATTACCTATTTACCCCGAAAGCAGCTGGTACTGATCAGCGGCAAAAGCGGTTTCGGCGAAATAAAATTGACAGACGGCACCAATATAACAACTGCGAAAATTGTTACCGCCGGATCGGAAGATTCTTCGCTTCCGCAGCGGAATTATTATCAATATCAAAGCAGCATTGGAAAATGGTTCATTAATCCTATTGTAGCCTTTGATCACGGCGAAAGCGGTTATATCATTTATGCAGGGGCACTTGATCCGAATGCAAAATATTCAGGCTTATGGGGCTTTTACTATCCCGAACAGATAGAATGGAATCGTGAGTAAGGATTTATTTGAAACGGTAGCGGATTCGGAACGGCTGCCGTTGCCCGCGCGGATGCGTCCACGGAATCTTGACGAGTATATTGGACAGGAACACATTGTCGGAAAAGGGCGGTTGTTGCGGCGGGCTATTCAAGCGGACAGGCTTTCGTCTGTTATCTTTTTTGGACCGCCCGGAACCGGAAAAACAACCCTGGCGAGGGTCATTGCCAATCATACAAAAAGTAATTTTTTAAGTCTGAATGCCGTACTCGCCGGAGTGCAGCAGATACGCGGCGCCATTACCTCGGCGGAAGAACACAAAAAGCTGTACGGCAAGCCGACCATTCTATTTGTTGATGAAGTGCATCGTTGGAACCGTGCGCAGCAGGACGCTCTGTTGCCGTGGGTAGAAAACGGAACGGTCATCTTTATCGGTGCGACAACCGAAAATCCTTTTTTTGAAGTAAACAAAGCCTTAGTGAGCCGCAGCCGCGTGTTTCAACTGAAAGCGCTGACCGATGCGGAACTCCTGCAAACGGCGGAGCGGTGTTTGCAGGACACGGAGCGCGGCTATGGCCGGTGGCGCATTGCCTTTGCGGAAGGCGCGTTGGAACATCTGATCGAAACCGCCGCCGGAGATGCCCGCAGCTTGCTGAATGCGTTGGAGCTTGCGGTAGAAACCTCGGTTGAACACTGGCCGCCGCCTGCCGGAACCGAAATCCTCATCGACATGCAGACCGCCGAAGAGAGCATTCAGCAAAAGGCCGTGCTCTACGACAAGGACGGCGATTATCACTACGACATTATCAGCGCGTTTATCAAGTCCATCCGCGGAAGCGATCCCGACGCGGCGCTCTATTGGCTTGCGCGTATGGTACGGGCGGGAGAATCCCCTCATTTTATCTTTCGGAGGATGCTCATTTCCGCCTGTGAAGATATCGGACTGGCCGATCCCCATGCCCTTACGGTGGTCAACAGCGCCGCAGAAGCCTTTGACCGAATCGGTTTACCGGAAGGGCGGTATCATCTTACCCATGCGGCGCTTTACCTGGCAACCTGCCCGAAGTCTAATAGTGCACTCGGCTTTTTTGATGCCCTGCAGGCGGTGGAAAAAGAGCAAACCCAGGTTCCGAATCATTTAAAAGATGCAAACCGCGATGGGGAAGCGCTGGGGCATGGCGACGGCTATCTGTATCCGCACGCATACCGGGACCACTGGATTGCCCAGCAATACCTGCCTGATGAGCTGATCGGCAGGGTGTTTTATACACCCGGATATACCGGCTATGAACGGAACATTCGGGATGAAGTATTGGCAAAGCGGGAAACGCAGCTGGCGGCGATACAGGAAGCGTCGGACGGCAACAAAATCGATTACACTGCGGAGGATTGGCTGGTGCGGACGGAAGGCAGCAGCGCCGAAATACTGGAGCAGATCAGGGATGCGCTTCTCCGGCTGGCAGAGCTCGGCACCGATGACCGCGTGCTGATCTATCGGGCGGACGGCGGACTGTTGCTGTGGCCGAGCGTCCGCATCACCGAGAACGGCTGTACGGCGGGACTGTTTGAACGAAAAGAAGCGCTGCAATCGGCGCTGCGGTATGCGGAGACCTATGAGTTTTTGAGCCGCCCCATCACCGCGCTGCTGCCGTCCTCTACGGACAGTCCGGGAGGCTCTGTTACGCATGCCGCTGCTGCTGCGGCCGCGGTAGACTCCCATCCAACAGCTTCCACTGCGGATTCCTCAGCGACAAAGCATGCTGCCGCAGCTGTTACGGCAACTTCCGTCACAGCTGCAGCGGACACTCCCGCTACTGCACGCTCTCCTCTTTTCCCCGACATTGCATTCGACGCAGTGCTTGCGTATAACCCTGCGGCAGCTGCCCCTGATTTTATCCGGTTCTTTTCCCGTATTGCAGCAGAACAGACTGCGAACGCCCGTATTGTCATCGCATTTCAGCTGCCGCAGGAGGGCTTACGGCTTTCGGCCTTGCTCCCTCCTGACAGCTCTGATACGGCGGTAGAACACTTTACCGCTGCCGAATCGGCGTTTTTTGCCGATGCTCGCAATGAGCGGCTCGCATGGACACAGGAAACGGTCGCAGCATTTGCGCACGATGCAGGCTTTACCGTACAGGCCGTTGAAAAAATAGCTTACCAGGAAAGGCGGTTAATCACGCAGGCTGAATTGAGCCGCTGGTTTTCGGATGCATCCGAATACGGAACAGCGATCCGTGCACATTTTGCCGCCGATTCGGCAGCGCTCGACAAAATCATCAGGCAATTGGAACAACGTTGTCGAAAGCCCGCCGTGTATACCCGCTCGATCGTTTATATGAAACTAACCGCTCCTGCACATACGCCATAGCGAAAAACACCGCGGGCCGATTTCATACTGGAGCCGGGAACGGGAAGCGTCGACAGACAACGATATGTCAGCAGATGCACTGCGGATTACTTCCGAACCGCTTCTATCTTGGCAATAACGTTCCAGTCGCCTCTATCCGCATCCGCAAGGATTTCTTTTCTCCATTTAAACGACGACGCTGTTATCTCGGAAAAAACATACCGCATCGCACGACCGGTATTTTCGGTAAGGATCAGCTCTTCTCCCTGTTTTTCACCGGTAAGCCGATATGTTTCTCCCGTGCAGCCATAAAATATATCCCAACATCCTGTCGCCGGATTGTAAATTCTGATTGTAGTACCGTACTCCGCATCCGGTTGAGGATGCCGCCGCCGTTCGTCACGAGACGGCACGATAAAAACATCTTGTACCGCAGAGCCGTCCAGCACCCGCGAAAATATCCATTCGCCCGGAACCTTTCTTTCTTGTGCGGTTCCTAAATGATCCATCCATACAATCGCCCATTCACCGATAAGCGCACCGAAGATATCGCGGGTCTCCGGGATTTTTTCACTTCGAGAATCACTATCCAGCGCGTTCAAAAATTCATTCATATCATCACTCCTTTTGTTGCAGCGCCATCAATTTGATACTAATGAGCTGCGTGTCGGCCGAGCAATTAAACGGTATGTATCGGTTACAGACCGCGCTCCAGGCCGGAACGTATCATATTTGCAGGAAAACGTATTGCGATGACACCGTAAATGAGGATACCGCAGCCGCTCGTCACAGGACAGCATGATAAATACATCTATAGCGGGAACCGCCGGAGCACGTGCTGCCGGATTGCTTCCGGAGTACGGAGCCGCTTCACAGATTCGTACAATGCTTCCGCATCGGAAAGCCGGATGTTTGCAATCCGTTGCGCAATCGCAGGCATTTTTTGTGCTGCGATGCTGAACCGGCGAAGTCCCATACCGAGTAAAAGCGGCACCGCTTCTTCGCTGGCGGCCATCTCTCCGCACATGGACACAAAACCTTTCCGATTATTGCTCGCGGCAGTCCCTAATAACGGTTCCGCTTCAATGGCAGCATGGATCAGCCTCAATACTGCCGGATGAAAGCAGTCCGCCAAATGCGCGACGGTTTGGTTTTCCCGGTCGGCTGCGACCGTATATTGAATAAGATCGTTCGTCCCGATGGAGAAAAAATCGACTGCAGGCGCATAGAGATCGGCAACAACCGCAGCAGACGGAACTTCAATCATAATACCAAGCGGGATGTTCTGTTTATATGGAAGATTTTTGGCATTGCACTCTTGTTCAACATCCGTAATCAGCTGCCGAACCGCCATAATTTCTTTCATACAGGATATCATCGGAATGAGAATATGCAGATTTCCTACGCAGCCTGCACGGAGCAATGCTCTTAATTGAGTTTTAAAAATATCAGGGCGGTCAAGGCAATAGCGGATAGCCCTCCAGCCGAGCAGGGCATTGCGCTCCGATAGGGCCTCTTGTTCCTTCAGCATCTTATCTGCCCCAGCATCGAAGGTTCTGATAATGACCGGCTTTTCCCCCATCCGCTCCAGTACCATACGATACGCGTGATATTGCTCATCCTCGCTGGGGATGTCCGGCCGCCCTAAAAATAAAAATTCAGACCGAAATAAGCCGATACCTGCCGCATTGCGGACAATGGGATGTTCGGAGTCTTCGGTAAACGCGATATTGGTACTTAAATACACGGGGACGCCGTCAAGCGTATGTACGTGCGCATAATCTTGCAGTGTACACTGCTGAATATGCTGAGGGGTGACGTTCTTCTGAATCCGCTTGAGCGTTTCCGTGTCGGGATTTAAAATCAGCGTCCCGTTATTTGAATCCAGCGCTGCGTATTGCCCGCTTTTTACCGCTGCAGTGAGCCCCGAAACGGCAACAAGGGTCGGAATGTTCCATGCGTGCGCCATAATTGCGATATGGCAGGTAACACTCCCCTCTTCCATAATAATCCCGCAAGGCTCAAGCCGTTTGAGCTCAAGCGCTTCGGAAGGTTTAAAGAGCCGGGCGGCAAGCAATGAGCCTTGCGGAAGCCCTTTCAGACGTGATGTCCCCTGTTCCTTAGGCGGATTAAGATAGGAAAAAACCGGCTCATAAGCATCACGGATATCGATTGCCCGTTCGGCAAGATACGCATCCCCCGATGCGTTCATCATCGTAATCACTTCATCAAGTTTCCGTTTGAGCGCAGCATCGGCATTTATCAGCGAACATTCAATCTCCGTATATACCGTCTCTACGAAAACGCTATCGGAAAGCATTGCTTGATGAGTCTCTAGAATGTCCTGCTCAGGTGATTCTTCCCGTATATCCGTGGTTATTTGCTCAGCAAGCTCAACGGCCAATCGTGTTTGTGCCGTATGCAGCGCTGTATGCAGCCGGTCTTTTTCATATTGAACACTATCAGCAGTAATCGAATAAGTAGGTATTGATTGCTGTATTGCTTCAGGAATATATATTAGATTGCCGACAGCAAAACCGTCGCACGCGGATAAACCGGTCAGTTGCTTCATATACACATCGTAGGTATAAATTTTTTCACATTAAAAATATAGGCGGTCCCTACGGGAATCGAACCCGTCTTTTAAGATTGAGAATCTCATGTCCTAACCGATAGACGAAGGGACCCAAAAGAGCCGGTAATAGCCTTTTCTACGCGAAGACCTCTAAAAATAACTATTTTTAGAGGTCTTGAGTATATTCCCCAGGGAGGATTCGAACCCCCACAAGCAGAACCAGAATCTGCGGTGCTACCATTACACAACCGGGGAAAGCTGATGGAAATGATATTATCATATACAGCATGTATATGTCAAGTATGCAATCAAAATATCTGTTGACTTTTATCGTGTATGCAATCAGGTACTTGATAGCACAGACCAACTAAAGCGATGCCTCTATACGACAAACGCAGGGCGTAACCCTGCGTTGTAATCATCGAACGGTGTTTCGAATACGCCGCTTATGTAATTGAAGCATCATAGATGCTCTTAATAGCAGCAGCCAGCGTTGCATCAAATTCATCCTGGGACTGCTGAGCACGCAGGTCTGACGCAAGCGCGCGGGAGAAACTGGCGATCATGCCGTGGTTTTTCGCAAGCAGCGCATTTGCTTCGTCTCTGCTGTAGCCGCCGGAAAGGGCAACCACGCGCACAACTTTCGGGTCATCGGTAAATTCTTTGTACAGATCGACTTGCGTCGGAATACTGACTTTCAGCATAATCAGTACATCCTGAGGCAGGTTATCAATATGCGCACGGAGTTCTTTTTTCAGAATCTCTTCGCATTTCGCTTTATCGGGACTGTTAATATCAACTTCAGGCTCAATAATCGGCACCAAACCGTGCTTTGCAATCTGTAAACCGAATTCAAACTGCTGATCGATTACTTTTTTGATTCCGGCAGGATTTGCTTCTTTTATAACCGAACGCATCTTCGTACCGAAAATATGCTTCTTAACGGCACGCTGTAACAGATCATCCAATCCGGGAATCGGCTTCATCAGCTGTACACCGTCCGCCAGATCGGCAAGACCTTTATCAACTTTCAAAAACGGGAGAACACCGCGTTTATCCCACAGGTAATCGGAAGTGGGCATGCCTTCAATTTCACGATCCATTGTTTGTTCAAACAAAATAGCGCCCAGAATATGTTCTTTGTCGAACGCCTTGCTGGTAATAATCCGTGTACGCATTGCGTGAACCATGTCGAACATTTCGGATTCATTTGAATATGCATCTTTTCCTATGCCATAGGCCTCTAACGCCTTAGGAGTGCTGCCGCCGCTCTGATCAAGCGCTGCGATAAATCCTTTTCCGGTACGCATCCGTTCTATTTTTTGTTTGTCCATAGTAAGACCTCCTACAAAATACTACAGAGAATTTTCACCATCTTTCTTGTCGAGAAAACACCCTGCGTTGTGAGTGCGCCGATCAAGTCTGGTATACATTGATGAACGCGGAACCAGTATACTCTATGCATGAGAAAAACGCTAGAGTCTCTCACCGCTTCTCCAGGGATTCAGCATAAAAGCAAAACTGTTTTATGTGACAGCACGCGTGAAAGTCGGTTGCCGTCAGCGGCTATTTACGGTACGATGCTGATATGGCAGGCAATACATTCGGAACACTTTTTATGGTTACTACATTCGGCGAAAGCCACGGCGCGGCAATCGGCGCGGTTGTCGACGGCTGCCCCGCCGGTATTCCGCTAGCGATAGAAGATTTTACCGCTGATTTGAACGCGGCGAAACCATCCGGCGCATTTGAGACGGCGCGGCATGAGGCAAACACACCGGAAATTCTTTCCGGTGTGTTTGAGGGCAAAACCTTGGGAACGCCGATTGCCGTGCTGCTCCGCAACGCCGATGCACGTCCGCATGACTACGAGGCGCTGAAACAGGTATACCGCCCCGGTCATGCGGATTTTGCCTACGAGGCAAAATACCGCCGCCGCGACTGGCGCGGCGGCGGACGCGCATCGGGGCGCGAAGCCGCTGCACGGATTGCCGCAGGAACAATTGCAAAAAAGGTATTGACACACTACGGCAACGAAGCTGCACCCATTGAAATCAACGCCACAGCGGTAGAAATTGCCGGAATAGCTTGCGACCCCATCGGCACGGCTGATGCGCTTCCTGCGGCAATCCGGGAAAAGCTCGCAGAAGTAACACGCGCAGAGGATTCCGCCGGAGCCGTTATCCGATGTACGGTGCGGAATGTTCCGGCCGGTTTAGGTGAGCCGGTATTTGAAAAACTGGAAGCGAAACTTGCACAGGCAGTTCTATCCATCGGCAGCGTAAAAGGAATTTCATTCGGTGCAGGTTTTCAGCTGGCGCGGATGGCAGGCTCAGAAGCGAATGCCATAGACAGCAATCATAACGGCGGAATCGCCGGAGGAATTTCCGACGGCAAGGACATTGTGTTTCATGCGGCAATCAAGCCGGTTCCTTCAATCGGGCACGCGCAGATAATGGAAACTACAAACGGAGAACGCATCCGATACGCCATTACCGGAAGGCATGATGTGTGTCTGTATAGACGGGTAATACCGGTCATTGAAGCGATGACGGCGATTGTGCTTGCGGATATGTTGCTGCACCAACGCGCATATATGCCGGAATGATAAGACAAGCGCAAAATATTAACAGAAATTGGACGATACTGGGTTCGAACCAGTGACTTCTACCGTGTGAAGGTAACACTCTACCGCTGAGTTAATCGTCCTAATGAAATACGATAGCTATACTATCACATTACACGGCTTTAGACAAGCATATTTTTATCGGAACTTCTAAAATCTTATCATATTTATCATAATTGAAGGCCATGATATCCATCATACGCGTAACGTGTGCGATAAGGACATGAGACTCCTCAAAAAGATAGAACGTATCCTCAAAACCGAGCGAGAGAGGCGCATCATGCTTCTTTGTATTAACTTGAATCCGCATCAATATGAAAAAAGAGTGCAGCAGTTCCGATACACGGTTGCGCACAGCTCTTCTACGGTACACTGCCGATATTCGCTGACAAGCTGATAGGTATAGGAGATATTCAACGGCGTGTTTACTTCCCTTCTTACCGGTTGCGGCGCAAGATACGGCGAATCCGTTTCGAGCAACAGTTTATCGGCGGGAATACTGCTCACCAAGTCCTTCGTCAGCGCGGAGGTTTCCGTATCGGCCGTATATGTAACCGTTCCGGGAATGGACAGATACCAGCCACGCTCCAAGAATGCCTGAGCCTCTTTCTTTCCGTAGGAAAAGCAATGAATAACACCTTTATGCCAGCCGACTTCATCGATACAGCGGAGCGTCGCCTCAAAACCGTCCCGGCTGTGGATAATCACCGCTAAGCCATATCGCTTTGCAAGAGCCAGCTGCGCCTTAAAAAGCCGTTCCTCGCCGGAAAGGTCGCCGGTACCGGTGCCTGTTGCTCCGGCGCGGTTCCAGTATCGGTCGATACCGCATTCCCCAACTGCCGCATAGTGCCGGTCGCTGTCTAAAATACAGCGGATATCGGCTTCGAGCGCGGCCATTGCAGACGCGTGCTGCTCTATCGCAGCCCGGCCCGGCCATAGACCTGCGGAAAAATGAATAAAACCGGGAACCGCACCGTGCTTGTTCCATGCCTGTGCAACGGCCTGTCGCCGCGGGATAAAATCTCCCGCATCGGTTCCGATATCCATGACAAAAGGATAGGATTCCTCCTGCATCGCTTGTAAGATAAGCGGAAAATGCGCTGTTTTTTCGGAAATATGACGTAAATGACAATGCGAATCGGTAAACAATCTTGACCACCTTGAGAAATTTCGGTATAGTATATCATCTTTGCCGGAGTGGTGGAATTGGTAGACACCAGGGACTTAAAATCCCTTGACTGGAAACGGTCGTACGAGTTCAAGTCTCGTCTCCGGCATTTTCCTTGTCGTTGTTTCAGTTTTTGAATAATCCCATTCATGTGCTTGTGTGCATTTATGCACAGAGTTAAAACCCTGCCAGTCTTTGTCCACAGCTTGTCAAATCAAAATAAAAGCCGTACAATATCCCGATATATGAAATACGTGAGGGATCGGGTATGATCGTAAAAAAGAAACAGAGTGAACAAAATCATCTTCCGGTAATGGGCATCGGACCGGTATGTATTGCAATTATGATTGCGTGCACTGCCGCCGGTATTGTGCCGGTAACATTCGGTATACTTACAAGCGGAACAGTCCGCAACGCAGGCCTTGCGGTTATTTTTGTCATTGCAGGAATCTTGTTCATTGCAGGCGGCATGGCACTGTGGGGCGCTGCGGTATTCGGCGCGCGTATCGACCTCACGATAAAATCGAACCGGCTTGAAACCGGCGGCGTATATGCCCTGGTGCGTAATCCGATTTATTCTGCATTTTTATTCATCTGTACCGGCTCGCTGCTGTGTTGCCGGAATTGGTATGCGTTGATTTTACCGCCGCTCTTGTGGCTGTACCTTACCGTGTTTATGAAGCTGACCGAAGAAAAATGGCTTGCCGAACGATTCGGCGAAGAATATGCAGCGTATTGCAAGCGGGTTAACCGTTTCATTCCATGGAAAACGAAGGCGAATGCTGAATAAGGGGTGGAAAGTTCCCTTAACTATGTGCGCTTATTTTTTTGCAACGTACACTACGGCGTAATCTTCCGGACGGCTTTCCGTAAAGCAATAGTCCGAATACATGGCGGCGGATTGGAAGCCAGCCTGTTCAAATAAGGTTAAAAGCGTTTGACGCCGCAGCGGATGCAGCACGGTAAAACCGGAATGTACGGTGTTACGCGGCTTATCAGTACAGACAATGCTAAACCGGATATTCCCGTCCGGTAAAAAATCATAGCACCGTCTAAAAATAATGTCAGCGGTTTCTTTATCTTTAAAGTCCATTTTTTGTTCGTCAAGGATACGGTCGTAGTTGAGTGTTTCAACAACAAGCACTCCACCGTTATGCAGGGAGCGATACACGGCATCGAAAAAATGACTGACGGACGATTCGTTATGTAAATGAGGAAGCGTATTGCCGAAACACAGCACGCCGTCAAATACACCGAACTGCACAATATCGGTGATATCCGCTTGATGAAAGGAGAGCTCGCCGGACGCATCGATTCCTGCTGCTTTTTGTTTCGCAAAGCCGATCATCTTTACATTCAAATCGAGCCCGCACACGCTGTATCCCCGCTGCCGTAATCCAATTGCAAGATCACCGGTCGCGCATCCTGCGTCACAGAGTCTTCCCGGCAAAGGACAAAGGTTCCGGATAAAATCAAGTTTTTCCGCTTCAAGCGGGAAAAGTTCGCTATAATGGTCGGCAATCAAATCATATACATTCATAGTTTTACACTTTATTAGTCGAGTATACGGTTAAATATAATGACTATCAAGCTGCACGAAACACAGGGCATAAGCATGAAAAAAATTCTTGAGAGATAACAGCGAAAAGCGAAAGTGCCTAAACGCCCTCTTTTTTCACGCATGCTGTCACATAAAACGATGTTTTTCTTTTATTTTCCGTTCACAGCTGAATCCCTGAAATGATGCATGGGTGGGCTTGACACAGCATCTTTAAAACCGTACTGTAAGAACATTCGGCCTCGGGGATGTTCCGGTTTCGACTAGAAAGCTAGAGGCTTGAGTTGCAGGTGGAGCGCTGCACTCCTAAAAAGCGGCAAACCTTATAACTGCCAACAACGACAGTTCCGACTACGCATTAGCTGCGTAATCGCGGAACCTACCGAGTGTTGCTTCCGAGCAAGGTAGAGTTCCGACGCCATTCGGAGCTTACTTTTTACCGGGTGTGGACGGTAGAAAGGACATCTTCCGCAATACGGATTCGACGCTTTCGGCGCTGCTACCGGATCCCGACAATCACCTCGCACCGATAAACCTGTAGATGCTCCTGTTTCTCTTTTTAGGACGGGGGTTCAATTCCCCCCATCTCCAACACACAGACCTCTAAAAAACTTCGCTGTTTTTTAGAGGTTTTTTATTGATACATAATCAGATACGGACGAGGATCAAGCATAAAGACTTCTTCGGGCTTCATAATCGGAACATCATATCCCGCTCCGGCTACCGTCGGTTTTAAAAAGAGCTTAAACGACTTGAGCGGAATATTCTTTGCCGCTGCATTATAGGTATAGGTTTCTTTTTTCAGCTGAGGTGTCCCGAACCCGTCCGAACAATGGATCAACTGTACACGTTCATAATTGCTTTTTACCAGCTGCCGCTGCTGAATCATCTTCGCATTGAATTGATGAATAACCAACATTCTCCGCCCGCCGATACCGTGATCGATCATGTAGTTTTGCATAATCTGTTGAGCTTCGTTGATTTCCGCAGCTGTAACAGAGCCTATTTCCTTCATCGGTTTAGTGGTATGCCATTCGGGATCAAGCGCAAGGTGAACATTGGGATATTTTAAGAACGGCAATAACTTACTCATTGCATCGGCGACCGAATATTTACCGATTTGGTGGTCGAGAAAGACGTACCAGCCCCGTTCCGCAGCAAAAGAGATATATTGTTCAACAATGGAAGATGATAATATGCCGATTTCGCCCGCAGGCCAGCACGTACCGTAGATGATGTAAAAGGCCGGAATAATGCCGCGATTCCCGTTTGCAGTATCGTAGAGTTTGACAAACTCTTTCATGATCGGCTCAATTTCTTTTAACGAATATTGCCCGAGTATCCCCATCGTGCGGGCATTCGGCTTGCCGTATAGCGCAAATACATCGCTATTTAGCAATACGGATTGCAGCCCCTGCTTGGCCCGCTCGCTGTTTTTAACAATATCCCGATACTCGATAGGACCGGCAAGCCCCGCGGCTTCCATCACACTGATTTCAGACCTATTAAGGAAAAGCGCACGGGGAAATACCGGCTTCCATTCTATTTGACTCGTCGGTACGGCAACGGTTTTTTCAGGGTTGATAGAATCATGCGCATAAGCGCTGAGCACACATACCAGCGCGGTACAAACAAATAACACGGATTTTTGGGGCAAAGATACAATCATATATCCCTACTATCGGCAGTATCCTCAAAAACTATAGGGTACCGCCAATATCCGTATCCGTGTATCAGCGGAGTTCTACATCTGTGGCTTTTCCGTTTTTTTCGGCGGAATTTTCCCCGGCAGGATTAGGCTCTTTAAAGACCTTGAATTTTACCGCCATCCCCTCCGAAATCTTTTTACGGCGGGAAGTCTTTGTGAGGTTCGTCAAACCAAAGTAAAAATCACCGTGATCGGCTGTTTCGATAATGCCCCAATTCTCTTTAAACCGCTTAATACGTCCGGTGAGCGTCCCGCTGTTTTGGCGCTCCACTCCTTTAATCCAGTGATTCGGCGGCACCAGTTTATCCGTCGTCATTTCGTATTCATCGGAAAGCGCTTCGAGAATTTCACGCAGGGTGTTGTGGTTATAGGAGCGCGGATCAAAGCCCGGCATGCTGCGTCTGATGGATTTTCCAAGATCGGAAAGACTGACCCATCCTTCTTCCGTCATCCGAGAGTTTTTATATGCATGGCTGATCAGCTTTTCCAGCGAATCAAACGGCGAATCCTGCGGTTTCGGTTCCTCAACGGTACTGTCAAGGTTTTCCAAGTATTTAAACTCGTTACAGGCATTTACCCACAGCTCTTTCGCAGTCTGCTTCCCGATACCAAGCACATACAAGCCGTATTCCCTCAGTTTGAGTGCAAGGCTGTAATAGTCGGAATCGGTAGACACGATACAAACCGCATTGATGCTCTTATTCGTGTTTGCAAGTTCAATCGCATCCATAATAATCGTGTTATCGGTTGCATTCGGCCCGTTTCGGAATTGCTGCACCGGCCGTATCGGTATTTTTTCAAGCCAATGCTTCCACCCATTCATATTCGGCGTCGTCCAGTCTCCGTATAAACGCTTAATCAATAATTCGCCTTCTTTGGAAACTTCGGTAATAATCGCTTCCAAAAAAATCGGCGAGATATTATCACCGTCGATTAACAGTACATATTTTTTATCCATAATAATAGCATATTAGCCGTATCGAAAGATTTTTCAAGCAGTTGATAACCCAAGCTCAGGGATATCCGCAGCGGAAATATTTTAAGCGTTTACCGTGCTAAAAGTCAGAAAAAATACTTGCACAAAAATAACGATATGCATATAATTAAAATAATACTGTATTTATTGGGAGTTATTGGAAGCTTTATCAAATAAATCAATGGATAAATCCGATAATCTTAATAAATAAAGAGCTAAAGGAGCTTAAAACTATGAACTCTTCATACGTTACCCCCCCCCCCCCCCCGTAAACATAAAGCAACACACTAAGGAAACAACGGTTATGAAACAGTATTCTCACCTCAGAACGACGCTTATTTTATTAGTAGCGGTCAGTATTGCTATAACATTACTACCGATATTTATTCTTGTTGCGAAGTCTAACTACACAAACGTACAAAAACACGCTATTGAATCCGCTCTTGCCTTATCGGAAAAATATACGACGATTACCGCAACAACGCTGAAACAATCGTTAGATACAGCTCATTTGATGAGATCCTCTATAATATCTCTTCAAGCGGTACAAGCGTATGAACGCCGCAAGGCGCTTCATGATATACTATACAACGGCTTGAAAGACAGCGCCGGTTTTTTCAGTATGTGGGCATGTTATGAGCCGAATCAGTTTGATGGTCTTGATTCTTCGTATGCGAATACGCCGTTCCATGATGATACGGGGCGCGTTATCATGTATTTTGATAAAGATACGGTAACTCAGAACATAATGGAAAATCATCTTGGCGACTATACCGTTTCCGATTGGTATCTTAATTCACTCACAACCGGAAAAGATCAGCAGTTTGAGCCGTACCGCAGTAAAGTAAGTTCAGGTGAAGAGATATTGGTTACAACCTTTACCGTTCCGCTTAAAAATAATGATAATAAGACTGTAGGCGTGTTTGGCATCGACTTAGCGTTGACAAATCTTGCAAAAAAGTTGGACAGCTTAAAGTTATTCGAAACAGGATACGGCAGTTTAATTTCTTCAAGCGGAATTATTGTAACTCATAAAGATAAAAGTCTTGTCGGGACGGTTAAAAAGAATTTTGATACGATTATCAATAATAAGAAAACGTTGCTGCTTGGTGCTAACCGGAATATCAAACTTTTTGCACATACTGAAAATGATATAAAACTGGTTTCAATTCTGACCCCTATCATCATTGATGAAGCCTTTGAACCATGGTATTTATTGTGCACAGTTCCCGAGGCGGAAGTGTATAAAGCGGTAAAGAAGGGGACTATTACTATGGCTGTACAACTGCTTCTCTCAATCGTGCTGATTGTCAGTCTGTTATCGATCATTATTACACGGAAGCTGAGTCCGCTCTCTCGTATTACGGCAGCGTTGCGGCAGGTTATTGCGTATGGAAAAGGCGATTTAACGGTACGCTTACCCGTTTCCGGTAATGATGAGATAACGGAAATAGCAGCATCTTTTAATGAGACAATCGGAAAAATCGGTACGTCGATACAGGCTGTCGGAAAAAACAGCGCTATTATGGAAGAAATCGGTAATGAATTGGCTGCTAATATGACGGAAACGGCAAGCGCAGTGCACGAAATCGGCGCCAACATCGATGGAGTGAAGCAGCAAGCGATGACACAGGCAGCCAGCGTTACCGAAACCGCGGCAACCATTGAAGAGATAGTCCGCACGATTAAACAGCTGAATGCCAGCATCGAAACGCAAGCAGCCAGTGTTGCGCAGTCTTCCGCATCGGTAGAGCAGATGGCGGCAAATATCACGTCGATAGGCCAAACGTTAAACAAAACCGATAGCGCAATCAAGGCTCTTACTGCTGCAACCGGCGACGGCAAAGCGACCGTTGCGACTTCCAATACCGTTACGCAGAAAATTGCAGAAGAATCCGGCTCACTGATGGAAGCGTCGAGCGTTATTCAGCATATTGCATCGCAGACAAACCTGTTGGCAATGAACGCCGCCATCGAAGCTGCTCATGCAGGAGAGGCTGGCAAGGGCTTTGCCGTCGTTGCAGACGAAATCCGTAAGCTGGCCGAAGAATCCTCCGCACAAGGAAAATCCATTACGGCAACGCTGAAAAGTTTGAGCGGCGAAATTGAAACCCTCTCCGCCTCGTCAAAAACGGTAGAGGAAAAATTCAATGCGATTTTCACGCTGACGGAACAGGTTAAGGAAATGAGCAACCGGCTGACCGAAGCGTTGAAAGAACAGGAAAACAGCAGCAAAGAGGTACTGTCCGCGATTAAGAATATCAACGCCGTTACCGTTGAAGTACAAGCCGGTTCGGAAGAAATGAGAAAAGGCGGAGAGGGAGTTGCCGCCGAAATGCGCAAGCTCGATGATCTGACCCGCATCATCACCGACAGCATGAATGAAATGGCGTCCGGTGCCGTACAGATTAACAACACCATCCATGAGGTCAACGACCTAACCCAAAAAACAAAGCGCAGCATTGAGGATTTAACGGGAGAAGTTCGGCAATTCAAAGTTCAGTAATAACTGTTTTACCTTTTTTCAGGTAAAAGGTAAAACATACTGCTGAGCAGTGTACTTCCGTGTACACTGCTCAAACGGTGCTGTGCTACATTACAAGGTTCAATTTCTTGCACAACGCCTCTTGTAACGTTTGACTGAAATTCACGCCTGCTTTTTCAGCCTGAACGTTCAGCCAAGCCGGAAGCGTCAATGTCTTCTTTATCGCTTTTTCATTTACTTTAAATTCACCGCAAACAAACGATACAAAACTATGGTTGTCTGTTTCTATTTTGCTTGCGGCGGACACCTTCGGTAACGTATCGATTGTATAATCATCTTGCAAATACAGCTCCATCGCCTCGACTGCATTTGCATAAACCTCGGTCTCGGTGTCGCCCTGGGTAAAACAGCCGGGCAGATCGGGAAACTCGCCCCAAAAACCACCGTCTTCTTCAGCATGAAAAACAGCTGGATACATAATTTTCATATATTGACCTCCAATCCGGTTCTTTTCAATATGACAGACAAAAGCCCTTTTTTGATGTCTTTGCCGTGCACTGGAATAATTTCGGTTTTTCCACCTTTCGTAATTTTGTGGTGGCTGCCTTTCACCGATACCAATTCCCAGCCATCTTTTAATAGTAATTTTAAAAGGTCTCTATCTTTCATACCGATAATAATAACACGTATCACACGTATCATCAATAGATTATCTAATGCATGATATAAACCGATATAAAGACTCATTTCAAGCTCGCGTGGTTTTAAGCATCCCTATCGGGCTCAGCTTTTGCGTTTGAGTGTTTTTGCCGATAGTGTAACTATGAATATCATAACGTATCATTCATCGGATTCGGAGGCGCTGCAAACCGATTTTTGGGGGCCGTCGTCAGTACAGATAAAGCACAAGGCAGACTATATGGGCCGTCAAACAGGGACGGCTGCCGCAACTGCCGATTTATACAGTTTTTTTTCAAATTCTTATAGTACGGAGGCGGCTCCGCGGAGACCGCAGGCAGCGCCTCGACGCTCTTTTTCGCCGATACGGGTGAATCCTTTGCCTTTTATGCTGATTTTTGCTATCCTATACGCGCTCTTGGCTGTTCCGCTGTGGCGGTCGCGGGCAGGAGCCTATACCATAGGAGCGATTTCTTTTGGAGAAGAGCCGCTCCTGAACCGGGCGTTGCATACGTCTATCTTTCCCGACCAAGAAAGTTATACCGATTCAGTGCCGGAACGCGCATCGCCGTATATTTCCGCGGTAACATTTAAGGACTACACGGTAAAAAAGGGTGAAACCGTCAGCGGTATTGCCTCGCGCGCGGGATTGCAGAATTTCGGTACGCTGCTATCCGTCAATTCCATCGATAATGCCCGCAGAATCAGCGCTGGACAGGTATTGCGGATACCTTCGATGGACGGCTTACTCTATACGGTTAAGAAAAATGAAACGTTGGCAGGAATCGCAGCGGCGTTCAAAGTAAATATGACGGCCTTGCTCGATGCAAACGATTTAACGCAGGAAACGTTGTCCGTCGGTCAGAAGCTTTTTATCCCCGGCGCGGCGCTTTCATCATTTGAGCTGCGAAAAGCATTGGGAGAATTGTTTATCTATCCGATTCAAGGCAGACTGACGTCCCCGTTCGGATATCGCAGCGATCCGTTCACCGGTGCAAAGAGCTTCCATACCGGCATTGATCTCGCCGCGCCGACCGGAACGCCGGTAAAAGCAACGCTGGACGGAAAAGTCGCCGAAACAGGCTTGAATCGTATTTACGGAAATTATGTGATTATCACACACGACCGCGGCTATCAATCGCTATATGGACACCTTTCCGCCATTCACGCAAAACGCGGGCAGCAGGTTTCTCAAGGTACCGTTGTCGGTGAGGTCGGCAGTACGGGATATTCCACCGGTCCGCATCTGCATCTTTCAATTTATAAGAACGGAAGTCTCATCGATCCGTTTTCCGTTCTCAAATAAAGAGTATCTTTAAAGAAACTTTTACCGCTCACCGGCTGTTTTGATTCCTATAGGCCGGTACGATGTTATTCTTTTTACAAGGAGGTTTGTGTGAAACGAATTGTATCCATGATATGTGTAGTAGTCTTAATGAGCACATATACGGTATTTGCTTACAATCCGCCCGCAGGAGGAGAATCTGCGAATACGTTTTTCTCCCCCGATCTGTTAGGCGGACAGGTAAGCGCAACAGGAGGGCCGTTTGGGGATGGAAATCCTGCCGATTTGGCGACCAACCCGGCGCTTTCCGCCTATGAGCAACGGATTATCTTTGATCTTTCATACGCAGCCGTTATCGGTTTTACGAAAAATACCGCAGGCGACTCAGGGGTAAAGGGGCACCTAGCGAATATTGATTTTCTGTATCCTGCCCGTTGGGGCGTTATCGCGACTGATGTGCATTTCTTTAATTCATCATTCGCATCGATGCCGTGGGGCACTGCAGGATCGATGCGCGTTTCATATTCAAAGGATTTGACCGACAAGCTGGCGCTCGGAATCGGCCTGTACGGCGTTGTCGGAACCGGCTGGGGGCTCGGCGCAGATATCGGCGTGCTCTATCGGTTCGGCGATCTCGGTTTTGCGAAGGATTCAAAAATCGGCGCGTCGATTACCGGTATGGGAAAGCCCTACAATGCACAGCTGGGGGGCATTAAAGGACGTGATAAAACGAGCGGTTTCCCGGGGCTGTTTACGCCGCGGGTCGGTTTTGCGACGACTCTTGTCGCGGTTAAAAACTTTAAACTCGGCATGAATTTTGATCTGTCCTTCCCGACGTTTCAAAACCTGGTATTCGATACCGGCTTACACATGATGTTCGGCGAAATGGTTACCTTTAAAACCGGCTGGAACTTCAACCTTGTGGAAACGCTGTGGCACAGCCAATCGTATATCCCGTCGTTCGGCCTTGCTTGCGCCATCAAACTCAATTCCAAGGATAAAAGCGAATCGAATGCGTGGGAGCAGAGCGATATAACGCCTCAGCTCGCGGTAAAGCCTTTCAATAACAATATTTGGGCAATCGGCGCAGGGGTGAACGTTAAAGTCGGGAAAAAAGATACGGCGGCGCCCGTTATCGGTATCGACTATCCGGAAACCCGCTACATTTCTCCCAACAGCGACGGCGTGCAGGACGTACTGGAATTTCCGCTTTCCATCACCGATGAGCGGTATGTTACAGCCTGGGCATGTACGATTGAAAACGATAAAGGCGAGGCTGTCAGAACAATCGCCAATAAAGAAACGCTGCCTCAGCTGAGCGGCAGCTCATTCTGGAAGCTTTTGACGCGGGTAAAATCCGGCGTTGAGGTACCGGAGACGCTGCGCTGGGACGGTATGCTCGATTCCGGTTCGGTTGCGCCCGACGGAACCTACCATTTTACGATCACGGCTTCCGATGACAATAACAATACGGCAAAGACCGAACGCTATGCCGTGGTAGTCGACAATACGCCGCCTGAGGTAACGGTAACGCCGCCGTCTGGGGCCAATGCACTGATTTTCAGCCCCGACGGAGACGGCAATAAGGATACGTTCCCGATCAAACAGAGCGGTTCCGTTGAAGATAAGTGGGTTGCGACCGTTACCGGCTCCGACGGACAGACGGTACGCACGGTTGAAACCGTACAAGCGGCTCCGTCGGACTTTGCATGGGACGGAAAAAACAATGCAGGCGAATTTACGCCCGATGGGATTTATACCTATCGTATTTCCGCAACCGACCGCGCAGGTAACAGCGCATCAAAATCGGTGCCTAATATCATTGTTGATACGATTAAACCGTCCGTCGGAATCGCGATCAGCACGAATGCCTTTTCTCCGAACGGCGACGGCGTCAAAGATACCATCACATTATCGCCTGCAATCCCCGTACAGACCGGGCTGCAAGAGTGGAAAATCGAAATTCAAAATGCTGCAGGAACAACTGTCCATACCATCACCGATTCACGCATTGCACCGATCGTGTTTGACGGAAAGAACAGTGACGGCAATCTTTTGCCGGAAGGCGACTACAAAGCGGTGATTTCCGCGCGGTATATCAACGGCTATGCTCCGGCAGAAACGTCGCCGGTATTTGCGCTCAATATTACTGCGCCTAAGGCAACGGTAACGAGTTCTACGCCTATTTTCTCTCCTGACGGAGACGGAAAGCTGGATACGGTAACCTTTACCCAGCAGCTCAGCGCGGGCGATACCTGGACAGCCGAAATTTATGCGCTTGATTCAGCCGGGAACATGACCGGACGTCCGGTACGCAATTTTACAATTACGAAGGATAATGCCGCCCGCTTTGCATGGGACGGACGGAACAATGCCGGTGCGCTGGCTTCCGACGGAAAATACGCATACCGCTTGGTCGGTACAAACGATGCGGGCAATACCGGATACTCCGAACCCGTTGCCGTTGAGCTGAACACCGAAAAAGCGGATATCATCTTGTCTGCAAATGTGCTGGCATTTTCACCGAATAAGGACGGCGTGCAGGATACGATCGTCTTTACACCGAAGATGAAATCGAGTACGGCTGTCGATTCGTACACGTTCAGCATTTATGATCAGAACGGCGCAGCCGTGAAAACCGTATCCGGAAACGGAATGCCCCCCGCATCGATCAGCTGGGACGGTATTGCCGATGCCGGAGATGCAAAAGGTCAGCTCTGCGCGGACGGCGTGTATTCGGCCGCGATCGATGTCGTGCTGAAAAACGAACAGTCAGCAAAATCGACCATTCCTGAAATTACGCTTGATACCATGTATCCTGAAATAACAGTTTCTACGCCGTATTTGGTATTTTCGACCGATAGCGCGGCAAAGCGCCCGAACTTACCGGTAACGCAAAACGGTTCCGTTGAAAACTTGTGGACAGGCGTCATTACGTCGGCGGACGGAAAAGAAGTCCGCACCTTCACGTGGGAAGGTCAGGCGTCGGATTTTGTCTGGGACGGTACGGATGCATCAGGAAACAAGGTTGCCGACGGCGCTTATCGCTACACCGTTTCCGCGCAAGACCCTGCCGGAAACAGAAAAACGCTGTCGCTGGATAACATCATCATCGATTCGCGGGTACCGAAAGCGTACATCACCGCTGAACTGCCTGCGTTCTCTCCGAATGGAGACGGCATCAAGGATACCCAGAATTTAACCGTGCACACGACGCTTAAAGACGGGCTTGCGTCCTGGGAAATTTCGATCACGGCGGCCGATAACAGCGCTGCCGCTCCGGTGAAAACATGGTCGTCAGAAAAAGGCGATACGCTTTCGTCGATGATGCAGTGGGACGGCAAGTCCGATGCAGGACGCATTGTCCCCGGCACCTATATCGCAGCGCTTTCGCTACGCTACACCAAAGGCGATGAGTTGACGGTCAGCACGGCTCCGTTTGTTTCGTCGATAAAAGCGCCGGAACTGAGCGTAACCTTGCAGCCTAAGTATTTCAGCCCCGACAATGACGGCAATGAAGATGAGCTGTTTATCGGCTTGTCTGCAAAGTCCGATGTGCAGCTGAAACAATGGTCGTTTGAAATCCACGAGCCCGAAGACACCGGTAATAAGCTCTTCTGGAGCACCGGCGGCGCGGACAAGATAACCGAACAGATTATCTGGGACGGCCGTTCGCTCAAGGGCGAAACCGTGCAGTCCGCTACCGACTATCCGTATACGTTCACGGTTACGGATGAAATCGGCTTAACAGCCGTGGTAAAAGGCTATATCGAAATTGACGTATTGGTTATCCGCGACGGAGATAAGCTCAAGATTGCCGTTCCTTCCATCATCTTTAGGAAGAATGCGGCGGACTTTGACGGTCTTGAGAAAAACGTAGTGGATCGGAACGTCAAGGTCTTGACCCGTATCGCGGAAATTTTGAATAAATTCCCCGAATACAAGGTTCAGGTTGAAGGCCATGCGAACAATACGAGCGGAACGGAACGCGAGGAGCGGGAAGAGCTTATTCCGCTTTCTGCAGCGCGCGCCGATGCAGTCCGCAAGTTCCTGATAGAAAAAGGCGTATCGCGCGGACGCTTATCGTCTGTCGGTATCGGCGGAACCAAGCCGATTGCTGCGCTGTTCGACCGGGATAACTGGTGGAAAAACCGCCGCGTTGAGTTCATTCTGATTAAGTAATAATTTTTATGAAGCCTCCCTCATTCCGTTGAATAGGGAGGCTTTTTTGAATCGATTTGATCAATACCAGGCATCTTAAACAAAATACATACAGTCCCCTTTGAACCGAGCGGGAAGAGGAAATATTCCAGCAAAAAAAGGCGGGAAAATCTCAAGCAGTAGAAGGCGAGCAGCTATGAAGGCTATGAATCGGAAAAAAACGTATCTTATCGGGCTGGCGGGGCAGTCCTGCGCAGGAAAAAATGTCGTTGCGGACGTGTTGAAAGAAAAGGGCTTTTATGTCATCGATGCCGATGTCGTTGCGCATATGGTACTTGATGCCTTGCAGACTGAAGTGCTGCAACGTTTTTTGCCCCATGCCGAAGCACGCGGCATACGACTGCAATCTTCCGCCGGGATATTGGATAGGAGTGGACTGGCGTCTCTGCTTTTTGCCGACCCTGCGCTGTTGGCCGAACACGAAGCCTTTGTCCTACCGCACATTGAACAGCATATCCGAACGTTGATACGGGACGCGCATACCGAACAGCCGTACCGTCCGATTGTCCTGAACGCACCGACGCTGCATAAAACGTCGCTGACGGCAGAGTGTTCGTTTATATTCTATATAACTGCGCCGTTTTTAATACGGCTCATCCGGGGCAAAAAACGCGATAAGCGCCCGCTGCGCCAGCTGATCGCAAGATTCATGCAGCAAAAAGATTTCTATCCTCAATACCTTACGCAAAATGCCGATATTGTAAACGTGAAGAACGCTCATACCGTACATGCTTTACGGAAAAAGATCGAGCGGGTTCTGCGCAAAAAGGGTTTTTGAGGACAACTATGGAACAAAAGAAAATTTTATGGGTTATTCTTTCGGTAAGCTTATTTGTGCTGATAATCTTTGGGGTTGCATTGTTTTTGTATTCACCGTCGCGCAATAGCGCAACAGCGCAAGCCGGTGGAGAAACGATCCCGTATGAAAGCTCCAATATGACCGCGCCGCATGTTGATCCCGATATGTGGGCGCGGGATCCCGATAAGGTAGCCGCTTTGGATACCAATGCTCCGGAGGCATCGGGAAATATTATCAATTTAAATAATGTGAATATTATTGCAACTGACGGACAAACGAAGGGTATTGATGTATCCGATTTAACGACGCAGGCGGCGGAGGCAGACGCATCAGGGCTCCCGAAAGAGCTGGCGGAACAAATCGGTATCGATACCGGCACGGAGCCTCAGCAGCCGGAAGCGTCAGCGGTAAAAGAAGAGGCAGCGGCTCAGGCAGTACAGATAAAATCGGCGATTCAGATTCAGCAGAAGGCGTCGGTGGAAAAGAAAACAACGGTGAAAAAACCGGCAGAGAAGAAAGCCGCTTCATCAATTTCGGCTCAAGCGCAGAAAAAAGCTTCGCCGAAAGCAAAGACCGCAGCTCCGCAAGTGCAGACCCTCTATTGGGTGCAGGCAGCCTCGCTGGCAAACCGGATTAACGCCGAGCGTGCACGGGATAAACTTGCAGCACAACACATGAAAGTTGAAATCTTTACAAAAGAGACGGCGTCCGGGCTTACCCACCGCGTTAGAGTCGGCCCGTTCAGCAACAGTACCGAAGCTAAATACTGGCTGAAAAACATTCAAAAAATCGACGGCTTTGAAGCCGGGTATATCACGGAAGAGAAGGTAACAAAGTCCTAAAGCTATGCTGCGCTTGTGCCGGGTGCCGCCGCGCATGAGGGACAAGCTCGACATCCCCCTTGATAAATCTCGTAACCTGTGTAAAAATAATGCCACTTTGTTTTCATACGCGGCGCAGCGTCGGCACCGATTGACAACCGATCGTCGGCACACAACTATCGGCGCAGCGTCTTAATAGGAGATGTTACCATGAAAGAATCGCTTAAAAAGTATCACGGAATATTCCCGGCGTTTTATGCTTGTTATGATGATAACGGCGATATTGCTCCCGATCGGGTAGAACGTTTTACCGATTATCTCATTAAAAAAGGAGTAAACGGCCTGTACGTCGGCGGCAGCTCCGGGGAATGCATTTATCACACGGTAGAAGAGCGGAAACTCGTGCTTGAGCACGTCATGGCCGTTGCAAAAGGAAAAATCCCGGTCATTGCGCATATTGCAGCTCCGGCAACTCGCCATAGCAAAGAGCTTGCGGAACATGCAGAAAAATGCGGTGCGGATGCTATTGCAGCTATTCCGCCGATATACTTCGTACTGCCGGAGGATTCGATCTTCCATTATTGGACCGACATGGCCGCCGCAACTAATCTGGATTTTATCATCTATAATATTCCGGGCACGACGCAATACAACCTTTCAATGAATCTGTTCAATAGAATGCGTGAAAATAAAAAGGTTATTGGGGTAAAAAACAGCTCGATGCCGGTGCAGGATATTCAAAAGTTTAAAGCGGCGGCCGGAGAAGATTTCGTGATTTTTAACGGTCCCGATGAGCAGTTCATTGCCGGTCGCGTTATGGGCGCCTCTGCCGGTATCGGCGGAACGTATGCAGCAATGCCTGAACTGTTTATCGCAGCGGATGCATGCGTCGAGCGCGGCGATATGAAGCAAGCGTTGGAAATTCAAAACGCCATCAACGATGTCATCTATACGGTATTTAAGTGCAACGGCAACCTGTACAGCGTCTTTAAGGAAGTATTGCGCCGAAAAGGAATGGATATCGGAACTGCACGGCCTCCGCTTGCCCCCATCACAGCTGCAGATGAGCCGGTTATCCGTTCAATCAGTGAAAAAATCGATACGGCCATTGCACGATTCGTAAAATAATCGGATATATGCACACGCGATGAGGTATCGTATCTCATTTTTATGAAATACATTTTTTCGCACACCTCATCGCAAAATCCAGCAATACGGATATTACCGCTTTTGTTTATTCATCCATTCAAGCTGAAAGAAGATTGCACTCATCAGTACCGCAACAGCGGAGGCATTCGCCTGAAAATCGCCTCAGCGCCTGCCTTTACTTTTTCCGCCCATAATAGTATAATGTTCAGGTTTTCATAAAGAACGGGCAATTCTTATATTTTTACAGAAAAAAACGAAACTGCTGCAGCGCTTATTTCGATTGCATAGCGTTTCGCTGCTAAGAGCGTAGGACGGCCCAAATTCGCAGGATACCGTTCAAGATTACGCTTGTGACGGTTCCCTTCATTTTTATACTCAAGGATAGTACATGACAACGCCTTCATATTCAGCGGAAAATATTACGGTTTTAAAAGGGCTTGACGCCGTTCGGAAACGTCCGGGGATGTATATCGGCTCAACAGGCCCTGACGGGCTGCACCACCTGGTGTACGAAGTCGTCGACAACTGTATCGACGAAGCGATGGCAGGCTATTGCAACACTATTCTCGTTGTATTGGAAAAGAACGATACCGTCCGGGTAGAAGATAATGGGCGCGGTATTCCCGTCGATATCCACCCTGAAGAAGGCGTCAGTGCGCTTGAGTTGGTTTTAACGCGGCTTCATGCGGGCGGTAAATTCGACAAGGGCTCGTATAAGGTATCCGGCGGTCTGCATGGCGTCGGTGTTTCCGTTGTCAATGCGCTTTCGACCAATATGGAAGCGATTGTCTGCCGGGATGGATTTGAATACGTGCAGAAATTTGCGTTCGGCGAACCGCTTGCCCCCGTTGCCCAGCGCGGAGAAACGCAGAAGCGCGGTACAACTATCAGATGGACTGCCGATCCATCCATCTTTACCGAAACAACTACCTATAACTTTGATGTGCTGGCCGTGCGTCTGCGCGAACTAGCCTTTTTGAACAACACCATCAGCATTACATTACGCGATGAGCGATTATCTACACCTAAAGAGATTACCTTTGCTTTTGACGGTGGACTTTCTCATTTTGTGCGCTATTTAAACGAGAACAAACAAGTGCTTCCCAAGGAACCGGTCTATTTTGAAGGGGAAAAGAACGATATTGTTGTCGAACTTGCGCTGCAGTACAACGACGGCTATAAAGAAAACATCCTTTCCTTTGTGAATGATATCAACACACGGGAGGGTGGCACGCATCTTGAAGGCTTTAAAACGGCGCTGACCCGCGTGATGAACGAATTTTTGAAAAAAAATGCCAAGCTTTCCAAAAAAATGGATAAAGAAGAAAAGCTGATGGGTGAGGACGTCCGTGCCGGTTTAACCGCCGTGCTGTCGGTTAAGGTACCGGAGCCTCAGTTTGAAGGACAAACCAAAACGAAGCTCGGCAACAGTGAGGTGCGCAGCGTTACCGACAGCTTTATCAACGAAAAACTGACGATTTTCTTTGAACAAAACCCGACGGAGATTGAAAAAATCCTCGAAAAAGCAGTCGGAGAGGCGACCGCCCGTATCGCAGCGCGCCGCGCAAAGGAAGCGACCCGCCGGAAAAGCGGACTGGACAGCTTCGGTCTTCCGGGAAAGCTCGCGGATTGTTCTTCCAAAGACCCTGAAAAATGCGAAGTCTATATCGTCGAGGGTGATTCTGCAGGCGGTTCCGCAAAGAAGGGGCGCGACAGCAAAACGCAGGCGATTTTACCGCTGTGGGGAAAAATGCTGAACGTCGAAAAAACCCGGCTCGATAAGGTGCTCAGCAACGAGAAGCTCCAACCGATTATCGCAACGCTCGGTACCGGCATCGGTGAGGACTTTAACCTTGATAAAATCCGCTATCATAAGATTATCATCATGGCGGATGCTGATGTGGACGGTTCCCATATCCGCACCCTCCTTCTAACGTTCTTTTTCCGCTATATGCCCGAACTGATTGAGCATGGGTATGTGTACCTCGCAATGCCGCCGCTCTACAAGATTTCCTACAATAAAAAAGAGTGGTACGTCTATGATGACGGCGAGCGGGATACGATTTTGGATGAGATCGGACGCAATGTGAACCCCGCGGTGCAGCGGTACAAGGGTCTGGGTGAAATGGACGGCACGCAGCTGTGGGAAACAACGATGGATCCCGCCCGCCGCAAGATGATGCGGGTAACGCTGCCCGATGCGGTTGAAGCCGACCGGATTTTCAGCACGCTTATGGGCGAAGAAGTAGAGCCGCGCCGCAAGTTTATTGAAGAAAACGCAGTCTATGCAAATTTAGACGTGTAACCGCCCCACAACAGAAGACCAGGCAACCGCATCGGATACAGGCAGCTTTTTTGTTCGGCAAAGATGCGGTGTCTCCGTTCAAGAACACGTGTATGTATGCCGCTAGCCGTGATGCATACCTGAGGTTGATTGTTGTTCCAGATTTTATGAAATTCGGCCTTCTCAAAGCGATCGTTCAGCGGGTTTTCCAACATCTTAGGCTTATTGCAGTCTTCGATCCCAGCCTTCACGCAGCGAAGAGTGCGAAAAAATAAAATGCACAGGTTCTTCAAAAGAGAGCAGCCGTTCATTGTTTTTCAAAATCATTCAGATAATTCTTGGCAATCGACACGGATTTTGCCATCCGAGGCGTTCTCCCATGTAGTCAGTCCCATGTGCTTTTTGGATGCATCCGCCCTCTCCACAATCAGCTCCGCAGCCGTATGGCGATAAATTGCAAAGAGCATTTTGTTCTGCACCGTCTGGAAGAACAGCCGGGTCGTCTCAGCGTGTTTGTCGTAATCGAACGCCGTTGCATACAGGTCTATGAGATAGTGGGAAGCCAAACATCATACAAAGCCGCCATCATCTTCTGCGTTAGCCAGATATTCTCATCCTCATAGCACATTTCAAAATCGGGCAATTGCTTAAGGTCGTAAATCCTTTTCAGAAAATCTATTTCATTTAGCGTTCCATAGTAATTATAGTGTACGCGCTCTGTATCAAAAAAGGTATCCATATCGATGCCATAGCGAAACAAAGCGAATATATCTCTCCGAGTTATTTCCGTAATTTGTATCACAACACATTCCTCTCTCTATTTTTCGCCACGCCGTCAAGGCTGTGCATTTTCAGGTTGTGCATGATGTACGGTTCCTCCTATAAAAAGTCAACATTCAAAATCGCCCTTCTTAAAAATAATTGATGGCAGACATGATTAAACAGCGGGGGCAACTTATCCCCCCAACTCCATCGTAACAGCCGCTTCCCACCTGTTGCCTTTGCGTTCAAAAATCGTGATATTATCAACCGGAAAGTCTTCTGCAAGGTTCAATTCGTTCATAACCTGAAGTGCCGTTGTCATTACTCCTGCAGGAATATCCCGATTTGAAACGGTGGCATGAGGCTGAAACGGTCTTTGGTCTTTTTTAGTACAGCCGGGGCAGGCGTACAGAATTGCTTTTACCGTTTCATCACGGAGCTTTGTCCACGCATCGCCCGCAACTACGTTTGCAAAAAGCGTTCTATCGCCAAACGCATCAAAGTTATCAATATGTGCCGCAAAGCCTAAGCCCTTAGGTAAAACTTCTGTTTCAATTGCTCTGATTAAATCGGTTGTTGAATAATCCGCCTGCAGCCTGAACGGAGGTACAAGCGTAACATGGATTGGGGTAGTATGCCCGGATTTGCAGCCGTAAGTCTTGTTCATATACCGCCGACAATCTTCAAGGGTAAGGGTTATATCCTCCGGTAACAGCACACCGATAAAATGTGTTTGCTGCGGAACGCTTTTTTGTTTCATCCTTGAATTATAGCATAGAATCGCTTATCATGCTATTTGTTTCTTTACATAACGCCTGCCAGCGGCTTTCCTCCACGGTACGAGAACGGTATAATAGCTGGGTAAATGCAGAAGTTTGACTTTTTATGGGAGTGTTTATGCGGCGAATAAGACGTACGTTGTCCGTGAAGCTCATCATGGTATTTTTTCCGGCGATTATGGGGTTTTTGACGTTCGGATTTTTTGTGCTGCGCTATAAGAATGCGCTGGATGCATCGGCAACGGTACGGAGAACACTGCACATTACCGCAGCGGGAGTACAGGCTCTGTGCAGCGGCATTCCTTTTGATGCACTGACGGCAGATGCTACCAGAGAAGAGCCGTTTCTGACATTGCAACAGAAGCTGAAAAAATTGCAAGAGCAAACAGGTGTGTACAATATCCAGCTTATAAGGAAAACAGATGGACAGCTGATTGTTTTGACGGCAACACACGGTACAGATTCATTTTTTACGCTTACCACTCCGCCGCCGGAACTTTTGCAAGCCTTTCAAACGAACGCAGTAACCTTTACTGCTTCTCCATACCGTAATCGGTTCGGAACGGTGCAGTCGCTTTTTATGCCGCTTGATAACGCTGATTCTGCAAACCGGTATGTTATCGCACTCGATTCGGATTATTCAGGGCGACATGAACAGCTGATGCGCTCAGTATGGCTCACCGTCATTCCGGTATTTTTGTTCTGCATATGCTGTCTTGCCGTTGTGGTGTTTTTAGTTACGGTTTTCTTTGTGCGTCCGTTGAGGGAATTTCGTAAGAATCTCGATGACATCGGCATGGGGACGGCAGATTTAAGCATTCGGCTGGAGGTAAAGGGCAATGATGAAATTTCAGACACCGCACGCACCTTCAACAATTTTATTGCACATCTGAATACAATGATTGCCGACTTAAAGGCAAATGCATCACAGACATACCTCGTGGAAAAAAAACTCTTTGCCGCATCGCAGGGAACAGCAGCCTCTATTAACCAAATCCGCAGCAATACTGCGGCAATTTCAAAATCGGCAGAGATGCTGAAACAAGATGCAGGCGATACAAACGCACTGAGCGAAAATGTTTCCGGCATCGCGCAAAATCTCGTGGAAACTATTCGGTATCAAACACAGGCGAGCGAATCATCGGCAGAGGCGACAGATGAAATGATTAAAAGCTTTTCCATTATTGCGGCAGACATCAGTCGGCTTGAATCGTTTTCCGAATCACTGGAAAGCAAATCCGAATCGGGGATTCTCCGCATGGATGAAACGGAAAAAGTGGTAACGGACATCAACACGCGCATTCATGCGATCGATGCGTTTGTCCAAATGATTGATGATATTGCAGAAAAAACCAACACGCTTGCAATGAATGCCGCAATTGAATCGGCACACGCAGGCGAATATGGCAAAGGCTTTTCGGTTGTTGCAGAGGAGATTCGCAAACTTGCCGAAGATGCAAAAAAGAACGCAGAATCCATTGCGCATTCGCTCAAAGACATCATCGACCGGACACAGGCAGCCGCACTCATTACCGAAGAGACAAAGCGCTCTTTTACTGATATTGATAACGGCGTACACCAAACAGGAAAAGCGTTTATTTCCATGCGGGAACAAATTGAAACCGTTTCCGGAGCAGCAGATGCCATTCAGCAAGCCGTTCTCAATTTACGCCGTCAGCAAGAGCTGGTTGCTTCGAATGCACAAACGCTTGGCGGTGTTGCATCGGAGCTTGCCAGCACCGGCGGCAAAATCGAAACTCTTGCAGTAAAAGTCAATACCGGCATAACCGAAATCCTTACCGGTATGGACGAAATCTCCGGCGCCGAACACATCGTCATTCAAGAAGCCGAAAGCCTCCACGAAATAATAGGTTCGGTCAAAAATCAAATCGATAAGTTTAAAACATCCGCGGATACAGAGGAAACCGTAGCGAGTTGAGATAAACTATCGTTCACGTTTATAGGTAATGAGGTATCTTTTCGGCAAAGTAAATCTCAATTATATTGGTTGGTAAGGAACTGTGTATGATACTTTATCACGAAAATAAGTTTTCATACGATACGAACATTGGAAACATTGACTTTTAAGACTGCCTATGAGATGAATGATGAAAAATAATAGTTCGTTAAAATTCGACAGTTGAGAGAATCTCAATTGTTGCATTTTAAGGAAACTTTTTCCAACGAATCACTCTTTTCCAAGGGTGCTTTCAATTGGACGGGAATAACAACGCTGGGAAGCTACTGCGTTTCAGCAACATCGAGCCATTATGGTTGGGCAATCAAGGATATTAAAAAAGCGTTGAATAAATGGAGAGAAATGTAATATGCGAGTCCATCGTAATCCTACACGTTATCCAATTCTTGTATCATTGCAGGGCGCCTTCGATATGCTGTACGAAATTCTGCGATAAGCGTTTGAACCAACGCTTTACCGCCCGGATAGCGTTGCATTCTTTTTAACAAACCGGCTATTTCTTGATAGACCGCTCGGCTTGAGACATCTGCCGCCTTGTTTCGTACAATAAGCTCATACCGTTTGAGAATTTCTTCAGGAGCTAAATCTTTCAGCACGTCTTCGTATTTGAGAATATAATACAACCCTTGCGCGTCTAATGCGAATTTCAAGAGCCGATCATATAATCCGTCGTATGCATATAATACATCGATACTGCGACTATCCGTTCGGTTAAAAATTATTTCCCGTTTTTCTTCCCACTCACGAGCAGTATAATATGTTTTTAATTCTTTATACGTATCAAGATCACCAATATCATATTCCAATACGATGCGCCATAATTCATCTTTGTATTTTTCGCGCTGCTGTGTGTCCGCATATATTTCTTTTAATTTGTTGCTATATGCTAAGACCAAGCCTCCGTATGAGGAATCGACACGTTTCCCTTCCTCCAGTATCTGAATAGCTTCTTCATACCGTTTCATCTTTATACATTCATCTACATAATATGTACGGATTCCGCTTAAACGGATATATTTTTTACAATAATCATCAACAGCTTCCTGCGGAAAATTAAGCTGCTTCATAACGTTAAGATGATCGGTTACCCAAGTCTCCGCAGCGTATTTATTAATGAAAGTTTCTTCGGACTGAAAAAAGACATTGACCCGCATTTCTGAAAATATCAGCTTATCATGTAAAAACTCATCCTCGGTAAAATCGGAAAAGAGCAGCTCTTCAATATAATTCTGTAAATAGTCCAGGATATCACTCGTCAATAAGTCTTTACATGCCTGATAGGTTATCTTTTTTACTTCGAGGCTGCATGTTTGTAAGATTGTTTGTAACAGCTCAATACAGCAATAGGCTAACGATCCGAGCGTACCGTTCGAATCATCTATGTCGATTTTTCCTAATGTGATGTACACGTACCGTATCAGTTTGAGCGCAACAGCATACTCTTTGTTGTCAATAATTTTCACAATGGTATGTTGTAAAAATTCCGATAGCTCGTTCTGAAATCCGCGGGATGCAGAATACGAAATAAAGCCGTATTTATCGGTATACCGTTTACAAATCGAAGCGATTTCATATTGATACATTTTTAGATCATCAGTTGAAATTGTGTAACGTATTTTTAATTTAAATTGCTGCAAAAGCATCGGGTCGTCTTTTAACAGATCGATCAAAAAAGCCTTGATGTCGGCAATATCCGTATTATTAACCAATTCTTCAATCGAACCTTTTGCATGAGATATTTCATTGATGTCGTTTAGTGTTTTATCCATATACGGTATGGTAATAAAACGAACAGGATTGTCAACAGTTTGGAAAAGGGCCTAGCCTTAAACAGGAGCAACTTAGTCCATGTCCTGCGCAAGGGCTTCCCATTGTTCGGTGAGCGCTGCGGCGGCATCTTTTAGTGTTTGAATCTGCTGTTGGACTGCGCGGATTTTTTCGCCGTCGGCATACACTTCCGGAGACGCAAGCTCGGCTTCCAAGGCTTTGATGCGATCCTCGGTTTCGGCTAATTGCGTAAAGAGCTTTTCTTCTTCCTTTTCACGCTTGCGTTTTTCGGCCCGCTGTTTTTTTTGCTCCTCGTAGGAGGCAGCTCCCGGTTTTTGATCGGAACCTGCCGACACATCAGCGTCTTTCCCGCCGACGGCAGCCCTCCCCTTCCCTACAGCAAAAGATGCCGCCGCGGTACCGGACGACGCTGCACTGCGGCTCTCCGTTTCTGCTTCATGCTCCGCGGCAATCCGGTACAGGTAATAGTCATAGGTGCCGGGAAAATTCCGAATGCGGGTACCGGACGCCGGAGAATCCGCCGCAGTCAATTCAAGGATACGGGTTGCAAGGCCCTGGATAAAAAACTTATCGTGAGATACAAAGAGCACGGTTCCTTCAAACCGCTGCAGTGCATCCAGCAGCACATCTTTTGAATGAAGATCAAGGTGATTGGTCGGCTCGTCTAAAATCAGTAGGTTGAGCGGCTTCAAAAGGAGCCTCAACAGCGCAAGTCTGCTTTTCTCCCCGCCCGACAGCACGGAAAGCGGTTTATGAATATCGTCCCCGCGGAATAAAAAGGCAGCAAGCATATCGAATAATTTAGGAATCAGATGAGTCGGCGCTTCCCGTTCCATCAGCTGAATAATCGTTTCACTGCCGGTGATGCGTTCCGCCTCATCCTGCGAAAAGTATCCGGACACAATACCCGCTCCGTACTGCACGGCGCCGGTATAGGCGGTATCCTCGCCCGCAAGTATCCGCAAAAACGTCGTCTTCCCCGCGCCGTTCCGCCCGACCAGCGCCAACCGCTCCTGTTTTTCAACGGTAACTTCCGCATCCTTCAAAATAACGCGCTCGCTGTATGCCTTGGTAATACCCTCAGCTTGCAGCGCAATATTTCCCGAATGAGGCGCGGGCGGAAAGCTGAACCGGATTTTCTTTAAATGCTCAGGCAATTCGATCCGTTCAAGTTTCTCCAACCGTTTCACGCGATCCTGCACCGCTGCAGCCTTTGTCGCCTTATAGCGGAACTTTCTGATAAAATCTTCGGTTTTGGCTATTTCCTGCTGCTGTAATGTATATGCTTTCATCAACGAGGCGAGCTCCACCTCCCTCGTTTTTTCGTAGTTGGTGTACGTTCCCGCATATCGTTTCAGCGTACCGTTAAACAGCTCATAGGTTTCGTTGACAGTCGCGTCTAAAAACGAGCGGTCATGGCTAACGAGCAAAAAGCCGCCCGTAAACTTTTTCAGCCAGCCTTCAAGCCAATCGCGGGATTCAAGATCAAGGTAATTGGTCGGCTCATCTAAAATGATGATATCAGCGCCGCTCAACAGGATTTTTGCAAGGGCGATACGCATCTGCCAACCGCCGGAAAACTCATCGGTCAGGCGGGTAAAATCTTCGGATGTAAAGCCGAGACCGCGCAGCGTTTCATCTGCCAGCCGCTGCCGAAAATACCAGCCGGACTGCTCCAGCTCGGTTTGCAGATCGTGATAATCATGGGCAAGCCGTTCCGCCTTTGCAGTATCTGCTGCCTCGCTCATCAGCTTGCCGACCGCTTCAAGCTGCGCAACCAGCTGCGCCCCGCGGGAAAACGCGGTATCGGCTTCCTCCGCAAGCGTCCTGCCGGTATGCACGATGCCGGACTGCGGAAGGTAGGCCACGCGGGTGTTTTTCTCCATCGAAAGCGAACCGCCATCGGCCTGTATCACCCCGGCAATAATCTTCATCAGTGTAGACTTACCGCTGCCGTTCGCTCCGGTAAGCGCCGCCTTTGTCCCTTGCGTAAGCACAAGCGTGATATTTTGCAGAATATCGCGGTTGCCGAACGCAAGCGAAATATTTGAAAGCTGAACAAACGGCATTATTCGTCTTTGCCCTCCGTACCGAAAAAGAGGATAGCCGGATTAATATTCCGCACTGCGGCAACGCCGTCCGTGATATTCTCCGGCTTGACGTATTCGAGCTTCACCCCTTGCGCGGACAACGCATAAAAGAAATCGATCCAATCGTCGCTACCGTCAAATTTAAATGACAAAATGCCTTGATAGTCCGTTTTGATCTTGGAGCCGATAAAAAAGCGGATTGCAACGTAGCCTGCAGAGCCCGCTCCTTTGGGAATAATCGACGGAGAAATCACTTGATATCCGTTCCACAGGAACCGTCCGCCTTCAGAAAACTGCAACATGCCGTAATTCACCGAGTTGAACACCGGGCCGGTCTCGACAAGCGCTTGCAGCGCGGCATTCCGCCGATCCGTTTCCGCCCGCACCAGCGCCTGCGGATTTTCCTTGAGCGTAATAAAATGCTGAATTTGCACGCGGCCTTTTTCATCGGTATAATTGACCGCGATAGTATCCTCATCCCTAATCTGCAGCAGCAACGGCGAACCTTCAAACTGATACGCACCCATCCGATTTTTCGTAATGCCGGTATAGGGGAACGAGACTTTCTCATCCTTCAACACGATACGGGCAACACCATCTTCCTTTCCGGGGAAAAACCCGAAGGATTCAGTCATACGGTCGGGATCGATACGCTTTTTTTGAATCATGTCGCGGTAGTATTCAGGGTACCAGCGGCTTTTGAGGATATCATTTAAGTTTTCATCAACCGTGATTTCCGCGGTTTGCTGCGGCGCAGACGGTTCCCGCTCATCATAGGTAAAAAGATTATAGGAAAAACACCAGCCGCGCGTACCGTCGTTGGTCATCACATACAGCCAATCGCCCTCCAGCGGCTTGTCCCGCGCGATAACCGGAGTGCCCTCCCCTTTCCAGAGCACCTTTACAATTTGATTTTCACGCAGCCGGTACACCTGCTTGCCCGTATTGTCGGGATTTGACCGGAGCGGCAAACCGTCCAGCTTTACGGAGGCATACACCGTTCGGTATTCGGAAGTTTTCTTAATATAGTCGTCTGCTTCTCGTTTTGAAGCGCAAAAGGTGAGCTGCCACAGCGGAATTTCTATCTTTTGCTCGTTAAGTTCCGCGATATACACCTTAGAAATATTTGAGCGCACCAAAATCGGCACAATGTCCGTTGCCGTCAGATTATGTTCGGGGATTGACCAATTGACAACGCCGTACCCGATCCTCTTAGAGCAGCCCGTTAGTATCCCAAGTCCAAGCAAGCACACTGCAGCTGCCGTCGAAATAAAGAAAATATCTTTCAATTTTTTCATATAAACAAGGATTATACTTTAAAGCCCGCATCCGTGCAAGATTGCCGCAGCAGCACTGCAGACGCCTCTACCGTTTACTCGACAAAAACAAGAATATGCAGTATGATTTTTGCCATAATTTATGGGCGCTTTTAAAAACTCAATGAGCTTTTTATGAGTTCCCTGATAGTATCGAGGAGAGCAGCGAGTATGAAAACGTTACATTGTGATGTTTGCAGAAAAGAATTAACGAATCCGGTCGCCGAAAGAAACTATTGGCACATCCGTGAATACGATGTATGCGAACCGTGTAAGGAAACAATTGAATTAAAAATACGTCCGGCAATCCGCCAGCATGTTCCGTATTCTCAGGATTGGTATGAGAATGAATTTGTCGGCTTGATTCGGAAAGGGATTGCAGCCCGGCATCCGTAATCGATATTGTGAACGCCTCTTCCGCAGCCATAACGCGGCTGCGGACGGCGCTTACAGCCGTACTTCAATTGCGCCGGTTGTACAGAGCAGTTCAAGCAGCGGAATATGGACTAACGCCCGGGTTCCCTGTTTTTTCTGCAGCGTGACGGTGCCGATGGGAGTTATCTGCGCCGATTCTATCGGATACGGCACGTCAATCGTCAGTGTAAACGCCGCATTGCGGAGCTCTTCAGCAATTTTTTTCCCGTAGGCGGTTCCAATCAGCTCTTCATATTCGGCGGGTCCGATGCTATCGCCGGTAAACAGCGGAGCCATCAGCATATCAACAAAATCCCGGCTTTCCTGCGGCAGCGTTTCAAGAAATGCGGCAATATTTTCGGGAGTAATACGCAATACCGTCCGGTGCGCACTTCGATCGTAATTGATAAAATCCTTTAACAGCGTATGGCGATAGGGAATGGTGCAGGCAACTCTCAGCCCCATTGCGCCGATCAGGCTTATATCGGTAACGGTTATCCCCGCTTTGGTCAGCGATTCCTGTAATTCCCGCCGGTTGAATACCGACTGCTCATCGGTTTGCGCAGTCTTCTGCGTGAGCAGCCGCGTGATATTTTTTTCGAGCAAACTGCTCGGCGCAAATTCCGCGGCCAAACTATAATCCGCGGCATCCCGAACGGTGATATGCGCGGAAGATGAACACGCGGCTGCAGCAATCATGCCTGCGCAGCACACCGCTGCATAACAAAAACGTTTCATCATCGATTGTCTCAGATGTATCATCACTTATAGCTCCTATTGTCTGGTTATCCTATTGCACGGCGGCCATTTTTGCCGCAATGGCGGGATGCAGCGGGCAGTTTTCAGGCGTCCGCGAAAAAAACGGAACCGCAGATTCTTCAAAAAAAAGCTTCTCCGGCTTGAGGATACTGCCCGCAAAGCGGAATGTTTTCTTCCAATATTTTTCTTGGATATTCGAAATGATAACGCCTGTTTTTGGACCGTCCGATGCCGAATGGATAAACTGCCCTCCGCCTATGTATATCCCCGTATGCGAAATACGGCGGCCTTCCTGAAAGAACAGCAAATCACCGGGCTGAATTTCCGCATCCGTTATCCGCTTTGTGTATTCCGCAATGGCGGCCGAACTGCGCGGCAGCTGCATGTCCAGCATGTCGGACACGCTGCGGAAGACAAAGCCCGAACAGTCCATCCCTTTTGCCGAACTTCCGCCATAGCGGTACGGAGTGCCGAAATACGCTGCCGCGTTAATCACAAACGCAATCCGTTCCGAGTTCTGCTGCCGTTCAGCGGCATAGCCTAAAACTGCGGCCGCCATGAGCACTACCAAAGATAAAAAACGCCGTCGATCTTTCCAAATCATGGAAAATAGTTATACTAAAAAAAAGATAAAATTGCAATTTGAGAAAGGAGCCTTGAGGATATGTACGAAGTCCCGAAAAAGCCGTGGGCATTTTTGGATGCATGGCGAGGAAAAAAATTCACCGGTGAATGGCCGACATTGCCTGAAATGTTCGAAATAACAGCCGAACGCTTTCCCGACCGAAACTGTTTAACCGTGTTTGAAGCCGAACGGATTACCTTGACCTACCGTGAAACGCTGGCGGCAATACGGAAATTGGCTGGCTGGCTGGTAGCGCACGGCGTAAAAAAAGGATCGCATGTTGCCGTTTCCGGTAAAAACTCATCCGAGTGGGCGATTGTCTATTTGAGCGTCCTGTATGCAGGGGGAACCATCATTCCGATTGACTACGGCCTGCATGATTACGAGATCGCTTCCCTTTTAAAAACCGCAAAGCCGCTCTTTTTCTTTGTTGATGCGGAAAAATACGAATACTTTTTAACGGAATCAAAAAAACAATCCTTTATGGGCGAAATCTACGCGCTCAATGCACAATATCCCGACCGCTATGTATACCAGCTGGAAGCCGAAGCGCTTTCAACCTATATCCCCGTGCAGGAAATCGATACCGCGGCCATTCTGTTTACATCCGGTACGATGGGTCATCCTAAAGGCGTCATGCTGTCACATAAAAATATCGTTTCCGACTGTTACATTGCTCAATCGAACTTAACCATATTTGAAACCGATATTTTCTATGCATTGCTGCCAATTCATCACTCCTATACGATGGTTGCCGTTTTTATTGAAGCGATTTCAGTCGGTGCAGAAATTGTCTTCGGAAAATCGTTGGTAGTCTCCCGTATGCTGCGTGAATTAAAAGAAGGAAAAATTACGATGCTCCTCGGTGTACCGCTGCTTTTCAACAAGCTGCTTGCCGGTATTATGAAAGGCGTACGCAGCAAGGGGGTTCTGGTATACGGTATTATCAGATTGCTGATGGGGATTTCGTACCTGGTGAAAAAGACGACGGGCAAAAATATCGGGAAAACGCTGTTTAAAAGTGTCTTGGAAAAGGCGAACCTCACAACGCTCCGTATCGCTATTTCCGGCGGAGGACCGCTTTCTAAGGACGTTTTTAGAGCATACAATGAGTTCGGCATTGACTTTGTTCAGGGGTACGGCCTAACCGAAACATCGCCGATTATCGCGTTGAATCCGAAAGAGCATTTTAAAATCGAAAGCGTCGGGCGCTATTTTTCTCCCTATATGGAGATGAAAATCCTTGATCCGGACGAAAACGGACGCGGCGAAATCTGCGTTAAAGGGCCGATGATCATGCAGGGATACTACAACATGCCTGAGGAAACGGCGGAGGTTTTGTCCGAAGACGGTTGGTTCCGTACCGGCGATATCGGCTGGCTCGATAGTGAAAAATACCTGTATCTGTGCGGCCGCGCAAAAAATATGATCGTTACCCCCGGCGGTAAAAATGTATATCCTGAAGAGATCGAAAATGCCTTCCAGATGTATTATAACAATATCGAACAGATAACCGTAATGGGCTATCACCCGGTGAACGATTTAACCAGCGAGGAAATTGAAGTGCTGGTATATCCCACCGACGAGCTGTATAAAACACTGAACCTTGATCGCGGTACGGCGGCAGGAGACAGCGCTGCGTACAAAAAGATAGAAGAAATTGTCGAAACGGTGAATAAAACGCTGTTGCCCTATCAGCGGATAACAAAAATTACGCTTTTGGAGATGCCGCTCGAAATGACCACCACAAAGAAAGTCAAGCGGTATAACGGGCATCTGTAAAAACTGATATTTTTGATAAGATTCCAACAATTATAATGGAGATGAATATGGGAAAATTAGATGGAAAAGTTGCGGTTATCACCGGTGCTGCGGTAGGCCTTGGAGCCGGGATTGCTGAGGCGTTTGTAAAACACGGCGCAAAGATATGTATGATAAACCGGTCGGCGCGCGTTGAAGAAACCGCAGAACGGCTGCGTAAACAATATAATGCGCAGATTGTTACTGCGCTTGCCGACGTTTCCAATCGGGAACAGATGGAAGCCGCCGTGAAAAAAACCGTCGACACGTTCGGAGCGGTGCATATCGCGTGCTGTAATGCCGGGGTTTGTCAGCTGGCGCCGTTTGAACAAATGACTGATGAAATGTTTGATTTTCATATCAATGTGAATATCAAAGGCGCGTGGAATACCTGTAAGGCGGTTATTCCGTACATGCTGAAGCAAGGCGGCGGCAGTATCGTCATTGCCTCATCGGTTACCGGCGACATTGTGGCGGATGCAGGCGAAGCGGCTTATGCAACCACGAAAGCGGCGCTGGTCGGTTTGACGAAATGCTTGGCCGTCGAGTACGCCGCGCGGAATATCCGGGTCAACTGTACGCAGCTCGGCTATGCGCGCACGCCGATGGTGGAAGGCATGGCAGCCGAATCAAATCCCGCCGATCCGGAAAAGGCAATCCGCGATATTGCCCTCGGCGTGCCGATGGGACGGCTCGCGCAGCCGGTGGAAGTCGGCGAACTGACGGCCTTTTTAGCGAGCGACGAGGCCAGCTACATCACCGGTGCCCAAATCGTCATAGACGGCGGCAGTACCCTCCCCGAAACGATGAGCATGGGCACAAACTAGCGTGATGAACGGTACGCCGCTTTCGGTTCCGCCATCGATTCCGTACCGCCGCTCTGGAGCTTTGCAAGGATTCCGCTGAATCCTTGCAGACTTCCAAGTCAATTACTCTTGAGCATGTCGGCATAACATGTTACTCTAGGCGCACCTATGAAGAATGCTCTTTTAGTTCCAGGCGTTTTTTTTGTAAGCTTTTTCGGAGCGCTGATCGCCTTTTCCATTCTTGGCGGACTTGTGCTGCGCTATGACGTATCGATTGAAGGCGCTGCTTCAGCCGGTTTTCTGCTGCTTTGCATTGCACAGAAAGTATGCAGCGTGCTGCCGCTTGCGCTCATTCTTGCAACGATCGGCGTGTACGCATTTTTGATGCGCCATCGGACGAAATTAAGCGTCGCGGTAAGCCTGTTTGCGGTATGCGCCGTGTTTACGATTACAGTGATTATGCCGGCGTGTTACGCGCAAACGGCATCCGTCAAAGACGCAATGAGCGGGTTCCGCACGCACCCATCAGCCGATGCTGCGCTGAAAGGTTTTCTTGATAAGCCGTTTTTTATCACTACGCTTGTGCAAGCTGTTGAAACGCTTTCATACGACATCTATACCGCCTATGCGGCAAGTTTTGCAAAATATCTTCTACTTATAGGCGCGGTCTTTTTCTGTATCAGCTCATTTTGGATTATGTGCACCGCAACGCGATGGAATCTACTCAATCTGCTGTTGATCTTTCTGGTATCCGGCGCTTTTCTTCTATTATATACCTCTATGCAGCACACGGTATTTCAAACGATCCTGCACAATCTTCATTTAGATGCACGGCAGAACGCGCAGGGAATACCGATAACGCTTGTAGTAGTTGCAGTGTGTTTTCACTGCGCAGGAGGCTTACATGCGCTGCTGCAAACGTTAAAACAGCAGAAAAGGAGTGCGGAATAGATGCGTGAAATAGTAAAAGGAATGTTTTCCGTTCTTATTCATTTTGCAGCGGGAATGATTTGCTGCGTGCTGTATATTTTTTTCTTCAAAAAGCCGGAAGTCTTACCGCAATTCCTCACCGGATGGAAAATAACCGAATCTGCAATTCTTTTTATAGAAGTGATGCCGGGGCTTTTGGTTTCCGCTATTTTGCTAGGATACGCCGTCATCTTTGGAACCTGCGGCCAAAATACCGTCTCACGGTATTCGAGTATTTTACTGCAATATCTGAAAGACGCCTTTATCATCCTGTTCTTTTGCATTACCGGCTATATTTTGCTGATAGAACTTGTACTACCGATGTTGTTTAAACGTCAGCACCGTATTGAACTAAAAACACGCGACTATTACGAATACATCGAAGATGTCGATATGCTGATTAAAAATAATCGTGCGGAACAAGCGTACCGCAAGGTAAAAGCTGCGCTGGAAATTTGGCCCGGCAGCCCCGATGCACTGCAGCAGCTTGATGCGGTGAAAGTGCTCCGCGGGGCGCAAACGCTGGAATGGAAACAGCTTCGTGAACATGAAACGGCTCATACCGATGCCGATCCTGAAAATATCACTGCGGAAGGGGCGCTTTTCATGGCAAAGCGCTTCATGGAGCGTCTCGATTTTTATACGGCCCATTTTTATGCGATGAAGGCCTATCGGCTCAGTACCGAAACGGCTCCGTATCGCGGGGAAGCGATACGGCTGGCAGCGCAGGCGTGGAATCAGATTGAAAAAGGAATTGCGGAATTAACCGCCGATTTTGATATCCGCTTGTACCGCACAAAACGGGCAGGCTACGAAATGATGCAGCAGGGAGACTTTATAAAAGCCTACTATCAGTTCATTGAAGCGCAGCAGATGATTGAGCAAAATGATGCGCTGCAGCATGATCCCGATATAGACCGATTTGTTGCCGTTACGAAGGAAAAACTTTTGGAAGAAGTCTTTTTTATCGACGAAACCGAAACGCTTTCCCTTTCCGAATCACTGCGGGATATTCATTTCACCATCCCGGCGTCCGAATTTGATGCAGTTGCAGAAATCCGCATCGATGAGCTGTCTTTTGTTTCCGACAACGGCATCAGGGAAATATATGGAAGAAATTGTGAAATTACGCAATACGGTGCGGATAACCGTGTACAATACCGCTATCGTGTGCCGTTTATGAAAGTGATCCCGATTTCTGCACCGGACGGACGCCCGGTTCTGCGGATGCTGTTTCAGGCTGTCGATAAGCAGCATGATAAAGTTATACTCAAGCCCATACCGCTTGCCGGAACCATGCCCGTAAACCGGAACGTTTCAAAAGTGCTACCCTTTTCGTACAACGATTTTGAGTTGATTATTGCAGCCAACGCCGGAGCAAAAACCATGACGCTGCCGCAGCTGTATTCCTTTAGAAGGTACGGAGCACAATATGGCTTTCCTGCGCGGATATATCATCGTGAAATCTTAATGCGGATCGCTGATATTTTTTTGATTTTGATTATTTCGGTCTTTATGCTGGTGCTTGCCTGGAGTTTCCGCACGCCACCGCATCAACAATTCAGAAACAGCTGGGCGCTCAGCTTTCCGGTATTCTTTGTGATGATCACCGGCTTTATGGAAATGGTGCGTTATGCAGCCCGTCTCCTCATCGCCTTTTTTACCGATACCATCTATCCGTTTTCGACGGCACTGCTCGTACTGGTGTATACCCTGCTGTTTATCGGCGTGTCGTTCCTCTTTTTCGCACAGCGTTCCGAAGCCTAAACCGTCGCCCTTCCCAGCAGTGTACCTCCGCGTACACTGCTACGCGACAAGTTTTTCTCACGAAAAACTTACTTCTGATTAACACCACGCCCATCCATGGGCGGTTCTGATACGCCAATACATCATAAGACAACAAGGGATTCGTCGTCATTTTTGAATCGAAATAGACGCAAAGATGGACCCAACGCTTTTGAAAATAGGTGGAGCAGATGCTAGGAGCCTAGCCGAAATAAAGCGGAGACGTACTTGCTGTACGTTGAGCATTTATTTCGGCGTAGCGACAACGCAGATGCCCGCATATTTTCAAAAGGCTACACTTTGAATTTGGAGACCTCTTGAGCCAGATTCTCAATCGCCCCCTTATTCCGCTGGGTAATTTCGCTCACTTCCTGCACGGCGTTGCTAATCTGAACTGCGCCAGATGCCATCTCGTTCATGCTGTCGGTAATGACACGGGTAAGGCCGTCCAGCTTCTGCATTTCTTTTGCAACGCCCTCTCCGCCTCTCAGCATTTCTTCCGAACCTGCCTGTACTTCTACCGTTACCGTGTTGATGCTCTTAATCGCCGTTAATACTTCCTTGCTGCCGTTCTCCTGTTCCCGCATCGCTTCGGTAAGACGGGCACTCATTTCTTTTACCTGCTCCGCAAGCGTGAAAATCGCATTAAACTTGGCCTCCACCGTTTTCGATGAGGCGGAGAGGCTTTCAATTTCTCCGGATAACATTTTCAGCGTTGTGGTGATGGTCTTACCCTGTATCGAAGATTCTTCAGCGAGCTTTCGGATTTCGTCAGCGACGACGGCAAAGCCCTTGCCTGCTTCCCCTGCGTGAGCCGCTTCAATCGCTGCATTCATCGCCAACAGGTTTGTTTGCGAGGCAATATGCTGAATGACACTACTTGCTTCCATAAGAGAGCCGGATTCTTCGGCAATCTTTTGTGTTACGGCATTAGATGTTACTAACGTGGCTTTGCCGTCGCCGGTCGCACCGGTGAGTTTTTTAATCACCTCATCGGTTTTTCCGAGCGTTTGGCCGATAGAAGCAATATTGGCCACCATTTCTTCTACCGAAGAAGAAGACTGTGCAACGCTTGCGGCCTGTGTTTCGATGCTGTTGTTCAGCTGCTTAATCGTGCGGACAATTTCTTCAACGGTAGCCGCTGTTTCGGTAACACTGGCCGCTTGGGTGAGGGCTTGCTGCTTTACGCCGTCGATATTCGCGCTGATCTGATTTACCGCACTAGCGGTTTCAGTCATGTTGGAGGCAAGCTCATCACCAATTTCTTCCATTGTGTTACTGTTTATCCCGACCTGCCGGATAGATGTACTGATTTTGATAATCGTTTGATTGAAATATTCCGCCATATCGGTAATTTCGTCGTTGCCGGTAACAGGCAGACGAACGGTCAAGTCGCCTTCGCCTTGCGCGATATTGCGCAGAGCAGTGACAACTGTTTGAATCGGTTTTACCATCGCACAGGCAACAAGGTACACGATAATAAGCGCGATTAGTAAGATCACTACACCGATACTGATCATTGAGGTACGCAGAGTGTTTACTGTTCCCATAAATTCGGAAACAGGAGCGCTAATAATGATAGTCCAGCCGCTGCTTTTCATTTTAGTATATGATGCAATACTGACCGTATTTTTGTAACTATACAACACGACAGAAGGCTCTGTGGAGTAAATAGCCGTTTCGTGAAGCTTTGCCACCGATTCAAATGTTTTATCTTTTTTACCTGTTTCCATTCCGTTAAACTTATTAACGACAAAATCAAAATTTTTATGGGCGGCTGCATTTCCGGTAGCTCCAAGAATAAAGGCATATCCTGTTTGTCCGACGACGATATCCTTAATCTGTTCAGAAAGCCATAAGCCGTTAATATCGGCACTTAAAACACCAATAATTTGATGATTATTATCATATATCGGAACTGAAATAACTTGGAGAAGTTTTTGTGTTGTTCTTGAAATAAGCGGTTCAGAAATAAATGTCTTTCCGCTCCGTGCTATTTTGAACCACTCTCGATCGCCAATTTGAGCATCGCCATCAATACTATGGACAGTGCCGTCAAGATCGCTAAAATCCAATTCAACAATATCAGAAGAAAATGCGGCTTCTTTTTGAAGCAATGTAAGTTTCTCCGTATTGGAAATAGAAGGATCGCTCAGTATCGGCATACGGGCAATTCCTTCGAGAAACTGAACAAACGTAGTAATACGCCCCTCGATAATCGTTGCTGTATCTGCCGCTTTATCAATCAGATGAGTTTCGATTTTCTCAACTACCGCCTTGCGTGCTGTGTTGACTGCAAGCAGCCCTTCAATAGTTGTAGCAAGGACAATCAATAATCCAAAAATAAGAATAAGTTTGTACCGAAGCGAAAAATGCTTTTTCATTGTGGTCTCCTTTAAATGTATATTGGGAATGTTTCAATCACGATCACTTATGTCAGAATCAAATATAAGGAGAACACACTTACGAAGAATTGATTAAAAGGCGGGAATGTTCGTTGAAATAATATTTTTTATCGGTATCTTGATTACGAATTATCCATTGGCCGAATGGGGGGGGGGGGGGGGGGGGGTAAATTTAATATAATTACTCATTTTGTCAACCTTTTTATGGAAAAATAATATTGTATACGGATTTATCGTGCATATTGAAACAATTTTCTCTTCAATTGCAAATCTCATATATAACTGATTATAACATGGAACAATAAAAGCTGCAAGAAAAATGTTTCATAAAAAAGGGCAAAAGCATAACATGCGTTTGCCCTGAATCGTTAAAGGAGCATTTCTATATCAAGCTCGCCTGCAAAGGTGGGAACGGTGATCGACCAGTTTTCCAGCACTTGCGGATGCAGCTCGCCGAAAATACCGATTTGCCGGTCTTCCAGCAGGATGCCGGCCTGCCGTCCTTCAATAAAGCGCGGATCATGCGTTTCCTTCACCTGATACCCAAAGCCTAAATAGTACAAGAGGCCTGCAATATGACTTGCCGCTTCGTTAAAATTGGCATCCTGGCTGGCGGTCAAAAAGCCGAGGCTCTGGCGGGTGCGGGTACCGGTATTTTCTTCCGGCGCAAGGTAGGCAATTTTTCCCGTTTCAAAGGTACGGTGCGGATAAACCGCATTACCCGAAACCATTTCCGCAGACAGCAGCGACGGAATGATGGACGGGCGGACAAACTGATAGTTTTCCGACATTGGATTGGCAATTTCAATTGTCGCAGCCCCATCGACATTCATCCGTTCGATATAATCTTTTTTTGAACCGAGGTAGTTAAAAATCATCTCTTGGTAGCCGAACCCAACCATCAAACGTTTAATTTTTCTGCTGAGTACAGTAACCGGTGAAAGCCGCCCGATCGTAAATTCCTGCGGCGTTTCGGGCTCAAAGAATTCGACGGTTTTTCCCATCATCACATCTTCGATAATATCGACTTCGTGAAGAAAATCGTTGCGATAGGCGGGCGGCGTTAGAGTGATGCAATCGCCGTCAGTGGTAATCGTATTATCCATCCGCTCCAGCGCTTCCGTAATATCCTGCAACGACAGCTCCGTTCCAAGCAGTTTATTCACGGCATGCACCGTCGTTTTGGCCGGTTCCTGAAAATAGAACGGCGTCGTAACGGTTTTACCGAAGCCGGTTTCGTACGGATGTTCAACGCTGACCGGCAGAATAGTGTATCCCGCATCGGAAAAATCGCAGGCGACAATATTGGTTGCCAATAACAAAGACGGCATATCGGTGCCGGTCAGTTCAACCAAAAGATTGGCATCGCCCGGCTGTACCGCGCCGATCCGTGCGCTGTTAATAATCGGTGCCATCGACAGCACGCCGCCGCCCGCATCGGACAGGAACGGAACCTTTTTCATGCCCTTGAGTATCCAGCCATAGTCCTTTCCCTTGGGATGCTCGGAGATAATCTGTGCACAGGTCATCTCCGTATCGCAGCCGAGCGGCATAAACGATGTCTTTTCCGGATCGACGGCGCGGTAATTGATCGGCCACTTAATCAGCTCGCTGCGGTATACGCCCATAGATACGGATCGGCGTTTCCGTCCGAAGTTCCAGCAGAGCTTTTCCTGCGTTTGGATAATGTCTTTAAGCATCGGCTCATCAATCGGTTTTCCGGAAATGACGAAAGCGGTCATAAAAGGTCTGATATGCTCCAATTCCGGGTCGACAATTACGCGGCGGTTCTCCGATGCTTTCGCCGCCGACTGCGTGGATAAAAAGGCTCGGTAACGTTCTTTGTTCGACGCGCCGCCGAGATGCATTCGAAGCAGCCGGGCAAGCCCTGCCGTTGACCATAAATCGGGACGGTTGGTATCGTTTAATTCAATTTTAATCGTGCGTTCGGATTTCGGCGTATCATCCGACGGCGCCTCATCAAGCTCCGCTTTTGCTGAACTCAGCAAATGTTCAAATTCGGGAGAATAGGAATATTCTCTTCCGAGTAAACTGAAAAAAAGCTGTTCATTTACATCAATTTTGGGCATACGGTATCCTTTTTTAATACGATGGCCATCCCGCCAAAAGAGCCGCCTTCTCAAACCGTGAGTTGCCGCTAAGCGGACGCCGTCTCCTTTTTATAGGATGATTAAATATCCACAGAGTATATGCAATACGCCCCTTTTTTGCAACCGCACCGGAAATATTTTAGACAATTCCTCAAATACAATGAAGATACCCAATTGAATATTTTTTTAAAATATGTAAACTAGTGTCCGAATTTTATACTGGTACGAGGAGGTGGGTATGATGTACTCCGGTTCTTCCAATTTGGCGGTTGTGGCATGTCCCGGCGGTGAACATTTTGCCGATGCAACTATTCAGCATTTAAAGCATATTTATGTAGAAAAATTTAATAGAAAAATAGAAAAGCTCATTAAACGGTATAATTTAAAAAAAGAGCAGCTTATCAAAGACATCAATTTTTATAATGATTTAGTTTCTTCCAGTTTGCATGAAAATAATGATGTGGAAAAAATCCGAGTTCCGCGTTTTAAAGTCAATGCCCGTTTTACCCATTTTATGAACGGAGAATTTAAAACGGAGATTTTGGAATGTATCCGCGGAAAAAGCGTATTCATCTTTCAAGATGTGGAAAATCATCATCCGCTGTTAGTAAATGAAGGAAAAAATGAACACGTCTTTTCGGTAAACGACCATTTAATGTCGTTGCTGGTTACCATTGATGCGGTACGTTTTGCAGGAGCGGCTCATATTACGCTGGTAGTGCCCGTGTATCCTTACAGTCGCCAGCATAAGAAGAAGGGGCGCGAGGGATTAACAGCCAGTATGCTTGGGCTTTTTTATGAAAACCTTGGCGTTGACCAAATTATCACGCTTGATATTCACTCGCGCGAAATTGAAAATGCGTTCCATACGGCTCGTATCGAAAACCTGCACGCAAGCTATCAGATTATCCGAGAATTGGCAAAAATTGAAAACCTCGCCGACCCGGATGCGAAGCTCGTGATTGTTGCGCCGGATAGCGGAGCAGTTGATCGGAATAAATTTTATTCCAGTGGCCTTAAAAAACCGCTTGCGATGATTTATAAAGAGCGGGATTATTCGGTCGTTACCCAGAATGCAAAACAGTCGAATATTGTCAGCATCAATCTATTAGGCGATGTAACAGGAAAGACTGCATTCCTTGCCGATGATATGCTGGGAACAGGCGGTACGCTTCTCAAAGCGATGGCATTCCTGAAAAGTAAGGGCGCAAAAAAAGTTATTGCAGCAGTCAGCTTGCCGTTCTTTACCGGCGATGCCATTCAGCTGTTTGATGAAGCCTATAAGAACGGGCATTTTTACCGCATCATTGGAACAAATGCCGTGTACCATGAGGAGCTGCTCAACAAAGAATGGTATATTTCAACGGATGTGTCGGGGCTTTTTGCCCAGGCGATTTCCCGGCTGTACCATAATCAGTCGTTGAGCGGAGTGCTTGATAACAGAAATATTATAGAAAGAATGTTGAATGTAGAACCTACCGGAGCGCATAAGCCGGACGGTAAATAGTCTATCGGATATTCCGATGCACAGCGGTATTCTTTGTGCCGATATCGGCACCTCTTCATTAAAAGCGGCGGTGATTGCCCCTGACGGCACCGTATTACATTTTGTCAGAAAGCTCTTTCCTCAGCCGGTGCGGGCAGTCGATTGGGTTTCCGCATTTTTTTCCGCATGGCGTACTCTTACGGTAGATTGCGCCGTACAAGCTATCTGTATTTCGGGAAATGGCCCGTCGCTGATTGCAGTACCTCAACACGCAGGCGGAATATCTACAATTCAACACAAGCGCGGCAATATCTGTGGTTCGCATACCGATGCGGCAAATCCCGGTGTACCGGCTGCCGATACAATTGATGCGCTCATTGCAGCGGCAGAACGCGACACGTTGTTTTTGTGGAACGAACCGCTGCCGTCGAACTGCGCAATACCGGCTTCTACATCGCTCTTTTTACCGCGTATTGCCGCTTTTCATGCAACCCATCCCCAGGTATTCGATAACGCGGCGTATATCTTTTCGGGGCCGGAGTATCTTGCCTATCTTTTAACCGGTACAGCGGCAACGGTTCTGCCCGATCCGCGCTATGAGGCTGCCTACTGGAATACGCAGGAGCTCGCTCATTTTGCCGAAACGGCGCTGCATATAGAAGCCGAAACGCTTGCGGCGCGGCTTCCTTCTTTCACGGCAGCCGGTTCAATACTGGGAAACTGTTGCGGAATTCCGGTGATTGCCGGAGTGCCGGATTTTATTGCCGCGCTTATCGGAACCGCGACCTTGGTATCAGGGGCTGCGTGCGACCGCGCCGGATCCAGCGAAGGTATAAATATCTGTATCCCGCAGCCGCGCCGTTCTACCGGGGCGTTGCTATTGCCGTCAATTATCCCGGACTTATGGAATATCTCATCGGTCATTCCGTCCTCCGGCGCAGCGTTTTCAGTATTCCTTATGTCTCACGGCTTTCCTGGTAACGATTACCGCGCGGCAATGGAGCGAATTGCAGCAGAACCGTTTATCATGTCCGGCGCCTATCCCAACACCTTTGCAGGACAAGGGAAGGCATTTGTCGAACGGTTAGCTTTCCGTATCCGGCGCGGCTGTGATATGCTGGAACAGGCATCCGGCTGCCAGCCTGTGTATACCCTATCCGGCGGACAGGCGCATAATCCCTGCTGGTGTCAAATGAAAGCAGATATGACCGGCAGAACCTTTGCGCTGCCTCATTTCGCCGATGCGGAGCTGCTCGGCGATGCAGCCCTTGCTTTGTTCGGGCTTGGCATGAGTAAAGACTTACCCGCTGCCGTAGGACAGCTGCTCCGCATTGAACGCTATTACGAACCGGATACTGCTGCTCTTACCCGCTATACAGAAAAATATGCAGCGGTAGAAACAGTCGCTCACCAATAAAGCCGCCGGGTTATCGTCTAACAGTCATCATTATTCATCACTATATGGAAGGAAGTTGTTCAGTACCAGCGTCGGCTGCCGCCAATGCCCGCAACACAGCGAAGCTTGTTATACTGGTAACCGCAGCAGCGGGGAGCATAAACCAGCCGCCGAGTGCAACAAAGATGTTGTATAATCCGTGCAGCGCTACAGCTGTAATCAATGCGGCAAAGACATGACGCTTTGTCGGCGCCTGCAGTATCCGTACATAAAAAACGGCAAGCGTACCGTGCAGCACGGCAGCAGTGCAAAGCCGCAGCAGCCACAGGTTCGGAAACCGAATGCAATAAGAAAGATTTTCAAAACCGCTGAACACAAAACCGAAGCACACGGCCAATAAAAGCATGCTACGAGTCGACCGCTGCATTTTGTTCAACTCTGTTTTCCGCACCATACTGCCCTGCCCTTCCGCTCTTTTTACAACACAGCCGTAAGATGGAGAGTCGGTAGGTAAATAGCGGCGCATAAACAGCGCAAAGACCGCAGCTTTGCATCCTTCTTCTATCAATGCAGCGGTAATCATACTATTGACCACTATCTGCATATAAACCGGTTGCACCCGAAGGCTGGGATCAATAAAAGCGTGTACGGCGAATTGCAGCAGCGCTACCGATACAATAGAAGCAAATGCCGCAAAAAAATCAATTGCAAGCCAAAAGACAGTAACCCCGTATTTTATCGCCGCATATGCGGTCAATAACGCCGGGAAAAATGCAGGAAGAAACAGATATACAAGAGCCATAGCGGTACTATATGCAAAATAATGTGAAAAACCAAGCGGCTATGATGCAGGTCCCTATTCCCACCCCTGCATCATTTTGTACAAAAAACTCGGAGACGGCAGGCCGTGTATGGTTCTTTTCCGGCATCGTTGTATGCGAAACGTAACATATCCCGCTGAACCGGCACGTCCGATTTTTACACCGGCACCCCGGCAAGGTGTATCACAACCTTCCGGGTATTGCCGGTCAAACTAAAATAAACCGTTTTTACATTTTTAATTGATTGCATACTCTTTTCCCTACTAAGGAGGCGTTCGGCAACCGCATCAATCGGTTCCGATGCGATTACCTTTTTTTAAATCAACGGGCGATGCCCCAAAAGCGCGTTACTTTCGGGACAGTCCCTAAATGAGAGCATCCTTACAGTATCAGTGTGAATCATGCCGCAAGATGCCCTCTATATAACGGAATATTTTACGAACGTTTATTTGTGCGCCGCCAGATATGCAGTTTTTCAGCTTCTGCAACCAGCTCGTCACGGAAGTCGGGATGCGCAATGGAAATCAGCGCTTCGGCTCTTTGCCATGCAGACAACCCTTTAAGGTTTACCTTCCCGTATTCGGTAACCACCCAATGGGTATTTGCACGGGTATCGGTTACCACGGAACCTTCCGCAAGCGTAGGACGAATGCGGGAAGCCTTTGAACCGTCTTTCTGCTCGAACGTAGAAGAGAAGCAGATAAAGCTCTTGCCCCCCTTCGACAGGTACGCGCCCAACACAAAGTCGAGCTGGCCGCCTGCACCTGAGATATGGCGCACGCCGGAGGTTTCCGCATTGACCTGTCCGAATAAGTCGATATCGATGGCATTGTTGATCGAAATAAAGTTGTCGATCTGGGCAATAACCCGTGCATCGTTGGTGTAAGAAACCGGAGCAGCCATACATGCGGGATTATCGTTCACGTAATCGTACAATTTCTTCGTACCTGCTGCGAACGCATACACTTGCCTACCCGTATCGATGGCTTTTTTCGCACCGGTCAATTTTCCGGCCTTTGCGATATCCACGAACGCATCAACGTACATTTCCGTGTGCACGCCTAAATCTTTCAGATCAGACTGCGCAATCATTGCACCGATCGCGTTCGGCATTCCGCCGACACCGAGCTGCAAGCACGCTCCGTTCGGAATTTCTTCAACGATCAGCTTTGCCGCAGCCTTATCAACATCGGAGAGTTCACCGCCGCCGCCCAGTTCGACAATCGGAGGATTATCGCCTTCAATGATCATATCGACATCATCAATATGGACGCTATCATCAACCCCGCCGACACAACGCGGCATATTCTTATTGACTTCAACGATAACAATATCAGCGATTTCAATCGTAGCTTTTAAATGCGAAGCGCTCAATCCATAGTTGAAAAAGCCTTTTTCGTCCATCGGAGCAACCTGCATAACCGTTACATTCAACTTTTTGATGTTTTCACGGTACCAGCGCGGCATCTCGGAATAGCGCAACGGAATATAATAACCGAATCCTTTAGAAATAGTCTTGCGTTCCGGGCCGAGCATGTGCCACGAATTCCAAGTCAAGTGATCCGCAGGATTAGCAATTTTAAAAATCTCCGGCTCCCACGGAACAACGCCGCCTCGGAAATGCACATCGGAAAGTTCCGGCAGCCGTTTTGCAAGCGCCTTATCGAATGCAACCGGAGTATTCACGCACCAGCCGTAATCTACCCAGTCGCCCGACTTTACCACTTGCGCCGCCTTTTCTGCTGATGTCAACTTTTGTTGATATAATGCACGGTAATCCATAGCAATACCTCCTATCGATTATTGAAGTGTTCTATCTTTTCTTTTTTCAGAAAAGCGTTCATCCCCAGTTTTTGATCTTCGGTTGCAAAACATTGGGCGAAGGCGTCTATTTCGACCTCAATCGCCTTATCAATGCTGACTTGCAATCCTTTATTGATCGCCTCTTTCGATTTTTTCACCGCAAGAGGAGCTTTTTGGCATATTGTTTGAGCCATCGCGAGTGTCTCCGCCATCAAATTTTCCTGTTTGGTTACCTTATTTACCAAACCGATGGCAAGAGCCTCTTCCGCTTTTACGTGACGGCATGTATAAATGAGCTCTTTTGCCAGCCCGGCGCCGATAAGACGCGCCAGCCGCTGCGTACCGCCGAAGCCCGGCGTAATTCCGAGCCCCGTTTCAGGCTGCGCAAAACGGGCATTTTCCGATGCGATGCGGATATCGCATGCCATTGCCAGTTCGCAGCCGCCGCCCAGCGCAAAACCATTCACCGCAGCAATCACGGGACAATGGAAATTTTCAATACGGAAGAAGATACCGTCGGCAAACCGCGCATATTCGGCGGCCTGCTCCGTATTCTTATCTTTCATCTCTGCAATATCTGCGCCTGCAACAAAGCTCTTTTCACCGGCGCCGGTGATAATCACCGCATAGATATTCGGAGCCTTTTCAATCTCATCCAAAACCTGATTCAGATCGCCGAGCACTTCGGTACTCAATGCATTCAGTACCTGCGGCTTATTGATCGTGATCGTTGCAATGTGATCGTCTATTTTAAACAGTACCGTATTCATTGCAGCGTCCTTTATTTTGAATAATCGTAAAAGCCTTTGCCGGTTTTGCGTCCGAGCAGGCCTCCCCGTACCATTTTGCGGATAAGCGTGCAGCAGCGGTATTTGCCGTCGCCGGTTTCGCGGTGCAAGACATCCATAATTGCCAGTACGACATCAAGACCGATTAAATCGCCGAGCGCAAGCGGCCCCATCGGGTGATTTGCACCGAGCTGCATAGCGGCATCAATGTCCGATGCAGAGGCAATGCCTTCCTGCAGGATAAACGCAGCTTCATTGATCATCGGGATAAGAATGCGGTTGACAACGAAACCGGGGCCTTCCTGCACCTCAACGGGGGTTTTACCCAGGCTCTTTGACAGTTCGATAATAGCATCTTTAACTTCGGCAGGTGTATTGATACCGGAAATAACTTCTACCAGCTTCATCCGGTCGGCCGGATTAAAGAAGTGCATTCCAATAACGTGATGTTTAATCCCCTTTGCAATCTCGGTTACGGACAGCGAGGAGGTATTAGTTGCAAAAATAGTAGATTCTTTACAAATTGAATCCAGTTCGGTAAAGAGAGTCTTCTTTGCCTCACTGGTTTCCAAGATAGCCTCAACGACTAAATCGCAATCGGCTAAGTCTTTATACTCACCTGTTTTTAAATTGCCTTTTACGGTAGCGGCAGCGTCAGCGGAAATTTTACCCTTACCGACTAATTTATCATAATTTGCGGCAATTTTATCAATACCCGATTGTGCCCATTCGATTTTTATATCGCATACGGTAACCTGATAACCGCTCGATGCAAACGCGGTGGCAATTCCTTGCCCCATTGTACCGGCGCCTACAACACCTACTTTCTTCATATTATAACTCCTTGTTATGGTATTCATTGCGGAAAGGGAACGCCCTTTCCGTCAATGTCGAACAAGTAATTATGCAAGTTATGTATTGTTCATTTGACTTGCATAATTACATCGCAAATCAATATCGGGAACAATCTAAAGAACGTCGTTCTTTAGCGCGCCCTATCTTCTTTCCCGCGCAAACTGGATATTATCGACAGGAAGCTGCGGAACGCCTTCCGGCAGGGAAATATCGGTTGCATTCAACGAATCAACGATCGCCTGAGCCATTGAATCAAGCTCATAGCCCTTATCGGGACTCATCGTCGACGCAATCGTGATACGCTCGTTGATAATTTCCATGTCATCCATGTTCTTTTCAATAAATTCCTGAATCAGATCGCCAGACCGTACCGCCCATGAACCGTTTTCTACAATAGCGATTTTTCTATTCTGCAGATTTAAAAGCCTCATGTGATCCAAGAACGCATGAACCGGCGGGAAAATATTTAAATTGTACGTCGGAGAACAAATGATGATATGGCTGAACTTAAATGCTTCGGAAATCAGATACGACACATGAGTGCTTGACGCATCGTATACCGATACATTGCTAACGCCCTTTTCGACGAGCTTCGCAGCAAGTGCAAATGCAGCCGATTCCGTATTTCCGTAAATAGAGCCGTACACCAGCAAAACACCTTTTTCTTCCGGTGTATAGGTTGCCCAGTGCAGGTATTTATCAAGAATATAGAAGAAATTTTCCGCTTCCCAAACCAGACCGTGCAGCGAACACACGTATTTAATTTTAGGAATAAGGTCAAGTTTCAAAACCTTTCCGACCAGGTGCATAACTTCGGGGCCGTATTTACCGACGATATTCGTCAAATAGCGCCGAGCTTCGTCAATCCAGTCGCGCGGATAGTTTACCTCTTTTGCAAAAAGCTTTCCGTCAAGCGCGATAAACGAACCGAACGCATCCGCAGAGAACAGCACACCGTTGGTTACGTCGAGCGTGACCATAACTTCGGGCCAGTGCACCATCGGCGCTTCCACAAACGCGATTGTGTGATCTTCAAACGTGCGGGTATCGCCTTCTTTGACGGTATCGGTTGTGTAATTGTCGGGGTTATAGGCAAACTGACGCATCAGCATAAAGCCTTTTTCGGTAGAAATGATCGTCGGCGCCCATTTATCCAACACGGTGGTTACGGAAGAAGAGTGATCGCATTCCATGTGGTTTACAACCAGGTAATCAACCTTATCACGACCGTATTTTTCAAGCAAATAGGTGATGTTTTCCATCAGCTGCGGACAGGACGTCCATTCAGCCGTATCGAACAGGATGGTGCTCTTTTTATCGAAGAGCAGATACGCGTTATAGCTTACCCCTTGGGGTATCGGGTGCATATTTTCAAACAATGTTAAGCGGTGATCGTGACCGCCGACCCACCACACATCTTTTGTAACTTCACGTACACTGTACATAGTAAACTCCTTAACTGAAATAATACACAGACTGCCTTATGCGGTACTGTCCGTAACAGCACTGCCCGTGTCTGCTAGTTGTTGCGGAATGTCAGCTTGATAAAGCGGTCTTTTGCTTCGCCGCAGTCGGGACAGGTAAATTCGGCATCAAGATGCTCGAACAAGGTCTCGGGCGGAATGTCCGCGTCTTTATTACCTTCTTCCGGAACATACTTATAGCCGCAGCCCAAACAGACATACTGCGGTCCGATCCGCGACGGACGCGGCACAGGAGCTTTCTTAATTTTCGGATAGGGGAAGGTCAGTTCTTCTTTTGCAACTGCATTCAATTCTTCAATTAAAAGCGGGATAACTTCTTCCAAATCGCCGACGATACCATAGTCACAGTGTGAAAAAATCGGCGCTTTTTTACTCTTGTTGATGGCAATGATACGGGACGCATCTTTGATACCTTTTAAGTGCTGAATAGCGCCCGAAATACCGATCGCAAAATACAAATTCCCCTTAAATTTCTGGCCGGACATTCCGACATAGCGCTGTACCGGTACGTATTTCAGCGTTTCCGCAGCAGGACGGGACGACCCGATTGAGGCGCCTGCAGCCCGAGCCAAATCTTCAATTAAGTGCCATGTTTCTTTGTCTTTGACACCGCGTCCGCCGGAAACACCGATCGGCGCCATTGCAATCAGCGAGTTAATGTCTACATCTTTGTAGAACTTGAAGCGTTCAACCTCAACAAGTTGCTGAACCAGCTTGTGAACCTTCTCTTTCATCGTATCGCCGTCAGGGAAGATACGCTTGCGCATACCGGTAAGACCAACTCTCGGATCACCTTTTAATCGAGCTACCGCCATTTAACTCTCCTCAAACTCTTCAGTTTTCATGTAGTGTATCGGGAACACCTTCCGAAACATCCGAAAGGCTCCCTACTTTCTAATATTACATATAAAGGGTATCTCCGCAATACACGGAAGATACCCTTATGTTCGGCACACGTCGAAACGCTTACCGAATCGGAAGCACACTATTATCTATTGGCTTTACCTAATTTACCTAAGATTTTAGATGCAATAACGAGGCGCTGAATTTCGTTTGTGCCTTCGTAAATGGTTGTGATCTTTGCATCGCGGTACATCTTTTCAACCGGAATACCTTTAATAAAGCCAGAACCGCCATGGATCTGCAGCGCATCATTTACCACTTCAAGCGCGATGTCGGATGCATACAGTTTTGCCATTGCAGAATCAAGACCATAATCTTCATGGTGCTCTTTCTTTTCAGCGGCCTTGTAGATCAGCAAACGGGCTGCTTCGATCTTTGTCAGCATGTCGGCAAGTTTAAATGCCAGATACTGCTGTGCTCCGATCGGCTTTCCGAACTGTTCGCGGCTGCGTGCGTACTTTACCGCTTCTTCATAAGCACCCTGTGCAATACCGAGCGCCTGGCTTGCGATACCGATGCGTCCGCCGTCCAGCGTCTTCATAGCGATCTTAAAGCCTTCGCCTTCTTTTCCCAGCAAGCGATCTTTCGGCAGAGTAACTTCGTTAAAGATCAGTTCGCTGGTTGCCGAAGTACGGATACCGAGCTTGTCATAGTGTTCGCCGAATTCAAAGCCCTTATCGCCTTTTTCAACGATGAACGCGCTGATTCCTTTGGTTCCGGGAATATCGGGGTTCTTTGCGAATACGACATAGGTGTCCGCTTTCGGCGCATTGGTGATGAAAATCTTTGAGCCGTTCAAAATATAGTTGCTGCCGTCATCGATATATTCGGTTTCGGTTCCGCCGGCATCGCTTCCCGCATTGGGTTCAGTCAAACCGAATGCGCCGATTTTTTCACCTTTTGCAAGCGGAATAAGGTATTTCTGCTTTTGAGCTTCCGTACCGAATTCTGCGATCGGATAGGTTCCCAAAGAAGTATGAGCTGAACAGATAACGCCCATACCGCCGTCAACACGGGAGAGTTCTTCTACAACGATGGCATAGCTGATAACGTCAAGGCCTGCTCCGCCGTATTCTTTTGCATAGGGGATACCCATCCATCCGTGAGCACCCATCTGCTTGACCTGATCTGCCATCCAGGCATCTTCAACCGAACCGCGGTCTTTTTCAAGCACGAGCGGTTTTACTTCTTTTTCTGCCCATTCGCGAACCTGCTTCCGCAAGGTTTCATGCGCTTCTGTAGTTTTGAATAACATGATCTACCTCCTATCATTTATTCACTTTCATTTATTCGATAGAGAACCTCCGCACATCGTCATGCACGGAGGAAAACTCCGCTAAAGGATATTCCGCTTCCTTATCTTTTAACGATAACTGCCGTTCCCTGACCGCCGCCGATACACAGCGATGCAAGACCGATTTTTTTATCGGCTCTGATCATTTCGTGGAGCAAGGTTACCAAGATACGGTTACCGGAAGCGCCGACCGGGTGCCCCAGTGCAATTGCGCCGCCGTTTACGTTGGTGCGCTGCAGCAGTTCGTCGCGGTTGACGCCGTGCTCTTGTACCAATTCATGGACAACGCCGAGCGACTGTGCGGCAAACGCTTCGTTCAATTCGATCAATTCAACATCGGAGAGCTTAATAGAAGCATTCTTTAATGCATGGCGGATTGCCGGTACCGGACCCAAGCCCATAACCAGCGGATCAACGCCGCCCTGCCCTATTCCGATAATTTCGGCAATCGGTTTTAAATTGTATTTTTTAACCGCTTCTTCGCTTGCAATCAGCACGAAAGATGCACCGTCGTTGATGCCGGATGCGTTTCCTGCAGTAACGGTACCGTCGTTTTTAAATGCGGGGCGCAATTTGGCTAATTTGTCAAGACTGGTGGTGCGGTTCGGAAATTCATCGGTGTCGAATACCGTATCGCCTTTTTTGCTGCGAATGGTAATCGGAACAATTTCGTCTTTAAATTTGCCTGCATCGATGGCTGCAATCGCCTTCTGCTGGGAAGCGAATGCAAATTCATCTTGCTGTTCACGGGTGATATTAAAACGGGCGGCAATATTCTCTGCGGTAATTCCCATGTGAATATTAGCGCGGGCATCGGTCAACGCATCATAGATCATGTGGTCTACCGCCTGCCAGTTCCCCATTTTGTTTCCGGAACGGGTATTTGCCGGAACGAGATACGGGGCGAGCGACATCGATTCAACACCGCCGGCAACAACGATTTCGTTAAAGCCCGCTTGGATGGACATAACCGCTTCCATAACCGACCGCAACCCGGAACCGCACACCATATTGGTAGAGTGAGCGCAAACCGTTTCGGGGATGCCTGCTTCCAGCAACACGGTACGGCCGATGTTTTGTCCGAGTCCAGCGCCGAGTACGTTACCGCAGATCAGTTCCGAAACTTGATCGGGTTTTACCTTTGCATCTTCCAACAACGCTTTTACAACAGCGGCGCCCATTTCCTTAGGCTGAACAGCGGACAGTCCGCCCAGGAACTTGCCGATAGCAGTGCGCTTTGCACTGATAATATACGATTTTGACATTGCCATTTTTAGCCTCCTCACAGCTCACAGGAAGTATATGCGGTAAGCATCCCTGAGCCTGTTTCTACATATCATTCTGGCACATGTATAAAATATGCAACACGTCTTTATGCTCTTATTGTACGGCAGGTATAAAAGGTTTGTCAATCAAAAAAAGTAAGAATTATTCCTAATTTTTGATAACTGAGGCTTATTTTTTCAAATAAAGGGCCTTTATTCAATTTATATATTTTTTTCTATATTATTTTTAAGAAAAATGGTGTATACTACCCCCGATGAGAAGTAAAAAGATTACTGATTTTATGTTAAAACAACGGCTCCTCCTATGGGCGATTCTGCTGCTGTGCCCCGTGCTTCCGGCAGCCGAAATATCATTTACAAACCTGGCAGGTTCCGTCCAGACGTTTTGGTCGGATGCGAACGGATTACCGTCGAACAGAATATTGGACGTCTTTCAGGATGAAACCGGCTACATTTGGCTGGCTTCGTATGAAGGCCTTATCAGATTTGACGGAGAAACGTTTACCGAAATTACGGAAGCGGAACATGGCTTTACCGGCATATCACCGCGGGTACTGTGCGAAGATGCGCAGAGCACGCTGTGGATAGGAACCAATACCACCGGCTTATATTCCTACAACCATAAAACATTCCGGCGTTACGGAACGGGAACCGGCCTGCAAAATCTGTCGATAAGAGCGATAACATTCGACGACGACGGCAGATTGTGGGTCGGCACCGCAGACGGATTGGCATGGCGGGAAAAAAACGGCAAGTTCGTACCGCTTCTCAATGAGAACGGCAAGGGCTTAGGAATTATCACGTTTATTTTACCGGTAAAAGACCTGCTGTTTGTCGGTTCCAACATCCCCGGCATTACGGCAATTCGCAATGACCGCGTCACAAAGCTTCCTTATTTGAATGAGATACAACACTATACTTTTTCAGCAGCGCATCTTGACGCCGACGGAACGATATGGTTCGGCACAAAAGACGGCATCATCATTAAAATACAAGATGAACGCATCGTCGAACGGATCGCGTTGGATTATCTGAAAGGCGTCAGCATCAACAAATTTTTACGCACCTCAAACGGGACGCTGTACGCGGCAACCGATCGGGGCATTGTTACGCTCACGGCGGATAAACCGGAAAGTTTTTCGGAAGACAACGGACTGCCGGATAATAGGGTTTCGTGCCTGTGTCAAGACATCGAAGGGAATCTGTGGATCGGCATGGAACACGGCGGCGTCGGAAAATTCAGCAAGGGAAAATTCCTTGATCTAACCAGCGAGGAATCGCTTTTGCCTGAGGCCGTCAACTCCGTGCTGGAAGACGCGGATAAAAATATCTGGATTGCGACGGATCACGGCATTACCTGTTTACAAAGTTCGACGCTGCCGCCGTCGAGAGCAGCGCATATCGATTCACTTACGGAGATGCTGCAAGAGGTCTGCGTGCGCCAGATACGAGAGGACGCGGACGGCACGTTGTTTTTTGCAACGTATTCCGATCACGGACTGATCCAATTTTTCAGAGACGGCTCGACGCAGATACTCTCCGAAAAAGACGGACTGCCGAATAACCGCGTCCGGTTTTCATACCGAAGTGCGGACGGGATGCTTTGGATCGGGACATCCGCGGGACTCGCCGTCTGTTTTAACGATACGGTTACTGCATTTACCCAAGAAGACGGGCTGCCGAATCTGTTTATCCTGTGCGCCGAACAGAGCCGAGACGGAAGGCTCTGGATAGGCACGGACGGCGGCGGGGCTATTGTGATGAAGGCCTCACTTAACAGTAGTAGGAAACCGACAATCGCCGTCGAGCACGTGTTCACCCGGCAAAACGGACTGCACAGCGACATTGTGCTCAGAATTACGGAAGATACCGACGGCAATATCTGGCTCTGCACCAGCGAAGGGCTGACGCTCTATAAAGACGGGACACTTTACACCGCCGATCACGCGATCGGAAAACATCCCGTCAGCGTACTTAACCTGCTGCAGGATACGGCAGGGAACTTCTGGATTATAACCGGAAAAGATTTACTTCTGGTGAAAAGCGATGATTTTATTCAGGCAGTGTTGCAAGCCCGTTCGGCGGAAAACCTCGTGCGCTACAACCGGCTTGACGGGCTGCCCGGACAGTTGGCGGCCAACGCCTGGGCTCATATCACCCCGCATAACACGCTGTTCCTGCCGACGCTGAAAGGCGTTGCAGTCTGTATGCCTGCATATCATGTGCCGAATACACACGCGCCGACGGTCGTGATTGAAGGGGTTATTTTGGATGATACGCCGCTTGATGTGCTCGACATAATGGAAGAAACCTTCCCCGTTGCGGCGAATATTAAGCGCATTGTCTTTAAATTCACCGCGTTAAGTTTTACCATTCCGCAGCGGGTTCGCTTTGAATATAAATTGGAAGGATATGACGATCGATGGCACTCCTGCGGTACGGCTCGGGAAATTGCCTATACGAATCTCAATCCCGGCACGTATTCGTTCAAAGTCCGGGCATCCAACAATGACGGGATGGTCAATGAAGCCGGCGCCTCCGCCGTTTTTGTTAAAAAGCAGTTTTTCTATCAGACGGGTTGGTTTGCCCTGCTGCTCATACTCTGCATCGGGGCCGTAATTTTTGTGCCCATCCGCAGACGCTTTAGGCATCTGAAACGGCTGGCGCATGCGCTCGGACGGAAAGCAGCCCAAAAGACAACGGAACTGGCGGATGAAAAAGAAAAGCATGATACCCTACTGCGGACTATTGCGCCGGTTTCCGTCATCGATGAATATATCAGCACCGGAAAGGCAAAACCGAAAATATATCCGGCGGTTACGGTTCTGTTTGCCGATGTAACCGGCTTTACCGAGTGGTCGGAAAGACAGCAGCCGGAACATATCATCGCGCAACTGCAAGCGATCTTTACTCAGTTTGACGGAATTATGGACGTGTTCGGCTGCGACCGCATAAAAACACTTGGCGGCAGCTATTTAGCCTGTTGCGGCTTACGGAACGAAAAAGACCACGCGACAAGGCTTGTCGGAGCCGCCGTTGAAATGCTGCGGAGTTTTGAAACGATCAATAAAGAGACGGGCGGCAACTTCAAACTGAAAATCGGAATCGATTCGGGACAGGTTACCGGCGGCCTGGTCGAAACGCCGACCTACAACTTCGATATTGTCGGCGAGACCGTGAACACGGCGCGTTTGCTCGAATTGGTAACCGCATCGATGGCATGTACGGTTTCAATGGAAACCGCTGCGCTGATCTCCGAACGGTATCAGCTCTATCAGCGGCCGCCGTGCCTGTTAAACGGCAAAGGCAAAGTACCGTGCTGCTATGTAAAATACCGCGATCCGGACTATACGCTTGAGTATGCCGATATTGAACGGCGCTATGCCCAGCTTACCGCAGCATTCATACACGACCGGTTCGATATGTGCAAGGCCATTATCGCCCAGCTCGACACCAGCCTTTTGGAACCCGATATGGCGCGGGGCATCACGATTATCCAACAGCAGCTGCCATAAGCGAAAGTATCTGAATGCCCTCTTTTTTCACGCGTGCTGTCACATAAAACGGTTTTTCTTTTATTTTCCGTTCACAGCTGAATCCCTGGTACATCAAAGCGGCTTGTTTGACAAAACAATACCGCTATGTTAAAGTAAAAAAATATTTACTTATGCCGTACCGGAAGCAGGAATCACTATGCTGACCGCACGGCTCAAAGCCTTTTGGAAAGCGTGCGCTTTTACAAAAAGTTTTGCTTTATAGGAGGTTCTATGAAAAAATTGATGTACCCCGTGTTGCTGATCGGCCTTGTAGCGCTGTTCGGCTGTCAAGGCAAAGAGAGCGGTGCAAGCGGGTCTCAAGAGCGTAATGTAACGATTAAAATGGGGTTCCAAGCGGGAACGGCGTCGAATGAGTATGCGGCAGCGGAACTGTTTGCCAAGCGTGCGAATGAGCTGTCGGACGGCAGTGTTACCGTGCAGATTTTTTCGGGCGGACAGCTTGGAGACGACCGTTCGATGATAGAGCAAACGGCACAAGGTGCGTTGGATATGGTATTTGCGGAAACGGGCCGCTTCGGTTTGTGGATTCCTGAAATGGAGATTTTCGGCTATCCGTTCGCGTTTAACAGCTTTGATCATCTGCTCAAAACGATGGAAACGCCCTACGGAAAGGAACTGCAAGCAAAGCTGATCGATAACGGCTGGCGCATTTTGGCGGACGGCTATAACGGTACCCGCCAGACCACCTGCAATCGCCCGATCAACAGCATCGAGGATATGAAGGGCTTAAAGCTCCGCGTTCCGAATGCCGCTGCAAACCTCAACTTTGCAAAATATTCAGGCGCTTCTCCGACGCCGATGGCTTTTGCGGAAGTGTATCTCGCGCTCAAGACGAATGCGGTTGACGGTCAGGAAAATCCGCTTTCAACAATTAACGCGCAGAAATTCTACGAAGTCCAAAAGTACTGCGCGCTGACTGCTCATATTTTAAATGATAATAATTACGTCATCAGTGAAATGACTTGGAAAAAGCTCAGCGATAAGCAGAAAAACGCGGTACAGACCGCGGCAAAAGAAGCGGCCGAGTTGCAGACAAAGAAGTTTATGGACGATGAAACCTCGCTGCTCGACTCTTTCAAGCAGAACGGTATGACGATCACCAATCCCGACCGGGCGCCGTTCAGAGAAGCTATGAAGCCGATGTATGACGCTTATACCGAAAAATACGGCGAAGCGGCAGTCAAAGCGATTGAAGCGACCTATTAAGATTTATCGGGCTTATCCATTGAAGTCTATGAAAAAACTGATAAAAATTGAAGAAATCTGCTCCATTGCCCTATTTCTGATCATTTTGATGATTCTTTTTTGGCAAATTTTTTCCCGGAAGGTGTTGAATGCACCGGCATCGTGGTCTGAGGAGCTGTCCCGCCTGCTGTTCGTGTATATGGGGATGCTCGGATGCCACCTTGCGCAGCATTACGAAACGCATATCCGCATTGATTTTATCCTGTCGTTCTTCCCGAAGCCGGTGCAGCTGGCACTTGATATTATCTTCAAAATGCTGATGGCTGTTATCTTTATTCTGATTGCGCATAACGGCATACGGTTGTGCCGATCGGCAGGGGTACAGGACCATCTGGTAACGCTGGGACTGCCGGTAACCGTGCTGAATTTCGGCTTAGTGTTCCTTGGAGTCATTATTGCGGCCGAAATGCTGATACAGCTGGCGACGCTGCTGCGGTTCAAGAAAGGAGGCGATGCGCAATGATGCTATTGACCTTTGCCGTTTGGATACTGCTGATTTTTATCGGCGTGCATATCGGCTATTCGCTGATGCTTGCCTCGCTTTTCTTCTTTGTTATCAGCGGGCAAACCTCGCTTTTTTTCTTCGCCTGTAAAGAAATGCTCGGCAGCGTCAACAACTTTACGCTGCTTGCGGTTCCGTTTTTCGTGCTTGCCGGGAATATTATGAACGGGGGCGGCGTTACGGAACGTATTTTCCGGTTTGCCCGTGCGATGGTCGGGCACCGCAAGGGCGGACTTGCGCATGTGAATGTGCTTGCGTCATTGGTGTTTTCGGGTATGTCCGGTTCGGCGCTTGCCGATGCGGGCGGTTTGGGGCAGCTGGAAATCAAGTCGATGCGGGACGCCGGTTACGACTCCGCTTTTTCAGGCGGCATTACGGCGGCATCCTGTATCTTGGGGCCGCTGGTACCGCCCAGCACCTCGATGATTATTTACGCAGTGAGCGCCGACCAATCCGTTGAAAAGATGTTCTTGGCGGGCTTTCTGCCGGGGCTCCTTATCGCCGGAACACTGATGGCCATGTGCTCGATTATGGCGCACCGTCGCAACTACCCCGCTGATCCAAAGGCCACGGCAAGAGAGAAATGGGAATCATTTAAAGGCGCAGTGCTCGCCCTGTTGACGCCCATCCTGATTTTGACCGGTATTTTTACCGGAATCTTTACGCCGACCGAGGCTGCTGTCATCGCAGTATTCTACACAACATTCCTCGGTTTCTTTGTCTATAAAGAATTAACCCTCAAAAAGTTTTTCGACATCGTGCTCGACAGCGTAAAAACAACGGGTACGATTGTTATGATGATTTTAGGGGTTGGGTTATTCGGCTGGATTATCGCCCGAGAACAGATGCCGCTGCATGTTGCGCAAGGATTTATGCAATTCGTTCATAATCCGCTGATGCTGATGCTGATGATCAATATCCTGCTGTTGTTCTTGGGGATGTTTATCGATGCGTTGCCGCTGCTGATTATCCTTGTGCCCATCCTGCTGCCTACCGTAACCGCAGCCGGTATCGATCCCATCCACTTCGGTATCGTCGTGATCTTTAACTTGATGATAGGGATTTTGACGCCGCCGATGGGAACTGCGCTGTTCGTTGTTGCACGCGTTGGAAATATTCCGTTCAATACGCTGGTAAAAGGAACGCTGCCGTTCTTAATCCCGTTGCTGATTTCGCTGGTACTGCTTTCCGCATTTCCGCAAATCTGTCTGTTTATTCCGGGATTGTTTTCTTAAAAAAAACGAGCGCAAGGTTACATACGTTCCCTTGCGCTCATCATTGTCTTACAAAATAACACGCTGCCGTATCATTGTGAAAAAGCTTTCTATTCCATTCCCCATCACTTACCGTTTTCATCTCCGACAGCCGCGTATTGCAGCAGCAATCAGCAGACCGGACGCCGCTCAATGTGGACGCCCACTGCTTGGAACCGCTCCACCAGGCGTTCATACCCCCGTTCGATTTGGTACACATTCCGTATCAGGCTTTCCCCGCGCGCACAGCAGGCGGCGGTTACCAGAGCCATACCGGCACGTACATCGGGAGACACTAATTCTGAACCGTGCAAGGTGCTCGGCCCGCTGACGACGGCTCGGTGCGGATCGCATAACGTAATACGGGCACCCATCCCGATCAGCTTATCGACAAAAAACATGCGCGATTCAAACATCTTTTCGTGAATGAGTACAGTTCCTTCTACCTGCGTTGCAATAACCGACATGATACTGGTAAGGTCGGCCGGAAACCCCGGCCACGGCGCATCATCAATTTTCGGAATCATCCCGCCAAGATCGCTATTCACTTTTAGGCTCTGCTGCGCGGGCACCGTCAGACTGGTACCGTCGATTTCCCAGCGGATGCCGAGTTTATTAAACGCAAGTTTAATAGGGCGCATATCAGGAGGGTTGATGTCGGTGATAGTGAGCGAACCGCGCGTAACAGCCGCCAGCCCGATAAAAGAGCCGACTTCCATGTAGTCCGCAACAATCCGGTATTCAGCGCCGTGCAGTTCCGCAACGCCTTGAATGGTAAGAATATTTGAACCGATGCCGGTTATCTGTGCACCCATTGCGTTCAGCAGTTTGCAGAGGTCTTGCACATGCGGCTCGCTGGCGGCGTTTGTAATAACAGTCTCGCCCTCAGCGGTAACTGCCGCCATAACGGCATTTTCGGTGGCCGTCACGGAAGCCTCATCCAAGAAAATATCCTGCCCAATCAGTTTATTCGCAGTGAACAAAAAATGCCCGTTGATTTTTACCTGGGCGCCCAGCTCCGTCAACGCTAAAAAATGCGTATCCAGCCGCCGCCGTCCAATGACATCGCCGCCGGGCGGAGGCATCGAAACTTTTCCGTAACGCGCCAGTAGCGGCCCTGCAAAAAGAATGGATGCCCGTATCTTCTGCGAAAGGGGTGTCGGAATTTCGTAACCGGTGACGGTTTTCAGCTGCAGCGTATACTCATTTTGCGCAATCTTCTGAACGGTCCCGCCGAAGGACTTAAAGATATCAAACATGACAAAGACATCTTCAATTTCAGGAAGATTTTTCAGCGTAACAGGCTGATCGGTCAGGACGGCGGCGGCGATACAGGGAAGCGCAGCATTTTTATTACCACTTGCTTTCACCGTGCCCTTTACCGGAAAACCGCCTTCAACATGATATTCATACATGAATCGCTCCAAATACAGTCATTCTTCCATCTTCTTAAAAAGCCGCTTGCACACCGGCATCGAAAAGCGCCTTTTTCACGAATGGTATTCGGTTTTGGACAAAAAGCGATATGTAAGGATATGCCTGCAAGCGGTAACGGACATCTGCTAAAAACTGCCGTTTTTAGAGGTTCCCTTTACAGCGGTAAAGTGGAAGAATCGATTAAATGTTGTATTTTTTCTTTTAAATCAAGACGAATAGGTAAAATCGGATAATCAGGCTTATCAATAAGCTCCAGAAAGAGCTGCTTTTGACCGATCGGATTCACTTCGATGAGAAAATCAATTCTTCCTTGTTGTTCGTTTCCTAAAATATTATAAATTGCAACCGCCTGAAATTCTTCCCGATAGTAAATCAGAGAATTCTTTTTTTCAATATCAATAATATCCTCTACAATCACAGCTTCCGTCTCCGTCTAAATTAAAAATGATGATACCCCATTTACCAACGTCTTGACAAGGGGCGCTAATTCATATTCGGCTAAATCGCCGACCTGTATAATATCTTTCTCTTCAATACTTGTGACAATATCCTGTAAGAGCGCGGTTATCTCTTTCTGATATTCAGTGAGCGGCTTTTCTTCAATTTGTATATCCGCAGGGAGCTCCGTTATATCGTACAGCAAAAGCGAACGGTATAGATTATTCAATTTTTGGGAAAATATTTCAAGGAGCGATAATGCATCTCCATCTTTTCCCGTCTGCATAAACACAGGTATCTGCTCAAAGGCCTCCGCGGTCGAAAGAAGCTCTTGCGAAATCTTCTTCATGTAATCGCGTATCTCCGCACCTGAAAGCGTCCCAAGATCGACCGTAATATCCGCATCAACCGGCATCATAAAAACCGTATCGAGCGCTTTAGGTTCAATCACTTTTCCGTCAACCGAGATGTTCGCAATCGTTGCATGTTCCCGCCGACACGCTGCTTCAAGACTGCCCAGCAATTCGCCGAGATACTGTTCTTTTTCAAGGGTATAGAACAGTTGTTCTCCATTTAAATTTATTCTCATAGCCGTATTCCTTTTGAGCAATATCCGCTAGTTGTCGGAACCGCCTCTGTTTTGCTTACTGAAATTCGTGATCATATCGGATTGCTTTTGCAATTTCCGCAATGAACCGTCCATATTCCCATATTTTTGCCGCAATTCCAGCTCTTTTTTTTCAAGCGCCTTGTCATAGCGGGCAATTTTTTCTTTATTTGTCTTAATCTGAGCTGCCAGACCATTCGTTCGGGTTGAAAATATACCGCCGCGCTGAATATACGGATCGATCTGTTTAAACACCTGATAAGCAACGCCGTCATCAATCAGTACATCATTATCGGCATCATATCCGAAAAGATACCGGACATCTTCAATTGAATTCTTTAAGGCTTCATCAAGTTTTTTTTCGTCAATTTCCAGATAGCCGCGAAGCCGCGATTCGTTAAAGCCCGAACTGGCATCGGACTTAGTGGATATGCCGATTTGAGCGAGCGTCCTAATCGCGGTATCGGCATTTTTGCGGTACACATTGCTGACAATTTGACGCAGGCTGTTTTTCAGCGTGGATAATGTCGTATCGCCGAACAACGCGCCGAGGTTTTCCTCCGCCGTTTTCCGCTCATCATCGGTAAAATATTCAATTTCATCGATAACGGACTGCTGATTGCTCGTTACAATATTGATTTCTGCCAACAGCCGATTATATTTTGCCACAAATTCGATAATGGCGTTTTTTGCGGCCTCGGTATCGGGCTTGATACTGACGCTTTCCGTTTTGTCAGTTTTATCTTCGAGTTGCAGCGTAACGCCCGGTATTAAATCATCGATTTTGTTCTTGCTCCGCTTTACCGGAATGCCTTCAAACGAAATCGATGCCTCCTGAGCCTGCGAAACGGGATTAACCGGAATATAATCACCGGTTGCCTTGGGATCATAAATCCTGATGCCTTCTATGGCTACCGTCTTGTCGGTGTTTTTATTGTGAATAGCGATGCCTGCTACATCGCCGTATTCGCTGAGCGGAATGCTAAACGTTTGCGCCTCATCGGTATCCGTCAGCGCCGGAAGCGGAATCAGCGTACCGCGCGATGAAACAAGCGAAAGCGCATCGTAATCTTCCACAGCAGCAGGCGCAACCGAGGCCGCAGACGCTGCAGCGGTGCTCATCCCAAGCGATTCGGGCGTTAAGCCTGCGGTGCTCAGATCATTTGTTACGGTTATGCCTTGCAGCGAAACGGAACCGGGCTGCTCATAGACGGCGTCTGCGGGAGCGGCGGTAGACACGGATGCCTCCGGTGCGGCAGGGGTCTCCGATTCGGATGCCGCTGCGCCTGCCCCTTCCTGCAAAGATACGGTATACTCCAATACATATTGCTGCGAAGCCCGTACCGGCTTGGCAAATGAAATACGCTCCGTTTTTTGCGCAGGAACGACCGTTTCCGTTTTAGGAATATCGACCGCCGACCGATCATTGGGTTTTATAACTTCATTTTCAAGCGCGAAAGAAAGCGCATCGTCGGAAAAATCAAGTTTATTCGCCTCTCCCGTTACAAGCGATTCAAACAAAAGAGACACGGCTTTCGGAGAGGTTTTAATTTCGGAAATGCGAATGCTGTCTTTTCCTCGTTTGTTGACAGCCTCAATGAAATTTCGATACTTTCCGCCTTGCCAATTCACTGAAACGGTCTTCTCTCCAACCGTAAAGGTATACGTGCCCTTGGGAACTTGAAAATCTTTCGGTAGTTCCTTAGACAAGAAACTATCGGGTTTGGCAATATCTGCAATCGCAATTTTAAACGTTTGTTCACGAGCACTTCGTGAAGCTGTTGCGGTTACTGTCCGTTCATTGGAAGATGCCACCGTCTTTTCGACAAAAGGATTATTGAAAGAATACAAATCGCGTGTTTTTTCGCGGATTTCAGAAGATAACTGACCGACTTTTCGCCAAATAGCGTTCTGCTGCTCATATTTTTTTAAATCCTCAGCAGCGGAATCGCGCGGGGCACGCTCTTTTTTCATCAGCGTTTCAATGAGATTATCATATTTGCCGGCTCCTATGCCGGGAATATTCATATCGGACACATAAACCCCTTTACCGTAAAGGCCGAACAGGCCAATTCCATTACAATTATCGGCTCTATAACCGCCCGGCTTTATAAAACAGTATATGAAGTATCAATAAGGCGCTATTTACGATACGGAACAGGCCGCACATAAGCCGCTCCGTCTTTGAAGTTGAATTTTAGATAAAAAAAAAGGAAGAAAAAGGGCGCAGCTTCTTCTTCCTTTTTACATCGGGAAAAGAGATAACATCCAGTATTCTCTTACCTATAACCTCCTGCTGTTGACAAGGAAGTCAGTAGCGTATCCCGATAGTAGTGAGCACTATTGCAACAGACGTACAACAGACTGGGGCTGTGTATTTGCCTGTGCGAGCATTGCGGTACCGGACTGCATCAAAATCTGGTTCTTGGTGTATTCAACAACCTGTTTTGCCATATCAGCATCGCGGATGCGTGATTCAGCAGCCTGAAGGTTTTCCGCAGCGATTGCAACGCCGTTGTATGCAAGTTCAAAACGGTTCTGATATGCGCCGAGGTCTGCACGCTGCTTGTTGATCTGCTTCAGTGCATTGTCGATCGTACCGATAGCCATATTCGCACCGTCCATGGAAGACAGTGAAATCATGTCGCCTTCGCCGCCCTGCATACCGCCGGTGATACCCAGTGCCATTGCGGTCATCGTACCGACATAGATCTTTTCATTCTGATCCATGTTAGCACCAACATGAAGCTGCATTACTTCGGTAGCGGAGTCTTTTGCAAAGCGTCCGGTCAACAGGTTCATACCGTTGAACTGAGCATGGCTTGCAATGCGATCTACTTCGTCTACGAGCTGAGAAACTTCAACCTGGATCTGCATACGGTCTTCTGAAGAATAGATACCGTTTGCAGCCTGAACTGCCAACTCGCGCATGCGCTGCATGATATCAGTGGTTTCTGCCAAATATCCCTCTGTTGCTTGGATAAAAGACACACCATTCTGAATATTCTGTCCTGCCTGATTCAAACCGCGAATCTGGCTTCTCATTTTTTCAGACACTGCAAGACCGGAAGCATCATCGCCCGCTCTGTTAATGCGCATACCGCTCGAAAGTTTTTCTATGTCTTTAGCAATTCCTGTTTCGACGATACCCGTGTGACGCTGCGCATACATAGCGCTCATATTGTGGTTAATAATCATATAACCCTCCTTGAAGTTCTTATCCGGCATCCATGCCGGAATATTCGCTGTATAAAAACCGTGCGGAAATTGGTTGCGCCTTTTCCCTCTGTTTTTTACACAGTATTATTAGCTTCCGAAATTCTTCATCAAAAGCCAATAATACTGTTATACAGGGCTTCTTAAGGGTGTTTTTCAAAGATCATGGTAATGGCATATCGAATGTTTCATCTCAATAACCGTTACTATGTAAAGTAGTATACTCTCTTGCCGAAAAAAAGACAAGAGAGTAAAGCGAAAAAATTAGCGCAATAGTGACATCACTTGCTGTGAGTTGCTGTTCGCCTGCGCCAGCATCGCGGTACCGGACTGAACAAGGATCTGATTCCGCGTATATTCAACCATTTGTTTTGCCATATCAGCGTCGCGAATCCGGGATTCGGCCGCTTGCAGATTCTCCGCCGCGATATCGATTCCGACCACCGCCATTTCAAGCCGATTCTGATATCCTCCGAGATCAGCCCGCTGCTTGTTGATCTTCTTCAATGCTTCATCGATAGTGCCGATACCATGGTTTGCATCCTCTGCAGTTTCGATAGACATAACCTGATTATCGCTCATGGTGCGTACGCCTAACGCGCTTGCAGTCATCGTGCCGATGTAAACACGGATGCGCTGATCCATGTTCGCGCCGATGTGGAGCCACATTGATGCGGTTGCAACATTTTCTCCGGCAGCCTGCGCGAAACGTCCAGTAAGCATGTTCATACCGTTGAACTGCGCTGCGCTGGCGATGCGGTCAACTTCGGCAACAAGCTGAGATACTTCAACCTGAATCTGCATACGGTCTTCCGCGCTGTAAATTCCGTTCGCTGCCTGTACCGCAAGTTCACGGATACGCTGCATAATGTCAGTGGTTTCCTGCAAATACGCTTCGGCTACCTGAATAAAGCTCACACCGTTTGAAGCGTTTGCCGATGCCTGATTCAAACCGCGGATTTGCGCGCGCATTTTCTCGGAAACGGCGAGCCCGGAAGCGTCATCGCCTGCGCGGTTGATGCGCATACCGGAAGACAGTTTTTCAATGTCTTTGCCGATACGGACATTCGTAATGCCCAGAGAACGCTGTGCAAACATTGCGCTTAAATTGTGATTGATAACCATAGTATTCCTCCTTGGAATAATGTAATGATGAAAAGCATCCGTGCTTTTCCTGAAGCTGGAGCTATTGTATTTCAATGCCGGTTTTCAGCATGGTTTGCTAGAATATCTCCATTTCTAATATCGGAGCAGCCGACCAAAAACTTTAGCGTTTTTTTGATATTTTTCAAAAATTTTGCAAAACATGAGTGTGCCGTGCTTTTTTTAAGATGCTCGAAAAAGAGCTGTTCCTCTGTTACATGAATTTTTTTATCAGATTCAGTTTTTTTTCACTGTAAGGATGATACCGCATCGGTAAATCTATCAACAGTGATTTTTTCATCACGCTTTTTTCATGGCTGAAGGTGTAAAAGCTCTGTTTTCCATGATAACTGCCTAAGCCGCTTGCGCCGACACCGCCGAACGGCATAAAAGGATTGGCGAGCTGGACAACCGTATCATTGATGCAGCCGCCGCCGAATGATACTTCCGCCAGGATTTTCCGTTCTACCGTGCGGTCTTTTGTGAACAGATAGAGCGCAAGCGGTTTGGGACGCGCACGGATTTGATCGACTGCCCATTGCAGATCGGTAAACGGGATGAGCGGCAAAATCGGCCCGAAAATCTCCTCTTGCATCACGGGAGCATCGAAACTCACGCCATCAAGCACCGTAAGCGGAATAAAACGCGCATGAGCGTCCGTATCTCCGCCGATAACCGCATGTTCTCCTTCTATTAAATGCATCAGCCGCTCAAAATGCTTATCGTTTACAATACGCGGAACATTACAGGAGATATACGCCTCCGTCGGTAAAAACTCCCGCAGCGTTGCTTTGCATTGTTCGATAAAGGCCTCTTGTACCTCTTTGTGAATCAGCACGTAGTCCGGAGCGACGCAGGTTTGTCCGCCGTTCAGCAGCTTGCCGAACAGGATACGCCGCGCAGCCGTTTTAATATCGGCTGTTTTGTCGATGATGCAGGGCGATTTACCGCCCAGTTCCAGCGTAACCGGCGTCAGGCGCCGTGCTGCGGCCTCCATCACCAGCCTCCCGACCGTAGCGCCGCCGGTAAAAAAGATATAATCGAAGGGCTGTTCCAATAAGCTGCTGTTTTCTTCCCGGCCGCCGGTTACCACGGTTACGAAGTGAGGATCAAAGGTTTCGGCAATCAGCGCTGCGATGACTTTGGAGGTTTCTGGGCTATAGTTCGAAGGCTTGAGTACGGCGCAATTTCCGGCGGCGATAGCTCCGGCAAGCGGCGTCAACGTCAAATTGACCGGATAATTCCACGGTGACATAATGAGCGCGGTACCGTACGGCTCGTGATAGACCGTGCTGGATGCAAGGAAATGACTGATCGGTGTCCGAACCCGTTTCGGCTTCATCAAGGTTTTTAAATGCTTGAGTAGGAAGCGAATTTCCTCCTGCACCATACCGATTTCCGTAGCATATACCTCCATCGATACTTTATGCAAATCTTTGTAAAGCGCATCGGTAAGCCGCTGTTGGTATGCCGAGACGGCTGCGCTAAGTCGCTGCAGTTGTTCCGCACGGAATCGATAGGATTTCGTAATATGTGTTGCAAAAAAGTTTTTTGTGCCCTGCACACACGATTCAATTGCTTCTTTTTTCATACCGGCATATACCTCCGCATGAATACAAGAACGTATATACAATAAAGGCAGCCTTCAACACCTCTGTTTGAAAGCTGCCTGTAAATGACCCGTGAGCCGCGTACATGAAGATATTCTTCAGCGGCTCATCATAATAACTTAATCGGCAAAACTGCGGCGAGGCTTTTCCTGCGCCTCGTTCACACGAAGACGGCGTCCTTCAAATTCTTTTTCATTTAATTCTGAGATTGCAGCTTGTGCGGCGCTTTCTTCCGCCATCTCAACAAACCCGAACCCTTTCGAGCGGTTACTAAATTTATCTTTAATAATAACTGCTGAAACAACCTCTCCGTAAGCTCCGAACAAGGCGGTTAAGCCTTCCTCTGTAGTTGCGTAATTCAAATTCCCTACATAAATTTTTTGAGCCATACTCAAATCCTTTTCACCGTTTGCGGCGCTAAATACTGAATCCATACGGAAACAATCTCTATGAGACCCTTATGTTATTATGGAAGCGGAATTTTCGGCTCTCACATCAACACAAACCACGATCACCTAGATAAATTACTCTAACACAGTTTTGCAGGAGGGTCAACCGATAAACAAAGCCTCATATCGGCTTATGAACAATTAGCGCAGATGCGGCCATGTCATCTTATCAATGTATCAGCATGAGTAAAAATCCGGCAGCTTCATTGACACAAGCGGCATGGGCGTATACAATTATCAATTATTTATGAACAAAAAGCAAAACAATCATCAGTTAATGCATTGGGCGGATCAAACCGCAGATAAGATTATCCGCGAACGCGGAGACCTTGAAAGCTATACGTGCGCATCGGGGATAACACCTTCGGGAACCGTGCACATCGGCAATTTCCGTGAAATTATGTCAGTCGATCTTGTGGTGCGGGCGTTACGCAACCGCGGCAAGACCGTGCGTTTTATCTACTCGTGGGACGACTACGATGTGTTCCGCAAAGTACCGGCCAATATGCCGGAGCCGGAAACGTTGGAAAAATATCTTCGATATCCGATCACCAAAGTGCCGGATACCTTCGGCCGCGATGAAAACTATGCCCGCCACCACGAACATGACGTAGAAGCGGCGCTGCCGGAAATCGGCATTCATCCTGAGTTTTTGTATCAAGCGCAGCGCTACGGTGCCGGTATGTATGCGGAAGGCATGAAGACCGCGATGGATCACCGCGAGGAGCTCAAGGATATTTTAAACACCTATCGCGATGATGAGCATAAAATCACCGGTGACTACTGTCCCGTTTCCGTGTTCTGTACGCAATGCGAGCGGGATACGACGACGGTTGACGGCTGGGATAACGAGTGGTCACTCCACTACACATGCGAATGCGGGCATCAAGAGACACTCGATTTACGGAAAACCGGCGCGGTAAAACTCGGCTGGCGGGTTGATTGGCCGATGCGCTGGAAGCATGAGCAGGTTGTGTTTGAACCGGCGGGTAAGGATCACCATTCGCAGGGCGGGTCTTTCGATACGGCGCGGCTCGTTGCCGACAGGATTTACCATTGGCCTGCGCCGGTTTCCTTCCGGTATGACTTTATCGGGCTGAAAGGGGTTCCCGGTAAAATGTCGTCGTCAAAAGGCAAAGTCGTGAGCTTGCCGGAGGTACTTCAGGTATATGCGCCGGAAGTTGCGCGCTATTTGTTTGCATCCACCCGTCCCAATACCGAGTTTTCCATCAGTTTCGATTTAGACGTAATCAAAATTTATGAAGATTATGATAAAACCGAACGGATTGCCTGGGGTGTCGATAAGGCAAAGAACGATGACGTCTACGCAAAAGAACGCCGCATCTACGAACTTTCGCAGATTGATGAGATGCCTCCGTGCATCGCGTATCAAATACCGTTCCGGCACCTCTGTAACCTGCTGCAGATCAACGCCGGTAACATTGCCGCCGTAATGAAGCAGCTGCCGGATATAAAAGAAGAACAGCGGAGCCGTTTTGAACGGCGTGCGCAATGCGCATGGTTCTGGATTACCGAATGCGCTCCCGAAGAATTCCGCTTCACACTCCGCACGGACGGAGGCAAGGCCGAGTTATCCGCAGAGGAAACGTCCGCCATACAAAAAATCCGCAGCGAGGTACTGCCGCAGATGGACTGCTTGGACGAAAAAGCATTGTCGACAACGCTGTACGATGTTGCACACGCCTGCGTCCTTGAACCGAAAGCGTTGTTTACCGCCGTATATCAGGCGTTGATTGGAAAAGCGCAGGGGCCCCGCCTCGCAGGCTTTATGAAGATCATCGGAAAAGAGCGGCTGGAGCAATTACTTGCAGCGTATTAAAACAATGCGGCAGACGAGAGCCGTAAAGATCGGAAAACGGCGCATATCGGTCTTTGTAATACTGCTTGCAGCGCTTTTGCCGCTTGCAGCAGAAGCCGGAGTCGGTCTTGGTGCTGACTTCTTTTTTAGCGGCTCCATCCCATTCGGAGGCGGGGCCGGTATTACCGCCCGGTTTGCAAAGACACCGATTACCGCAACGCTTTCCGGGGCATACCTGAACGGAAACCACGGCATGATAAAAGGCACGGTCGACTACTGGTTTTTATCTGAAAAGCTGGTTGACATAAATGATTCGACCACCTTCCATTGGTTTGCAGGCATCGGGCTTTTTACCGGCGTCATGTTTTATTCCGTACCGAATGCATCTGCAAACGGCGGAAAGGCAGCGTATACCGTAGCGCCCGGTGGAAACATCGGTCTCAGAATGCCGATCGGCTGTTATTTTTTTGCAGGACAGAAAAAGTATGAACCGTATTTGCAGTGCAGTCCCGAATGCGGACTGAACATATACCCCGCAACATTCACAAGACGCGTTTCGCTTTTGTGGGCTTTTCCTGTTTCACTTGGGTGCCGGTTTTGGTTTTGATATATTTTGTAACGCTCTTTTTTAAGGGCGTTTTTTTTTGTACGCAAGGATTTACCGTGCCGGATTCGGCCTGCGGAAATATCCAATAAAGAATAGAGGAGTTTTTAAATGAGACAAGTTATTATGGAAGCCGAAGCGCTTCAAGGTTATTTAACGGCAAAAGATACGGAATATCTGCAAAAGTTGGATGAACTTTATAATCTCGCCATAGAACAATTTACCCGGTTGGATTCGGCTGTCGGCGGAAAAGAAAAAGAGAGCGCAGAAAAAGCGATTATCCGGTTATATGACGATATGGGTAAATTGCAGCAGGAAATATGCAAGGAAGTGCCTCAATTACAAGTATACTCGTTTATTACCGAGCCTGAAAGTCATGCGGAAGCCTCGCGGGTTATGGCAAAACTGCGCAGCAGCGCAACCGGTCATAACGAATTTATCTATTATACACAGCGCGCGTTTGAGATGCTGTTCAAGCTCGCCTACAGCGGCAGCCATGAAGACAGTAAAAACTATCTGATCTCCAAAACGCCGGTTACCGTACCCGTGCAGAATTACGCCGTGCACAAGATCAGCGATATCGACCATAAAATCGAAAATACGGTCATGTGCGTGATGCTCCGCGGAGCGCTCTTGCCGTCCATGATCATCTCGAAGGAAATTGAAGAGTATTCTTCTCACGGCTATGTGACGCCGTTTGCGCTCTTTAAAATCAAACGGGATGATACCAAACAGCTTGACGACATGCAGTATGTGCTCAATCTTGATATGTCATATTTCAATCTGGAAGATTTAAACGGGAAAGACCTGATTTTTGCCGATCCGATGAATGCAACCGGGGGAAGTCTTATCACCGTTGTCAAATATCTTGAGCGGCAGGGCGTAAAGCCGAAATCGATCAGCTGTTTTCATGTGATCTCGTCATTAAAAGGAGCCTTGTGTGCGGCTCGCGCTCTCAAAAACTGCACCGTGTATACCCTCTGGATGGATCCCGCGCTCAATGCCGATGCCTATATCCTCCCTGGACTCGGCGATGCAGGCGATCGTATCAACGGCGTTGATGAAGCTGAACATCCGCGCAATATGATTCAGCTTATCGCAGATTACGGAGCAACGATTGCCGGTCTGTACCGGCATCAGCTCAGAGCAATAGAAAATGTGGTGCTTCAAAATAAGTAATGGGCGAACACACGGAACAGCGCTTCCGGCAGGTTTCAAAAAATATGCAGCGCTTATCTTCATTGTAACCGCTGCAGCGGGTTTATGGGCAAAAGGCAGCGTCGATTCCGAAACGGCAAAGGCCTATTTCGATATTGCGCAAGCATATACCGACGTTTCAAAATACGATAAGGCAGCTGAGTTTTACCGGAAAGCGGCGAAAGACCCGGCGCATAAAAACGCGGCGGAGTATAATTTAGCACGAGTGTACGGATTACAAGGCGACTGGGCAAAAGCGCGGCCGATTTTGGAACGTCAATATCAAGAGGCGCCGGGAAATCTCCTGATTCTGAAGGCCTATGCATACAGCCTGGCCGCGACCGGCGATGAAGAGCGGGCGTGCGTCATGTATAAAAAACTGGCTGATGAAGATGCTGAAAATCCTGACTCGGCGATTAACTACGGGCGCATCCTTGTGCTGGCAAAAAAGTATGATGAAGCGACTGCGCTTCTTACAGAGCTGAAAACCCGCTTTACCGAAACAGCCGAAAAGAAGCAGCTGGACGATCTTGAAGAGAAAATCAAGAAAGCGCAAGAGCCGCCGGAAAAACCGGAAGATGAAGACGCGGATACGGACGATACTGCAGCTGATGCCGATAAAACGAAACGTCCGGATGGAAAGTCCAATACGGAAAAAGCAAAAAGTCCGAATGGGAAAGCCGCAGCCGCTGATGAAACCGCTGCGCCTCAAGAGGATACCGCATCGGCCGGGAGCGCCGCCCGTGCAAAACCGGCTGGCAACGAAACTGCTAATAGCAAAAAAGCGGATGCGCAAACAGAAAAGGTAAATAATGGAAAGAAAACATAATAAGTTTGTCAGCAAGGTCGGGTTTATCCTGGCGTGCGTCGGGTCTGCGGTCGGGATGGCCAACGTCTGGGGCTTTCCCTATAAGCTCGGCGGCAACGGCGGCGGCGCTTTTTTGCTCATCTATATCGCCTTTGTCATACTCTTCGGATACGTCGGCCTTTCCGCCGAATACGCAATCGGGCGGCGCAGCGGCACCGGGACGCTCGGCTCTTACGCCTTTGCCTGGAAACACGGCCGCAAAAACCGGGAAACCGCCGGTAAGATACTCGGCTGGCTGCCACTTATCGGTTCAATCACCATTGCCGTCGGATATGCTGTCATTATCGCCTACGTCTTAAAGGCTTTTACGCAGTCGCTTTTCGGCAGCATCATGACGGTCGAGCCCGGCCAGTGGTTCCATACGTTCGCCTTTCAGCCGTTCAGCGTTGTGCCGTATCACGCCGCAGTAATCATCGCCACGCTGCTGACGATTGTATTCGGTGCGCATACAATAGAAAAAACCAACAAAGTGATGATGCCGCTGTTCTTTATCTTATTTGCGGCCTTGGCTGTCCGCATCGCCTTTTTACCGGATGCGGTGAAAGGATACGCCTTTTTATTCATCCCCGACTGGAACTCGTTAAAAAATCCTTCCGTGTGGATAACGGCAATGGGACAGGCATTCTTTTCGCTGTCGATCACCGGTTCGGGCATGATCGTCTACGGAGCATACTTAAGTAAAACGCACGACTGCGTCGGCGGCGCAAAAAACACGGCGTTTTTCGATACGATTGCCGCGCTTGTTGCCGCCCTGGTGATGATCCCAGCCTGCTACGCATACCGGATGGATCCTGCAGGTGGACCGGGGCTGCTTTTTGTCGTACTGCCGTCAATTCTGCAAAAAATGCCCGGTGGCAGGATATTCGGCATCATCCTATACCTTGTTGTTGTATTCGGCGGTATTTCATCCTTGCAGAATATGCTGGAAGTTGTCGCAGAATCGCTTTTACATACCTTTAAACGCTGGAAGCGTACTCCGGTGATTACTGCGCTCGGCGTACTCGTGTTCGGGATCGGGATATTCATGGAGCCGATTGCGGAAACAAAAGGCGCTATCCTGGGGGGATGGGGGGCATGGATGGATATGGTATCTACCTATATTATCCCAATCGGGGCAGTACTCGGTGCATTCTCATGGTTCTGGGTGATAAAAAAAGAAGAGCTTTTGGATGAGATTAATACCGGTTCCAAAAAACAGTACGGTTGCTGCTGGTACTATCTTGGAAAATATGTCTACACACTCTTTGCATTACTGCTCTGCATTGTTGCATTAGTCCGCGGCGAAGGCTTTTAGCAGTATCGCTCCATCTTTCCTTTTGTGCGAAATTTTACAAAACTAAAATTTCGCACATGATTTCCTGAAAGGCAAACTCACCGACCGGATTGCTCGGTCTGATTCTTTTATTATTTTCTTCTTGCGAATTTTTTATTTCCGTGGTATACTTACTCATATACATAATATCGCATAGCAGCGCTTGTTTTTTTTGATGTTGGCGATAAATTGGTATAAAATAACTTTTTTTTATAAAGGGATTATAAGAAAGGTGAAAAATAGATATATAGCCCCCCCCCCCCCCCCATGAGAGAGATACAGGGGGATATTTCGTTACATCCATACCAACGTTTCAGCGGCAGTACTGCGTAACTGTGTGCGTTTTATCCTGGGCAAAATCGATGCTGCTGAAAAATATTCAGCGTATCAAAATTGCCAAGGATGGCAGTGGTTCCAAGCATAATCGAGTTCGCACTGCGAACTCGCAGACAAAGAATGAATACGGATGTTCGTTCTTTGTCGTGTCTGCGGTTGATTTATGTTCGCGTCTCCGCTTTATTTTCAGCTCATTTCAAAACGGACAGGGATGTCCATGGTTATACACAGAAGCGACGTTTTTGTTTAGCAAAAACTCGCTGTCAATGCGTCCATGGATGGACGGGATGGTTATCAGAAGCGTCAAAACTCGTCTTTTCCCGATATACATGGATATGCATTTGTTGATGCGATCTCTTTTCAAGGACATCAACTCTTCATGATTTATTCTTACTTCATCATAGCATGATTTATCTGAAGGAGGGGTTTCCAAAGGGAACTCCCTTTGGTCGTTATTTTTCTTTTTTTAGGGTTGTAGGGAACTTTTTTTCTTTTTATCGAAAAAAAAGAAAAAAAACTCCCTACACAAAGGAGGTGTACAATGAAAGAGCGTTTTTCGCTTCGCTACAAACTTATTCTTATCTTCGGCCTATTGGTTGCAATGGCGTCCTTTGTTGAAGGGGCGCTTGCAGTGAGAACTGCCCGTAAAGCGGTAACGGAAAAAGTCGAAACGCATCTTATCGACAAGGCAACCTATACGGCAAACCTAATCGATGCCAGAGTTACGGCTTTTTTTCAATTTTTTGAAGGTATTGCCCGTAGTCCCATACTGCGTGATCCTGCTGTTTCCTATCGGGAAAAGGCCGCGTTTTTAAAAAAAGAGGCGGCATTTAACGCTAGAATTCACAAACTGGATGTATGCGATATGAAAGGAATACGACATACGGATAGCGGACAAACCGTGGATGTCTCCGATAGAAATTTTTTCATCGCTGCTGCCAAAGGAAAAAATTTTCTTGCCGAACCGCTTGTTTCCCGATTGGACGGGGCATTTGTTGTCGTATTTGCCGTTCCGATTTATGATGATAATCACGCTATCATCGGCGTTTTGCTGGCATCAGTTGAAGCGTCAGCTCTTTCGCATGATATAGAAGATATTATTGTCGGTCAAACAGGGTATTGCTATATTCTCGGTCTTACGGGAACTACTATTGCGGCAAAAGACTTTGCCAGAGTAAAGGCTATGGAGAATGTAATAAAGATGGCATCGGCCGATAAGAGCCTTGCTTCTCTTGCCGCCTTCGAAAAGATGGCAATAGAAATAGATGAGCCTTCTATCAGCTTCTATACCTATAGAGGAATATATAAGATTGCGTCTTACGCTACGATGAAGACAACGGATTGGAAGATTGTCATCAATGCGCCGCAAGAAGAATTTATGGGAACGGTAAATTCGTTGCGCTTCTCGATGTTTAGTACCGGTCTTGCAATTTTACTGATTGCGTTTATCACCGTATATATTGTTGCTCGTTTAGTAGTAAAACCGATTCAAAAGGCAGTTTCCGCTCTGCGGAATATTGCGCAGGGAAACGGCGACTTAACCGTGCGCCTACCGGTACAGGGTAATGATGAGATTACCGATATGGCTGAATACTTTAACGAAACAATCGAAAAGATCGGATATTCAGTCCAGCAAGTCGGTATTAATAGTAACGATATGGAAGAGATCGGGATTGAGCTTGCATCGAACATGACAGAAACAGCGAGTGCAGTCAATGAAATTAGTGCAAATATCGAAGGTGTTAAGCAACAGACAATAACCCAAGCGGCCAGTGTTACTGAAACGGCAGCAACCATTGAAGAAATTGTCCGAACGATTAAACAGTTGAATAACCACATCGAAACACAGGCTGCGAGCGTTGCGCAATCTTCGTCTTCGGTAGAAGAAATGGTTGCGAATATTGCGGCCATCGGACAGACGCTCGGTAAAACCGATGAAGTCATTAAAAGTCTCACGTCCGCAACCGGTGAGGGCAAGGCAACGCTGGAGACAACAAATACCGTAACACAGAAAATTGCCGAAGAATCCGGCTCGCTGATAGAAGCCTCCAGCGTTATTCAGCATATTGCTTCGCAGACAAATTTGCTCGCAATGAATGCTGCGATAGAAGCAGCACATGCCGGAGAAGCCGGTAAGGGTTTTGCCGTCGTTGCAGACGAAATCCGTAAGCTCGCTGAAGAATCCTCGGTACAGGGCAAAACCATCACCGCTACACTGAAAACACTCAGCGGAGAAATCGAGACCCTCTCCGGAGCTGCGAAAACGGTTGAAGAAAAGTTTAACGTCATTTTCACGCTTGCTGAGCAGGTCAAGACAATGAGTTCTCGCCTCACCGAATCGATGCGGGAGCAGGAAAACGGTAGTAGGGAAGTGTTGGTTGCAATTAAGAGCATCAACTCGGTAACGACGGAAGTACAGGCCGGCTCTGAGGAAATGCTCAGAGGCGGAGAGGGCGTTGCAGTCGAGATGCAAAAACTGGACAATCTTACCCGCATTATCACCGAAAGCATGAACGAGATGGCCTCCGGTGTTGTACAGATTAACAATGCCGTACAGGAAGTAAATGCATTGACGCAGAAGAATAAGCAGAGTATTGAGAATATGGCAGCGGAAGTAGGGAAGTTTAAAGTGTAACCTTTTGAAAATAGAATGGACTCTCCTGCTGCGCAGGGTAAGATAAGCATTGCAATTCTTATCGGCTTTGATTAGACTAGCTGGTTATGAAGCATATCTTTGGTAGAATAGTTGGCTATACCGCACTCTATTGCGGCGTTCTTTTCGGTGTTTTTGTGCTCCAATTTACAAAGGGGCAAGCTTTTTCCGTGCGTTTCGGTGCAATGACCGTGACCGGCCGGCAAGAGCGCACCGAAACAGGAGCTGCCGTGCCGCTTTTACCGCTGCATATTGTTTCCAATGGATTGGATATTTACATAAGCGGGCAAAATCCCGTTTCTGCCATCGATGCGGAAGATAATACGCGGGAGCTGCAGGTTCTAGCCTATCAAGAATATGAAGATGAAAAACGTTTTTCGGTGCGCTGTTCCGAAAATGTCACGTTATCGTTTATTTCGGAAGAAAAGGGAGATATCGATTCGCTGCGGGTTGAAGCCGTTCTGCCGGAACATATCAAAAAAGTGACGATTCCGTGGCAGATCACGCAAAATGCCGGTATTGAACGGTCTAACAGCAAGCTGTTTGTCCGTTCCGGTAAAAACCAGTACTCGTTTACCGGCAGCTTTGGGTTCAATACCGAGGAAAATTCGGCGCAGTCGGAGGTTCCGCACCTGGTATTAACGAAAATGCAGCCGCTCGCCTATTACAAAACCTATTTGCCGCAGCAAGAGTTGGATATCGAAGCGATTCCGTCCATGGTACAGGCCTCGGAGGAGAGCTATGCCGCCGCACTGGATGCATTTGCATCCGCAGTAGTTCAGGCGGGAACGCAAGCACTGACAGCAAAAAAAATAACCGAACAAACACTGACGGCTTATGTTGCCGAAATGGGGCAACGCGGCCGTTTTACCGACGCGCTGGAAGCTGCGCCTGCACAAACGCTGCCGAAAAGCGCCCGCACCTATCTTTCCAACCCGTTCTACGGCAATATTCAAGAAACGCATACCGGTTTGGCGGCTTATGATACCCGTCGGCGAGAGCAGCTGGCCGGGTTGATCAACGCAAACGATGCTGCAATTTTTGAACATGAAGAAATATTGCCGTTTCTAACCGATCGGGGCAGTAAAACGATCATAGAAAATTTCTTCCGGTTTATAGAAAATCTTGATGGAGATACGCTCACTGCGCGGCAGGCAGCCGGACTGTTAGCGGTATGGCTGGACTGCACGCACTACTATCCCGACAAGAAGCCCCTCTTTGAGGCACTCGTGCCGCTCTGCGAGAAAAAAATTACCGATTCGCTCTTGCTCATTGATGAAGGTTTGTACCTCAGTGACGACGGCTCATATATCGAAAGCACGGCCGGGTTACTTGCCGCGCGGATATTGATGCGGTACGGTACAGAGCAATCGCCGCTTTGGCAGGCTGTCGGCCGAATGCTGGTAACCTCGCTTCTGCGGTATTCGGGCGATTCGGCAGGATTACCCATCGGATTTACCGTTACCGGGGAAAACCCCACGCAACTCGCCTTGATAGCCGATGACAGCCGCATCTTGGACGCCGGTGTCCTCTACCCGCTGGTAATGGCAGATAATACGTGGTATCCCCGCGCTCAATCGCTTGCGCTCCAAGCGGAAGCCGGAATATGGGCATGGACATGCGCACAAAATATCGAAGTGCTGGAAAATACCGCCCGGACGCTGCTGCTGCGAATCCGCTTCCCGGAAGGCCAATCGCATTACTTGACGCTCCACGGCATTCGGCCGTTTTACCGGATAGAGTTGTACGGCATTCCATTTAGAAGCGATACCCGGTTTGAAATGTATAATTCTTCCGGGTATGCGTATAATGCAAACGGCAAAATCTTATACCTCAAAATGAGACATAAAAACGAATATGAAATGATTCGATTGTCGTTCGGAACGGCACCGCAACAAAAACCGGCTCAACCGGCTCAACCGGTTCCCCAACCGTCTGCTCCGGTATCAGTCCCTGAAGCAGCCCCAGACAGTTCGTCCGTTTCCGAGCCTAGTTCCGACACATCAGCTGCTTCTGATTCAGCTCCGGCTGCGGAAGCTACGGAGCCGCCTTCCCCGGCATCAGCCGAAAACGAATAACACGGCTATCGATTTTTCCGATGAGACAAAGATAGAGACTGAGCAGAAAAACTTACATACAACTAAGATATGAAAAAATATAGAAATGAAAATCAACAACCCCGACGCGAGCGTCGGGGTATTAAACCCTCCGTACGAATAAAACCGATGCGAAGCGGCTGCGTTTCTTGTGTATGCAATTAAAACACAATTTCATACGCAAGAAACGTGGGGTCTGTTAATCGATTAAAGTAGCCTCTACCATATAGCGGAATGAATCGCCTGAGGAAGCATATTCATTTTTCTCTATAATAAATATCATTGCATGGGCGGTGTCATCCATCAGTATCTTCTTAACTGAGTAATTTTTAACGCCGCTGCGTATATAATCGGGTCTACCGACCTGCTTTTGGATTTTCGTTCCGTTCGGTTTTGTCTTTTCAACGGTAAGATAGAATGAACTTTCGGTTTTTGACTTTTGTGCGGTATTGAGCACGACGGTGTACTCATCGCTTGTTTGAAAATCGCGGAAGAAGAGGGTCTGATTTCCGGCAGTGGCTTCCGTCTGCGCATAGAGCACACGTCCCTGACGGGTTTCGGAAATATCCCATTTGCTCAACGCAGCCTGCGCTCTATTTTGGAGCGCAAGAAAGGTCGATTTGCTTTCTTTGCCTTCCGTCTGCTTTGAAGGAGATGTCCTGAAAATGCCGTTTTGCAGGAAGGTATTTGTTCCGATATCAACAGCGTAAATTTCAGCATACGCACGATATGTTTTATCTTGTAATCCATACTGCCCGAATGCGAATTTCGTTCCATCGGCAGAAAAGCCCAAGTTCACAAAATTCGCTATATCTCCGGCATAAACAGCTGCCGTGAACGCTGCCATGATGATGACGGTACATAATTTTCGCATAATAACTCCTGCGCATGAAGAATCGGTATCGGTAAATGAGCGTATTTCAGAAACGTTCCGGCATTCGGACAGTTCCCTTTTACGTTATACTAATCGAGCACACCGGACATCGTCTATTAAAGGCGTTTCCGGCCTGTTTTCAGGCGCCCATTACACTTTTTTTATCGGAAAAATCGGAACCGCCCTTTAGAACCTGCCGGAGCAACCCCATCGGATATTTATGGACGGCAGGTCGGCAGACCTCCATACGCTATCCGCGCTCCACGAAGCTGACCGTACAGTACCGCTGCGTACGCATCATGCTCCGGGGCTGTTTCGGCATACGCTTCGGCCGCCTGTATTTGATCGCGGAAATGCTGTCTCTCTTGATTTTTAGCAGTAAAATAGCTTTCCGTACCGTAGAAATACGCGTCTTTCATTTTAGAAAGCATAATTTCGGTACGCAATGCAGTAAGGCCGGGTTCCTCTTGATTGGGTTCATCGCCGGTCGGCAATAACGGATCATCGGGGGACGGCGCCGGTCCGATTTTCTGCACAGAAGAATCGCCGCCGTCATACGGCATCGCATACAGCGCAAAGTCTCCGGTTCCATACTGTTCTGCCAAGTCGAGAAAATAAATTTTGTCCGTACCGAATTCGACGCGGTGCAATTTGGTATATCTGGGACGATAAAAGTCAGGTGTCGTATGATACATTTTTTGATACAGTAATTTTTTCTCACTTCCGTCAAAACGGCTGCGGTACAGCCCCATATTTTGATACGAAAAATAATACCAGTAGCCTTTATAATAGAAAGGATCGCTTTTTACATCTCCGTCATAAAAGATATACGCCGGGTTTTCATACCGTGTATCGGATGCCTGGGGCACCGGCAAGAGCTTATCATAGATAAGCGTATGATTGAGCGCACCGTAAAAAGTATCATCGGATTTTAAAAAGAATTTTCCGAAGCTGTGCGCTCTTAACTCTTTTGCCGCCCGGTCATTATCATCCCACGTCGCATCAACGTTATACCATTCGCCGTCAAGCTTTACCCTATTCCACATATGTGCAATGCTTCCTTCGGGAATCGGTATACGCTGAACATTTCCTTCAAGACAGCACACTTCGATACCGGCGCCGCGCATCAGCTGTTTGTACCCGATGCTGTAATCTTCGCAGACACCTTTTCCGTCCAAAACGGCGCCGCATGCAGTCCGCTGATATTTCGATGCGGTGTTTTCATCATAAACAGTGCGTTTTTCCAATTCCCGGTACAGCGCATAGCTGATTTCGGCTTGCGACATGCTTTTCTTCACCGTCTTATAATAGGATTCAAAAGCGGCGACAATACGGTCATAGTCGCTGAAGGCCGTTGCGGTCGGAACATGATAGACCAGTTTATACGAGGCAACTTCATTTTCGTTTTCCGGTTTATATTGACAAGCAATACTTTTCGCTAACGGTACATGAAAAAGAAAGAGATTTTGTTCATCAAGATAGCTGATAAACTGTTCGTACAACGCTTTGTATTCGGGCGTTTTGTCTCCTTCCGAGGCACAGCTGATATTGAGATCGCTCACGTCAACGGCTTCGTCAAACCGCAATACGGCATCGGTCAGCCGCTCGAACAAGATTTTTTTCTTTGCCGCCGCATCATGCGGCTGTGCCGGTTTTGAAGACCCTGAGTCCGGGATATCGGGAATGGCCGACTGACCGGCTTGCGAAGACCCTGCACCTTGAACTTCCGGAATAGCCGACTGACCGGCTTGTGAAGACCCTGCACCCGGAACCTTCGGAATAGCCGGCGGGCGTCCTTGCGAATCCGGGGGCTGAGGATTTGCTTTTTTTTGCTCGGTTTTAGGCGTCGGTGTCTTGTTTCCGTCCGCTCCGGCATGAGGGCCGGTCAAAAACAATTTCCCGTTTATCTGATTGCTACAGGAAAAGAGACAGAGAGTCAGCGCCGCTAAAAAAATACCGCCGATGGCGTTGTTTCTTTGTTTCATTACGGTTCCTTAGAATATCTTTGATTGTGACAATTATTGAATACTCGGACATCTGTAAAACACTCCGGTCATTTTTAAAGATGCCCGCTTATATTTTGAAAAACATCTGGAATATACAGAAAAAACACGGTTTATTCAATGTAGCATTTAATGAGGATTCGGAGATTCCCGGTAATCGGAGAAATTACCGTTAGTTCGGAAAAAATAACGCTTGCGGGAAAAGAAAAACCCGCTTTATGCTACAGATATGAATGCAAAACTAACGCGGACAAAGATCCGCAGCAGCATGGACGAAAGCATATTTGATGTGCTTAATATCGTATTCCTTTTAGGCTTGGGCGTTTTGTTCCTGTATCCGATTGTGTATGTGTTTTCCGCTTCAATCAGTCGGCCGCTGCATCTGATGCGCGGAGAGGTGCTGCTGCTTCCAAAGGGCATCACCTTTGATTCCTACCGCGAGGCGTTTAATATCCCGAACTTTTGGCGGTCATATTGGAACACCATTCACCTGACGGCGGTCGGTACGCTGATCAATATGTTTCTTACCGTTACCGGTGCGTATGTGCTGTCGAAAAAAGAACTGAAAGGCCGAAAGTTTTTTATCTTGCTCGCAGTAGTCGTTATGTGGTTTGATCCGGGCATGATTCCGCGGTATCTCAATTTCCGCGATTTGCATCTCATCAATTCATATATAGCCATCACGGTCGGCTTCGGCGTCAGTTCATTCAATCTGATTATTCTGAAAAGCTTTTTTGAAACGGTACCGAAATCATTGGAAGAATCGGCGCGGATAGATGGAGCCGGACAGTGGACGATTTTGCGCAATATTTATATCCCGCTTTCGACCTCGGCATTAACGACCATTGCGCTTTTTTATGCGGTGAACCGGTGGAACGGTTATTTTTGGACGATGATTTTGCTGACCGATGATACGAAGGCTCCGCTGCAGGTTTTGCTGAAAAAACTGATTGTAGAAAAAAATGTTGCCGCCGATGCCGGTTCGTTGATGAATCAGGCAGGCACGGCGTCATCCGACACCATCATCTATGCGGTTATTGTGCTATCGATTATTCCGATTATGGTAGTGTATCCGTATGTTCAGCGGTTCTTTAGAAAGGGCATCACGCTCGGCGCGGTCAAAGGTTAAGCATAAAGGAGAAACATGATGGAACAGACATTGACATTTGAAATTCACGCTGCGGACGGCACCGTGCGCGCCCGCGATACGGGAGAACAGGCCGTTCATCTGGCGTACGCGGATGAGTACCGGAAAGGAGATACTATTACACTTTCCGTTTCCGCTGCCCCGTGTTTTTTGGTCATTCAATTTGATTCGTGCCTGAACCCGGCTTTTGTCTACATGAAGGAACCGTCGTATACCTTTGAAATTCCTTTTGACGAAAAGCGCTTCTCGTATAATCCGAATACCTTTGCGGGCGATTTGCATCTTTTAACCGCCCGCGTCGCTCGGCAAGAAGAAATCAGCGTGTACAAAAACCTTGCGTTAAACGACCATGATGCGCACGGCAATACCGCCTGCTTTCCTCATGCAAGCGCAAATATCGAAACACGCGGCGAATCGGTGTTTGCAGCCCGCAATGCCATTAACGGAAATTGCGAAAACCGGTCGCACGGCAAGTGGCCGTATGAGTCATGGGGAATCAACCGCGATCCAACCGCCTGTCTTACCCTTGAGTTCGGAAGAACCGTGCTCGTGGACAAAATCGTACTGGTATGCCGCGCAGACTTTCCGCATGATAACTATTGGAAGCAGGCCGATATCGGTTTTTCTGACGGAACCGTACAAACGATACTGCTGGAAAAAAGCGCCCTACCCCACGTATTTAAGCTGTTCCCCAAAAAAACGGAATCCATTACGCTGAGTCATTTGATAAAAGACGACAGCCTTGAATCGCCGTTTCCAGCCTTAACCCAAATTGAAGTATACGGCACGGAATCGGAATAGTAGATGTAAAAAAGAACGCTGCCCCCGAAACAAACCTCTGGGGCAGCTCATCGCCGAACGCAGATTTAGGCCGGATGTATCGGCGGTATGTTTGTTCGTACCGCCGGAGCTGAGCGGCTGCAAAACCCATAATGTTTCAAAGATTGACAACATACAAGATCGCCTTTATAATCCACCCCATATATGAATATGACAGATGTCCTCAATTTTTTACGTATCATTAATGCCATCTCCGCTTTTACCATTACGGTATTTTCATTAAAAAAAAGTAACGAAAATCCTGTCTTCAAACCAATCGCCTACTTGGCCGCTATGCTCGGTTTTTGGAACTTGATCCGTTTTTTTCTCTTGCAGACAAAAGAGCTGCCCTTGAGTTTTATTATGATGCGCTCTATTTATACGTGCATCGCATTTTCGGCGCTGTTTTTGTTTTATTATGCGCAAGCCTATTGCATCCCGAATTTCAAGCTGCTATACCGCCATCTTATGACGGTCATTCCCGTCATTACCTGCATACTCAGTATTACGGCCGGGCGGCATTCTTTCTTTATCACTATCAATCCCGCGCTGACGGCTTTCGACATTGAAGCGAAGCCGTTCATATACGGCCCGTGGTTTTACGTGCATGCCTTATACAGCTATGCATTAATTTGCTTGTCGTGCATGTTATTTTTTATCAAACTCTTTTCGCCGCGGGTAAAAAACCGAAAAGCAGTGCTTGCCATAACAGTGTCGATTTTCATTTTTATGCTGATGAATGTCATAGGGACGTTTGTCGCTATAACCGAAAAGCTGCTCTTTCTGTCTCTTTTTTCTCATTTTATCAGCGTCAACACTCTGTACTTCTTAACCTATTGGGATATGGATCAGCGGGGGCTCTATTTAGGGAAAAAAGATTTCTTTCAAGATTTTGATCAGCCCGTGCTTATCTTCAATATTAAAAACGAATTACTTGGACTAAACGACAGCGCTGTACAGTTTTTTACCGAAGCGCAGATACCGGTCAAGCAGTATACGCTGCGCGGTGATATGTTCGGTAAACAATTTTTTGCGCCGATTCAGCCGAGGGAACAAAATACTTCTGCATCGTATCTTCAGCATCTTGCGACGGGGAAGGTATTTCTCTGCCATAAAAAGACGATTTTCAATCCTAAAAACCATAAAAGCACCGGTACAATCATTATTATGTATGATGCCGGTATGCTGGGAGATTTAATCCAAAAGATTGAACAAAATGCCTTTACCGACGGGCTCTGCGACTGCTTCAACCGGAGCTGTTTTGAGCTGCGCAAAAAGACAATCGTCCAACATGCGGCAAAGCCTTGTCTGCTGCTGGTTGCCGATATCGATAACTTGAAAAAGGTGAATGACACGATCGGCCACAAGGCGGGGGACGACTATATTCAAACGAGCGTTACCATACTGAAAAAAGCGATCAAAACATCCAATATGCTGTTCCGCATCGGCGGAGATGAGTTTGTCGCGTTTATCCCGCAGTGTACCGCATTTGATGCTGCTACCATCGTCAGAAAAATAGAAAAGCTCTGTGCAAAGCAAACAAAACCGTGGCCTGTTTCCGTTTCGGTCGGCTTTTCGATGATAACCCGCAATGATACCGACTTGGCTCATCATTTTACACAAGCGGATAACGCCATGTATGCGCAGAAACAACAGCACAAACGGCTTGCCTGCATACAGGCACCGGGCGAAACAGGAGCGCCGACGGCTCCGCATGACAGCACACCGTCAGACGGCGGCGAAAACCCGTAACGGGCATCGGGTATACGGCTAATGCAGCGTTTTGAGGTACCGCAGTATTTTTTGCGGATTCGCCTGCGCCCGTTTACGCAGACGGTCAAAACCTTCACGGGACTCCGTTGCGGAGCCGCTCAAGATTAATGCATTCCGGCACCACAGAAACCACAGATAATGCATCTCCGGATGCACATAGAGCCGTTTTCGCTCCAGTTCCGCCTGTAAATTTCCGGCGAGCTCCAGATGGTTGCCTTCTCCCGATGTCCAAAAAAGGCCGGTATTGCAAAAGCAGATAACCGTCCGCTTATAGTCCCGCGCGGCAGCGTCATCGTTCATAAAATCTTTTACAATCAGCTGGATAGACCCCAGCGAAAGGTCATAGCCCTGCAGCCGCAATGATTTGCGCAATGCAATAATCTCTTCCCGAACCTCTGCGCGTGCTGTGCTGTCCGGCACCGTTTGCAGTTTTTTGCGCCATTCGGCAAATTGCTGTTCATAACTGCGGGATAACGGCGTTGCTGCAAGAAAATGTTCGGTTTCCGAAAGCAGCTTCCAGTCGGACTGAAAGCTGTCTTTCAAGGTATTGACAAGTCGTGTTGTAAGTTTTTCCGGCATACGGTATGATTATGTCTCTCCTTATGAAAATACTGGTAACGTCCGATATCCATGCAAATTTTGAAGCGCTGACCGCGGTTTTGGAAGCGGCTCAGGGGCAATATGACGGCGTTATTTCGCTCGGCGATATTGTCGGGTACGGTCCCGATCCGGAGGCCTGCGTTATGCGGTTAAAACAACTCACAAAAACCGTGAAGCCGTGTATTTTGCTTGCAGGGAATCACGACGCAGGCCTACTGAAAAAACTATCCGTACGGTGGTTCAGCGACAACGCCCGCCATTCGCTGAAAAATACCGCGCCGCTTGTTTCATGGAAGACCCGCTTTTTTCTCGCGCGGCTGCATCCCGTATTTCTCCTATCCGAAAAGACCCTGCTGGTACACGGTTCACCGTTAGAGCCGCTTACCGAATATCTTACCGGAGGCCAAGAAACGGAGGATTCGCTGCAATACCTGTCAGCGGAAGGCTTTCGGCTCTGCTTTTGCGGGCACACCCATCAAGCAGCCGTATTCTATGCCGACCGGCGGGAGTACGGCGCGCTCTATCCTGCCCCCGGACAAACGGTCTTACTCGATAAAGAATGCAGCATTGTCAACCCCGGCAGCGTCGGTTATCCGCGCGCCTTGACCCCAACGGCTCATACGGCTACGGCGTTTGACGATAAAGCGCACTACCCCGCCTACTTTCTGTTGTGGGATACCGCCGCGCATTCGGTTACCTTCAACGCAGCGTATTATGATGCCCGAATAACCAACGAAAAAATCACCCGCCGTTTAGGAACCGCTTTACTGTAGGCTGCTGCGGAATTATGGGTGAGGATACAATCAATTGTCAAGGCTCACCGTAAACCGAAACAGGGCAAGCACTTGACAACGGAACATGATCTTTAGCCGTTTCCATAATAGTTTTTCAGAAAGGTGCGGTAGTATTCCGAAAAACGGTCTTCCGTGATTGCCTCCCTGATTTCACACACCATCCGGTACAGGAATGCAAGGTTATGATAGGTGGCCAGCATCGAATAGAGAATTTCCTTGCAGCGGAACAGGTGGCGCAAATAGGCACGGCTATAATTACGGCATATCTTGCAGGTGCATGTCGGATCGATCGGGCCGAAATCGTATTCATATTCTTTCTTTTTAATTGAGATAGGACCGTTACGGGTGAACAGATGCCCGTTCCGTGCATTCCGCGACGGGAGTACGCAGTCAAAAAGGTCAACGCCGTTTTTTACCGCCTCTAAAATATAATCGGGGGTGCCGATTCCCATCACATAGAGCGGCTTATGTTTGGGAATATGTGCGGCGGTAAAGGCCAAAAACTCCTTGTATACCTCATCGGGTTCACCGACCGAAAGGCCTCCGATTGCAATGCCGTGCGGATCCTGTTCCATAATCGATTCAATGCTTCTGATACGCAGGTCTTCAAAAAAGCCTCCCTGCACGATCGGGAACAGGCTGCCCTGATATCCTTCCGTCCGATCCCATTCCCGTACCGCCCGCTGCATCCACGCAGTAGTCAGCGTTAGCGCCTTTTCGGTTTCTCTTTTTGAAATGCCGTACGGCGAACAAATATCGAGCTGCATTTGAATATCGCTATTGAAGCCTGCCTGTACCTGCACCGCAATTTCAGGACTTAAAAACCGTTTACTTCCGTCGATATGACTCTGAAAGGTAACGCCTTCTTCTTTAATTTTCCGCAACTGCGAAAGTGAAAATACCTGAAAGCCTCCGGAATCCGTCAAAAAATTTTTATTCCAACCGGAAAACCCGTGCAGACCACCCGCCTGTTTGATCACGTCCATCCCTGGACGCAAAAAAAGGTGGTAGGTATTCGCCAAGATGATTTCAAAGCCGATTTCGTGTAAATCGTCCTTGGTCATGCCTTTTACGGTCGCTGCCGTCCCGACCGGCATAAAAGCGGGGGTTTGCACTGTGCCGTGCGGCAGGCTTACTACCCCCGTGCGGGCAGCCGATCCTGCATCCTGATGCAGCAATGTATAGATTGATTTTCGTTCTCTCATAGTAGTGGTATCCTTAAATTGAGCGTGTTTTTATTCATCAGCATACGTTTTTAATGCAGGGAGCATCGTGAAACGTTTCGTTCTTGCCGATGCCCCCGGATGTATGTAAACTTTGGAATATTTTGAAAAGCGCTTAAGAAGCAGCGATTATCGATATGAGAAAGCACTGTCTCCGATGAACTCCCGCAAAATGGACTGGCCGTGCACGAACGACGGCGAAACCGACAGGAAATTATTCAAGAAGATGAGCAGCCGGGAAGCTTCGCTGTATGCCGGATCGGTCGGCTTTACCGCGCGGAGCAACGGTTCCGCATAAATTTTCAGTACCGACAGCTCGTAATCGAGCGCTGTGTTAAAGATCGCATCAGCGGTGTTTTGGTACGGGAAAATATGCTTTGCTTCCCCGGCGCGCACATCGGCCCACATGCCGATGGTAACCGACGCGGAGCTGCCCCTAAACTGAGCGTCGCGGACAATGCGCCGTAAAAGCCGGTTATCGGAAGTCGGAATGCGGTTATGATCATCCAAGGTCAGCTGCGTCAGTGCGGATAGATATATTTTAAACTTGAGCGACGGATCGATCTGCGGAGTCAAATTATCATTGAGACCGTGTATCCCTTCCAAAATGAGGATGGAACGGCTGTTTAAACGGAGCTTTTTACCGGTATAAAACCGTTCGCCGGTTTTAAAATTATATGAGGGCAGTTCAACTTCTTCACCGGCAAACAGCTTGAGCAGCAGCTCATTCAACAGCGGAACATCGATAGATTCAAGACATTCAAAATCCGGTTTGCCGTCCGCACCGCGCGGTGTTTTATCCCGTCCGACGTAGTAATCGTCAAGACTGATGACGTAGGGTTCATAGCCCTGCACGCGCAGCTGCATCGAAAGCTTTTTGGCCGTTGTCGTCTTCCCGGAGCTTGACGGTCCTGCAATCAATATCACCTTGACATTCCCTTTATTTTTGATTTGCTCGGCAATATGCGCAAGTTTGTTGTTCTGCAGGGTTTCCGACACTTCGATATAGTCTTTGGTTTTACGGTTTTCTATCATCTCGTTGAGCTGCCCGACGGAAGAAACGCCGATCAATTTTCCCCAAGTCTTATATTCCTTATACACGGTAAACAGATGCGGGATGTCCGTAAATTCGGGCAGCGTATCGGTGTCGGCCGTTGCCGGAAAACGCAGCAAAAAGCCGTCTTCGTACTTCATCAAACCGAATACCTTTAAATAACCGACGCGATCCATCAACGGCTGAAAGAATAAATCGTAGTAATCGTCAAGAATATTGATAGTGATCTTAGGCTTGCTGTTATAAGACAGCAGCCGGTATGCATCGGGCTGGTTGGTATTTGCAAAAAGTTCGAGCGCTTCGGCATAGGCCACTGCCTGCGTGTGAATCGGTAAATCATCATTGACCATTTCATGCATTTTTTGCTCGATGAGCGCAAGATCGATTTGCGATGCATGAGTACCTTCAAAGGTATAATAGTAGGAATAACCGAAGCTGTGTCCAACCAAGAGGCGCAAATCGGGATATATTTTCCGTGCGGCAGCAGCTAAAAGAAAGCACAATGTCCGGCGATAGATATTTGAGCCATCATACGTTCCCTTTAAGACGGGCTGTATTGTCGCACGTACATCAATCTTTTTATTTAAAGAAACCAATTCATTATTCACTTTCATGCCGAATGCAACTGCCTCCGGTTCCTTGCAATATGCCCATACGGCGCGTGCGGAAAGCGGTTCAACGAATTTCTTTTTTGAACCGTCGGGAAATGTGATCTCAAAACCTTGCATAAAAAGCCTCCGCTTGACAGGATAGCTTATTTTAGGTAAAGTTACAACTCATTGTTAAATGCACAACTGCGTCGATGCCGTTACTTTATCGGTAGATGCGTCAAACGGGATGTAGCCTAGGGGCTAAGGCGTCTGGTTTGGGACCAGAAGATCGGGGGTTCAAATCCCTCCATCCCGAAATTTTATTCCTTGCTATATATAGACTTATCAAATTATTGCTTTTAGTTGATTTTTAAAAGGTCAAGTTGGGAGTTTATATATGGATTATCATGTCTTTAAAAAGCCGAGGTATAACTTCGACCGCTAAAAAAGGTGCGGTCTCGTTAACCGTACGTTTTTTTTACCGAAAACATTGGGATTGTATATACACTCTTCGCGTATTAACGCAACAACTTCCAAAGTTCATACTTTGTTCGGTTGTTGACTTTTAAGAAAAAATCAAAAACAGGCGTATTTATAGAAGCGTATAAGGCTATTACAATACTTTATAAGAAATTTTTATAGCTTGTGTTGAATACGCCACCCAGTTTTTTTGCCATGGCGATACTGATGGGGCGGACACCTCTTTCCATACCGGAAACATTTTGTACATTGATACACAGCTTTGCAGCAAGCTCGGCCTGGGTAAGATTATCCCGATTTCTTAAAAGTTTTAATGTCTTTTGAGGTGTCATATCCTTTTGAATATTTTTAAACCATTCGGTCTCTGTTACCTCTTCGTATTCATCGTCTTCATCATATTCAACAGAAACATATTTGTATTGTGTTTTTACAAATGTCAATAAATCGGACGGAATATCACCTTCAATTTTAATAAGGGGAATCTTCACGTGAACCTGCATAATACACCTCCATTTCAATACCTTTGATTGTTTCTTTCCAGCAGGCAATCCAATGATAGGATAAATGGCAATGATATTTATTTTTGCCTAAAGAGCTAAAATGAGGCCAGCCTGTTTGTACAGGACCTGATTCTTTTAAATCAATGATGAGCAGAACATATAGTTCTTGCTCTCTTTGAGGCATTTTTGCTACGGCTTTTGTTATCCGTTTTTTTTGGATCACCCTGTACATATATAAATTATAATCATTTCTTGATTATATATCAAGCAGTTCTTTATCAGGTAATAACTTTTTGATTTCAGCATTTTACAATATGCCGGGCGAAAGGCTTTTTTTGCTTTCCTGTTATGATAACGGTTCAGCAATATCATCCCAACGCCCGTATTATCGTATCGTGTTAATATGCCACTTCGGCGCTTAACCGGATATAGTGATTAAACTGCTTTCCGATCGCGCCTTTACGCCACTCGTCCAGCTGCCGTGCGGCTTCTTTCCGGATAGCATGCTCGCCTTTGTTGCCATCCTTGTCGACGATATCTTTAACATCTTTTTCATGCCATCCCCGAGTAAGGTCATTCGGCCTATAAATATCTCGCCGTACGCCTGGGTTGATGTTTGCCTCAAACACATAGCCGAGCTTAAACAGCATGTAGCCTCCCGACTTCACAATCGGCAAATGACAGCTGACGTCCAATGCAAGCTGATTGACATACTGCCGGGTTTGCTGCTTCATAAAAGGCGTCGCATAGAGGAAGGCATGATCTTTCCAATCGGTACCGCCATTTGGCGCTCTACTCGTAATAGTAGGATGATTAAATACAGAGCCGTCTGTGGTGTAATATTTTCCGAGATAATCTTTTATCAAATTGATATCGGTAATGCTTTCGGTTGTATTCGTATGCCGAATAAAGGTATTGGAAAGATTTATATCAAGTCCATAAATAGGCCGGAATTTGAGTTGAAGATGAAGTCTATCGGAATTCGGCTGTAGATTACTACCAAGAGGAGAGCCGTGATGCGTATAATTTTGATAATTAGACCTATTGTGATTGTGATCATCAACATGCGTATACATATATGGCATAACAAGTGTATAATTCACGTTGACAAACGAGAACCAATGGCTTGTCGGCATGGTATAGGATGCTCCAAATTCTCCGGCCAAACGCCATAGAGCGCTCTTAAATTTAATAATTTCTGTAAGTCCAAGATCATCAACATATAAAGCCGAATCCAGACGTAAACCGCGAATAGGCTTAATCGTAGAGCTCAACCCCAAAAGTGAATTATCAGGGAAATGATAAATACTTTGTCCTAAAAAGAATGCCGAAAAAGGAATTAAATAAATCGGCTCAAAACGTCCTCCGTAAATCATTGAATCTATTATAGAGAATGTCAACCAAGGAAATGGCCGTATATCCAATGAATGAGAAGCCAAAAATTTATTAGGAGCAAGTCCATAGCCGCCATTATCCGTTGCTGAAAGCAACAACAAAACTTGATTGTAGGCCCATTTCGGTTTATTGACCGTAAAAATAAACTGCCCTGCATGAAACGCCTGACGAGAAATAAAAATACCACTATTATGAAATGGCCCGTATGAAGTACGTCCCAAGCCTGCTGTTAAATAATATTCGGGCGTTCCAATCGTTATGGATGAATTAAACATCGGTAACGTTCTCCATTTACCGATTATTGTGCCATGATCTTCAGCAATATCTTTAGAAGAATAGGTATCCGCTGGCAGCAATGACGAGTTATCTAATTTATTAAAGAGACTAAAACTGACGTAAGCGGCCACAGTGAGCATCTTTGATATTCGATAATTCATTTTAGCAAAAGGAGTGATAAAAAATTGATTTTCATTTTTCTTCGCTTGCCGTGCAAAATTAAATTCTGTTTTCCCGCCAAAATAAAAGCTATGCTGAAAGAAACGAGCCTGATATTCTGCAGCCTTTCGCCGTTGACCGGCATCTCCTTTTTCAATAACGATTTGTAATAGACGTTCAATCTCTTGCAACGGATATGGCCGAATACTGGGGGCATCATTGATTAAGCCGCTTCCTTCCCATATCGACAAATCTTCATAGAACGGATCAAATAAATCAACAGGGGCTTGTGCTCCTATATTCACATACAACGCTGCAAATAAGAGCCCAACACATACGATCTTTTTCATAGGTACCTCATCTTTTCACAATAATTTCTATAGTTAGTTAAAGCCGTTAATAAAACAAGCCTCTTTTCATTAAAATTTAATCTCCGCACGTACACATATATTACCGTACCGTATAGGTAACTGATGAATAGATATCGAGGGCATGCCCTGTCTTTTTACCGGATACGATAGTCCAGTTAAGGCCAGCATTCAGTTCCAGCTGCTTTATTACACGGTACGAACCTTCCAAAGATAAGGTATGAAAATAGGCAGGATTTGCAGATGGAGTCTTGGCATCAACAATCGGCTTATACTGATACTTTGGGGGATAGTAAATATCTTTACCGGTTTCGTGTTTAGGATCAAAAAATTTCTCTTCATTTTCACCTTTCACGAGGAAGCGGTAACCGAGTTTTGCACGGTACTTTTGCAACTCCGTCAAAGCAATTTGGAAAAAAGCCCCCATAGTGTCGGGCCCATACGGATTTCCTACCCATGCCCTGATATAATCATTAGCTTTTTCTTTACCGGCAATAGTATCGCGCCGACGATGATAAAGGCTGACATGCTTATTTTCCATAATATACATCCACGGACTTGCATATAGAAATTCTCCGGTTACTGCAAGATGCCCAAAGCTGAACGGATGGATGTACTCAATTCCGGTTGATCCGCCGAGTCCATTAGGAATATTCCGTGCATCCGGATAATTTTTTCGTTCAAAATACAGCTGATATTGATTCTGACCGTAATGACCATATAGGCGAAGACCGCGCATAGGTACCACATCGACAGATAAACCGATTTGACAACCGACAAGCGCTTTACCCTCGTCAGTCCCCGGTTTTCCAGCCGTACTTTCATTAAAAGAAGGATCGCGCCATCCATAATAGTTGTGAAAAATCATCATCGGATTCAAATACCGAGGATCAAAATGACTATTCAGCACAATGCCCTCGTAAAAACGGATCGCAAGCCAATCCAGAGGACGAAGCGCCGCCTCATGGGAAAAGACAAAACGGGTAGGATCTAATTCCAATACATTAAAAGATACATGCAATTTTTTATAAAAAAACGACGCTGTCATATAATCCATTCGATCTACGGTATCAGCAAGCATCATACTACCGGCCAGCGATCTTCCGATATTCAGTGCACCACGCCCAATGGTAAAATTAAAAAAGCGATTACCGAGACTGACGCCTGCCTGTGTAGGAAATGTCATATCAAAAGCATTCCCTTCCAGCGGCACATTCGTATACGGATAAGATAATACGGCAGCCCAATAGTTTTTCTTTATACTGAGATTGGTAAAAAAATCAACATATGGAGTAAACATAACCTGCATAGGAACAGAAATAATACCAGGCGTTCTATTGTAGCGTAACAAACTGTCTAGTCTCACTTCATTTTCACGCTTGTATACATATTGCCCTTGCAGCGCAAAGATGCCGTTTATATCGAATGAAACGTATTTTTTACGCAGCAAAAACGGATGATCGGAAAAATACCCCTGCATCATACGGTACAGCGGTTCGCTTGCCTGAGGAATTGTCGCATTTTCAAATGAAGAAAAATATTCGGTAAGCTCTCCCTTTGAAAGCGGTTGCCGGTCGGCCAGCGTTGTCTGCCGCGATTCAACGGCAAGAATATGCATCGCCTCATAAATCCAATGATTATTTTCTACGAATAATGCGTAAGGAGTATCCGCAAAACAGAAGCCGACAATTTCTAAAGCCAGTAACACAACAATGATACAACGTTTCATTTTTTATCCTTTTATCCTATTTTTATTCCATAAAAATGATAAAATATAATAGACAAAATTGATAATGCCGTCTAGGCTATGCTTCATGGTCTTCCACGGCCAAACGCAGCCCTATACTAAAACGCTTTTTTCCGATATGCTGTTAGTCTTGTACCGATCTTGACAGCGTCGCCGATTAGGTCTTTATGCAGACCTGCGCTCTTCGGCGTTATTCGGTACAGCATCGGCGCCGTGCCGGTGCGCTTATCTTTATCATTTAAGGAAACGACATGAATACTTTTTATAACAGCGAAGAAGCAACAAAAGAAAAAACAGCCGATGCGGGCAGCGAACAGCTGATGCAGAAATTCCTGAATACCCGTCAAATTATTTTGTCGGGGGAAGTGAATAAAGAACTGGCGGAAAAAGTTATCCGTCAGCTGCTGATCCTTGAATCCGATTCGGCGACGAAGCCGATTTATGTCTATATCGATTCCCCCGGCGGAGATGTTGATGCAGGGTTCGCGATTTTTGATATGATCCGCTTTATTAAACCGCCGGTGTACATGATCGGGATGGGCTTGGTTGCAAGCGCCGGGGCGCTCATTCTGTTAGCGTCGCCGAAGAATTATCGGTTAGGCTTACCGAACAGCCACTATCTTATTCATCAGCCGCTTTCGGGCATCAAAGGGGTAGCGACTGATATCGAAATTCATGCAAAAGAAATTGAAAAAACGAGGACAAAGATTAACGCGCTGATTGCTGCCGAAACCGGAAAGGACGAAGCGGCGGTTGCAAAAGATACCGACCGCGATTACTGGCTGTCCGCCGATGAAGCAGCCGAATACGGACTTATTTCAAATATAATCAAAACTCGCAACGACTTACCGAAAAAATAAACACATCACGGCCGTTGCGTCAACGCATCGGCACAGATCCGCCGCGGATCACGCAGTCCAAGACACAGCCTTGTTAGAGATTCCCCGGCGGCTCATTCCAGATAAGCGGCCGTTTGTTATCGGATAGCCGCTTATCAAGATACTCCTTATTCAAATGCAGCGCTGAAACAATCTTACGCATCTGATCGGCGGATAAGAGATTCTGCTCGGCAAACAGGAAGATCAGTGCGCGCTCCGCAATACACGGAATGCGGAGCGAATTCATCCGCTCCGGAGACGGGTTGGCGCAATCAAGGTACTCGGTCTTAAACGTGTTGAAGAGCTCCGACCGTTCGATATTTCCGTGAATTGCCGCAAGTTCATCCATAAGCGGCTGTATATTCCCGCGGCTGGCTTCTATCCCCAGCGGCTTGAGCGTAAAAAACGTGTACTGCTTTCCGGGCAAAAAGTGATGCTGATCGCAGCGGGTACAATAGTTCGGCTCAAAAGGATCTTCTTTTTTGCGGTCTCCGCCGATGATAATCAGCGGGTCAAAATAGAGCGCAGGACACTCAATGCCATCAACGGTATAATAGCGATAGGTGTTGTAGCCGTTTTGCAGGCAATCGGGATGCTCGCAATAGGCTGAAAACGGGTAGATTTCCGTTGCCGTCTCAACTAAAAGCCGCGCAGTCGCATTGAAAATTTCCCCGCGAAAATTGAGCAGCAGCGTCGGCATCACAAACACCAGCCCGCGGCGGTCGCTTTCTTTTTTAATAACATACGCCAGCCGCTCATCGTAAAAGGCGGCTTCATCGATGATCCACGTACCGATATGAGGATGTTCTTCAAGCAGTTTTTCGAGCGCAAAGGAATTGCCGACCGTCGCAATGTCCTTCCCGCACCTCTGGTAACCGCCGCGGTAGGCAAGCGCATCATCGGGGTAGTCGGGAAAACGTTCTTTATCGAGGTTATAGCGCGCAAAAAAGGTATACCGCCGATCCGCAGACCCGATGCCGCTTGCCGGGTCAAACAGGTCTTTTTGCGAGTTTGCGCCGCTGGTGCGCCGCTGCACAGCGCTGCTTTTGGTACGTGCGACTTGCGCATCGCGCCACACATGCCCGGCGTACTCGGTCTTGCCCGATCCCATCGGCCCGACAACCAGAATACGCCGTGACGCGGCGGTAAAATCGAAATGAGCCTTTGGTTCATGCATCAGCAAAGAAGGAAAGCCGAGATTTTTAAACCATGCGTTAATCTGCTCCTGCACCGGTTCCGCGTTTGCCATTATAACGCTCCGAACCGCGAAAAGGGAAAGACCCGCAATACGGTTGTACCGAGTATCTTGTCGGCGGATACATATTTCGGATCGCTGTTGCTTTGAAAGCGGATTGACAGCGCATCATATATATCGACCGGCATTGAACGGAACACGTATGCATGGCGCATATCGGTCGAATTAAACCGGTTGTCGCCCATCATAAAGTACGCATTATCGGGAATATATTCATCATCGCCCGTCGGAAATACGTTCATATTCCGTTGACTTGTCCATGCAAGGTAAAACGCATAATCCTGCGCTTCTTCAAGAAGCCGGTTCCGCACCTCATCGCCGATAAACTGTTCCGCAGTCGCATTTGCCTGAAAAAGCTCGATATTACGGACAACCAGCTTACCGAAACAGAGCTTCATCAGCGCATTCAGCTGCGCAAAGCGTTTTTCGTAGAGAGACGCCTTTTGCACGTCGCCGTTTTGCCAGTACGGAACCCAGCCGGTCATAAAACTGCGGAACCAATCGAGGCCGCCGTTGGTCGTCAACACTTTTCTGCTGATAGAATCATTTGCGGAAAACAACGCGATCATTTCATACTCGGCGGCTTGCAAAAACTCCGCCGCCTTCGCCGTGTCCGTGTTACCCTTCAGCAGCGCTACCTGATTGATCAGCGATTCCGCCTGACGCAGGGCATCGGTAAAATCGAGCGCCTTCCGTGCAGATTCCACATTTTCCAATACGCGCAGTTCGTCCGCGCTGATCTTTATGTCTTTAATAAGGCGGCGCTCCGATTCCGGCAGTGCGCTTAAATCCCAGTTCGCATAGAGCCGGTCGTCTTCAACCGGTAAAAACTCGGCATCGGTACGGCGCTTCGCATAAAGGACGCCGTCTACCATCATCAGTTTTTCGCCGGGCAGCCCGGTAATCCGTTTGACCAACGGATCGGCTTTCGGCTTGCCGTAATCATCGGTATTCAAATTGACCTGCGCAAGCGTAAGCATGTACACCAGCTGCGACAGGAAGGTTTTAAGCCGCGCCTTAGGCGTGTCGGGGTAATTGGGATTGCTTAAAATCACGATGTCTCCCCGTTTATAGGTCTTCCATTGCGGCAGCCGAAAGGACGAAAGCGGAAACGCAGGGCCGGATGCCGTTTTAAAGCCGATGACCGTATCACCGATCATAAACTCCGGCACCATCGATTCAGACGGAATGCGGTACACCTGAAAAATAAAGATATTGACCAGCAGCACAAAAAAGACCGCGTAAAAAGCTGCATCCAGCCATTCAAGGAGCTCGGTTGCCAACGTTTTTTTACGGGGCGGCTCCGCTTTTATATCAGGGAAATAGGTTGTAAGATTTTTATCCTTTGTATAATAGGTGATTCCTTGCTTTAAGATAACGATGATAAACCACAACACAGCAAGCACCGCATCCATTGCCACAGGCGAATGCTCTACAAAGGCACGGGAACAGACGAAACAGGCTACCATCGCAAAAGGCCAGTATTCAAAGAGCTTTCTACTGACGGCAAAGGCACGATACGTTCGCTTTTTCTTTAACTTGAACTGCGAATAGAACAGCGCGGCAGAAAATATCATACCTGCAGCAAAACCTGCAAATGCAAACCCGTGCACATTTAGAACAATCAATAAAAGCGAAAAAAGAACGGAAATTCCCGAACACAGCGGAAACAATAGTGACATATCATACCTCATATTTTTGCAGATAACGTAAGCTGCAAATGTTGATGGCGATCAAAAAAATCCTGTATGGCCGTAAAAATCATCGAATGAATTTTTTCTTTATTTTGAATAAAGGGATTTTTATCGCTGAAAAGCTCATACATGACCATCATTCCATGAAAAATCTGCAAAAACAAATAGTCTTTTCCTTCAATAAAGGAGAGAATTTCTTCTTTTTCTTCGGGAGAACAGTTGAAATTTTTCAGAAACAGATCAAATGCTTGTTTTTGCAATGTGAATAACAACCGTTCATAGTCTTTATCGTAGATCATCTCCGATAAAAACATCAGATACAGCCGTTTTTCGGGCACCTCATCAAAAAGCTTGGCCATACATGCCTGTGTGACCATTTCCGCTGGAGATGCCGTGCCGGACAATGTCTGCATGATTTTTTCAGTTTGCTCGAAGCGGAAATAATTCCCGTCCTGCATAATATCGAAAAGAATCGCCTTTGTCGTTTTATAGTATTGATATACGCCGCCTTTTGAGAGCGTCGTATTCTTTACGATATCTTCCATTGTAGTATAGCGGAAGCCTTTTTTTAGGAATATTTCTTTTGCAGCTTTCCGAATTTCCGCCATACGCGCGGCTTTAGTCTTTCTTTCAAACGCAGCCATTCATTCATTCTAGCGGTTATCCGTATAAATGTCAATTTTTGCGATGGGCCCGGCCAGGGATTCAGCTGTGAACGGGAAATCAACAACCCCGACGCAGAGCATTCGTCAAAACTATACATCCGTGTATAG
>CAUTXW010000002.1:0-120653 GCA_963542655.1 uncultured Treponema sp. | reverse complement strand
TCATAAATGATAATCGATCATTGATTTGATATTCTGCTTGTTCATCGCTTATGTTCCTTAAAATTCAGCAGCCGAACAAAATATCAGAGCCTTTGACTCTGTTCTGCAAGGAAATGGTTTATAATATCCGCTAAAGCGGATTGCGAATCAATTTTTTGAGGATGCTGAATTGGTACGCGATAACGTACATACAATGATCGACGTTTGCGGAACGCAAACTCGGCAGCGTTTTTAGACAATGCTATCTGCATTGTCTAAAATAAGCGCTGTACAGTCTTTGCAAAATGATGATCTTAAACATCATCACATAATCATACGCTGGTCTTCCGCCAAAACCTTTCGCTTCTTTTTTCAATGCTTTCTTTAAAATCGGTCTAAACAGTTCTCAATTTATTCGTGCGGAGGGTTTAATACCCCGACGCTTTGCGTCGTAACAAAGGGTATTAAAGCCGACTGCAACCACCTTATGAGAACAACATACCCCGACGCTCGCGTCGGGGTTGTTGATTTTTTTATTCAAAGTTTCAAGGTTGTCTCCGAGCTTGCTCAATACGTTTAGCCGATCTTCTTCGTCAAATAATCCTCTTTCTTTCATTCCTTTATTTTATCATTTTTTTACTTCTTTTTTAAGGGGTTTTTAGAGGTGCCCTGATATATTACGCTCTTTCGTTGTTTCTTTTCACCGCTGCATCCCTAGCGCATCTCCCTCATCGGCTTGACAGACGAAGAACCGCACTATATAGTTCTGCCGCTATGCACTATAAAGTTTTATTCAGAATAGAAAAGCTTCGGTTAATTTCAAAATTGCAAAATAAATTGACGAATTACCAAAACTACTGCAAAGAGATGGGAGACACGGCGGAAATCGAAATCGTATTTGCCGGGGATGTCGTACAATATTTTCAAAACCTTGATAATGAGTTTACGGAACTCGATGCGGATATAGCGCTGTGCCACAATGCACTATCGGGACAAGGTATGGGAGACATTCAGTATAAAAATATCAGAACCGTCCGAGCGGGAATCGGCGAAATTATCAAACGGAAAGCCGAAGGATTTATCGAATACACAATCGAGTAAGCATATAGATTCTATCATCCGTTTACTGCAAACTAATAGCTCATCGATATTTTATCACTGTTTTTAGCAGCAAGCATAAAAACGATAATACCGATTGCAATACACACAATGCTTTCCCCTGCAAGAAGAAAAAAATACCATGCGGAAAATGTACCTCTTGCAATCAGTTTTACCGAGGTAATCCCCATCGAAAGAGGATTGGAATATGCGAAAAAGTCAGGCGCTTCAAAAAAAGTGCCCGAAATCAGCAGGAGCACATAGCTAATAATCGATTCAAAGGAAGCGGTTTTTGTATACAGCAGCGTTAATGCAGCAAGTATGAGCGCAAAACCGTAAACACCAGCGGCAGAAATCAGCAGTACAGGAAAAACCATTGGTCGCAGCAAAAAAGAGTGCGGATAGAAAAAAAACAGTATGCTTACAATCAGTACAATCTTAATCAGATTTAGTAGGAACCACGATACAGTACGCGCTGAAAGAATTGCGATAATTGAAGCAGGTTTAATCAGTAAATTACGGAATGTGCCAAGCTGCTTTTCTGCTGAAATAGAAACTGAGGCTTCAGAAAGAACACTGGTACATAAAACCCAAAATATGTATGCTGTCAACTCTGTTGTACTGGTTTGCGTGTTTATCTGAGCCATAATAAAAAAAAGCAGTGCTGCGGTAATAATACTCACAATAAAATCAGGATAATACGTGAGCGCTTCGTGTGCATACCGCTTAATTTCCGCGCGTATCAGTTCCATGGAGTTCCTCCCGCATAATTGTTTCAATATTGTGCGCTTTTTTTGTAATTTCAATGATATCGACATTCGTCCTATCCGAAAATAATTGCCGCACTTCATCGGCAGTATACTGCTCGTTATATGCAATTCCATTCCGGATATATTTTACCGTATATATATCCGATTCGTATTTTTTCTGCAGCTGACTGATACTTCCGTTAAATTGTATTTTTCCCTCATTTAAAATAAGAAGTTTTGCACCGATCGCTTCTACCACTTCCATTTGATGCGTTGTTAGGATAATACCGGTGTGATGCGTGCGGACAATTTCTTTCAGCGATGCAATCATGCGGTACTTTGATTCGATATCAAGGCCAAGGGTCGGTTCATCCAGCAGGAGAAGAGACGGGTTTGAAATGAGCGCAATAATGATCGCTAATTTTTGCTGCATTCCGCGTGAATAGGTTCCGGCTTTATCGTTCAAAGCACTTCGTAAATCGAACATATCGGCATAATACTGTACCATATCATGTATTGATGAAAACTTTATTCCCATCAAAGATGCGGCATACTGAATATTTTGCATACCAGAAAGATAGCTATACATATTCTCACTTGATTCCAAGACCGCGCTTATTTCCGAAAAATAATGCTTTTGCGGAATCTGTCGTATATCGGTGTCATTCAAATAAAGTGCGCCGGTATCGGGAGCGGTGAGTTTTAAGATACAATTAAGCAGCGTTGTCTTTCCAGCGCCGTTCTTACCAAGCAGGGTTAGAATTTCTCCGCGTTCAAGCGTAAGATCAACCCCTTGCAAAACCTGCTTAGCGCCGTATGACTTGGCTAGTTTCTCGATTTTGAGCATTTACAATTTCCTTTATGATTGCATATTCGGCTGTTATAAATAGTTCTTTTTGACACTTAAATCCTTGCAATAAGTTATTATAGGGACAGCCCCCATAGCACACAGGATAAAATTCGCAATTTTCGCATTCTTTATTGTTGACTTTATAGTCTAAAAACGGTTGCAATTTGGCGTTATATGAAGTTTGACCATAGTCTTTAATAGGGGTAAGCAAAAATTTTTCATTTCCAACCGCATTGATACATTTATATAGACAATTATCTGCTCCGATTATATGATAATTTTTTTGCGTCATAGCACACCCTAAATAAAGGTCACGATAGAAAGGTTCAAACGTATATCCATGTTCTAAAGCGCATATATGAGTGTTTAACCAAGCAGAACTTCTAGCTTTAAGCGCATAAGATTTATTCCCTGGAACGTCAAATACTAAACTAAAAGACATAGGAAAATGAATCCCTGATTTTTTCATAAATAAAATAAATTGATTGATACGATTAAAATTAGAGATGGATATATTACAATTAATACTTATGTTAATGTCTTTATATTTGTCTTGTATCATTTTCATATTCTGAAATATAGTATCAAACGTACCCTCATGATTTTTTGTATACCGCATTTTGTCATGATCGTCTTTCGCCCCATCTAAAGTAATCTGATATGAGTACACATGTGCATTTATCAATTCTTGCAAAAGTTGTTCATTGCATAAGAGTAACCCGTTTGTTACTACAGAAAAAGTAATTGGCTTTTTGCAAAGCTTCTTATTAATTTCTGTTGCTATTTTTAATAGTTGTTTATAATATAAAAGAGGTTCGCCTCCTATAAAACAAATGTCTAAATTCTTATAATTGTTTTCCTTTACAACTGTAGTAATAAAATCAATGACCTGTGTAACATTTATAGAGGATTTATCGTTATGAAGTTTGTTTTGGTAGTAATAAGAACATCGCATATTACAACGATAACCTATATGAATTAGAAAATGACCAATTTCTGTTGAGTTATTAAAAGAGTTTTTTATTTTTATAAATTCTGCAAAATCATCATTAGTATCTGTGCTGATTATAAGACGCTCTTGTAATAATTTCTTTGAATCAGCATCAAGTGATGAAATAAAATCACTTGTAATTTGATTATATGGGACATCCACAACAAGCAACATTTTTGTAATACAATTATATAATATTGTTTGGGCATTATTTGGAATAACTAAAGTATATTTATTAAGTCTCATATTTTTCCAGACATAGAACATTATTTATTAGATCAATTATGGAAGATACAAAAATAAGTTTATGATATTTTTTATAGTTTTCGGAATTAAAAAGTTTGCTATTAGCAACAGGCAATATAAAATAATCAATATTTTGCTGCATAAAAAAACGTTTTTTTTCTTTCATACCACCAATTTCATGAATATTTCCATAAATATCTAACTCACCGGTAACTAAGTAAGCATATTTTAATTGTATATTTTTAAGCAAAAAATATAAACACATAAAAATGCCTACCGATGATGAAATACCAGATTTTATAATACTATAATCTGGGAAATGTATATGGATATAAGACGGCATATAAATATGGAATTGTCTAAGGCATGTAACAGAAATATAAACGGCTTGTTCCATATCGCTGTCAATCGCTCCTGTTACAATGAATTCTTTAGGGGAATCCTTTATATCACTATCTTCATAATATACCTGCAATGTAATTCCTATACAATCAGTATTTACTGCCGGTATAATTATATTATTACTCAAATAAGACATTGTATAGCAACTAAAAATAGAAAATGCCCATATTCAGAAACTTGTCTTAATATGGACATACAACAAGCCCTGAACTAAAGCCTCTCGGTAGAACGACGTTGAGTTTTGTTGCAGCAAGCATATTCTTTTTGTAAATCATTTATAGCCTTGCCCTGACTAATGATAGTAATTTTAATATGCTTAGATAGCTTTTTCTCAATTTTTTTCATTGCTGAGCCTCCATTGTTTATTATGCTAACATCCAAAAAAGTATATGTCAATGTCAAGAAAAAATAATATTTTAATTGAAACTGTCCTATCTTTTGTATCACTTGTTGAATTACCATAGCCTTTTTGTGAATCACCGTAAGCTGCCGCGCTGTCCTGTATGCGGAGGCAGGCTACACTTCTTTAAGAGCTGCAAGTTCTTCCGGCGTCAGTTCACGGCACTCCCCGGCAGGCAGCGCAGGATCAAGGCTTACGCCGCCCATCGCAATCCGCCTGAGATACACAACCTCGTTTCCGAGTGCACGGATCATTTTTTTTACTTGGTGATATTTTCCTTCGCAAATATGCATGACAAATGCCCATTCCGTTTTAATCTGCAAAGAGGCAGCACGTTCAAGGGCGGCGGGAAGGCAGGTAAACTGTCGGCCAAGCTGCAGCCCCTGCGTACAGGCGGATTGCGCAGCCGCAAACGCATCATCGCTCATCGGTGCGGCGGTTTCGAGGTAGTAGCTTTTAACGCAGGCAGATTTCGGCGCCGTCAGCCGGTGGGTCAGCGGACCGTCGTCGGTGATAATCAGCAAGCCTTCCGTATCAAGGTCGAGCCGCCCGATCGGGAAGAGCTTCATGGCGGAAAACGGCGCAGGCAGCAAGTCCATCACGGTGCGGTGCAGCGGATCATCGGTAGAGGTAACAACCCCCGCAGGCTTGTTGAGCATCAGATAGCAGCAGGTGTGCAGCTGCACCGCCTCGCCGTTGCGGACAAGCGTATCCGCTTCCGGGTCAAGCAGCGTCCCTGCATCGGTTACCCGAACGCCGTTAATCCGGAAGACCTCCTTCCGTAACAGCCGCCTGACATCTTTCCGCGAACCAAACCCGTTCGCTGCCAGTATTCTATCAAGTCGTGTACGCATCGCTTTTTGACCGGCCCCTACCCGGATACCAGGCGGCTGTGGAGTTCCCGCATTCCCTGTGTGCCGTTTTTGAGCAGCGCCGTAATGCAGGGACGCCCGATCATCACCTGCGCGGCGCCGAGCCGTTTTGCCGCAGCAATGTCCTCACGACAGCGTAAACCGCCGTCTACCCATACTTCCCCGGCATAACGGCGAAGCTCAGCCCCGTATTCGGCTAAAAAATCGGCGGTGTTGCCCCGCCGCGTTTCTATCCTTCCGCCGTGATTGGAGATCACCGCAATATCGGGCTTGAGCTCTTTAATCAGCTCAATATTTTCCGGCAAGAAAATCCCCTTAATCGCAAAGGGCATCTGCGCATACCGTTGGATTTCTTTCAGGCGCCGCGCATCTTTTTGCTCCAGCTGCACCAAATTCCGCATCGTTACAATGTTGTATGAATCGATATCGATCCCGATAAGTTCCGCAGAACTGCGCACCCAATCAATCCGCTCAAAGATTCGTGCATTAGGATAGGGTTTAATAAAGACCGCGCCGGTTTTTCCGTACCGCTGCAACGCAGCAAGTCCGCCCCGTATCTTTTCATCGGGATACCCATCGCCGATACTCAGCAAAAAACCGGCTTCGGCAGCGCCGCGAATCAAATCAAAATAGAAAGCCGCTTCATCTGCATATCCGACATTTTCAATTCCACCGGTTATGGGCGCCAACCGGATGAGAGGTACACTCCCCTGCCCGTCATCTTCCGTATCTTCTGTATAATATTTTTTCCACGCGGCGCAGTTATCAATGAAATTTGCGCTGTCGAAAACGCCGCCCATTCCGGGTAATTCGCCGCAGCAGCCGCGCCCGTCGCACTTTGCGCAAAAGTAACATTTATATCTGCTCATGTTGCTGTTCCTATAAAAAGAAGCGCCGGTTTACACTGCTCGCTGCATACGGATATGCATACGCATCAGCGCAAAGACAGGCGGAGGATATGCCGCATACCAAAAGCCGGTTACGTTCGGAACATACCCTAGGTTTCTTAAAATCAATATTCTGTTATACGGTTAAAGACTGAGGTCTACAAGCGCGGGCGTCCGTCCGGTATTTGCATAGATGCTTTCTTTATGCGCATACGGCCGTTTGAGCGCAGCGACCTGCTGCCGTAAGCCGCTCACGTACGTTTGCAGCAGCTCACGGTTTTTTTTATTTTGATCCAATACCCGCTGCTGTAAATCATCAAGATCCGTTTTAAGATGCGGAATATCGGAATCGGTCTCGTCCGAGCAGATATCGGTATACAGATATTCAAGCGGATCGATAACCTTTTGTATGGTAAATATTTCTGCAATGATGGACTCTTCAAGCTCAGTATGCTGAAGGATGGACTCCGTATTTTCGTCCGAAATGCTTTTTTCTTGTTTTTCCAATACCGTCAGATATTCGCGGAACTTCAGCCGCTGCTCTTCCAGCAACGTCCTAAACCGTTTGAGCACCGCAACCCGTTCTGCAATCTCGGAATCATTGAGTGTAACAGTATGCATACTTACCCTGCTATGTTGACGCCTGATGCGGCAGGTTGGACTTCGATAGAGGTTGAATTGACGACATGCTGCCAGGCTTCCCGTAATTCCATCATCATACCGCGGACGGTTACCAGCGGAGCCGGATCCTTTTGCATATTCGCTTGAAAAAGCTGTTGATTAAAGAAAGAATAGAGTGATAAAAGATTTTCAGCAATTTCTCCGCCGCTTTCCATATTTAAAGAAGCCATCAATTCGGTAATCACATCCTGCGCTTTCAGAATATATTGGTGAATACGTTCGATATTTTCAGCTGCTACTTTTCCTTCAGGCATGCATTCCAGAGCAAGGTTGATATTTTTAATTCCTTCATCATACAGCATAATGATTAAAGAACCTTGACTTGCGGTTTTAACCCGCGTTTCTTTATATGCTGTTAAGGCTTGACTGTTATAACTCATTTTTAATCCCCCATACGATCGCGTGTTCCTTTCTTTCTTATCGGCAAAAGAATGGCGTTGTTGAGCAGCAATATAGCAAACTTCCGCTTTTTTCCATAGACCCTGCCATATATATACGATATAATCTTCCGCTATGAAACGGCTCATTATTGCTCTGTTCTTCGTTGCCTCAGTGAAGATATATGCACAAGACTTCTTTTTAGCAGGCACACAAGACGGATTATATAAACTGACTTCCCTCTCGACTCAGCGTCTTTGGAGCGCTGATGCAGTACGAAAGATCATAAAAAGCGGTAATACATGGTATTTGCTGACGGATGGAGGACTTGTCCGGTCCGATGATTTGGTGAGCTTTGAACCCGTCAATGAAGGTTTACCGGTAAAAGTGATCAAGCGGATAGAAGGAGATACCCGGCAATTCATCAAAAAGACGCAGATGCTGAAAGATTTGGAAGCGCACCCGGCGCATCCCGACACACTGATTACCGCAACTAACAGCGCCGTATTTTTGACCGAAGACGGCGGACGGCATTGGCGTAACCTCGGCTGCCACACGCAGGTCAACGGACTCAAGGCGGTATGCGTGCTTGACCTGCCGGATGCGCAGGGAAACATGCAGTTGACTGTACTTGCCTCACATTCCATCTACGGAGCGGCATGGAAGCAGCCTGCCGTTTCGGATAAGTGGCAAAGCCTCAGCGAAGGACTTATCCCCGGACCTGAAAGCGATGAAGAGCTGTCCGATATTGCCGTATATACTCATCAGAATACACCGGAGGTCTACGCTGCGCAGACGTTTACCGGCAAGCTCTATCAGCTGGATTGGCCGACTAAGAGCTTCCATGCCGTATCGGACTGGACGGACAGTATTGTCGGCGCGCAGGCCATCGACGGACTCTGTGCGGCTGCGGTATCGATGATCGGCTGTAAAAACGGCGGACTGTTCGAAATTCCGTTGAGGCTGCCGGTACCAAATCCCAACCGGCTGAGAAACATCGAGTTGATGCTCAGGCGCACCGGTCTGCAGCCGCTTTCGGCATGGCTTCCGCAGCGGATGACGCCGCTCGGCAAAGCGGTAAGCCTTTCCGAACTGTGGATGCTCGATGAGGGGGCAGAAACCTGGAAAACAGGCTATCTCCGTCAGGCTGCCGGACGGAAAGGCGTGTATCTTCCTGCGCACCAAGCGAAAACCGCCGCCGGTTTGCAGCGCTACTTTGATCTTCTTAAAAAGAATAACCTTGATACGCTGGTCATCGATATGAAGGACGACTCCGGTTTTGTTCGCTATGATTCGCAGGAAGAAGAGATACTGGCAGTCGGCGCCGTGCGGCCTTTTATTCAATTGAAGGATTTTACTGCACAAGCGCGGAGAAACCGCGTATACCTCGTTGCCCGTATCGTGGTATTTAAAGATAAGCAGTTGTACCGATACCGGAAAAATCGATACGCGGTGAAGGACAAAAGCGGAACACCGTGGCAGGGTTATAAAAAGGTCGGCGAAACAAAAGAACCGATCGAAGAGTATTGGGTAGATCCCTACAACGATCAGGTTTGGAAATACAACGCGGCCATTGCCGAAGAGCTGATCCGGCGCGGCTTTGACGAAGTTCAGTTTGATTATATCCGCTTTCCGACCGACGGAGACAATTTATACGAGGCGCGCTTCCCCGCTCAAGAGCAGGGTATGGACAAAGAAAGCGCGATCATGTCTTTTCTGGCCTATGCCCGCAGTAAAATCCCCGCGCCGATTTCCATCGATATTTACGGAGCAAACGGATGGTACCGCACCGGTGCGCGTACCGGCCAAGAGGTTGAAGTACTGGCCGACTATGTAGACGTCATCTGTCCGATGTTTTATCCCAGCCACTTCCGTCAAAGTTTCCTGGCGGAAAATCCTGCGGAAGAGCGGCCCTACCGTATTTACCGCCAGGGCTCATACCGCAATAAGCTGATTGCGCACAATAAGGTCATTATCCGGCCATGGACACAGGCCTTTTATATTCCCGTCTCCTACGATAAAAAATTTTACAATGAAGATTATGTTCAGCGGCAGATTATCGGCATCAAAGACTCAATCGACGAGGGCTATGCGTATTGGAACAATTCAGGCCGCTATGGAGATATCCGCCCGGACGGACTCCCGCTGCCTAAAAAATAACGGCGAGCGCTTCTCGCTTGCTTGTTTTTTATCAAAATATTCATTATAATAGCGCCCGATTAGGAATAAGAAAACAGGATACGGCACACCACGCGGCCGGTTCTACAAACGAATATACCGAAACATTCCAAGACCTCTAAAAAAAATGCTTTTTAGAGGTCTTATTTTTAGCCAAAACGGCATCAATGATATATTAAGATATAAAAGCGGCAGGTGCTGCTGCGCCGGAGTATTTCTTTTAAAAGAACCGACAATTCGCCCTCCGGTGTATATGAAACAAGAACAGCTGAATGGAGGCAGGCAAGATGGCAAAATCTAAAGCGGAAATAAATCAGGTAACCAGTATTACCGATGCCGATGAAAAACTGAAGGCATTGGAGGCAGCACGGCTGCAAATCGAAAAGCAATTCGGGCAGGGCTCACTGATGAAGCTCGGCTCCAAAACCGAAGCGAACGGTATTGATGTCATCCCGTCGGGCAGCATCCTCCTTGACGAAGCGCTCGGCATCGGCGGCTATCCGCGCGGTAGAATTATAGAAATCTTCGGCCCGGAATCGTCGGGAAAGACGACGCTCGCCCTGCATGTCGTAGCTGAAGCGCAAAAACGGGGGGGAATTGCGGCCTTTGTGGATGCCGAACACGCGCTTGATCCCCAGTATGCGCAAAAACTGGGCGTGAATATCGATGAGCTATGGGTTGCTCAGCCCGATGCCGGAGAGCAGGCATTGGAAATTACCGAAAACCTGGTGCGATCGGGCGCCGTGGATGTTATCGTTGTCGACTCGGTAGCGGCTCTTACACCGCAAGCTGAAATCGACGGTGAGATGGGCGATTCCCACATGGGCTTGCAAGCGCGCCTGATGAGCCAAGCGCTGCGGAAACTCACCGCAATTATTTCCCGCTCAAAATGTATCATCATTTTTATCAATCAGATCCGTATGAAAATCGGAATCGCATACGGAAACCCGGAAACTACCACCGGCGGCAACGCGCTGAAATTCTACTCATCGGTGCGTATCGAAGTCCGCAAGGGAGAAGTGCTCGGCAAAGATGAGGATGAAGCGTGGGGAAACAAGGTGCGCATTAAGGTTGTAAAGAACAAGGTCGCGCCGCCGTTCCGCAAAGTTGAGTTGGAAATCCTCTTTGGGAAAGGAATCTCACCGTACGGCAGCTTGCTCGACTGTGCGGTAAAATACGAGCTCATCGATAAAAAAGGCGCGTGGTATTCGTATAAGGAAGATAAAATCGGCCAAGGCCATGATAATGCAGTAAAATTTTTGGAAGATAATCCTGCGATTGCAATAGACCTGGAAAAAACGCTCCGCGCAAAGCTTTTCCCCAATCAAAAATACGTATCGAATTTTTCCATGCCTGAACCGGTTGCAGCTGAACAGTCGGAAAGCACGGCATCAGCTGAAAAATCGCCACGCAGTACAAGCGCTGCCGCATCGCAAGCAGCCGAACCGGTCGGCAAATCGGGAAAATCGGAAAGCAGCGCAACCGGGCAAAAGTCCATGCTTGAAAAAGCGACGCTGGCAGCGGAAAAGCAGGATACCTTTTCCGCCGGGACAAAGACCGAACCTGCTGCAGCGCACAAGGCAAAATCGGCACCCGGCTTTGAAGGAGATAACGAGCTCTTTTAAACGGGCAGTATTGCGCAATGGCTCAGCTTCACCGGCCGATATGTCCAAACGCATATCGGCACCGGCATATCGATGCCGGTCAACCGGTGAGCTTTTTGCAAACGGCGCTTATGTCCGCGCGAGTTTCAGCATACCGATACTCAAAACGGTAAAAATCAAAAACGGAAGTGAGGCGCCTGCCAACGGCGAAATATATTCCCATTTTGCAAAGAGCATGGTCATCATCTCGGTCACATAATAGAACGTCGCGAGAGAAAGACTGAAAAGCAAGCTCATCAATAAGATATTCTTTTTAAACCGTCCGCCGACCGACACCGAAAAAAACAACACGATGAATGTCGTAAACGGAAAAGAAAAACGGCGGTAATACTGCGAAAGATATTCATGGAAAGGCAAGCCCAATTTTTTTAAGTTTTCAATGAAGAGCTTTGCCTGTGCAATCGTCATCTCATCGATTGAAGTAATATTCCGCTGAAAGGTTTCAGGAGGCTCCGAAAAAGGCCGCTCATCGATAGCCTCTTGATAAAGAACCTCATTGTCATCGGTAAAACGGTATATTGAAGGCTCCGTCAGCGCCCAATGCTCTGCCTGCCAATGCGCTGCGGTTGCTTTGACCACGGTCTCTACCGCACCGGCATCAGTTCGCATCACAATCAGCACATTGCTCAGCTCTTTTTTTTCATCATCATAGTAGTCCGCAAAATACACGATTTTCCCGGAATCGGATAAAATAACCAGATCGCTACTATCCAAATCCTGCTGCGGCTCCAACAATGCGTTGACCAGCGCAATCTTTTCCCGCTGAAAGTGAATCAGAATCCGGTCTTCAAAATAAAACATCCCGATCGACAATAAAAAGCCGCACAGCACGAGTGGAGCAACCAGAACCGTCAGCGGCATACCGGATGCAAAAATCGACGTCAGCTCATTTTTCGCATACATATTTCCCATTGTGTACGAACCGGCAAAGAGCACGGAAAGCGGCGTCGCAAAGGAAATGCACTTGGGCAGATAGAGGTACATCACCCGCAGCAGCGTTACAAAACGCACCTGATTCTGCAAATACTGCGCCAAATTACTAAAAAGATCGCCCAATTCAAGCAGCAAGACGAAAAAGAGAAGCGCCACAATAAAAACCGGAAAGAAAAGCTTCAATAAATACCGCTGAAGAATTTTCATTTGAATAACTTTTTCCCTAACAACACCACGGATGCCCCAAAGAGCATCACATTCGGCAGCCACATTGCCGCGGTCCCATCCCAGTCGAGCCGCAGACAGAGCGTTTGCCCGCCCATGAAAAGCGCCCAATAGGCTACGGCAATCAAAAGCCCTAAAATAAACCCGACGCTCTGATTGTGCACCTTACCGGCACTGCTGATCGCGAACGCAAGCAGCACAAAAAAGAATGCGCCGAACGGTATGGAAAACTTTTTATGCAGCTCCATCTGATAGATATTAAGAATCCGTTTATCTTCATTTTGCTCCCGTTTTTCTTGTACATCCTTATAGAGGTCGAGTGAAGACATTTCGGACGGACCGATCGTGTTAAAATAAGAAGATTTAATACTTTTTGCAAGCACATTATAAATGACCGACTCACCGCTCACCGTATCGAATTTTTTCCTATCGGACGGATTCAAGATGAGCAGCCGCGGATTAAGCATATTCAGCGACATGACAATCGCCGGATCATCGGATTTGCCGATTCCGGCCGTCTGCGTCCCCAACACACGGAACGCTTTATCGGCATTTTTATCTACAATGAGAAGATTATGAATGCGCCCGTCTTTAATCAGCCCCGACACGACCACCGCATTATGATTGCGCTTGATAGAATGAGATTCAAGCTCCAGCGCAGGAGTCGATGTGGCAATATCCCAGTACACACGTCGAAAATTTACCGCACTGGCAGGCAAAAGAACGTCATTGGTAAAAAAGGAGGCAATCGAAATGAGCACGCCGACCAGCAATACCGGCAGCATTAAAAAACGCGTCGAAATGCCCAAGGCATTCATCGACAGAAATTCCAGATCGCTGACAAACCTACCGATTCCCATCAGCGTACCGACCAATGCGGCAAACGGAGAGGCATTGGCAATAACGGCCGGCAGCGAATACAGCATCAGCAATGCGACATCTTTAAAGGGAGCCTGTTTTGATAAAATATCTTCCGCCAGAAGCAGAATATTGTTGACAAAAAAAATAAAAAAGAAAAACAAAAAACAGACAAAAAAATAAAGCAGCATTTCCTTCGCGATATATACAAAAAGCAGCTTTTGCCTGATTCCTATCATCTTCTTTTTCAGTCTCCAGAAATACAATATAAAATGATATCAGGAGCTGTTCAGTACATGCAAAGCGCTGATTGAGCAGCCCCTAACAATCGATTGAGCATAATACGTTTAATACATCATACGACACCGGTAGAGCCGTATCCGCCCATGCCCCGTGCGGTTTTTGACAGAGAGCTCGCCTGCATAAAACAAACGGGCACCACGGGAGCGATCACGGCCTGCGCAATTCTATCACCGTGATGAACGGTAAAAGGCTCTGTACCGAGGTTGATCAGCAATACGCTCAGTTCGCCTCGATAGTCGGAATCAACGGTGCCCGGGGCATTCAGTACCGTAATACCGTGCTTCAGCGCCAATCCCGAACGGGGACGAACCTGCAGCTCGTAGTTTGCGGGCAGTTCAACAAAAATGCCGGTCGGGATCAGCTTGCGCTCCAGAGGCGCAAGCGTTACCGGTTCGGATAAATAGGCGCACAAATCAGCTCCGGCTGAGCCCGGCGTCTGATATTCAGGCAGCGAGGCTCCGTCTTTTAACACGAAACGTAATTGTGCGCTTTCATGCACCATATCCATGTTACTCCGTCATTAATGCGTATCTTTCTTTGCTTCCTGTTCTTCGCAGGCATCAATGTAGGAAAGATTCAAGCGGCCGAGCTTATCGATTTCCAAAAGTTTGACCGGCACCTTCTGCCCTTCCTTCAGCACGTCCGACACCCGCTCAATACGGCTGCGCGACAACTTTGAAATGTGGCAGAGCCCTTCCTTCCCGGGAAGAATTTCGATAAAGGCGCCGAAATCTTTGATGCACTTTACCGTACCTTCGTAAATTCTACCGACCTCAGGATCCTCCACGATGCCGGTAACCGCCGCCTTTGCACCAAGCGCCGATGACGAATCCCGCCCGTAGATAGTAACGGTACCGTCATTTTCAGTGTTAATGGTAACATGATACTGCTCGGACAGGGCTTTGATAATCTTTCCGCCGGGACCGATCAGGGCACCGATCTTATCCACAGGAATTTTGAGCGTTTCGATGCGCGGCGCATACTTTGAAACCTGCTGCGACGGCTTTGAAATCGTTTGATTCATAATGCCGAGGATGTGGAACCGGCCTTTTTTCGCCTGTTCAAGCGCTTTTTTCATAATCTCGGGCGACACACCGGCTATCTTGATATCCATCTGAAAGCCGGTAATGCCGTCCTGGGTTCCGGCTACCTTAAAGTCCATATCACCGAGGTGATCTTCTTCACCGAGAATATCGGAGAGCACTGCAAAACGGCTGCCGTCCGTCACCAAGCCCATTGCGATACCGGCTACCGGCTTTTTCATCGGTACACCGGCATGGAGCAGCGACAACGTACCGCCGCAGACCGTCGCCATCGATGAAGAGCCGTTGGATTCCAAGATTTCGGAAACAACGCGAATGGTATACGGGAAAGCTTCCCGTGACGGAATCATCGGAAGCAGTGAACGGTGCGCCAGGTGCCCGTGTCCAATCTCCCGCCGTCCGGTACCGAGCCGTCCGACCTCGCCGACTGAAAAGGGCGGGAAGTTATAATGAAGGATAAAGTTTTCACGGCGGTCGCCTTCAATATCATCATAGACCTGCTCATCGAACACCGTACCGAGCGTAACAACCGCCAGCGACTGCGTTTCGCCGCGGGTAAACACGGCAGAGCCATGCGGCCGAGGCAGTACACCGATCTCGCAGGTGATCGGGCGGATATCCTCCAACCCGCGGCCGTCAACCCGCACGCCTTTTTCCAATATATTTTCACGCAAGATATGGTATTCCATATCATCAAACAGCGCCGTGAAGAGCTTCGCCTGTGTTTCATCGGTCAGCTGCTCCGCATATTCTTTCGCCAATGCTTTCCGGATTGCATCGCAGGCTTCGCGGCGTTCTACCTTGCCCTTTGTATACAATGCCTTGGAAAGCTCGGGGTATGCCTTCGCGTAAATGGCGTCTTTATTTTCAAGCGTTGCAGACATCTTCGTAAGCGGTAATTTTTCTTTGCCGCATAACGAACGCAGCTCCGTTTGCAACGCGCACATCGCTTTGATAAATTCATGCGCCTTTTCCAACGCCTTCAGCATGATTTCTTCGGAAACCTCGTGCGCGCCGCCTTCAACCATCGTAATACCTTCGGAGGTACCCGCCACAACAATTTCCATATCAGCCCGTTCAATCTGGCTAAAGGTCGGGTTAATCACGAACTCGCCGTCAAGGTACGCAACACGGGCGCCCGCTACCGGCCCGTTGAACGGAATATCGGAGATTACGACCGCTGCAGAACTTGCAATAACCGCAAGCATGTCCGGCGGGTTCACCATGTCCGACGAAATGCAGGTCGGTACTATTTGAATTTCCCGACCGAATGCTTTTTCAAACAACGGCCGCATCGGGCGGTCAATCAATCGGGATACTAAAATTTCTTTATCTTTAGGACGGCCTTCACGTTTGATAAAGCCGCCGGGAATTTTTCCTGCTGCATAATATTTTTCGTTATAATCAACGGTAACCGGCACATAATCGAGTCCTTCAACTGCCGTTGACGAGGCACACACCGTTGCTAAAACGGCAGTTCCGCCGTATTGCGCATAAATTGCGCCGTTCGCTTGTTTTGCAAGATGTCCTGTTTCTAAAATTAACTCTTCGTTTCCAATCTTATACGTTACGCTCTGTCTCATAATTTTCCTTCCATATTATAGAGGATAGCTCCTTTTTCGAGCATATCCCGTTCCATAAAAAACGGTTACCCGCCTGCTGTCAGAAAGGTAACCGCATACACGCATACACAAGGAACTACCGATCATGTTATCCGGCATCCCCAAGAAGGGAGCAAAAAACGATCGTTGCATTCCGATTCAGCGTTGTTGTTTATTTACGCAAGCCCAATTCTTTAATGAGCACACGATAGCCGTCAAGGTTCGTACGCTTATAGTATTTCAGCAAGCGTCTCCGCTGTCCTACCAATACCAATAAGCCCCGCTGGCTGCTTTTATCCTTCTTATTAATTCTGCAATGTTCGGTGAGCTGACGAATTCTGTCCGTCAACAATGCAATCTGGACTTTTGTATTGCCCGTATCTTTTTCATTTGCACCGAATTTCGTCACAACCGATGCGGTGTGTTCTTTTGTAAGAGCCATATCTTACTCCTTCTGAATAAATTCCAATTTGTATATTGATGTTTCGGCAGTAAGCGGAAACGCCGCAATGTCATCAGCCGAAACTTCGATTACCGTTTCCAGGATGTTGACCTGCACGGAAAAACAGCGTCCCGTCTGTAGATATGCGCGAGCCGAATACCGTCCGTTCATAGGAAGAATTTGCTTTACCGCAGCTTTACTGATAGAACAGACTGTTCCCGCTCCCTGCTGAATAACTGCTGCGACATCTAAAAAAAAAGGATACCCAAGAAGGTCTTCTGCAAGGGTGAAATCAGCTTGTTCCACTGCCTGCCGTATGGCGCTTGAACTGACACGTTCATGTTGAGCAGAATTAAGCTGTTCAATGGAATCAAAACAAAATCCCTTCTCCTGAGCGAGGAGTTGAAGCTCTCCTACTCCGGTATCATGGCGATATCCGCAGGTAAAATCGCTGCCAACGGCAAGATATTTTATGCAGATAGTTTTCATCAGTATGTCGAAAAAAACAGTTCCCCTCATTTTAGCGAAATCAGCGGAAAAGTCAATCAGTACGGTAAAGCTAAATCCTTGCTCGGCAAATTTGCGTAACCGCATTTCTAAGGTTGAAACATCACCTGCATAGGACTTACCTGCTTTCAATGACCGAGGAGAACGAACAAATGTAATGAGCCCTGCCGGAATACCGTACCGGCGCGCGGCCGTCAACACCGAAGCAAAAATGAGCGCATGTCCGCGATGCGGACCGTCAAAGCCCCCAATCGAAACAGCAGAACCCTGCGGATAGAGGTTATCTTTTTTTATTAAATCATCCCAATATATAATTTCCATACCATTCCGTACCATATTCCTGTATCTGCCGCAACCGCGCTCATAGTGTAGGACTTTGCGCAACCGGTCTTTCCCGTATATCATCCGGCATACCAAATACGGTCTGATAGGAAAAACGGCCGCGCTGTTTTGTTATCAGCCCGATGCAATGTCCTTGATAAAACACTGCGATAGCTACATCATCCGAAAGCGGCGCCGATAGGCTGAACCACTGCCGGGTGATGGGCTTGCCGGTCATAAACGCAGCGCAATATTCAGCTTTGAGGATTGCCGTCTGAAAGTGCATAGCATGCGCAATCGGTTCACTAAGCGGGACGGTAGCCTGTTCCAGCATTTCGTACGAAATTTCCGCTGCCGCAGCTTGACCGGTTGTATCGGCGGTCTCATACCTGTCGAGCGTACTGCCGGTAAACGGAGGAAGCGCCGGAGCCCCAACTGCTTGTGCGAGGGTAAAAGGCCCGACGGCAGTCCTCCGCAGCGCATACACATACGCAGCAGACCCGCACGCCCGGGCAATATCCCGTACCAGCGATCGGATATAAGTTCCCTTAGAACAACGTACCTGTAAAACCGCGCCTGCTACCGTTTTATCGTGAGCGACTGCCGGGCGAGCAGCTTGAACAGTGCCGGTATCATAAAAAATTTCTTCTATTGTAATATCGTAAATGGTAACGGTACGGGGATGCACGGTTACCGTTTCCCCGCGCCGTATCTTATCGGAAAGACGTTCACCGCCCTGCTTAACTGCCGAATACACCGGCGGCAGCTGTTTTATCGTCCCGATAAAACGCTCGACAGCTGTAACAAATTCGCTGTACAACGGGAGCGGTTTCTCATCGATGACGGCTCCTTCCGGATCGAGCGTGTCGGTTTCTTTTCCAAAATAAAAGCGCACGAGGTAGGTTTTATCAAAATCGGTGATATAGGGCACGAGCTTCGTCAGCTTACCCGAAAGCAGAATTAAAAGGCCGTCCGCAAAGCTGTCGAGCGTACCGGTATGCCCGACCTTTTTCGTCCCCAAAGCCCGCTTTACCTGCCACAAAGAAGTAAAACTCGTGATACCGGAAGGTTTTGCGAACGGGATTATCAGCTGAGGATCACTGCGGGACATTTTTCCCGGAATGTTCTTGAGCCTCTAACGCCTCAAGTTTTTTTACCATGTTAAAACCATCCTCAATACTTTCATCATAGATAAAAGTGAACTGAGGACACTGATGGATATGCAGTTTTTTTGCAAGGTTGGTGCGGATAAACCCGGACGCATTTTCCAGACCGCGAACCCCTTGCTTGGTTTTATGCACATCCATAAAGCTCGACACGTAGACTTTTGCATAGGCAAGATCGCCCGACACTTCCACTCTGTTAATTGAAAGAAAGTTGGAAACGCGCGGGTCTTTTATCTTGCCCGAAAAAAGCAACTGCGAAATTTCCTCGCGGATTTGCTCCGCGAGTTTGTCCAGTCTGAACTCGCTCATTCGGTAACCTCATCAGTATGAGCCTCAGGCGCTTCATACTGCTTGGTATCGGACAATTTACGTGCGACTTCCACCGTTTCAATAATTTCAAGCTGATCGCCGACCTTTATATCGTTGAAGTTTTCAAGCGCGATACCGCATTCGTATCCTGCAGCAACTTCCTTCACATCATCTTTAAACCTGCGCAATGAGGCCAGCTTACCGGAGAAGATGACAATGCCATCCCGAATCAGATGCACGGTACTGCTGCGCTTTACCGTACCTTCAAGTACGTACGAACCGGCGATATTTCCGACTTTAGGCACCTTAATGACACTGCGGATATCAACCATACCGATCACATTTTCTTTAATATCGGGACTGAGCATGCCTTCCATCGCCTGCTGAATTTCTTCAACCGCTTTATAGATGACATTGTACTTGCGGATGTCGACCTTTTCCTGTTCGGCAAGCACCTTTGCCTGCGGCGTCGGTCTGACGTTAAATCCGACGATAATCGCATTAGAGTCTGCGGCCGCGAGCATGACATCGGAATCGTTGATTGCTCCTGCAGACGCATGAATAACATTCAGGCGGATTTCGCGGGTAGACAATTTCTCCAGCGATTGCTTCAATGCTTCAACCGAGCCCTGCACGTCGCCCTTAATAATCACCTTCAGCTCCAGAACCTCGCCCTCAGTGATCGTTTCATAGAGATTATCAAGCGTTACCTTCTTAACGTTCCGTGCATCTTCAAAGCGCTTGAGCTCCTGCCGTTTTACCGAGATTTGACGAGCCATACGCTCTGATTCGGTTACCTGGAAAGGATCACCTGCGTTAGGCATTCCCTCAAGGCCTAAAATCTCCACCGGCATACTCGGCGTTGCTTCATCAATCTTTTCGCCTTTATCATTGAAAATCGCGCGCACCCGTCCGGAATACACCCCTGCGACATAGGGATCGCCGGTCCGCAGCGTACCGCGCTGCACGATAATGGTAGCAACAATACCGCGGCCGTGATCAATCTTGGATTCAACGACCTTACCTTCAGCCTTACAGTCATAATTGGACTTAAGCTCAAGCACCTCTGCCTGCAGCAGGATCGCATCGAGTAAGTCATCGATACCTTTCTTCTGTAATGCGGAAATCGGCACGTAAATGGTCTCGCCGCCCCACTCTTCAGCTACCAGCCCAAGCTCACCGAGCCGTGTTTTAATCTTATCGGGATTTGCTTCGGGCTTATCGATCTTGTTGATAGCAACAATGATCGGAACATGGGCGTCTTTCGCATGATTGAGCGCTTCAATCGTCTGCGGCATAACACCGTCATCAGCCGCGACAACCAATACGACAATATCGGTAACCTCAGCGCCCCGCGCACGCATCATGGTAAAAGCCTCGTGACCGGGCGTATCCAAGAACGTGATATTTCCTTTCGGCGTAGACACCATATAGGCGCCTATATGCTGGGTAATACCGCCGAACTCCTGAGCGGTAACATTCGTACTGCGGATGGCATCAAGTGTTTTTGTCTTACCGTGATCGACATGTCCCATGATGGTAACAACCGGCGGCCTGATGCGCAGCTCGGCATTTTCATCGCTCACCGTTTCGATGATAGTTTCATCATATAAACTGACAATCTTTACTTCACAATCATATTCCGAAGCAAGGATGGTGGCGGTATCGGCATCGATGGACTGATTCATCGTAACCATCATGCCCATTTCCATCAGCTTACCGATCAACTCGGAAGCCTTCAGGTTCATCTTCCGCGCCAATTCCGCAACGGAAATCGATTCCATCATCTCAATGCTCTTGGGAACTGCGCTGATCTTTTCCTTCGCTTTCTTTTTCTGCTGCAAAAGCTTCTCTTCAAAGAACTCGTTTTCCTGATCTTTACGCGAATAGGTTTTCTTGCCCTTAAAAGCTTTTTTATTGTTTTGCTGCTTATTCGTTTCAAGCGGCATCGGACTGGCCATCGTGCGTCCGCCCGCACCGCCGCGGTTTTGGCCGCCTGCAAGTCCGCCTCTATTGAAACCGCCCGGACGCTGCCGATCCTGAGTATATCCGCCGGGGCGTCCCGTCCGGTTATGCTGATCACCGCGTCCATCGCCCTGACCGGTGCGCCCATCAGGACGCCCCTGAGCCCCGCCAAAACCTTGGCGCCGTCTATTTCCCTGGTTTCCAAAGCGGCTCGTCGGTTTGGAACCGCCTGCTAGGTTACCGGCGCGGCGGTCAGGCCGTTTGCTGCTCAAGTCCAGTGCGCGTACTTGATTTTTATTATCGGTTTTATCGGTCGGCTGCGTATGAGCCTGCGTCTCCGGCACATCTTTTTTCACCGGCCGGTCATGGCGGTTTTTATCATAACGCTCATTACCGTGCTTTTGCACACGCCGGTTCTCACTGTTTTGCTGCTGCCCCGCAGGTTTCGTTTCGGAGACTGAAGCAGCCGCTTCCGGAGTCTTTTTAGGTTGTGCAGGAAGAGCCGCAGGAGCGGAAGATGCGACAAGCTGTTTCTTTTGTCCCCCGGACGGACGATCGCCGCTCTGAGCAGGATTCGCATTACCGGCGCTCGCATGAGCTTCACCGGCATTTGCCGGAGGATGCGCAACGGGTTTTACTTTCCGTCTGACTACCATCCGCACCGTTTTTTGTTCCGGGGGCGGCGGGGCTTGCGTTTGGGCTGCCACCGCCGACGCTGATTCAGGCTTAGCCTTTTTGAGAATAACTTTCTGTTCCTGAGTATTTTCGATACCTTCCGCCATACGACTCCTATTCTTCGTCCTCGTATTCAAAACTTAAACCGACACCACAGTTAGGACAGACTGTCATATCGATCGTAATGGGAGCGCCGCATTCGGGGCACTCATATACTTCTTCTTCATCTTCATCCGATGCAGCCACTTCTTGATCATCGGCCTGCACTTCGTCTACCGGCGCTGCACCTTCATCAACTATTTCAAACGACTCGTTAACAAGCGCCTGGACGGCCTTCGCATTTTCTTCCGTCATACCGGGAATCGCGCAAAGCGTATCATACGGCACGTCCAAGAACTGCTCAACCGTGTCAATTCCCTGCGAATGGAGCAAAGCCAGCGTTTCTTCATCAATCCCGGACACCTCGGCAAGCGACACGACATCATCATTAAAGAGCTCTTCCGCAGCCTTACGGGACTCAGCATGGATATCCATCTCTTGGAACTGTTTTTCGGTTTTAACATCGATACTCCAGTCTACCAGACGGTTTGCAAGCCGCACATTCATACCCTGCTTACCGATTGCGATTGAAAGCTGACTTTCCGCAACCACGGCCAACGCCGTATGCTTTTCTTCGTCAAGAATAACGACATTCACAACATCGGCCGGCGAAAGCGCATTAGCGATAAACACCGTCGGATCGCTTGAATATTCCAGCACATCGATCTTTTCGCCTTCAAGCTCGGTGATGATCGTCTGAATGCGCGCACCCTTCGGCCCAACACACGCACCGACAGGATCGACATCATCACGATGAGAAATAACCGCTATTTTTGTTCGATATCCCGGCTCCCGCACAATCTTATACAGCTCGACGATATTATCGTAGATTTCGGGTATTTCCAGCTCCATTAAGCGCCGGACGAAATCGGGATCGGTACGGGACAATATCAGCTGTACGACATTTGACTGCCGATGTTTTTTTACTTCCTTTATAAGGGCTTTAATTCGATCATTCGGATGATACACTTCCTGCGGCAGCTGAAATTTTTTCGGTAAAAGCCCTTCAACCTTTCCAAGATCAACGTAGATATTATCATTTTTCTTCCGCTGATAATATCCGATGATAATTTCGCCCTCTTTCGCTTTATATTCGGAATAAATGCTATCCTTTTGAATCTCCCGCGTTGACTGATGCACCCGCTGTACGCCCGCCTGAATAGGACCGCGTTTAAAATCTTTAGGATCGAGTTCAAAAAGCAGCTCATCGCCGATTTCGCAGTCCGCGGCAAGTTTAACCGCTTCATCTATATCAACCTCAAGCACGGGATTAATTACATCATCAACAATCTTTTTACGCGCGTATATATTTACCGCATCATCGCCGATAATAACCACAGCATTCGCATCGGTTTTAAAAGTAGTTTTATATGCAGCCTTTAACGTTTGTTCAACAATTTTAAACGCCAGATCTTCATCCAGCTCTTTTTCTTGTGCGAATTTGCGGACGTCTTCATTCTTTACACCAGCCATTAACCCGACTCCTTACATCTTATTCAATTTCGCTTTTTTTATATCCGTATAAGGGATATCTTTTTGCCCGTCAGAGGTTTTTAAGCCGATCTTTACCGTATCCGCCGATACCAATTCCCCTTCAAGCCAATCGGAACAGGAAACTTCCAACACCTTTATATGTTCGCCGACAAAGGCCCGAAATTCCGTAGCATGTTTTATTGTCCTATTAAGCCCGGGAGAACTTACTTCCATTTGAATATCTTGAGAATTGAGCAGCACTTCGGCACGGGCTAAAAGCGCGCGATGCACCTTTGAGCAATCATCAATACCGACTCCGGCATTACGGTAAATCACCGCTTTAATAAGATACATTGATTTTTGATGAAGAATCTGCAAATCTACCAACTTGTAGCCAAGACCGGTAACCAGCTGTTCATAATCGGTAAAATACGGAACAGTTTCTTTTTGCACATATTCCATTGCCTCAACTCCCGTAAATAAAAAAAGAGCCGTTTGAACGACTCCTGCATGACTTAAAGGATAATAAAGTTCTTTATTGATATTAGCATAAAGAAAAAGTTTATGCAAGATACCGTTTTGAGCTTTGTTTTAGCCACACCGGAGATAACCGGATCGGGTGAGAGGCTCGGTATGCATCTTCAATTCAAGCTGAATATTGCCCCACACGCTTGATTTTGCACCTAGCTCTGAGTACACTATCGCAAAAAGGAATTTTCCACAGAAACGCTCGATATCGCATAACTTAATGCATCATATCGCATTGCACTACACACACTAATAAGGAGCACTCCATGAGAGCGGTAATACAGCGGGTACGGTCGGGAAGCGTGGCCATTGAGGGCATTGAACCGCAGACGATCGGGCGCGGTTTTGTTATTTTATTAGGCATCTGTCCTGAAGATACCGATGATGATATCGATTGGCTGGTCAAAAAAATTATAGGGATGCGGATTTTTGCGGATGACGACGGAAAGATGAACCGCGCGATTGCCGATGTGCAGGGCGACATATTGCTGGTAAGCCAGTTCACGCTGTTTGCCAGTACGAAAAAAGGAAACCGTCCGTCTTTTAACGCAGCGGCGGAACCATCCGTTGCAATCCCGCTCTATGAACGCTGCATCCGCACGCTGAGCGATGCGCTCGGTAAACCGATTAAAACCGGACAATTCGGCGCGGATATGCAGGTTGACATTCACAATGACGGACCGGTTACCATTTTAATCGACACAAAGGTAAAAGAATAAGCAAAGCGATACGGAGCTATACAGCCTGCTGGACATGCTCGAACGGCCGTATGCAAAAATAAAAAGAGGTAAAAAAGATGATTTCGTTGATAGCGTTTTTAGGCAATGTCGGCCGGGAGTATGAACGCACCCGGCATAACGCCGCGTGGATTGCTGCGGATCAACTGCACATCTGCGCAGGGCTTTCATGGCAGCATAAATTCCGCGGGCTGTACGGACGGTTTCCCCCCTCGCTTACCGGGGGGCAGGCGATTCATGCGTTAAAGCCTGAAACATACATGAACTTATCGGGCGAAGCCGTCGGAGAGGCGGCTCAGTTTTTCAAAATTCCGCCTGAGGAAATTCTTATCGTACACGACGAGCTGGAACTACCGCCTGCCGCACTAAGCCTCAAATGGTCGGGCGGACTCGGCGGCCACAACGGACTGCGTTCCGTGAAAGCAGCACTGGGAACAGCAGACTTTTGGCGGCTGAGAATCGGCATTGGGCGCCCCGGCGGGAAAAAAAGCAGCAGCGCCGAACATCCCGATATTGCAGGCTATGTGCTCTCCCCTTTTTCGCAGGCGGAGTTCGCCTTGCTGGATACGGTGCTGCCGCGGCTCAACCCGCTTTTTACCGCGCTCGTTGCCGACCGGAAAGAGCCGCAAACGCTCCTTCCGGCATGGACAAAGGTACTGCCGGAGCCGGAAAACCGTGGTATAGTATCCGCGGAGACAGAGCGGGTGTAGGCATTGAGGCTGCCCTCATCGGAAAAGGAGCGCATAAGAAAACACATGACGACGCAGTACGATTTATATATACGCGGTACGGATACGGTATGTAACGGATCCGCGCAGCCGCAGACACAGCATCATTTCCGGCTTCCGGCATGCTTTTTCAATCGGCATACCCGCTGCGGACACCCTGCCGCGCATCGGCAGAGGGTCACCCGATATGCCAGTATCGTGCTGTCGGTGCTTGCACTGTGGGGACTGCTCGGTACGGGATGCGCAAGCCGGCCCAGTTCGCTGCACGATACGGAGACGCCGTATCACCCGTCTCTCGGCGCCGTTTACTGGAAAAACCTCTGCCCGGGGGCCGACACCGCCGATATATACGATGCGCGGCTTCCGTTTGTAGCGCACGTCGTGCGGATTGATCTTTCGCATCCGTCAATCGCAGTCGTAACCTCCGAAGCGTCCCGGTTTCTCGATACTGGCGGCCGCATCAAAAACGAAACCACTCAGGCATTTGCGATTCGACGTAACACGATTGCAGCCTTCAACGGGGCGCCGTTTAACACCCGATCCCTTTTGTTCAGCATGTATGATACGATTACCGGTATTCATATTACGGACTTCCGGCAGATGAGCATGCCGAATCCCCGCTACGGTGCGCTGCTGTTTTACCGGGACGGTACCGCGCGAATTATCGATTCGCAAACCGAAGACGCGTTTTCAGACGATGTCCGTCATGCCGTGGGCGGTTTTTGGACGATCTTGCGCGAAGGCAGGACGCTTCCGCAAAAGCTTGAACGCCGAGACTCCCGGACAGCCGTCGGACTTGCGGACGGAGGCAAAACGCTTTTCATCGTCGCAGTTGAAGGCGAAAACAAACGGAAAAGCCAAGGGCTCTCATACACGGAAACAGCCGCATTGATGCGCGAACTCGGCGCGTCCGATGCCCTCCAACTCGACGGCGGCAGTTCCAGTACGCTCGTTCTGCAGCAAAACGGCATACAGACCGTCGTCGCCCCCGATCGTATCTGGAATGTACATATTCCGGTTGCCGTCAATGTCGGTATCGTTTACACTAAATAATATACCGTCGGCGTCGCTTATTTTTTAATCATCAGGTTTGAGAATAAAGTATAAAAAGAGGAGAAACTACTTGAAATACGTATCATACGGAAGACGAATGTGCACCTTCCCGCAGAACAGCCGCTAACGTAAGGCTTGCCAGAGGATGCCTGCGGGACGGCTAGACGCACCGCAAGCAATACAAGGGCGAGAAGATCAAAATCGGCCTAGCTCCGGCCGAACAGCTTTTTAATGAAGCCGCTTAGGCCGCCGTTTTCGGGAATTTCGGTTTTTTCCAAGCGGGATACGATATGTTTTAAACAACCGGACGCTTTCCCGTTCGGTTCGGCAATGATAAACGGCTTTTGTTTTAACACGGCTTTGGTTACGGCCTGATCATTATAGATAAAGCCGAGATATTCGATTTTAAGATTTAAAAACTGAGCGGCTATTTTTATCATGTGATCCGCAATTTTCTTGCCTTCCGCCGCAGAATCCACCCGATTAACAATCATCTTGAGGTTCAAATTCATATTTTCAACTTCCGTTGCAATCACCTTGATGATACCGTAAGCATCGGTAATCGCGGTCGGCTCGGACGTCGTAACAATGACGACTTCATCGGCGGCAGCCACAAAGCTCAGTACGTTTTTAGAAACCCCGGCGCTCGTATCGATAATGATAATATCAACATCGGAAAGCGTGTACATTTCTTTGATAAACTCATCGCGCTCAGTCTCGCCCATATTAGCGATTTTTGAAAATCCCGACGCGCCGACAATCAGTTTAATCCCATATTCCGTGTCGATAATGATTTCCGACATCTTTTTCTGTTTTTTTATGACATGATACAAATTATACTGCGGAATAATATTTACAATGACATTCACATTTGCCAAGCCGAGGTCGGCATCGATAACAATCACCTTCTTCCCCGTCTGCGCATACGCAATACCCAGGTTCGTTGCGATGTTTGTCTTTCCTACGCCGCCTTTCCCGCTCGTAACCGCAATAATCCGCGTTTTCCGGGTATCGTCATGCGTCATCCCATCTTCCGCGGTTTTGTGTATTTCCTTCATTAAAAGACGCAATCCGTCCGCTTGATCACCCATTGTTTTCTCCACATTTTTGAGGTTCCTCGAACATTGCCGGAAACTCGGCCTTCTTCACGCAGCCATATCGAACATGTGCATTCAGCAGCGCCGCTTGCAGCACAGCCGAACAGCTGCCAAAAAGCCGCTGCCCGTTACACCTATCCTACACGACCGAAGCATTCAGAAACTGATTCCGATCCTTATTACACAGTCGATCGATGTATTCCTGATCGATAGAAAACCCTTTCAATTTTCTTAAAAAAGTTTCAACATCTGCGGGCATCAAATCCTGCGGTACCGCTTGGCCGGCCGTGATATAGGCTACCGGGATATTTGTTTCCGCAATAATACTGAATAAATTACCGATACACGACGTTTCATCAAATTTTGTAATGATGAGCGCTTGATACTTAAAAAGCGCATACTGCTTCATAATCTCGCGAATATCGTTCAGACGAGTCCCGGCGCATATCGCAAGGTATATTTCCGCATCATTCCCCAGTTCTGCAAAATATTCCTGCATGTTGGAGATTTTTTCATGGTCATTCGGGCTGCGTCCGATCGTATCGATACAAATCACATCGGCTTCCTCGCGGTAAATATCCATATACGCACGTACATCAGTCGGGCTCGACGCAACCATCAGCGGAATATCCATCAATTCGCAGTACCGCTTCATCTGATACGCCGCACCGATACGCCAGTTGTCGATCGTGATCACCTTCACCCGCAGCGGCTTTTCAAGCTTTTTCCCGATATACTGCGCAGCGATCTTTGCAAGCGTCGTTGTCTTTCCGACACCCGTCGGCCCAACTAACAGGATAATTTTGGTTTTGACTTGGTTGTCGGACGACTTGATCTTCACCGCATCGGCCAGCACACTATAAAGTCGCTGCTGCACAAGCTGAAAATTTTCAATTTCAGTATAACTGAGCTCGCTTTTCAGCCGAGCCGAAAGCTCGGTAATATACGCAGGGGAAAAATCATTTTCCGCAAGGATTTTCTGTACCTTCATAATGTTGATATGCTCGGCATCCTGCTGAGATGCGTTTTGCTTTTCAACCTTTGCAACAAGCCGGTCAACCGTCTCAACCAGTTTTTCAAGCGAAACCGCCTGCTCGGCCGTCATTGATACATCGGCTTTTTTTTCAGCCCGCCTTTTCTGCATACTATCGACATAGTGCTGCAGCTGCTCCGCCGCAGCGGGATTTTTATCCGCATACCGTTTGACGATTTTCAGCCGTTCCGTCTCTTCATCCAACCGTCTTACCGGCTCGCTCTGCATCGAAGGCAGCCGCTGCGGCTGTTCCGAAAGCAAAGAAGGTCGCTTGGGTAGCTTATCGTTGACGGAAAAGGTAACCTCCACAGCATCAGCTTTGAGAAATTTCCACAACCGATTCACGATAATGTTCTTCCGCCGCAGAATCGTAACATCCTCGCCGTATTTATCGGTAATTTTCTTTACACATTTATCATAGGTCGGGCCTTGCTCAACAAAAATTTCCATTAGTTTTTATCCTGCTCCAATCTGATCTCGCCGATAACTTCAACCTGTATATCTTTTGCGATTTCGGGGATGGAGAGTACGACCAGATCGGGTATTTCCCTATCGGTTGAGTTTTTAATCAAGATACGCGCCGAGGCTTCCGGCGCCAGTACGATGGGCAAAAACCCGCTTTTCTGTACCGTCGTAACCGCTTGCACCAGCGAACGTATCCACATCCGCTGCTCGGACGGCTCCAACGCGGCCATCGGCCCGTTCACGGTATCAATCCTGCTTTCGATAATTTTCTGCGCCAGCGACGGCTCAACTGTCAGTACATGCAACATCTTATTTTCATCAGCGTACTGAAGACATATCTGCCGGCCGAGTGCCTGCCGCACTTTTTCAACAAGAATCGAAACATCAGAGGTAATCGGACGGAAATCCGCCAGCGTTTCCAGAATGACGATAGTATTGCGGATAGACACCTGCTCCCGTAAAAGCCCTTGCAAGACCTTCTGCACCTCGCCGAGGCTGCACACCTTTGCCGCCTCATCAATGACCGCGGGATAATCCTTCCGCAAGGCATCCATAATGCCCTGGACTTCCTGCCTGCCGAGAATTTCGGCGGCATGTTTCTTGATGACTTCGGTGAGGTGCGTTGCGATAATCGCCGGAGGGTCTACCACCGTGTACCCGGCCCGCTCGGCTCGGTCGCGGTTCTCTTCCGATATCCACACGGCAGGCAAGCCGAACGTCGGATCGACGGTGCGCTCACCCGGTATCTCTTCGGAAACGCCGCCGGGATTAATCCCAAGATACCAGCCCATCCGTATCTTGCCCCGCGCAACTTCTACACCCTTAATCTTAAAGCAGTATTCGCTCGGTTCAAGCCGCATATTGTCGATAATGCGGATGCGCGGAGCTACCAGACCGAGGTCTAACGCCGCTTCCCGCCTGATGCGGGTAATGCGTTCCAAAAGTTCGGCCCCCTTGTCCTTATCCACCAGCGGAATAAGCGCATAGCCCAGCTCCAACGACAGCGGATCAAGCGGCACGATGGGGGCAATTTCCCCTGCAGCGGGTTCTCCTCCGCCGCCGGTACGCTGCTGCGCCCCGCCTTGCTTTTGCACCGCCTGCTTTTCTTTCACGTTTTTATGCGAAAGCTCATCTCTAACGATTTTCCATCCGACAAACGCAAGCATCAACGCAATAAGAAACAACACCGTATGCGGAAAGCCGGGAAGTACGCCCATAATCGCAAGGGTACCTGCGGCGACAAAGTAAATCCAGCCGATCTGCGAAAACTGCTTCTTTATATCCTGACCGAACGACCCTTCGTCGATCATACGGGTAACAAGCAAGCCGGTTGCCACCGACAAAAAGAGCGACGGCAGCTGTGCGAGTAAGCCGTCTCCAATCGTCAGCGTCGTATACGTCCGCAGCGCATTGGAAAACGGTTCGTTGCGGAAGATCATACCGGTAATCAGCCCGGCGATAACATTGACCACGGTGATAAAAATACCGACTTTCACGTTACCGGAGACAAACTGATTGGCTCCATCCATCGCGCCGTAAAAATCGTCCTCACGCTGCAGCTGCTCTTTCCGCTGCCGCGCTTCTTCATCGGTGATGATCCCGGCATTATACTCGGCATCGATCGACATGCTTTTCGTCGGGTGCGAATCAAGTTTAAAACGAGCGGACACTTCCGCAACACGTTTCGCGCCTTTCGTAATGACGAACGCCTGCACTGCAATCAGAATGATAAAGATGACGAATCCGATCACGAGTCCCTGACTGCCCGATGCCCCGATCACGAAGGAACTGAACGCCTGTATCATTTTTCCATCAAATTTTTCACCCTTTGAAAGGATTAACCGCGTGGAGGAGACGTTCAGCACCAAGCCGAAGATGGTACTCAACAGCAATAATGAGGGAAAGACCGAAAAATCGGTCGCGCGCGCCGTAAACAGTACAATCAGCAACACAACAAGGCTGAATGTCAAATTGAGCGCCATAAAAAAATCCAGCAGCACCGTTGGAAGCGGTATAATAAACAACAACACCATCAAAATGACGGTGAAGGCAACTGCCATATCGATATTGTATTTTTTTCCGGCCATGATTATCTTCTATAAAATTCCTGTTTCTTGTTATTGAGTGTATATACTTCCGCAAACACTAACGAAAGAGCCCGATAATATTCCTCTGGGATTATATCACCAATTTGGACTTTCGCATAGAGCGCACGGGCGAGCGGCTTGTTTTCAATTAATGGGATATGATTTTCGCGGGCGATCGCTTTGATTTTCTGCGCCATCGCATCAGCGCCCTTTGCCAACACCATCGGCGCCGCCATCGTTTTTGAGTCCCACTGCATGGCGATTGCGTAGTGCGTCGGGTTAGTAATAACCACATCGGCCTTGGGCACATTGCGGATCGCATTCTGAGACAGAATCGCCTGCATCTGCTGCCTGATTTTGCCTTTGACCTGCGGGTCTCCCTCCAATTCCTTGTATTCTTCTTTTATCTCTTGCTTACTCATTTTAAGCGAATCGATAAATTGTTTCCGCTGAAAGAAATAGTCGGGAATGGCGAGAATCAGCAAAAGGAGAGCCGCCGACGCAAGCAGCTTTGCCGCGAGCCCTGCGATGAAAAAGACCGACTGCACAAAGCTGACCGAAAGGAGCGCGATAAACTGCTGGATATTCGCTCTGATAATCAGAAAGGCAACAAAAACCAGCACGGCAACCTTTGTCAACGACTTTGCAAAATTGAACAGCCCCTCCGACGAAAAGAGCGCCCGTTTAAAAAAGCGGATAAAATCGGGAACAATCTTGTTAAACTGAGGCTGAATCGGCTTGGTTGAAAACAAAAAACCGTTGTTTTGAATAATATTTGCAATGACCCCGGCGGCCATCGCAATCAACGCAAGCGGCAATGCGAGCTTCAAAAAATACTGCACAAAGATGCCGAACCAAATACCGCTGCGGATATCTCCCTGTGTGCTCCGTAAAAAAAAGAAGCGCAATATTTCCATACAGTCATCCAAGAAGAAGGAAGACAAAAAGATCAACGCACTTGCGGGAAACAGCAGCACCAACGCGGCGTTAATGTCCTGGCTTTTTGCGACACGCCCTTCTTCACGGGCCTTGCGGATTTTATAATCGGTCGGGTCTTCGGTACGGCCTTCATCCTCGGCAGCAAACCACTGTAAGTCGATAAACGGAAGCGCCGGGGCAGCTTCCGGCTTCGTCAGCCGCTCCGCACCCGGCTTTTCCGCGCACGGTACCGACATCCAACGCGGCGGAACAGGAATCGTATCGGCACTCATCACAGACCTCCGCCGCCTGCGCGGATAAGCAAGGTTTGAAACGCGACAAAACCGTTATTCATTATTCTGATAAAGAAGTCCGCCATCAACGGTAGCGACACTGTTAATAGAAAGAATGTCAGCAATATCGTAATAGGAAAACCTTCCGACAAGAGGTTCATCTGCGGAGCGGCCTTCGACAGCAGCCCCATCGAAACATGCACTAAAAACAGTGTACCCATCACCGGCATCGCAATCATCATGGCGTTCAAAAACAGGCTGCTTAAATTGGTCAACAGGAAAGACGTCAGCAACTCCTGCCGTTCAATGAATAAAAAACAATTGATCGACTGAAAGCTGCGCAGCACACCGCCTAAAAACAGCGTTTGGAAGCCTTTTATCTGCAAAAAAATCAATACCGCAATAAAGTTCAGGAATTGCCCCATCAGTGGATTTTCAATCTGCGCAAGCGCATCATATACTTCGGAAACGCCGAATCCCATCTGATATGAAAAAAACTGCCCAGCCGTACTAAAGGTTGCAAAAATGATACTGATAAAAAAGCCGGTCAGCACACCGAGAAGCGCTTCACCAACGGCAAACAGCACGTATTCGGCACTGAAGCCGGGCACATCCAGCAGTGTTCCATATGCGGAAGGCATAACCAAAAAAGCAACCAGCCCGGCCAACGCTATTTTAGCGATACGCGGCACCGCCCGCGTGGATAACAGCGGCGTGGTAGAAATCATCGCAAAGATACGCACGCTCACCAGAAAAAACAGCGGCGCTTTCACAAGGAGAAATGAGAAAGGATTAGGATCCATTATTCACGCTGCCTTACCGGGCTTACCCTTGCACCAGTTGCGGAATAATTTCAAAAAGACGGATGGTATAATCCCGCAGAACACCGGACATCCAGCCGCCCAACAGCGCAAGCATTCCCAAAATCGTCAAAATCTTGGGGACAAAGGTGAGCGTCTGCTCCTGAATAGAGGTCGTTGCTTGAAAAATCGCAATAATCAAACCGACAACTAAGGCTGCCAGCAGGATTGGAGCTGCTAAAATAAATACTTGAAAAATACCGGTACGCATCAAATTGATGATCATTCCAATACTCACGATTTTCCCCCTTCCAAAAGCCGTGTACGTTGTTCAAATGTACGCCCCGATATTTCCGCATTCCGAAAACGGTAGACCGTATGTTACTTCTTTTCTGCACACTGACGGGCAGCGCTAAAAATCTTATTTTTAGAACAGCCGTAAAGGACAGTATAAGTACGCACCGCAGCAGCGTCAAGGTCATATCGGCGGTGTTTCAGGGTTTCGGACAGTGTGCGCGGCATCTTCCAAGAGCTTTGCTCTTTGCAGCTCGGTTACCGTCTCCGTTGTTTTATAGCCGAACGAAACCTCGTTGATATCCCGGATAGCCTTGGCATCAGTCAGTTGTACATTCCGTATCATCAAAGTTCTCATAAATCCTAACAATCCCTATAATTTTATTATTTATAAGTTCGGAATCTTTTCAAAATGCTTATCTTTTGTGAGAACAGTCATTCCATGGGTTATTGCTATTGCTCCACTCCACATATCATTTTCCGGGATGATAGTTCCTTTTGCTTGTAAAGCATACTTTAATCTTCCGTAATTTTGTGCAACATCTTTTGTAACATCAAGTAATGGATACGAAAGGCAAAACTGTAAATATTTGTCTCTATTGCTTTGTTTAAGATGAGATTTTTCAGCTCCAAATAGAAGTTCTCCCAGTACAATTACCGGAACATAAATTCCCCTGATTTTCCTAACGGCATCTGCAACAACTGCATCTCCCTTCATAATATGAATAATAATATTCGTATCAAGGATACTACCATTCATAGGGTTCTATCCTTCGGCAATCCTGCACAGCTTCCAGCATTTTATCGCTATCGCTTTCATCCACAGTAGCAAAAAGCGGTCAATAGGAGATATGTTTTTCCGTATATTTTTTTTATCCATAAAAACTTTAGATAAGTGTGCAAAAAGTGCAGCACATTGCTCATACGACAAATTATCAACTTCAGTAAGTATCGAATTAAACGCTGCATCGGACATATCAACCTCCATTGAATATATTAATTATCCCTGCTATTGATATGAGACTGCCACATGTTTTGATAGAGCGGCGAGCTTTGCAACAGCGCGTCGTGCGTTCCTTCCGCGGCAATCCGACCCTTGTCCAGCACGATGATTTTATCGGCATTGACGACGGTAGAAAGCCGGTGCGCAATCATAATGACGGTTTTATCCTTTACGAGGTTGTCGATGGACTGTTGGATAATGGCTTCGTTTTCGGGATCGGAGTAGGCGGTCGCTTCGTCGAGCACGACGATGGGGCTGTCTTTCAGCAGTGCGCGGGCAATAGTGAGCCGCTGACGCTCGCCGCCTGAAAACTTACTCCCGGCATTTCCTGCATCGGTGTCATACCCGTCGGGCAGGCTCAGGATAAAGTCATGGCAGCTCGCTTTTTTACACGCCGCTTCGATTTCCTCATCGGTTGCGTCTTCTTTCGCCATCTGCAAGTTATCGCGGATGCTCTTATTGAACAAAAAGTTTTCCTGCGACACGTAGGTAACCAAGCGCATGTTCCGTTCCAAGCTCATATTGCCGATGCAGGCGTTCCCGATGGTGATCTGCCCGCTTTCGATATTCCAAAAGCCTGCGAGCAGCTTTGCAATGGTTGATTTGCCGCTGCCGGAGGAACCGACAATCGCTGTCAGTTCGCCTTCTTTTGCGGTAAAATTCAATCCGTCAAAGACCTTTGCGCCTCCCGCTTCGCCTTCACCGTAGCCGAACACAACGTTTTCAAAACGGACGTCATAGCCCTGCGGGGCGGGAGCCGTATCGGAGCGGACCAGCTCCGGCAAATCGAGTACCGATTGAATTTCGCCGAATACGACCCGCACATTCGCCATCGCATCCGTATAGGCCATCGCTTTTAAGAGCGGCTTATACGACGCATACGAAAGCAACACGCACAGGATCAGCGTCGGAAGCGCGATGCCGCCGGTCATAAAGAGGTACAGCCCAACCGGCAGTACGACAAGGAGCGTTGACGGCAGCACTTCCATCGCGGCGACCATCGCAAAGCACACGCTCAAATACCAGTCGAGCATTGAGTCCCGGTTCTCCTCCACCGCTTTTTGAAATTTATCATACGACGACGCCGACTTGTTGAACGCCTTGATCACCTTAATGCCCTGAATATATTCAACAGCAGCAGCATTCATTTTTTTAGAGGCTTCGATATACCGTTTGGACTTCACCTCGTAATCTTTCATCATCAGCATCGAAAAAAGCATCCCGAGCGGCAGCGTTACGAGATTCGCAAGGGCGATCTTCCAATTCAGGATAAAAATGATCACGACAATCACGATCGGGATCAGTACATTCGCCAATACTTCGGGGATGACGTGCGCAATGGGCTGTTCCATTTTATCAAGCGTTTCCACTGTGAACTGCGCCCACTTGCCGCTGCTTTTCCCTTCGACTGTACCCATCGAAAGGCGGCTCAACTTTTCAACCGTCCGCTTCCGCGTATCTTCAATAATACTGAATGCAAGATTGTGCGACGCAATGGTCGAGATCGAATGCCCGATAATCGCACCGGCAAAGCCTGCAAAGATAAGCCCGATATACGGCAAGAAAACGCGGTAATCGGTAACGCCGTTTATCAGCTGCGTAACAATGGAAGCGATTGCAAAGTACGGAAGAATGCCGCACGCAACGCCAAGCATTGCAACAATCACCGGAAAAATAACCGCCCCGATATGCTTTTTTATGATATCCATAACTGCTCCTGCAATAACATATTTATATCGTTTTGATATTACTGTAACGATCCTCTTTTCCGCATGATTTCAAAAACGCCGGAATCGCCGAGAAAGTGCGCAGTTCCGGCAAAGACAAAGGTCGTACCGGGCATACGCAGATATTTTTCAAACTTTTGTGCCCAAAGGATATTTCGGTTCAAAAGGAGGGCATCGGTATAGGCTTTCGCTTTTTCCGCCGAAAAAGACGCCGGAACAGCCGACAGCCATTTCGGCAGCAGCTGCGAGAGCTGTGTTTTGTCGTTACCGAGATATGCCTGTTTCAGCATATCGATCTCTGCTATCGTTTGCTCACGATCACGCATCGCCCGTATCGTATCCTTCAAGATTGCCAGCTGATCTTCAAAGCTGCCGTAAGAAAGCACCGCAAGCTGCTGCTGAGCAGTTTCAAGCGCTTCAATTTTTCTCGTATCGGCGCGCCCAATCAGATACATATCGATACCGTCGGCGGCATTCAGTCCGGCTTGGTTCATCAGCAGCTGAAGCAACACGCTGTTCAAAATCCACGGGTTAAAAAGCGCCAGCTGATGGACGGTATCGTCGCCGATTTTTTCATATAACAGCGCGATATCCTCTTCTGAAAGCGCCTTCAAAAGATTCTTTGCAGGATCGGTGTTCATCTGCTTCGGAACCGCCTGCTGCAGCACTCCGGCAAACGCCTGAAGCTCCGCCATTCCGCCCAGCTCGCTCACAAGCCGATCGGCACTATCAAACGCCTGCAAGACAGTATCTTCCAGCGGATAAAAGGTCTTATCGGCAACGTGAATCGTCCCCAGTACGTACACGGAACCGGTACTTCCTTTCAGTTCCCAGAACAAGCGTTCGGGATGCTCTACCAAAACCGCCGGTTCTTGCAGTGCTTCCGCCTGCTCGTTTTTTTGCATTCCCTGCCCGGTCGTCGCGCAGCCGATAACGGCAAGGCTTAACGCAACCAGCAGCGCAGCCGCTTTTATTTTTTTACCGTACGAATAAATCATCATCTTACCCCTCTTTCATCTACAAAAGATTGACAATGCACGCTTCGACATCGGCCATAGGAGCCGTCGGTTCAAACCGCGCAGCAACGGCACCGTCACGTGCGATAACAAATTTAGTAAAATTCCATTTGATGTCATCATTATTTCGATAATCGGGATTGATTTTTGTAATATAATTATCCAGCATTTCTGCCGCCTTGCCCGTTCCGAAACCGGTAAATCCTTTCTGCGCTTTCAAATATGCATACAGCGGCAGTTCATCCTTTCCGTTGACATCTGATTTTTTCATCTGCGGAAACTGCGTATGATACTGAGTCGTGCAAAATTCGCGAATCTCAGCATCCGTCCCCGGCGCTTGCGCTCCGAATTGATTGCACGGAATATCGATAATCTCAAGGCCTTTTGCATGATACTTTTCGTACAGAGCCTCAAGTTCTTTGTAATGCGGCGTAAATCCGCACGCCGTTGCCGTATTCACAATCAGCAGCACCTTACCGCGGTACGTGCTCAGCGGAAGATCAGTCCCTTCGGTATTCGGTACCGAATAATCATAAATAGTCATGTGTATCTCCTCATCTCGGGATTCCGATTTATTTGCAACGCTTTGCAAAAAATATTTAATCGACCGATTTTAGACCAATCATACAAAATATGCAATTCACTTTTATGTCCTTCCGAAAAATGGGATATGAAAAAGCCTCTTGACCTCGGCTCCGTATCATTGCTATGCTGTGAAAATGACTGAAGCGGATAAAATAGAGCTCATCGATTTAGATGAAGAAGACTATGATACGGTATTGGCCTCCGATATATTTTTTGATGGTGTAATCAAGTTTGAAAAGCCTTTTATGATAAAAGGATCGGTACAAGGAAGTATTCAATCTTCAAGCGATTTAATGATAAGCGAACATGCGAAGGTAAAGGCAACGATAGCGGCCGACCGGGTCATTATCAAAGGTGAAGTAACCGGCAATGTTACAGCTACGACATCGGTACACGTGTTTTCGTCGGGAAAATTAACCGGTGATGTTACGGCGCCGGAAGTAACGCTGGATAGCGGCTGCTTTTTTAGCGGCATTTGTACCATGACTAGGCAGTAAGGCATCGAAACCGTGTGTCATTGTTTCAAAACGTCCAAGAGCCGTCTGTTGGCGTCGGCTCTTTTCATTTTCGTTTTTCTTCCATATTACATCCATGCGCAAAAGGATGATGCGCTCGAACGGTACCGCGAAGGGCGCTATCAGGAAGCAGCCCGCATGTGTCTGACCGAAATCGATAAAACGCCCCGCAATCTTGACAGCTACGTTATTTTAGCATGGGCGCTGCTTGCCGACAAACGGTATCAAGAAGCAGCCGATTGGATTGTCAAAGGGCGTACGTTGTCGCAATATGATCCGCGCCTCCTTGAAAGCCATGCGCAAGCGCTGTATCACTTAGGCAGAAACGAAGAGAGCCTTCATCTTTTTGAAGACTATATCGCCTATGCTCCGAACGGCACCAAATTGGGCGATGTGTATTACCATCTCGGTGAGCTGTATTTACGGCTGGCAAAATACCGGCATGCGGATATTGCATTTTCCGCCGCGGTACGGCTTGACCGGCTCAACAGCGGGTGGTGGACACGGCTTGCCTATTCGCGGGAACAGGCCAAAGAATACCGCGCAGCGTTAGAAGCGTATGCGACCGCATTGCAACTGAATAAAAATTCAACTGATGCACTGAAAGGCTATGAGCGGGTACTGAACCGCTTCTAACGCTGAGCCTTATCGTTCGCAGTCATGCTGAATTGACCGGCAGATCGTTACGGTTCTTCTTGTATCCGCTTTCAAAATTGTAGGTTTTTCGTTTATGAACACTCAGTTATGTACCATACGCATTGAAACACTCGGCTGTAGACTCAATCAAACGGAAGCGGAATCTTTTGCGGCGCTTTGTACCGATGCAGGATTTTCGCTCTATCATAATCATACCGGGTATTACGGAGCTTCGAATACAACAAGAGACATATCAGCCGGTGCAGCTGAGTTGCCCCCTTTACACGACGCAGCCGCAATGCACAGCGCCCTCCGGCGAGCACAGCCGGTTACCGGCATTGGAAATATTCCGGAGCAAGGCACTGCCGCACAGCCGCTTGCGGAAGAGGACATTGCAACGGCTTTCGCAACTCAGCAGGAAGCCGCGCCGAAGGCTCCCTGCTTTTCCGTTTCTTTGCCGCCCGAACACACTGTTCTGTGTTTTGTCAATACCTGCACCGTAACCGGAAAAGCCGAACAAAAGGCGCGGCGGCTGATCAGACTGCTCGCAAAAACGCACCCGCAGGCTGTCATTCTGGTTACCGGCTGTTATGCCCAGCTGGAGGCCATCGAAATAGAGGCGCTGCACCCGCACGTAATCGCCTTTCCCGGTCAACAAAAAGATGTATTGACTGCACTCCCGGCCTACCTTGCAGACTTAGTGCAGAGCAGCGCCTCCCCCGACACCGTGCTTTTGTTGAGTGCGCTCCGGACGTTCCTGACCAGTTTAACGGCAAAAGAAATAAACGGCACACCGACATTTGATGCACCGCCCGCGCAGCCCGTACACAACGTCCTATATCCGGCACGGCAAAACCGACAGCTGTTCGCACTGAGCGCATCCCGCTTTCTGTTTCATTCGCGGGCATTTTTGAAAATTCAGGACGGCTGCAACGCGGCCTGCGCCTATTGCCGGATTCGGCTTGCGCGGGGTAAATCCGTGTCGCTGCCTGCGGCCGACGTCATTGCGCGGCTGCGCAGCATCGAAAAAGCCGGAATCCCTGAAGTAACGCTGTCGGGAGTCAATTTATCGCAATACCGGAGCGAAGCAGGAGACTTTGCCGGATTACTCAAGCTGATTTTGGAAAAAAGCCGTATCCGCATCCGTATTTCAAGCCTCTATCCCGATAGGATTGACGAAGCGCTGATCCCGCTGCTGGGGCACCCGCAGGTGTGTCCGCACTTTCACCTTTCCGTACAGTCGGGCAGCAATGCCGTACTGCGAAAGATGCGCCGCAGCTACACGCGGGAAACGATATACCGTGCGGTTACCGAGCTGCGCCGCATAAAAGACTATCCGTTTATCGGCGTGGATATCATCACGGGATTTCCGGGCGAAACGGATGATGACTTTGAAGACACGTATCGGATGTGCAGCGAGCTTTCTTTTGCGGGGATTCATGCGTTTCCGTTTTCCGCCCGCCCGGGAACGGAAGCATGGAACATGCAGCCCAAGATACCTGAACGGGTTGCCGGGCAGCGGGTAAAAAAGCTGAACGGGTTGGCCGAAAGGCAAGCTGCAGCGTACTTACAAGCATGGGACGGCAAAACCGTATACGGCGTAACCGAAGCGCCGCGCAACGGGCTACATACGGTCATTACGGAGAACTATCTGCCGCTGCCGTTGACGGAACATTCGCTGCACGGCGCGGCTGTTTTGTACGGCGGGGAATATGTGCGGATACGGGTACAGGGGAATCAGGCGGAATTACTGGAAGTTTCCGGCACCCGCCCCCTGCAGCGCAGCGCCAACGGATAAGCACGGAAACAAGCGGGAAAGTCCTTCCCCGCCTGCGGCACTGTGCTTACCCGCTACGCGCGGCCGTTATAATGTTTCAGTTCAGTATGCACCCGGTTGACCACATAATCGGTAACGGAATCAAGCGGCAGCATGCTCGGCTCTTTATCCGAGCGGAATTTAAATTCGATGTTAGGCAGTTTTTTATCGCTGATAACGAGCCGAATCGGCAATCCGATTAAATCCATATCCTTGAACTTAACGCCCGGCCGCTCAACACGGTCATCCAGCAGCACCTCAATACCGCGCGCTGTCAGCTCATCATAGAGCCGGTCGGCGGTTTCCTTCATCACGCCTTCATACTGCAGCGGCACAATCCCGACATGGTACGGCGCCACGCTCATCGGCCAGATGATGCCGTTATCGTCATGGTGCTCTTCAATAATCGATGCAAGCGCCCGGTCGATACCGATGCCGTAACAGCCCATCAGCGGATACTGCTTTTGACCGTTTTCATCAAGATAGGTCATATTCATGCTGACAGTGTACTTTGTCCCAAGTTTAAAAATATGCCCCAGCTCATTGCCCTTTTTGGTATAGAAGGGCGCGCCGCACTGCGGACAAATATCGCCCGCTTTGACGATTCGGACATCGTACACCATCGCAGGGGTAAAATCCCGTTTCGGTTCAACATGGATATAGTGCATATCCTTTTCGAGCGCGCCGGTAACGGCATCATGCATCAGCATAACGCTTTCGTCTGCCAGCACGGGCGCTTTGGTTAAACCGACCGGCCCGGCAAACCCGACCACGGTTCCGGTTATGTCCTCCACATCGGCATTGGACGCAAGCTCTACCGACGCCGCCTTGAGCACCGCCGCTAATTTTGCCTCGTTTACCTCCAAGTCGCCGCGGATACAGACCGCCACGAATTCCGAATCGATTACCTCGGATTCTGTCACGCGGTAAATGAGCGTTTTGATGAAGGCTTTCGGCGAAGTGTGCAAAAAGGCCGCCAATTCATCGATTGTCTTGACATCGGGCGTCGGCAGCTTCACACACTGCTCCTGCGTTTCGGCGATGTCCGTCACGGGATCGGGCGCACAGGCAGCCTTTTCTTCATTAGCAGAATAACGGCACTGCGGGCACAAAATCAGCGTATCGTCTCCGATCGCGGACTCAACCATGAACTCTTCAGACCCGCTGCCGCCCATCGCTCCCGAATCCGCCCGTACCCGTATCACGCTCAGCCCAAAGCGGTGAAAGATTTTTTCATAGGCGGCACCGAATGCGCGATACGTGGTATCAAGACATACGTCATTGGTATGGAAGGAATACGCGTCTTTCATGGTAAACTCACGCGCACGCATTAAACCGTATCGGGGCCGAATCTCATCACGATACTTTGTGTTAATATGATACACTGAAATCGGATAATCTTTATACGAGCCGAGCTCATAGCGCATCAGCGCAGTAAATGATTCTTCATTGGTAGGACTGACAACCAAGTCTTGCCCAAGCCGGTTTTTCATTCTGAGCAGTCCGTCACCCATGGTGTACCACCGCTTCGATTCCTGCCAAATTTCGCCCGGAGCCACCACCGACGCCTTACATTCCAAACATCCTGCGGCATCCATTTCTTCACGTACGATATTTTCAACCTTTCTGAACGTCCGCAACCCGAGCGGCAGGTAATTAAACAACCCATTCCCCAACCGGCGTATCATACCGGCGCGCAACAACAGCTGATGACTGACAACGACCGCTTCTGCAGGCGTTTCCCGCAGCGTAGGGATAAAAGTCTGGGATCTTTTCACAATATGTACCTCTATGTCGTTAAACTTACATGATAGAGCGATCTAAAAGAATATTGCTGAAATGGGAGTTTCTAAAAAGCTGACCACGTTTTTTAAAGATGCTCTATGTACTCTATGAGTATGAAGAAAAATCATATAGAAAAAGATTTTTTATGTAAAGAGGATGAAAAGCATCCTTCAAGGCTGCAAAAAAATGTTGCACAGGGCAAAATTCAAACTTGCAAAGTATCAAAATTCAGGATATAGTATAGATATGATTGCAAGAGTTTCAGCTTCACAAGAAGACTATTTAGAAGTTATCTATGATTTATCGCACGGTTCCGAATCGATTCGGTCTATCGATATTGCCAATCGGCTCGGTGTGTCGCGGGCAAGCGTAAACAAGCGGCTCAGTTTACTGAAAGAAGCGGGCTTTGTCGAACACGAACCCTACGGCTTGGTTCACCTTACCGAAAGCGGCTGTACTGTTGCAAAAAACGTCCGCGAACGGCACAATACGCTGTATAAGTTTTTAACCGATATCCTGGGCGTACCGGAAGAAACAGCCGATCGGGAAGCCTGTGGAATGGAACACGCCATCAGTCAGGATACCTCAAATAGGCTCTATGCATATCTGAGCAAGCTGAATAAAGCTCCCGGCCCGGAGGACAAAATCTCTAAAACGCAGAGAGTTCACACCTCATACGACAGGGTGATTAACGACTATTAATCTTTTATCCGCCATTTGCCGTTTTGCTGGAAAAAACGCTGTTCCGGTACGGAAATAACCCGTCCGTCTTCCCCCGAAAGGATGATAATCCCCGTAATCACATTGACCTCGCTGATGCGGAAAAGGGTATTATCGTAGTAAAGGCCGGTGCCGACTGAGGGAAGTTTTTTACGGGTTTCTACATACCAGTCGTATTCATACGCAAGGCAGCACAGCAGGCGACCGCAATGTCCTGAAATTTTAAGGGAATTAAGCGATAGGTTTTGCTCTTTCGCCATCTTTATCGATACGGGACGAAGCTTGTCGGTTACCGCATGGCAGCAAAACCGGCGGCCGCAGCACCCGACGCCGCCTGCAATCCTCGATTCATCGCGGACTCCAATCTGCCGCAGCTCAATACGGATACGCAAAATCGCAACCAAATCTTTCACGAGCTTACGGAAGTCGATGCGGGTATCCGCCGTAAAGAAAAACAGCACCTTCGGCTCTTCAAGCAAAAAGTGACAGCCGACCAGCTTCATATCAAGCTTATGTACCAGCACCTTTTCCCGAAAAAGCTGACCGGCGCTCTCCTCTTTTGCGGCATTTTCCTTTGCCTGTTCAAAATCCGCCTCCGTTGCGCTACGGATAACGGTTACGACATCCTTAGGAGACGCGCCGATCGGGCTCCGTACCGGCCCGACAACCCGCGCCATATCTTGGCCATACCGGGTCGGAGCAATGACAAATGCGCCGTTTTGCAGCGGCATACCGGGACTGACGGCATAAAACGTTTCTTGCGAATAATCCAACTTTAATTGATAGAGCGGATGGGGAAACGCACCCTCCGGAACAGCAGGAGCTGCAGCCGGTACATCGGTATCTTCCAAAGAGCTCAGATCATCTATTTCTTCATATTCCATATATGTTTCTTCAAATTCAACACGCATTGCAACTCCTTTTATGTTATTAAATCTATAATAAGCCCGTATATTTCTTCAAGCCGTTCAAGGATAAAAAGCTGACTTTTTTGATCATACAAAAGCTCTCCGGCAAACTTATCGAGTTTTTCATTGATAACAACAATCTGAGTAAAAGAGCGCGAGGTAAAACGGTTTGTTTTATCGCGCCTGACATGCGTTCGCGTCGTAACCGTATAGGCTTCCCGCGCGATGTATCCGATAAAATGCTTCACAGCCTGCTTATATTGTAAGATCGTTTCGGGGTTTTGCCTCGTCCGCAGCGTATCTCCGGCAGACCGAACGGCATCTTGCAGCAGCGAAATCGCTTCATCCTGCGGCAACCCGTTCAGCCGCTCAAGAAAATCGGCTTCCGTCTCAGGCGGCGTTTCGGGCAACACGCTCCGCAGCATCTCTTTGAATTTATTCGGCTTCTTTTTGTCTTTTTCAAAAGGCGCTGCTGCACCCTGCAACGCAGGCTGAATAACGACTCCCGCTGCATAATTTGAGGTTTCTATCTGGTTTCCCATTTTTCTCCTTTATTTTGAGTAGGAAAAAGTAGAAGAATGCAGCGCTTGCCGGTTATGATATTTTTTTTCCGCTTCGTCAAAGCTTTCCTGATCCCCGGCCGCCGAGCAAAAGCCGTGCAGAATCACATCATCATCAACCCGCAATTTTTTTGTCAGCACCGACCCGATAACCATTCCCGAAGAAAGAATGACGACATAATCCGGTGCGATAATATCTCCTTGTACCATCCCGCCTACACTGACCGCAGCAGCGCGGATATTGCCGCGTACCCGCGCATCTTCACCGATAATAACGCGCCCCTCCGCCCGCACATCGCCGTCTATGTCGCCGTCAATCCGCAAAAGACCGGGAACCGTTACATTTCCGGCAATGAGCGCGCCGGAACCTACAATGGTATTAACCGAAATATCATCTACAAAATTTTTTTTAGCCATAGCTAGCGCTTTTTATTGGATGCTTTTATATTGAGGTATTTGATGGGATCGACAACATCGGAACCGATATGCACTTCATAATGCAAGTGCGGCCCCGTCGAAATACCCGAAGTACCGATATACCCGATCGTCTGCCCCTGCTGTACATATTCGCCCCTCGTAACCCGGTAGGATTGCAGGTGCGCATAGCGGGTATAAAATCCGTGCTTGTGCTTGATGATAATATAATTTCCCCATCCGGGATCATACTCGACCGTAACAACTTGGCCGTCGGCAGTTGCGACAATAGGGTCTCCGGAGCGGTACGTCGAAAGGTCTATCCCCTTATGGATATACCACTGGCCGGTAAAAGGATGGCGGTTCTGCCCGAAGGCCATCGAAATATGCCCGATGCCGCCTTTAATCGGCCACAAACTCGGAATATCGGAAAAAAGAGTGGTTTGAACGTTCAGCAGCTTGCCCATTTCCTGCACGGGCAGTACGGCATCGTTCAAATACGACGTCAGCTGCTGTAATTCGGACGATTCTTTGAGTGAACCTTCCGCAACTTCATGCATGTTAAAAAGAAACGATAAGTCGCCGTTTGCCGCTTGGCCTGCAGGAGCGGCGCTTTTTAAGCCGAGAGAAGAAAAGGTTGACGTAAGCGCCGCTTGAAAATTCCGAGCCGTTTTCAACAATTCATTGGTTTCATCCCGCAGCACATCCAAACTAGCCTGAGCCTTCCGGGCTTCCTCTTTTGTCGCGGAAAGGTCATGGATGGATACGGCAGTCCGGTGCGCAAACCAGAAAAACGACGAAAAAACACCGATAACCACCAGCAGCGTAAAAAGCAAACTGAAAATGCTGGTTTGAAAATTCAGCACCTTTTTCTGCGAGTGCGGCACGATCATAATGGTAAGTTTCTTTCTGCCGCCGTCAATGATGCATTTAAAAAAATACAGCACGGATACCGCAGCTTTTTTCAGCTGTCTTGAGATATACCGTACCATGTTATTTTCTGTTTTCTTGTACCCTCGTGTCCGCGACATAGCGCCTCTCTTCTCCAATTTTAATGTTTAACTATACCGATAAACCTCAACCCTGTCTAGCAAACGCTTGATAATTCATCATTCATGCATTTTTACGTGAGAATTATCAATATGTTTCTTCCATCTGTGTGAACTCGGCGCGAACCTTTGCAAGCCGTGTCAGTTCACGGGTGATTGTCCGCTCGTAATTAAGTTTTTTTTGAGCAATGCGCTCCCGTTCATCTTCCCAATGCTGTAAATCGGTTAAAAAAAGAAACTGAAACTTCCGCACATTTGCTTTTTCCGCCCAGAGTGCAGCCTCATTCCAATAAAAAAGCGCCGTATTATAGCAATCCTCCGCCATTTTAAGGCTTTCGATATTCTGCTCCTTCCACGGCGCATTATAAAAATATGCAACCTGCTTATCGTACTTCATCCCCAATCTGAGGTGCTGCTCAACCATTTTGAGATTTAAGTGCATCATAAAGAGATACCGGTATTTTTCCCAATCGGTTTTATCCTTGATCTTCCCCAACGCGTAGAGCGGATTGCAAAAATCGGCATTGATGGCTTTTTCGAGCCAGTAAATATTTTCCAAAGTATCGTCGGGATACTGTTGATAGTGCACATGATACAGCCGGTAATACTGCTCCTTATAGTTGACAAAATAAGCAGGCAGCCGCGCCGTTACAGCAAAAGAAAAAAATAAGAAAACAGCGGTTAAACAAAACGACCTTTTCATCTCTCATGTTATCGGCAAATTCCGGACAATACTCCATATTTTTTGATGAATATCCTCGATACTTTCCGATGCATCGACACAAATCATCCGAATACCGGGCTCCGAATCGGCATACCCGTCTAAAACCGCACCGTATTCATCGGAAACACGCTGCTGAAAGGCTTCTTTTTCATAAATTTCCCGCGGCATATTCCGCTTTTCTACCCGATCCATCGCGGTTTTTGCCGGTAAATCAAAGAAAAAAAGGTATTCGGGAAGCGGAAACGGCTCATTTATCGCGTGCGCAAGCGCTTTTCCGGCGGCTAAGCCCTGATACGCCAGGCTTGAAAACAGATACCGGTCGGAAAACACCGCCTTACCGGCCTGCAGCTGTTCCAAAATTCCGCCTTTTCCATAGATATGCTCGCAGCGGTCGGCGCCGAAAAGATACGCAACCGTTTTTGCATCAAATTCGGCGGCTCCGGAAAGCGCTTCGCGGATCAGCCGCCCGATAGCGCCGCCGGTCGGTTCACAGGTAAAATGCACGCGATCAGCTAAACCGCGGGAAGCAAACGCCTCCTGCAAAAGGCGGAGTTGACTGGTGGTGCCGGTTCCGTCAATTCCTTCAAAAACAACAAAATTTTTCAAAATCATTTCTCTATCATAACAATTTTTTTTTTGATATAATAGGCCTTCCATGAAACCTACCGCACGGTCTAAAGTAGAGTTTTCTCTCTTTTTATGCATACTTATTCTCTCCTTTGCGGTATTTCGCCCTCTTATTCAATCGCTTGAACGAAAACTGACGGCGATGCGGGATATGCTGCTTACACAGCTTGAACAAACGTATAACATCCGCATCGCATACGAATCGCTTTCCCCTTCCCTGCTGCGGGCAATTTCTTTGCGGAATGTCAAGATATACGATGCGGAACGCAAGATGGAAATTGCGTCATTTGAAGATTTTTCGATTCAATACCGGTTGTGGGAGGCGCTCTTCGGCAACACGGAGCATCTGCTGGATGCCGTCAATATTGCCAATGGGTTTGTAGATATTGACCTTGTAGAAAATAAAGCGCTTGCTGCGAAATTTCAGGAGCTGCTGCAATCGTCCAACGATGCCCCCGCATCCGCATCCGATACAACCGAGCAGCTGATCTCGTTTTTTTCAGACCAGCTGCTCACCGTGCATATAAAGAACGTCCGCCTCCGGATCAGAGACGCCGTGCAGACCCTCAATACCAGAATAGCAGACGGGTTTTGCCGCCTCGATGCGGATGCCCTCACGGTGAGTCTCAACAGCACTGCGTCATACGAACATGCGGAACACGCGGATATTGGACTTGCTGAAACAGCCTTTACTATAGAAGGAAAGTTCAATAAAGACCTGTCGGCCGGTTCTGCAGTTGCCGATTTTTCGCATCTTTCCACCGCTCAATTCGGCATATCACGGCTCAAGCTCTTTGCGGATTACCGCAATAAGGAGTTTACCTTTAATACCGTGCAGGATTTTCAGCCCATCGATTTTACCGCAAGCTGGAATGTAGAAACAAATGACATTCGAGGCCGCTTTAGCTGTAAAGATTTTAGCCCGTTACAGTCCGTCTCGCTCTATCAGGCGCCGAAAGACCTCGCCAAGTTGTCCGCGTTAACGATGTCCGGCAATGTGCAGTTCGCCGTCACGGATCAGCAGCTCCGATGGAATAGCGATTTAAGCGTAGCCCTTCCGCCGTTGGATTTTTCCGCATACCGGTTTGAAGATGCACAGCTGCATATTAAGGCCGAAGGAACCGACAAAGACATCGATATTTCTCAACTTGCGCTTTCCGGCAAAGATTTGGATGTTTTTTCAAAAATAGCCGTCAATCTTGACACAAAAGTACCGTCGGGCCGACTGGAAATCAGAAAACTGAAACTTCCCTCCGGAACCTACGCCGCTGCCGATATAAACTTTTCTACAAAAAAGAATGCGTTCGTGTGCACCATTCCGTCCATCACCATTGGAGAGGGGAAACTGCATAATATCAATCTGAGCGTACTGCCGTCCGGACAAAAGGCCGATTACACGCTTTCGGCCGAAGACGAATACGGTAAATACAGCTTTGACGGCTCGTATATTTACGAAAGCGACGCGGCCAATACCGCCGTTTCTCCGCATTTTTTGGAACTGCACGGTGCATTCGACGCCGTTGGGATCGGAAACGTTACCCGGTTTATCCAGGCTGCATTCCCCGATTTCGACATGCCGCTCGCCGTTTCGGAGTCCCTCCAATGCACGACAGAGTTTTACATCTCAAGCGACCTGCGCAGCTTTTCTTACAACTGTATCCGTTTCGTTTTGGTTTCCAACAAGTCGGACGATTTTTACGCGCTCGTTTCGCTGAAAGGTAATCAATCTTCTTTCTCTTTAACTGATATCGATATATCCTATAAAAACATGTACCTCCGCGGCAATATCAATGCCGATTTTGAACGTTTAAACGACATTATCTTTAACAGCTCACTCGTCATTAATTCCATCGGCTATCAGATACAGGGCTTTTTTTCTCAGAATGTGCTCAACATTTACGGCGATTACGGACTGGCGATCAGTGCCCTCTATGACAAAGCGACGGGGCTGCAAGGCACCGTAAAAACGAATGAGATGCCCCTTCCCTTTTTGCCGCTCTTTTTAACCGTCGATTCAGGGTTCCGCTATGTGCAGCCGACCGATTGGGATTGCAGCATCGACACCGGCTATCTCAGCTACGGAAGCCCCGCGTCCTTAACCCCGTCGGCGCTCGGCATCGGCTTTCAGGGAAAGGCCGATCCTTTGGGGCTGCTGTTGTCGGAGCTGAAGCTCGGCAGCGAAGACGCGCTGACCGGAACGCTCTCGGTCAAAACCCCCGCAGCGGAGGCCGATTCGCCCGATGCACCGCATGCGTATACCGCCGCAATGCACCTCGCCTCGCCCGATACCACAGAAACGATTGACCTTACCGCATCCTTGAGCCCATCGAAGCCGTTCACGCTCGGCGGTGCGCTCAAACTGGAAAATATCTCGCTCGCACGGTTTTTCTATACGCAGGGCAAAACGCATACCGTATCGGCAGACGCGGCATTTTCCGCTTCTCCGGACGCTTTTTCGCTCCGCTTTACAATGCCGCAACTCGCACTGTTTATCCAAGGACAGGACTTACTCACTTCAGGGTCATTGGTTATCGAAAACAACAAGGCGGATTTAGCTGTCGATAAAATAGAATGGGGCGCGCATCGGGTTACCGGCATTGCCGGAAGTTTTTCGGCGGATGATCTGAGCGGCCTTCTAACGGCGGATTATGCCGGAGAAGCGGCGACAAAACAGATGAAGACCCATATCCGCAGCGTCTTTGCCGGAGTGCAGCCCGATGACAAAACAAAAAGCGATCCGCTCTCGCAATTAAAACACCTCGCGGAACAGTTTACCCTCAACACCTACCTCAGCGATTGGCAATTCGGCGATTCAAGCGGAAAAGATGAAGTGCCTATTTCGATTATCAAGGAAAAAGAAGTTACGGCGTTGTATGCGGGTAAAAACGATGATATTACCGGCTTCCTTTTAAACGACGGCGTCGTATCGCTGAAATTTGCCGACACGCTGCCGCTGAAATTCAGCCTCGACGGCACGATAAAAAAAGAAGCGATGGATTTACGCCTAACCGAGCTCCGCGCGGATATTAAGCGGATATGGGATATTACCGGCTTGGGCTATGTTATCTTCCATGAAGGGACGCTTGCAGGTGATTTGACGATAAGCGGAAAGCCCCTTGAGCCGGAGTTTAACGGCAAACTGGAAGGGCGCGGCATTAAAGTCAATTCGCCGCAGTATGCGCCCGAAATTTTCGGCCCCGTATCGCTCGACATTATCGCTGACGATACGGTTCTGGAGGTGCCGTACACCGTACTGAAAGGCCCGTCGGCAGACCTGTGGGCACGCTGTACCGCTGAATTTTCCGGCTGGATACCTGAAGACGTAGCCGTCCAATGCGGTACGCTCGCCGACAAAAAAGGCGTTATGAAAACCGACAACCTGTTGTTCAAGGCCGACGGCTTTGCCGGTTGTACGATCGATTTGAACATCACGCCGAGCCGCATCGGGCTGTACGGTTCTGCGGCCTTCGATTCCGGATATTTCGTGTTTAAATTCAACGACCTCGATAAATTCATCGCAAAATATTCAGTCGGCAACAACATTGATTTTGACATGAAGCTCGATGTGCAGCTGGGGCACAAAGCGGAGTTCCGCTGGCCGACTGCGGACTTCCCCATCCTCCGCGCGCTGGTTCCGACCGAAGCTCCGCTCACGCTCACGGTAAACGGAAACACCGGCGACTTTTCGATGAAAGGCGACGTTAAAATGCGCGGCGGAGAAGTCTTCTATATTAAGCGGAGTTTCTATATCCGCGAAGGCTCCATCAATTTTGCCGATACGGGCAAAGAGGTTGATCCGCGCATCACCCTCCGAGCTGAAATCCGCGACCGCGATGAGTCGGGAGAACCGATCCGGCTCATCCTGACGGCAAAAGACCAGCCGCTGTTTGAATTCAACCCGACGCTGAACTCCGACCCGCCGCGGTCTTCAAACGAAATTATGCAGCTATTGGGCCAAGTCGCCATCGGAGACACCGGCAAAGACAACATGTGGCAAAATCTCCTGGTAACCAGCTCGGATATCCTGGCGCAAATCGGGTTTCTCAAAAAATCCGAAAGCAAAATTAGAGATTTTTTAGGTTTGGACGCATTTTCGTTCCGTACCCTGTTGCTGCAAAACGCTATTTTCGGTAACCTATTCAATATCAACAAGAACACAACCTTGACTGTGAGTAACTATCTTGACAATACAAGTGTTTATATAGGTAAATATTTCGGTTCGGCTATTTATGCAGACGCATTGCTGCACTTGAACCATTATGATTCAAAGTCATTAAAAACCAGCGGTTCAAAGCGTCCTGTCTACAATAATCTATTATTTCAGCCGGAAATCGGTTTGGAGATGGCAACCCCCTTCTTTCTTCTGCGTTGGTCGGTCGCCCCTACAAAGCCGGATACGTTATTTGTAGGGGATGCCGCGTTGACTTTTTCATGGAAATATTCATATTAACAGACAAATAGAGGAGTCTTTGATGTTAAAAAAAGTGATTGCCGTAACAATACTCTTGTTATCCGTCAATTTTTTGTGGGCACAAGCGCCTGACAACTGGTACGAAAATAAACCGATCAGCAGTATCGTTTTTCAAGGGCTGAACAGCGTATCCAAAAGCGAATTGGACGGTATTTTCGATTCGTTTAAAGGGAAGCCCTTTTCCGACGAGACGTATTCAGAAATCTTGCAGAAATTATATGCGCTCGACTATTTTTCCGACATCGTGCCGAAGGCGATGCCTGCCGATATCGATTATCAATATGTACGGCTTGAATTCGACGTTACGGAAAAACCCGTCATAGCGCTGATTAAGATAACCGGCAATCATCAAATCTCGCGCGGCGATTTACTGTCAAAGATACTTTTGAAAAAAGGGGATATCTACAACGATATTAAGAAGAACTCGGACGAGCAAACCATCAAAAATTACTATATCGAAAAAGGATATGCGACCGTATCGGTAACCTCGAATGTGTCCGACAACCCGCAAGGAGGACTGACGCTTGAGTTCACAATTACGGAAGGAAAGCAAACCATCGTTTCATCAGTTTCTTTTCAAGGCAATACAGCCGTCGGCGAAAAAGCCTTAAAAGGAGTCTTAGTCACAAAACCCGCAAAATTCCTGGTAAAAGGTATCTTTAAAGAAGCTGCGCTTGAAGAAGACAAGGCGGCCATTCAGCAATTTTACGGCGAACGGGGATATATTGACGCACACGTCGAAAACATCGTCCGCGACATAGACACTGAATCCGACTCTCAAAAAAATATGGTCAAGCTGACGTATGTGATCATGGAAGGCGAGCAATACACCTACGGCGGCACAACGTTTGAAGGGAATAAAATCTTTTCTACGGAAGATTTAACGGCAAAAATCAGACTGGCTCCCGGCACGGTTCTCAACATGACCAAGTTTGAGCAGGGCTTCCAGGCGGTGGCGGATACCTATTTTGAAAACGGCTACACCTCAAACTACATCAACCGGGCAATGCAGCGCGATTCGGCAACGAAAAAAGCATCATTTGTTATCACGATTGTCGAACGAAGCAGAAGTCATATTGAAAACATTATTATCCGCGGCAATAAGCGGACAAAAGACTACGTGATCCGCCGCGAGCTGCTGTTCGAACCGGGCGATGTCTTTTCCAAGTCAAAGTTTACGGACAGTTTACGCAACTTATTCAACCTCCGCTATTTTTCAACGGTCGTGCCGGACGTACAGCCCGGTTCGGAGCAGGACTTAATCGATGTTATTTTAAACGTCGAAGAACAATCGACCGCCAGCATCCAGTTCGGCGTTACGTTTTCGGGTGTGTCGGACGCGGATAGCTTTCCGCTCTCTTTGTTTGTGCAGTGGCAGGAACGGAACCTTGCAGGACGCGGCAATGAACTGTCGGTCAATGCGACGGCGGCAACCGATAAACAAACCATCCAGCTGGGATATGCCGAAAACTGGTTCCTCGGTCATCCGTTGACGGTCGGCTTCGATTTGGCGTTCACCCATAAATCCCTCTTTGATTACCAGGACGTCGTATTCCCGTATGGGCCGTTTAAATCGCGAGCGGAATTTGAGCAAAACAAAGATTTAGCCAATGCGTACCGGATGCGCTATGACAGGATGGAAACAACATTCGGTATTCATACCGGGTACCGCTGGTATCCGCGCTACTGTACCATTACGCTACGCGGCGGTATCAATTTTTCATTGGGAAAGAACTTCTATAATACGGCGCTGTACCGCGCGGCGGATCCGACGGTACGACGGCAGCAGGCTCAGTGGCGGCTCAGCAATTCGTTTTGGACACGCCTCTCGTTCGACGGCCGCGATTTAGCCTATGACCCCGGCAAGGGCTGGTTTTTAAGCGAACAGGTCAGCTTTTTCGGGCTCATTCCTAAGGCCGAAGACGAATACTTTTTCCGATCGGAAAGCAAGGCCGAAGCGTACTTTACGCTTGTCAACCATCCCGTGTCCGAAATATGGAACCTGAAATTTGTACTGGCGTTCTATAGCGGCTTTTCGTTCCAGCTGCCGATGCCGAACAGTATCATCAGCGAAAGCAGTAAATTGGGCATCGACGGTATGTTTACCGGACGAGGCTGGATGACGCTCGGCGGCACCGGGAAAGGCAATGTCCTGCTGAACCATTGGGTAGAGTTCCGCTGGCCGTTAGCGCACGGAATCCTGTCGTTCGACTTTTTCCTCGATTCTGCGGCAGTCAAAAAGAATCTCACCGATTTAAAAACCCTCAGCATCAACGATTATTACTTTAGCTTCGGGCCGGGGCTGCGCTTTGTTATTCCTCAATTCCCGCTGCGGTTGATGTTTGCAAATACCTTCAAGGCGGAAAACGGAAAAATGAAGTGGGGAAACGGCAAGGGCGCGGATTGGCGGTTTGTCCTGTCTTTCAGCATTCCGAATTTATAGCCGGAACAGGGGCATCCGGCCCCTTACATCGATGCCGGACGTGCCCGCTATACACTGCACCGGCTGCCGGTATAGACACTAAAAGGAGAAGAACATGAAAAAATATATGACGATAGGATGTATTTTGGCGATATGCACCGCAGCACTATCAGCGCAGCAGATTACCCGCTTTGCCGTTGTCGATACATCCCGGATTTACGCAACTTTTTTACGGGATGCCCGCTCCGTGCGCGATTATCAAGCGAAACAGGCGAAATATCAGGCCGAAACCCAGCGGATGTCCGATGAAATTATCGCGCTGCGGCAGAAAAAAGTCGATGCGGAAGCCATCGGAAAAACAGAAGCCGTGCAAAAATATCAGGCTGAAATCGATTCAAAGACCAGCTTTTTACTTGAGTATTCAAAGGCCTGCAATGACGAACTGGCGATGCTGCGGAAAAACCTTGTCAGCGACGATGTTTTTTATGCCCGCCTCTATGCGGCAATCAAAAAAATCGCCGAAAGCCAGGGGTACACGATGGTGCTGAATTTACAGCAAGGCGAAGCGATTATCTGGTACAGTCCGACGGTTGACATTACAGAAACCGTTATTAGAGAGCTCAGTTCAAACTAGTATGACAAAATCGGCCTCCCCTACCCCAATGATGCAGCAGTATCTCTCTATGAAGGAGCAGCATAAAGATGCGGTGCTCTTTTTCCGCTTGGGAGATTTTTATGAAATGTTCGATGATGATGCGATCGAAGTGAGCAAGTTGCTCAATTTAACGCTTACACAGCGCACGGGCAGCCCCATGTGCGGCATTCCCTATCACGCCTCGCGTATCTACATTGCGCGTCTTTTACGTGCGGGGAAAAAGATTGCCATCTGCGAACAAGTTTCGGATGTTGTGCCCGGAGAGCTTACCGAACGGAAAATCACGGAAGTTATTACACCCGGCACGGCGATAGGGGAAGATTTTCTTGAACAAGGACAAAATAACTATCTTGCGGCGGTTTACTGCACACCGAAAGAAATAACCCGCGACGGGGCGACGGATGTCTTTGTCGGGTTCGCGTATATAGACGTCAGCACGGGAGAGTTTTTTGCGACTTCTTTTCCCCGCGCGGCCTTTAATGAGCAGTTTAAAAAAGAGCTCGGCCGTATTCAGCCCCGCGAAATACTCATTCAAATATCGCTGGCAGAAACGCTGCCGACCGTAAAATCGCTCTGCGGCGAATACCCGCAGATGCTGCAGAACCTGTATCCCGACTGGCATTTTTCCGCCGCGACCGCTGAAAAACGGCTCTGCGCATGCTTCGGCACGGAAACGCTCAAAGCGTTCTCGCTGACAGCAGCGTCGCCCGAACTGCCTCCGGCGGGACTCTTGCTGCAATACTTGGATCAAACAACAGGAGCGGCGCTTCCCCATATCACGGGGATTAAAGTCTACCGCGATTACGACTTTGTAATGATGGACGATGCAACCCGCAAAAACCTTGAGCTGCTGCAAAACCTTCACGACAACACCGACGCATTCACCCTTTTTGAAACCGTCAATCATACCAAAACGGCAATGGGGACGCGCCTTCTGCGCCAATGGCTCTACCGCCCGCTCCGCACTGCCGCAGAAATTAACGCGCGTCTGGATAAAACGGTTACGCTCCATCGGAAAGAAAAGACCTTGGCGACAGTGCGGAATATCCTATCGGAAGTGCTGGATATTCACCGGCTTACCGGACGGGTCGCTATGCAGCGGGCGCACGGGAAAGACCTGCTCGCGATTAAGCAGAGCCTCAAAGCCTGTATTTCACTGAGCAAGCTCAGCAAAAACGAAGGGCTCTTTTTTTTACAGCTTCCGCAGGAGCAGCACGATGATATGGAACGGCTCTATACGCTGATCGATACCAGCATCGCCGAAGACTGCCCGATCGTCCTCAGCGACGGAGGTTTGATCAAGCCGGGATGGTCGGCGCAATTGGATGAGCTGCGGGACATCCGCGATAATGCAAATAAACTTTTGGAAGCATATCTCGAAAAAGAACGAAAAAAATCAGGAATTAAAAACTTAAAAATCAAATATAACCGATTAAGCGGCTACTTTCTTGAAGTAACGCGCGGCTCGCTTAAAAACGTCGAAGTCCCCGATCATTTCATCAAACGGCGCTCACTGACTTCCGCCGACCGATTTACCACAGAAGCATTAAGCAAGCTCGAAACAAAACTGAACGACGTCGGCGAAAATATCATCTCATGTGAAAAAGAACTCTTCCTGGCAGTCAATACCGAAGTCTACAATCGGATTGCCTTGCTGCATACGCTTGCAAAAGAAATTGCCGAATTGGATGTGCTGCAAGCCTTTGCCTACGCTGCAGCGCTCCACGCATGGGTAAAGCCCGAATTTTCCGATGACGGCGTCTTGCACATTTGCGAAGGCAGGCATCCCGTTGTCGAAAACCACCTACCGGCCGGGGAATTTGTACCCAACAGCATCCGCCTTTCCTCCGCCGCCGACTCGGCAAGTCCCTCTTTCGCGCTGATTACCGGGCCGAATATGGCAGGAAAGAGCACTTTTCTGCGGCAAACCGCCCTTATCGTCCTGCTCGCACAGATCGGCTCGTTTGTTCCTGCAGAAAAAGCAGTACTCGCACCGGTAGACTGTATCTTCTGCCGAGTCGGCGCCAGCGATAACCTTGCGCGCGGGGAGTCAACCTTCCTCGTTGAAATGACGGAAACCGCCTACATATTGCGGAACGCTTCCGCACAAAGCCTCGTTATCATGGATGAAATCGGCAGAGGTACTTCAACGGGCGACGGCTTTTCAATCGCGCGGGCGGTCAGCGAATACCTTTTGCACACGATCGGCGCAAAAACCCTGTTTGCAACCCACTATCACGAGCTGGCACATCTGATTCATCCACGCTTGCAGACGCTCTGTTTAGACGTCCTTGAAACCGAAGGTAAAATCGTCTTTTTAAAAAAAGTGATTGAGGGGATCGCCGCCCATTCGTATGGGGTGCACGTTGCGGAACTGGCAGGCCTTCCCGAAACGGTCATACAGCGCGCAACGGAAATCCTGAATGCCGAATTGGCAGAGACGACCGGCGCCGCTTCTCATATAGATTTAACCGTACCGGAGAAGAAAAAGCCCGCGCCTGAAAAGAACCTTTTTAGCGATGAAGAACTGATTATTAACGAAATCCTTTCCACCAACACCGATGAAACAACGCCGATTCAAGCATTGCAGATGCTCAGCCGCTGGAAAAAAGCCCTCTTGCCGATAACCTAGCCTAAAAACACCAATACGTTTCACACATAAACGTAATGCACATACTTCTATAAAGCAAAGGGGATACCCCAAAAGCAGTGTACTTTCAGGATATCCCCTTCTTCCGCCACGACAGGCGGTAATGCGTCTTTATACCTTTCCGAACCGCTTAGGCTCCCCAGAAAGTCTTCAGCATCGGAGCAATAACCAACGATACCATCGACATCAGTTTTATCAAGATATTGATTGAAGGGCCTGCCGTATCCTTGAAGGGATCGCCGACCGTATCACCGACGACAGCCGCTTTATGCGCTTCGGAGCCTTTTCCTGCACCGCTGCCCGACTCGATCATCTTTTTTGCATTGTCCCATGCGCCGCCGGAGTTTGCCATGAAGATGGCAAGCACCACGCCGGAGCCGGTAACGCCGGTCAAAAGCCCGATCAGCATCGCAGGTCCGCCGACAAAGCCGACCAGAATCGGGGTGATAATGGCAACAAGTCCGGGAAGTACCATCTCGCGGATTGCAGCCTGCGTACTGATATCGACACAGCGTTTATAGTCGGGCTTTTCAGTATTGCTGAGGATACCGGGCTTGCTTCTGAACTGGCCGCGCACCTCTTCAATCATCTTATATGCAGCTTTACCGACTGCCGACATGGCCATCGCCGAAAACAGGAACGGTACGGCAACACCCAGCAAAATACCGGTCAGGACGGGGATGTTGGTAATATCGACCACGGTAACGCCGGTATGCTCTTTAAATGATGTGAAAAGAATAATCGCAGTCAGCGCGGCGGAACCGATTGCAAAGCCTTTCCCGATCGCTGCGGTTGTATTTCCAACAGCATCAAGACTATCGGTAATTTCGCGTACTTCACCGGGGAATTGCGCCATCTGAGCAAGTCCTCCTGCGTTATCCGCAATCGGGCCATACGCATCGACGGCAAGCTGAATACCGAGCGTAACCAGCATACCAACTGCAGCGATGCCGACGCCGTACAAGCCTGCTAAGCTGTAGCTGCCCCAAATTGCCGCGCCGATCAGCACGATTGTCGGGAACGCGCTCCGCATACCGACGCCGAGACCGGTAATAATCGTAGTTGCCGCGCCGGTATCGCACGAATGCATAATCGCAACGACAGGACGCTTTCCCGTACCGGTATAGTATTCAGTCAACAATCCGATCAGAACGCCGGATGCAAGACCGGTAACCGTTGCACCGAAGATATGATACATTCCGGCGGTTCCGTTAAACAGCTCGTCTCCGATAAAAAATTTCAACACACCGAACAAAAAGACCGTTGCCAAAATCGCAGCGCCGAAGGTTCCCGCATTTAACGCCTTTTGGGGATCGCTTCCGGGTTTTGCCCGAACAAAAATCGTTCCGATAAGAGACGCTGCAATACCCAATACGGCAATCAGCAACGGCAATACCATCAGCTTTAATTTAAGCCCGTCGGAAGCGGACACGGTTAGACCGAGGATCATCGCTCCGATCAACGAGCCGACGAACGATTCAAAGAGGTCGGCGCCCATACCGGCAACATCACCGACGTTATCGCCGACGTTATCCGCAATGGTTGCAGGGTTGCGGGGATCGTCCTCCGGAATGTTCGCTTCAACCTTACCGACCAAGTCGGCTCCGACATCCGCTGCTTTGGTAAAGATACCGCCGCCGACGCGCGAGAAAAGCGCTACCGAAGAAGCACCCAGCGAAAACGCCGTTCCGAGCGGTAAGCTAATGTTATAAAACACTTCAATCGATGTTCCGTACAGGAATGAGGCAACCATCATCACAATAAAAAAGCCGAACAGTGCAAGTCCGACGACACTCATGCCCATAACACTGCCGCCTGAGAAGGCGATTTTCAGCGCAGGGGTCAGTCCGCCGTTTTTTGCAGCCTGAGCGGTACGGGCATTTGCCGCAGTCGCAACTTTCATACCGATATAGCCTGCCAGCAGGGACACTGCCGCGCCGAGCACAAACGTCAGCGCCTCCATCCGCAGCGCACCCTGATTCCCGATTGCAAGGAACGCTGCAACAACCGCGATAAACGGCAACAGCGCTTTATATTCGCGGCTCAAAAAGGCCATCGCACCTTCCGAAATATACCCGCTAATGCGCCGCAAATCATCATTTTCTACCGGCTGCCGATTAATCCATCGCGTTTTGATAAACGCATACAACAGTGCAGCAATGCTTCCGGCAATGACGAGCGCCAGTACAACATACACAAGATTATACATCATATAATACTCCTTTAATACTTTTTTAGGACTCCCCGTCACCGAAAGGCCGTTGGAAACATCCTTTTATCTATGCAGCGCGTTTCAGACGGCAGCTGAAAGCGCCTGCTCACGATACCGCGGCAATATCTCTATTGCTGCGAATAGTATTTCATCTATCTTAGGACTGATTCTTACATTTTAGTATAAGAAATATGTTTTTTCAAGTATTTTTTTTATGAAAAATTTTTATAAAAAACCAGCCATTTTGCACTTTACGCGCTATATACCTATTGGAGGTTAATCCATGAAATATAAACGATTATTCACAATGCTGTCCGCCGCGATCATCTCAGCGATGCTGTTCCTGCACATTACACGGTGCACTCCGCTTACGGAACCCCAGCGCGCCCGGCAAATCACGCTTGTCAGCTACAACGCGCAGACATTCTTTGATGCGGTTGAAGACGGAACCGAGTTTCAGGAATTTAAGGGAAGCAAAACCCGCTGGACCGAGCAAAAGTATCGGGCACGGCTTGAGCGGCTCAAACAAACGCTTTTCACTGCAGGCGAAAAGTTGACGGGAAAAAAAGAGCGGCTGCCCGATATTGTCGTGATGCAGGAAATTGAAAACGAACGCATCATTGAAGATTTATGCAAACAACTGCCGAACCGGGAAACCTATCCGTATGCAATGTGTCCGCCCCGTTCGCCGCGGGATGCCTTTACGGTGGTGGTGCTGAGCAAGTATCCGATTGAAAACTTTCGCATACATCACTTATATATGGAAGGAAATCATTCGGTACGGCCGCTCGTTGAGGCTGAACTGAACACAGGCAGCAAAGAACAGCCCCGTATCCTGACTGTTTTTGCCGTCCATTGGAAATCGAAAAGCGGAAGCACCGAAAGTGCTTCCATCCGCGCGATGCAGGAAGAGCAGCTCATCAAGAAAATCCGCGAGCATACGGTCAAAAGTCCGCACATTCCTTTTATCGTCTGCGGAGATTTTAACCAACCGCTTGAAGAATTCCGCCGCATGAACGAAATGACCGTATGCTGGAATATGCCGAGCTATAAAAACGAGGCGATGAACGGTACTCAGCCCAGCGGCAGTTATTTCTTTAAAGATACCTGGGAGAAAATCGATCATATCTTTTATGACAACGGCACAACTTCTGCTGCGTTTCGTGCTGCTGCAGCGCAAGCCGATGCTTCTGCCGATGCGTTTTCCGACATCTTTGACGAAGACATGAGCGATATTACCGGAAACATGGACGAGATGGAGGCTCCATCCCGCAGTACGGAAGCAACCAATAGCGGTACGGTGCGTGCCGGAGCAGTGTATATCGAACCGACAGCTTTTTTTGTCCTGAACGAGCCGCCGCTGACTCAAGACGGAAAACCGGCGCGCTACAACGTGCTCACCGGCGAAGGCTATTCGGATCACCTACCGCTCGGCTTCCGCTTTGAAATACGGAACTGATCGGGGAAATAGCTGCTTCAGGGATTCAGCTGTGAACGCAAAATAAAAAGAAAACCGTGTTTTGTACGCTCCGAGCATCTGCTCCTTCTATTTGCAAAAAGCTTACGGAGGGTAGTTGTCCCGATATTAGACACTGCGCTTTGAAAAGAGGCAGATACTGCTGCGGGAATACGGGGCTGAAACTGAGCATGGGGACAATTATAGGGCTAAACATGCGGAAACGCAAGGGTAAATGAGCGGAGTGCAGGGATTCAATCATATAAACATTGAAAAGCCGAGTGAAAATCGGATATACTCCAGTTTCGGCGCGTCTTCGATACGCCGTGCATCAGTCTAAAGAACGCCGCTCAACGTATGGGGAACCTGAAAAGTAAAATCCCCCAAGGGATCCGCAGTGCCGGAGCGGCTCATTCAAAAGGAGTGTAGTATGAGTAAAGGCTTAAAAACCACGCTTATCGTGGTTGGAATTATTTTGCTGATTGTCTTTTCGCTGTATGGCTGCGTCAGCAGTTCATACAATTCAATGGTAACGGCGGATGAAAGCGTCAAAGCTGCGTGGAGTCAGGTAGAAAACGTGTACCAGCGCCGCTTCGACCTCATTCCCAACTTAGTCAACACGGTTAAAGGCTATGCCGCCCATGAAGAAAAGGTGTTCACCGAGATCGCGGAAATGCGTTCCAGAGCGGGCGGCGTTATCAATGTATCCGATGAAGTGTTGAACAATCCCGAATCCTTTGCAAAATTCCAAAAAGTACAAGGCGAATTGGGCGGCGCATTACAGCGGCTGATTTCCGTTGCGGAAAATTATCCGGCGCTGCAAGCGAACGAAAACTTCCGCGATTTGCAAAGTCAGCTTGAAGGAACCGAAAACCGGATCGCAGTTGAACGGAAGCGTTTTAACGAGGCGGTGCAAGCATATAATATGCAAACGAGGCGGTTTCCGCAGGCGCTTTTGGCAAACATGTTCGGTTTTAGAGAAAAGAGCTATTTTAAGGCGGATGAACAAGCCGCTTCTGCGCCGCAGGTGCAGTTTTAACCGTTCCACAGATGATTAATCTACACGCGCTTGCGGCAGCAGCTCCGCTCCACACTGTTCGATATCTCAACGGTAAGATATGGATACCGGTCAAGGGTTTCGAGTCTCATTTGGATGAGGAGCTTGCGCTGCAGCGCTGTGCAAATGCAGATGCCGCTGCGGTTTCCGGGAAAGCCGATATGGAGTGGTTTCATATCGAGCCATCCGGTGCGTCCGGCGGATCGCGCGCTGCCGAAGGTTTTGCCGAAGCAGCAGCGCAACCGCGCGGGCCGGTCTATTGCGAAGCGGCCCCATCCGAATTGTTCTGGAAGCAGCTCTGTTGGGAACGGCCGTTTGCCGCGCGGTTCGAGAGTATCGGAGCGGCGGCGGAACTGCTGCGGAGCATCCAGCGCAATTGGGCTCATTATCCGCTTGCCTGCTTTCGGCGGGCGGCGCTTATTGAAGCAAAGTTGCCGTATATCAGCAAGAAGGAAAAGACCTTCCCGTACACGATACCGCTTGCCGGTATGGGGGTATGGTCACTGCTGGATGAGCACACCCTGCTTGCATCCGCTGAAACCTCTTCACCGTTGCCGCTCGGCGTTATCCGCTTTGCGGAAGATCACTGCAATCCGCCGAGCAGAGCCTATCTTAAACTGTGGGAGGCGTTAAGCCTTGCGGATTTTTACCGACGGAGCGCCGCCCAAGCCGAATGCCGGACGCTTGAACCAGCTGCCACTGACACGTCCGCTAAAAATAACACCGTGCGCCGGAATACCGGCATAGCGTATTCGGAGCCTTCCGATATGCAACACAGCAATGGCTCCGCAGCTCCCGATACTTCTAACACGCCGCCGGACTCATGGGCGCTTCCTCAGCCGGGTTCCCGCTGCATCGACGCGGGCGCATGCCCTGGCGGCTGGACATGGGTGCTGCGCAACCTCGGAGCTGACATTACGGCAATCGACCGCAGCCCGCTTACAGACGCCTTGATGCGGGATCCGCATGTCGCCTTTCTGCAGCACGATGCGTTTACGCTGACGCCCGAACAGCTCGGCCCGCAGGATTGGGTCTTTTCCGACGTGATCTGCTACCCGCCCCGCCTGCTCGAATGGGTGGAACGCTGGCGTGCAAGCGGGCTTTGTTCAAAATTCATCTGTACGATAAAGATGCAGGGGAAACCCGATTTTGACACAATCCGCCGGTTTGCAGCCATTCCTCATTCGAAAATCATCCACCTTACCGCAAATAAGCATGAACTGACCTGGCTGCATGCGCCGTTTATCGATTGATGGCCGGAACACCAGACAGAGCTTGGCAAGGGTACACGGAAAAAGGCGATCATGCGGAGCGGGACATACACTGCGGCAGCGCAACATACGTTCCGTCGGAGTCGCCGATTCCGTAATATGTGCTTCAACTTCTGCTGCGCGTGCTCCGTTACGGCCGGATATCAAGCGCGGCTTCCAAACGGTTCAGAAATTGCGTACAGGTATAGCCGCTGATCAGATAAGCGTTTGCGCCGCGGCTGTCAAAAAACACGTAATCGCCGTTTTGCAAAGGGGTAAACGAAAGGATCAGGCCGCTACCGTCGCCCAGCGTCAGATGAACCTGTGCCGTTTGCGGACTTTGCAGCGGTGCGGCTCCGTACACATCGATACAAGAGAATTTTTCTAAAAACGTTTCCAACGCACGGAACGCAGCTTCATTTTTTTCATCGCGAATAACCGCATGCGTTCCATATTCCGCGCCTTGAATACTCGTGCCGCGGAACAGCGCCGCATAGATTTGCAGATCGAGCCAAAACGGAGCGGCGACGGTTAAAAACTGCTCAAAAGCATCATCAATCAAGAATACTTTCACACTGCGCCCGGTTCGCACATACCGTCCGGCACCGACCGCATCGGTCATTCCGAAAAAAATATCCGCGAGGATGGTTTTATCAGCACGTACCAGCGTAATCCGCGACGCATGTCCGTCATCAATCGCATAATCGGCATAATGCTTCGGCTGTTTCGAGACGGAAAGAAACGCACGGTTGACACTGAGCAGCGACAGGAAGCGGTCGATAATCTCCTGCCGTACCGGATAGCTTCCGAATGCCGTATGGAGATAAAAACGGCTGCCTTGTTTTCTGAGCGTCATCTTCCCCATTTCTACCGGCTCCGCTTTGATGGGAATGGAAAAATTGATTTCCTGTACCGCGCGGATATCCTGCGCAGAGATGAGACTGCTCGAAAAAACAGCTGTCCCGGAAGGCCGGTACAAAAGGCTTGCGGCATAGACGCCGAGCAGCACACAGAGCGTAATAAACAGAATCTTTGTTTCCCGTTTAAACGGACGTTCGGGATGAAGTGTTTCACAGAAATGAGCACGGCGAAAAAAGCGAAAAACGCTGTTTTGCTTCTGAGGTTCCGGCGAATGCATACGGACTACCGCTCCTTCCGGCGAATGAGGTACACCGCTATCCCCGCCCCGATAATCAGCAGGGGTACAATCACCAGGTTAAGCACGCGGGCACATGCGATAATGCCCTTAAAGACAGCCTCATTTTCAAAGTATTTAAACGGTAGTACCGCAGGCTGCTTGTTTTTCAGCTGTAACAGCGCATCCTGCCGCGCGATCCAGTACACAGTATTAACCAAAAAGTCCAAGTTTGCATCGGATTGTGTGTACTCGACGGCCGTACTCACGCAATATTCATCCGCAACGACCAACAGCCGCGCATCGTCCATGCTGAAAGCCGCAAACAGAAACGCCGCATGATCGGATGCAGCGACAGACGCAAGCTGCGAGCCGTGGGGATTGGTATCGTACGGGGGCTGTTGCACCGCCGACCGCGGACTGGAGGTCAGCAACGGAAGCGGCGTTTTTCCCCGCGCGGCAGTACAGGTCAGTTCCGACGGCCAAAAAAACTGCACTGTCTTGCCCGCAGAAACAAGCGGGGGAATAGCCTGCGCGGTCTGCCGAAACACTTGAGGCCAAAACGGATAATTGAGGTATTCGTAGCCGGTTCCGGCGGCATTCGGCAAGGCCATACGGAAATTCAGCGGATCCATCACCAGGTTCGGCTGCAGCGCAAAGCCGGAGCGGGCAAGCAGCTCAATCAGGCCGTCGTTCATTTTCGGCTCCGCTTGCCAAGTACCGGCAACATCAACCGTATTCGCAGAAACAAAGAACGCTGCGGAACCGCGCCGCCCTATAAACGCATCGACGGCAGTCAGCATTTCGGTATCGAAATAGGACGACCCGATGACCAGCAGCGGTATCTCCGGCTGTAATTCGGGATACGGTTCGGTAAGCAGCACCGGAACAAAGCCTGCGTATTCAAGCCACGGCAGCACATACTTGTAGGTTCCGTCCGCACTGCCGTCGGGCAACGCCACATATACGGAACGGTCGGCGCGGCGGCCTTGCGCGTCCTGATTCATCTCGGCAATAAAACGCGCAATATCGGCTTCAATCGTATAAATATCCGACAGAAACGGAATTACCCTCCGCTCTCCCCGATATTCGCACAGCAGTCCCGAATAAAGATTTTGTACGATCTGCGTATCGGCGCCGTTTCTCTCAATTTGCCGCCCTGCAATCCCGATGTGCTGCAGCTGCTGTGCGGACAGTTTGGCCGTATCCTTGTACATCACAATACAGCGTCCATCAGCAGCGCGTTGATACTCATTCAGAATATCTTCTACATATTGCAGCGCCGGTAAATACCCGTCGATGTTATACGAGCGGAACCAGGTAATCGAAACGGTTTCTTCAAGGCTCTCCAACACCGATTTTGTATACGCGGACAGCGAGTAGGTATGCTGCTGCGTCAGATCAATCCGTGCATAGATACGAAGACTGATCAGTGCCGACACCAACACGACGGCGAAAAAAAGCGCTGCTTGAATGCGGTATTCCATTCGGCCCCGTATCACCGGCGTTCCTCCTTGAGATACAGCAGCAGTATCGAAATACCCTGCGCCGCGGCGATGAGCGCTGCGTAAAAGAAAAAATCGCGGGTATCGAAAATCCCGCGGGCGGCCGCCTCAAAGTGCAGCGTAAAAGAACAGTACCGTAGGATGCCTCCTGCAAATGCTGGCAACGGAAGCAGCTGAGCCGGTACATGACTTGTCGTAAAGAAGAGGCCGGTAAAAAAGGCGAGCAAAAAATTTATCGCCGTATGAACCGAAGTATTTGAAAGCGCAAGCGCCCATGCAGTGAAGGCTGCACCGAACAACAGCATCGCAAAATATGAAAGAAAAAAAGAGGAAAAGTCAAAATACACGAGCGGAATAACCGACAGCGGAATAAGCAGCGCCGCCGTCGCCATTATCGCAAAGCATATCAGCAATGCGGCGTATTTTGCCGCCGCAAGTAAAAAGTTATCCACCGGATAGGCGGCAAGCAGCCGATCGGTATGAGCTTTTTTTTCATCGCTCCAGCTATTCATCGCAAGCAGCGGAATAACGATACAAAATAAAAACGGTAGATTTAAGAAAAACGGACGAAAATCCGAAAGCCCCGCCGAAAACCAATAGCCCGACCCGACAAAGGGAAGCGCTGCGCCAAGATACAGCACCAACACCGCCGCATAAGTCGCAGGGCTATACGCGAGCGTCTTCAGCTCTTTATGAAATAATGCCTGAAATGCCGGAAGGCGAGAGGCTCCGCTCCGGCCCGGAAACCGTTTCGCCATTACATTTCACCCTTTTGGTTCCCCGTATCGGCGGCTTCGCGAAACGCGCGGGTCTCTAGTCCGGCATAGCATTTAAAAACGCGGAACAGCAGCGCATCCGACGATGAGGCTTCTTCAATACCGAAATCGTTCAATAGCTGTTCGGCAAGCTCAGCCCGCGTCCCGCTTGCAATCTGCTGCCCTCTATGCAGCATAATATGATGAGAACACAGCCGACCGGCAAGCTCAAGTTGATGGGTACAGAGAATCACCGCCGCATGAGTGGAAAGCGTCAGTATCTTCTTTTCGAAATCCTGCAGCTGCAACGGATCAAGTCCCGATGCCGGTTCATCCAACAAAACGAGGCGAGGATGATGCACGATCGCCTGCGCAAGCCCGACCCGCTGGCGGTATCCTTTCGATAGGCCGCTGATGCGCCTCTCGTATACTTCCTGCAAATCGGTAAACTCGACCGCCTCATCAACCGCTTCTTGCTGCATATAAGCGCCAAATCCGCGCATTTGCAGCGTAAAGAACAGAAACTCTTTCACGGTCATCGAATCGTAGAGCGGATTTTGCTCGTACAAAATGCCGGTGTTCCGCTTTGCTTCGACCGGATAGTCCACGATAGAATAACCGCAAATGCGCACATCGCCTGAAGAAGGGCGGCGGTATCCGCTGATGATATTCAGCACGGAACTCTTCCCGGCTCCGTTTACCCCGATCAGCGAATAAATCCCGCCGGATTCAGCAGTAAAGCTGATGTGTTCGCAGCCGGTTTGCTTTTTCTTTCCGGAACCGTAATACTTGCTGATATCCTGAACCTCAAGGACAACCAAAGCCGCCGCCTCTGCTATTCTTTAAAGACGGTAATATCGTCGACGCTTTTTCGCTTGGGCATCGAGGTTTCCCCATCCGCATAACCGACGACAATAATCTGCGATTCGTCGATATTAAACAGCTTTCTGATGGCAGCCTCATCGTAAATTCCCATCACAAGCGTCGCAAGGCCGAGCTCGTGTGCCTTCAGGCACAGATTCATCGACTGCATTCCGCAGTCATAGTATTGAAATCCGTCTTTTAAATGCGTTTCATATTCTCCTGCCCGCGTAAAGCCGGAGCGTTTGTTCACAACCGTCGATACGATCAGCACCGGCGCATCCTGCACATTACGCCCGTTAAACTCGCCGAGATATGAGGCCAATTCCTTCTTCGCATTACCTTCAGCCACATAATAGCGCGACACCTGCGAGTTTTTCCACGACGGCGCAAACGTCGCCGCCTTGATAATTTCCCGTATCAGTTCACGCGGTACACTTTGATTCTTATATTTGCGCACACTGCGGCGCTGTTCAATACATGTCTGTAATTCCATCGTATATCCTCCGAAAATAGATCGTTGCGTATCTTCTAAAGACCAAATCGGCCGTTAGAGGCTATTTATTGTATGCATTTACCGCTCTTCTGCAAGCCCTGACAAACTTTCCCGCTTTCTACATCGTGCCGGTGCGGGCGCCCCGTTTCCGCAGCCGGACTGAAAACGTTTCCAATGCAATGACCGTCGCAAAGATAATATAGGTAATGAGCCCGACTTCCCGTATATCATAATACAGGCTACCGGCCATAAACAGATAATACCCGATACCGCCCGATCCGGCAGCAGCGCCGATTGCAACGGCATTGATAAAGTTAATTTCAAACCGGAAGAATGTCCACGAAATCAGCGCAGGGGCCGCAACCGGGATGACCGCTTGCGTAATAATTCCCCAAAATCCAGCGCCGCACGCCCGCAATGCATCGATGGTATCCCGATTGATTTGCTCAAAACTTTCGGAGAACACCTTTACCAAATAGGCGATACTGTGGAAGCACATCCCGATAACGGCCGCATCGGTACCGATATTGATAGTAACCGAAAACACCAGCACCCATATAATAGTAGGAATTGCACGGATCAACGCAGTTAAGATACGAATTACTTGAGCAATCCGCGGAGGCGCAATATTCCGAGCAGCGCCGAGGGCTAAAAAGAACGCGGCAAACGCCCCTCCGATTGTCGTTAAAATTGAAAGCGCAAAACTGATACCGAGCGAATACAGCAGTTCAGTCCACGGCAAATGTTCGGAACGCCGCGGCTGCAAAAAGAGGATGCGGCCGTAATGGAGCAGATCATTCCATGACGTTTTCCAGTCAATATCTTCTTGCGCCAGCAACATCATTCCCCACACGCTGATGCCGAAGAGGATAACCAGCACCGTGTAGACGGCAAATCGATCCCGCGTCAGGAATATCGTCCGGCGGAAAGCGGTAGGTTTTTTCACAACAGTATCCTCCGTATCGTATTTGACAGCGTATCGATACAGAGCACGATAACCATCAATATACAGATAATCAGTCCCGCTTCAGGATAGCGGAAACTCTTAAAATACAAATTGAACAAAAAGCCGATTCCGGTTCCCGTTAAAATGCCGATGAGCGCCGAATCGCGGACATTCGTTTCGACCGCATAGAGCAGCCACGAAATAAAAAGCGGAAGCGTATGCGGCAAAACCCCGTGGATAATAATCGGCAGATACGATACGCCCGCCGCTTCAAGCGCAGTATAGGATTCCCCGGCATGAGCATCGATTATTTCGGTAAACGCACGGGTAAGGTGGCCGGACGTAATAAAAAAGAGCGCAAGAAAGCCTGTAACCGCATTTTGCCGAAAAGACAGTAGAAGCAGAATAGACCAAGCCGGAAGCGGAATATTCCGAAAAAACGAAGAGCTTCCCGCACAGATGAGCCGAAGCGCGCGAAAGCGGCCAGTTGTCTGCGAACCGGCAATTGCAGCGATACACGCAACGCAAAACGCAGCGGTCGAAGATGCAACGGCGATAACCGCCGTATGAAGTGACACTTGAAACACAAGCGGCAGTACCGAAAACGATTCAACCGACGGGGAAAAGCTCCGGACAAGCCAATAAAGGCCGCGCGGAATACCGGTAAGGGCATTCCAGGCTGTAAACTCGGTCATCAGTGCCGACACGACGTAGAGCCCCCCTGCAGTCAGGATAATCGTCAACGCGCGCAGGTGTTTTTTCCGAAAGAAAGCCTGCGGCGACTGCTGCGTCGCGCGCCGAAATTCAAACCGGGGATGAAAACCCATTGAAAGATCGAATTTCATTGGCGTCCTTCTTTTTCACCGATAGATTCGGAAGCGAAAATTGTATGCAGCGCGGCATCGGAAAGCTCTGCAGGCGTGCCGTCAAACACCAGCTGCCCGTGCCGCAGCCCGATGATCCGGTCCGAATACCGCTGCGCGTATTCTACGTGGTGCATATTCATAATGCAGGTGAGCCCCCGCGCTTTTACAATCTTTTTGATATACTCCAGAATATCCTGCGCACTTTGCGGATCAAGCGACGAGACCGGCTCATCGCAGAGCAAGATATCCGGTTCCTGCATCAAGGCGCGGGCAATGCCGACGCGCTGTTTTTGACCGCCGCTTAAATCCGCGCACCGCTGGTACAGATGTTCGGAAAGACCGAGCTCCTCAAGCAAGGCAAGCGCCCGCGCCCTTCCCTCCTGCGGATACAGCCCGAACACGCTGCGGTAAAACGGCATCGAACCAAGGCAGCCGTGCAGCGCGTTTTCAAAAACGGTGAGCCGCTCTACCAGATTGTAGTTCTGAAAAATCATCCCGATCTTCCGCCGCAACTGCTTGAGACGGCGGCTCCCAGCCTGCTGCACCGGCTCTCCGTCGATTTCGACGCTGCCTGCCGAACAGTCAATCAGCCTATTGATGCAGCGGATAAACGTCGTCTTTCCCGCTCCGGAAGGACCGATAACCGATACGATTGTCCCTGCTTCGATGGTGAGGGTAAGAGAATCCAGTGCGAGTCTGCCGCCCGGATAGCGTTTTGAAACATTTTTAAAGGTAATCAAACATTCCAACCTTATCAACGGAGCCGCCTCGAAAGCAAGAAGCCTTCACACAGCGGCTCCGTTGAAGCATTCAGATGATACCATCGGCCGAACAGCGCATATCCATCGCGCAAGGCAATTCCCGCGTTTAAACCACCGCTCTTACAAACGGCCGATACCTTTGCTCCGATGCGCGTTACTGCGCGGAGTTCCTCAGCTCGTCATACCACGCATCGTCGGTCGGCACCAGCCGGGTTTTTTCCGAATATTTCGGATAGATGCCCTTCTTATCGGAACCCTTGACCGCAAAAATCCCCGGATGATTTGCCGTTTTATCGGAAGTCAGCGCTGTCCGTATTTTTTCGATATCCTCTGCCGAAACCGTTTTTGCGTTCACCGTAATCGGCGCATTCAAAACCGGTATCGACCGGATAACGGTAACTTCGGAGCCTGCAAACGAGGTAAACGGCTCATCGGCTCCTTCTGCAATACGATAGGAAGCACCTGTTTTGAACGGCTCGCCGTCAATCAGCTCGTACACGCTGAGCGTCAACGGAATCGCAAAAGCAGCCGCATCCACATCTCCGCGGAACAGATTGACTCCCGATCCCTGGTGAGACCCGGCAAACAGCACTTTCGAGAAAATCTTATTGCTTAATATGAGATCGTCGGTATTATCAAGCGAAAATGCAGCAGCCAACGCCCGCGCCGGAATAACAAAACCCGATGTCGAACTTGCCGCGACAAACGAAATCCGCTTATCCTTTAACAAGCTTAAATCAAAACCGCCGTCAGCTTTTTTGTACAGATCAGCATCCTTTTTCGGCACGGCGATAAAACTGTAATACTTTGCGTCATCACGCGTCCCGCTCGGCCCCGAATTGGTAACCAGCGGAATAACCGAGCTATTGCGTTTATGCGCAGTGATGTACCCCTCGGCTCCGACATAAGCCATATCAGCCTTACCGGACACCAGCGCTTCCAGCGCAATATTGTAGTCGGTAGTCGTCAGAATCTCCACGGGACGGCCTACGGCTTCCTGCAAAATCTCCTGAAAGGCCTCGCGGGCATCTCGGCGAGACTCGCTTGACTCATTCGGATAAAAAACCATTTTGAGCGGTTTTTGTTCCGCTTTACTACATGAGCCCGCCGTTACCGCAAAACATGCTGCAAAAAACAGCGCCATGCCATACCGTCTTGCTCCTTCCATTGCCGTACCGCTCGTACAGCGAGACATAAAGCATTTCATGAGCTACTCCACTTTTCTATTATTTTTGTCATTTTAGAACGATGCAGCCCGCCTCTCAAACGGAACACGGACGGATCGTCCATCAACAAGGACGTATCCTACTATAATTACAGTATTTAGGCAATCGGCTGCCGACAGGAACCCAGGGAAAACACATTTTATTCGGCACTGTTCACACATCATACGGAGATGGATCAATAAGATAATTCCCCATCCCCCGTCCGCCTTAGCCCTCGTTCCCGCTGTAATGGATGAGCTGCACCGTGCTATGCTTGCCGATTGTGTACATCGGATACAGCACGGAAACAAGGCCGGTTACAAAGATAAAACACTGCGTGGTTAGCACCGCCGGGGCGGTAATGTAAAAGCTGAGCCGGTATGCGCGCGTGTATCCGGGCGGGATCATCGTAATATTGAGCATTTCCGTCAGCGCGTTTCCCAGCAGCGCCAGCAGAATCCCTCCGATAATCCCCGCAAGGCTCAGCATGCATACCTCAAGCAGCAGCATCCGCATCACGGAAGCGCGCTTCAGGCCGATTGCCTCCATCGTGCCGAACTCACCGATCCGCTCCATAAAACTGGCTGAAAGGCTTTGCGTCAAAGCCGTAAAAATCAGGATATACAAAATAATGCTGATAAAGAAAAACTGATTACGGAACAGCCCGCTGATTTGCTCCCACGACGGATTAAGTTCCTTCCAATTCCGCGTTTGGTACGGCAATCGGCGATCGGCAAAATACGAATCGAGCGCAGCCTGCGCAGTCGGTACATCGGAGTCTTTTTTGAGGTACACGCGCATATACGATGCAGCATTCTCCAGCTCAAAAAAATCGAGCAGCGCGCTGCGGGATGCAATCACCAACCCGGCATCGTTTTGCGGCATGCCCGTATCAAGCCGGCCGCTTACCTCAAACGAACCGGTTAAAAGCCCGCTTTCACCGATCGAGGACATCAGATTAACAAACGGCTGCGGCGCTGTATCCAATGCGAGCGTTTCAAACAACCCCGTGCCTATCACGAGGCTTTGATCCCCGGCAAACACCGGTGTACCTTCCGTTGCTCCCAAGGCCTGCGGCGCATCGTACCCCGCGCCCCAAAACACCGCCGAATGTTTCTCCGTGCCGATGATCCCCTGGAAGTTCAGCACCGCATCGGTGGACTTTACCGCAGGAATATCCGCATACGCGCGCCGCAGCGCCTCCATATCCTGCACGTGTAACAACCCGTCGCCGAGCATTTCAGCGCTTGCATCATTGCCGCTGCTTTCAGCTCCTGCGGCATTGTCAGCATTATCAACATGGCCGGAACCGCTAGCCCTACCGGCCCGCTGCGGATTGGGCGCGTCCTGCTTACTCACCTGGATATGCCCCGACTGCGAAATAAAGCCGAGCGCCAATCCCTGTTCCGAGTATTCGACAAAGCCGCGGTAAAGCAATATCGCGCTCGATGCAACCGCAATCAGCATCACCGAAAGGACACTCCGTTTTGCATGGAAAAAAATGTTGTCCCATGCGCTTTTCAGCAAAAACATCACCGGCCTCCCTGCGCGCGCTCCGTTAAGCAGCCCGACTGCATATTGTACGCAGCGTCGGCATACGTTGCGATAATCGGATCATGCGAAACAAAAATTCCTATTCCGTTTTTTTCTTTTATGTAGTTGCGCAAATACCCGTACACCTGATGGGAACGCGCAACGTCAAGCGAAGAAGTAATTTCGTCAGCGATAATATACCGCGGATTGGTCGAAAGCGCGCGGACAATCGCCACCCGCTGCTTTTCCCCACCCGAAAGCCTGTCCGGTTTTTTACGAATTAGCGGCCGCACCTCAAAGTAGTCGAACAGCGGAAACAGCGCCGCATCGATCTCCTTTTTAGACTTCCCGCCGATCTTCAACGGCAGCGCCGCATTTTCGTAAATCGTCTGTGCCCTAATCAATTCAAAAAACTGAAAAATAAGCCCGAAATGCGTCAGCCTAAATTGCGCACGGGCATTCACATCCATCGCATTCAGCTCAGTTCCGCCCCAACTCACGCAGCCATCATCGGGCGTATCGATCCCTGTAATCATATTTAAAAACGTCGATTTCCCCGCGCCCGAATTTCCGTAAATCCACACCATCGACGCAGGCGCCGCCGTCATACAAATATCCTTATTCACCTCGTACTTGTTCTTTTCCACCGTATAACTTTTATACAGATGCGTAACCGTCAAACCGCTCACTCCACCCCCTCCAACATCATTCTTCATTAATCCGCGTACATCCATGCGCAGCGCACTAGAGGCTGAAAATCCCTTGGCGGTAATTTTCAAGGATATGCGAAAGCAACGCATGGCCGGGAAACAGCGCAGCGGCCTTCTGCAAGTATGCGCGGCCCTTATCGCTGTCATATTTTTTCATATAGTAGCTTGAATACAACACATACGCATTAAACCGATCCGCATCGGAAAGCATTTCGAGATATTCCTCCTGTGCTTCGATAAAGCTATTATAATTCAGCGTAGAAACATCGGCCGGGAATATATGCCAGCACGCCAGCTTGACTGCCGCTTCAGTATTATCGGGGTCGAGCATGAGCGCCTTGCGGTACAGCACCGGCAGCGCCGAAACGATTTTAAACGTGTTTTCCGGCAAGGCTATTTTGGTGTACAGATAATCCGCGTACCGCACATAGAGCGCCGCTGTTTGCGCTTTTGTCATTCCGGTTCCGATAAAGGTTCCCGCCTGTTTTAAAAAGCCCGGCGCTTCGGCTTCGATGATCCGGTCATACTTTCGGCACTGCCGGTTCCCTTCGTAGACGTACAGCATGGAAATCAGCTTTGCGTGCACAAAATACCGGTCGAGCTGCTCCGCATCGAACGCAGCTAGCAGCGCTTCCCGTACCCGGTCAAAGCTATCCAGCAGCGGTTGCGGCTCGACCGGCTGCATCCGGTAATACTGCTCGACAAGGGCTTCGCAATCAGCCGCGCTGAAAACCGGACGTGCAGACGCCGCCGCTTCGGGGTACCCCGGCGGCTCAGCCTGCGCGTACACAGGAGGCGGCGCGCAAAACACAGTCAGCGCACATACCGTAAACAACGCCGACAAGCGGCGTCTTATTCCACGCGCCGCGCACGGCAAGAACCGTTGTACGGCATGTACCGAACCGTGCATACTGACGCAGCACCGCTTGCCGACAAGCTCTTGCTGCGGGGGCGTATACACAAGCCTATTCAAAAAACAACTTTCCATTTTTATTTCCTTCGTTCACTATCTGCGTGAATGTTTCTTGCGGGAACAACTCGTGCGCGGCGCGTAAATCGGCGGCGGCTTTTTTTTCGTTTTCATCGGCAACGTACATTTGAGAGCGGTACAGCAGCGCAAAGTATTTTTCCTCTGGCGTTACTGCATACGAAACCGCTTTTGAGCATTCTTTCAGTGCGGCGCTCACCCCGCCGCCTGCAATGGGAGGTGCAAAGAACAGCCACATCCCGTACGACAGATGCCCTTGTGAAAACTTCTTATTTCGTTTGAGCGCCGCCGTGTAGAGCTGCCGCGAGCGGGCAGCTTCATCGTACATCGCTTGTCCGGACACAAAACCGGCCAGCCGCGATTTAACATCTGCCCAGCCGACAAGCAGCCATTCGTTGGCTTCGCCGTCTTTTTTCCCTGCCATAAACGTGTTACACCGCTCGTTTTGCTCGGTTAACAGCCGGTATGTTTGTTTCGCATCGGCTTTTCCCGTCAGATCGGCCCGCTCGACCGTCAGCAGCGTACGGAGCGTCAACTTTTCTTCTTCGCTGTATCCGGCAGCTTCTATTTTCGTTTGATATTCATCGATTTGATGTTGAATGGCTGCCCGGTCTTCCGCGGTATAAAGCGCGAGCTTAAACGTTAAAAAATCGTTATACGCCGCCTGAGCGCACAACGGCACTGCGCATACGGACAGCAGCGCGGCAACCGCCGCCGCTGTCCGTATCTTCATTGTATGCAGGCTGCGTGTTCCCGCGGCAAGGATTGTAGGGGCCGGCGCCAGCCGGTTCCGAAGCGCAGCGGAGGAATGGAGCGGGAGCGGAACCCCGCAAAGCCTGGTTTTTGCGATTATATCGCAAAAAGCCGCCCAAATGATTAACAAAAAGAAAAGCATGATCTTTAACCTCATACGATATGTATTCTATTGATGCTTATTATAGAAGTTTACCGAAAAAAAGACAGTACGGCGGGGTATTGAAGATGAAAAGATGAACCATAGAGGGGGCACCCTAAGCCTGTGTAACAAGGCTGTAGCGATCCGAATTGCCGTGATGCACGTTCTGCGTGAGTGCGCATATCAGCCGCTGCAAACAGCCGATATGCTGAGGTGTTCGTTAAATTTTACCGACTAAATCGATGGAAGGACTGAGCGTTTTTTCGCCCGGCCGCCATCGGGCAGGACATACCTGATCGCCGTGGGCAGCAATGAACTGCGCCGCCTGCACTTTCCGCAGCAGCTCCGATGCATCGCGGCCGATACTGGTATCGTGCACCTCATAGGCTCTGACAATACCGTCGGGATCGACGACAAAAGACCCGCGTAATGCCATCCAGGTTTCGGGCACGAGTATCCCCAGCGAAGACGCGAATGTACCGGCCTTATCGGAGATCATCGCATACGGCAGGTTTCCGATCGTCAGACTTGCATCAGCCCATGCCTTATGCACAAACTCGCTGTCCGTAGAAACGGAAAAGACCTGGCAGCCGATCTCTTGAAATTCGGGATAGACCTTTCCTAAATCATCCAATTCGGTGGGACAGACAAAGGTAAAATCGGCAGGATAAAACATAAAAGCCGACCAATTACCGAGCAGTGACTGACTTGAGACGGTGATAAACTTACCTTTGTGATACGCAGGAAGACTAAAATCAATAATCTTTGTTCCTATTAAATGAGCCATAAGAACCTCCACAATTTAAAATAGAAATATACTAAAAAACCGGGATCGACGGAAAAGTAACACCCTTTTGAGCCGTCCCGGCGTTGTGTACAAGTTTTAAATTATAGGCATCGGGCAAAAAATGTCTAGTAGACTACGAGGAGTGCACAGGGCTTCAGCAATGCATATCGGCGTGTCAGATTTCTCCTCCAACCCCTTTAAACCTTTCAATAAAAGCGGTAATTTTTTGGAAAACGGTGTGCTTTTTTGTCAAATACTGCGGGTTGAGCGGGCTAAGTTTCGGCAGAACAGCATTTAAATCGGTTCCGTTTTCGCTTGTGTATTCGCGTTTTAGCGAGGCTTGAATATACCGTTTGGCCGCTTCTTCATTGAGCGATTCTTCGGCAATAAGGGCAGCAGCCTCTTCCCTCTGCTTTTTTTGGGCATAGACAAAGAAGGCTTCGATAATACCGGACCGATCTTCAATCGGTTCAAAATCCGTTTCATTGATAAAATCGACAATCAGACTTTCTTTTGCCCTATTGCCGATACCGGATCTGATCATGCGGCGCACTTCGTCTACCAATGCAGATTTCTCTTTTGTTTTCTTATGGCGGTCAAAAATAAGTTCAAGAATATAGTCCAGGTCTATCTCTTGCGACTTGAGCAAATCGACTTCAAATACCACGTCGTCCCAGTCGATTTTTGCGTTTTCAAAAGCCTTGCCCACCCGCTCACATCTGAACCAGTCCCGAATGTCGTTATACGTTGAACGGTAATCCTGCACGGCGCGTTCGCTCAGCACGTCGATGTTCCGCAGCTGCGTAAGCGCGGTATCAAACGCTTCGTCGGTTAAAAAGTACCGGTCTTTAAATGCTCTGACAGCGGCGGTATCTTCCGTATCAAGAGAGTGCAGGGCTTTGAGCTGACCAAACTCATCGTAATTCTGCAGGATATTTTCAATGCGCAGGTACTCGCCGAACAGCTGTACAAAGGCTTTTTTATCCGCTTCGGTTGTAATTTCGTCTGGATGAGGGAAACGTTCTTTCAGTTCCTTGACAACTTCGGCATATCCCCTGCGTGCTTCGCCGGTTACGATGTCGGTAAAGCCTTCGAGGTATTCTTTGTAGCTTTTTTCGAGCACTACATTTTTGGTATTTTTATCACCGAAAAGTGTGATAGCATCTATTGCAGCCTGCTCCAAATCTCTGAACGTAACGATGTTGCCGAATGTTTTGGTTGCGTCATAGATTCGGTTAGTGCGGGAAAACGCTTGTATCAGCCCGTGATAGCGCAAATGCTTATCCACAAAGAGTGTGTTCAGCGTAGGTGCATCAAAACCGGTCAAAAACATGCCGACGACAATCAAAAGATCAACATCTGTGCTCTTCACTCTTTTGGCTAAATCGCGGTAATAGTTTTGAAATTCCTTACTGTCCACTCCGAACGCGGTTTGAAACGTTCGGTTGTAATCACTGATCGCCTTTGCTAAAAACTCTTTGGCGCTGCTGTCCATTGCGGACGGCTCAAAATTTTCTTCAACGATCTCGCCGACGGCATTTTGCATTTCGTTCGGTGAAAAAGAAAATATCGTCGCAATCTTGAGCGGCTTTTCACTTTCTTTTTGCAAGGCGTTCAGTTCTTGATAATAGAGCTTAGCTGCTTCAACGCTGCTGACTGCAAACATCGCATTAAATCCTTTGGCGCGTCCTTGGGTACGATAGGTTTTGATTCTAAAATTCTGCAATATATATTGAGCGACAGCTTTTATACGGTCGGGATGTAAGAGGAGCTGCTTTTCTTCCGCCGCGCTGATTTTTGCTTCGTCCTGTTCCGATTCCAATGCCTTGAACGCAGGGCGCACATCGTTATAGTCAACCTTGAACTTCAATACTTTTTCATCACGGATTGCATCGGTAATAACATACGAATGCAGCTCGCGTCCGAACACGCTTGCGGTCGTCTCCGCTCCCAGCGCATTTTCTGGAAAAATGGGAGTTCCGGTAAATCCGAATTGATAGTAGCGCTTGAATTTCTTTTGTAAGTTTTTCTGAGCCTCTCCGAATTGAGATCGATGGCATTCATCAAAAATAAAGACAACTTGTTTTTGATAGATCGATAAATCGCTTTCACTTTTCATTAGGTTGTTCAGTTTTTGAATGGTTGTAACAATAATTTTGTTATCGTCTTGCTCAATGTTCCGCTTTAACCCGGCGGTGCTTTCCGAACCGTTTACACTGTCGGGGGAAAACCGCTGATACTCCTTCATTGTCTGATAGTCTAAATCCTTACGGTCAACAACAAAAAATACCTTATCGATAAAATCAAGCTGCGTTGCAAGACGAGCAGCTTTAAAACTGGTCAGTGTCTTGCCGGAACCGGTCGTGTGCCAAATATAGCCGCCACCCTCAGGTTTACTCCATTTTTTTGTTTGGTTCGCGCTTTTTATTTTCCATAAGATACGTTCTGCTGCCGCAATTTGATACGGGCGCATGATAAGCAGCGTATTGCTGGTATCGAACACGGAATAGGTAAGCAATACTTGCAGCAGCGTATTCTTTTGAAAAAAGGTCGCCGTAAAGTCTTTGAGGTCTTTAATGAGCGTATTGTCTTTTTGTGCCCAATTCATTGTAAAATCGAAACTGTTTTTATCTCTTTTTACCGTGTTGGCAAAATAGCGGGTATCCGTTCCGTTGGAAATAACAAACATCTGCAAGTATTTATACAGGGAACTTTCGCTATTAAAACTTTCCTTGCTGTACCGGTGTACTTGATTAAAAGCCTCGCGGATCGCAACCCCACGTTTTTTTAATTCTACCTGCACCAGCGGCAAACCATTCACCAAAATAGTGACGTCGTAGCGGTTTGCGTACGCACCCATTTGCTTAAACTGATTGATAATCTGCACTTTATTGCGGGCAATGTTCTGCTTATCGAGCAAATAGATATTTTGAATGTGCCCGTCGTCAAACACAAAATCATAGATATAATCATCGTGTATCTTCCGTGTTTTATCGACAATGCTATCACTCGGCTTCAATAAATGTTGTAAAGTTTTCGCTGATAAACCGATAAAACAGCGTTCCCAAAACAAACTGCTTAAAATCCCAGCCGTCCACTGCTCCGCGCACCTCATTGGCAATTTTCCAAATCTGCGCCTGCAAGGCGGCCCGTTGATTTGAGCTTGTCATGTGTGATGGGGCTATATGCGCACTTTCATTATTCATATGCAACTCCTGCTATTATTCGTTCTTCTTATTTTAAGAAATCTTTAAAAACTAACCAGCGCTTTGCGTACAGACTTGATTTTTAGCTTTATCAAAAGCTCAACATAGCATAAACTTAAAGAGGTGTCATTACCGGCAAAATCGGTATCAGTGTTCCGCTCATTATCCCATACGGCATCCTTTGCGCTGCCGCTACACTGCCCTCTGTCCATACCTGCGGTTTTATGTTAGTATAGCCGCCAATGACCGTCATTATTATCGGAGCGGGCGTAACGGGAGTAGAACTTGCCCGCCGACTCATTTCTAAAAAACATAATGTTGTATTGATTGATCGAAATAAAGAAACAGCCCGACATGCAGCAAACCGTTTAGACTGTACCGTTATGGAAGCAAGCGGAAATGATCCGAAAGTGTTAACTGAAGCCGCTATCCAGCGGGCGGATGCGCTGGTTGCCGTTACCGACAGCGATGAACTGAATATGATTATCTGCGGCGTGGCGGAATCGCTTGCGCCGAAAGTGCTCAAAATTGCCCGTGTGCGGAATGAAAACTATGTCGCTTCGCTGAACACCGGCAAGGATCGTACGCTTGGGATCGATTTTTTGGTGCATCCCGACCAAGAAGCTGCGCTTGCAATTATCAATGCGGTTGAACACGGCGCGGTGAGCGATATTATTGCGTTTGAAGATTCGCCGTATCAGCTGACGTGCTTTACCATCGGGGCGGGAAGCCGGCTTGACGGTATTGCGCTGCTGAATATCCGCAGTGTGATTGACGATATTTTTGTCGTGGTTTCCGTCGAATCGGATAATCAAACCGTCATTCCGTCCGGAGGAACGGTGCTGCGCGCCGGGATGCGGCTTTCGGTACTGACCCTTCCGCAGCATATCGAACGTTTTTACACGCTGGCCGGTTTTACGGTACAGCCCATCAAAAAAATTGCGCTGGTCGGGATCGGAAAGATCGGAAAGCGCGTCGCCGCCGGTCTCATTGAAAAGCGGCCGCTCGGCATCTTCAAGCGGCTTTTCGGTATTCATTCCAAGCTGCGGTGGGAAGTGGCTATTATCGATAAGGACAGCGCACTGGCAAAGTCGGCCGCAGAAGAGTATCCCGATGCGCGGATTTACAGCGGCGACGTTACCGACGAGGCTTTTATCGAAGAAATTGCGCTCAATTCCTATGATCTTGTCATTAACGCGACCCAAAACTACGAATTGAACATGATTACCTCGGTGTATCTTAAAACGTTGGGCATTCCGAAAACCGTTGCGCTTGTGCAAAGTGCCGTGATGTCGAATGTGGCGTATAAAATCGGAGTTGACGTCGCAATTCCGCTCAAAGATGTTACGGTCGACACGATTATGAGCCATCTGGGCGGCAAACATCTGACCCGTATCCATACCATGGGAGCGGGGGCGCTTGAAGTCATCGAAATAACGATTTCAAGTCATTCCGCGGCAGTTGATAAAAGCCTGAAAGATATTGCCATGCACGGGGTGTTTCTAGTGCTGCTGATCACCAATGCGTCCGGCTGCAGTATCCCCGGCGGTAATACCGTTCTTGCAGCAGGTGATAAGCTCGCCGTTATCGTACAAGTCGCTCAAAGCGATGCAATTATCAATTATTTTGCCGGAAAAAAATGAAATTTCTTCAATGTCTCACGATCATTTTTATTATTCTTTCGATTGTTGCCGGAACATTTTTATTGCCGATTGCAGTCGCCGTCTATCTCCGTGAATTAGCAACGGTACCGGCCTTCCTTATTCCGATGGCAGTCATTTGGCCGCTCGCCTTGCTGTTGTTTTTCAAAACAAGGCGGCAGCCGATTCGGCTTACTGTCCGCGAAGGTATCCTGTTGGTCTGTTTTGCATGGCTCGGCGCCGGACTACTGGGCGCCGCTCCGTTCATGCTTTCCGGTTGGGTGCCTCATTTCGGCGATGCACTGTTTGAGTCGGTATCGGGCTTTACCACAACCGGCGCCAGTGCGCTGCAGAATATCGAAGGCTATCCGATGGCGCTGCGGGTGTGGCGGGCGCAAATGCACTGGCTGGGCGGCATGGGAATTGTTGCGCTCACGGTCGCGCTTTTTCCGCTGCTCGGAATCGGAGGGTTTCAGCTGATAAAGAGCGAAACCAGCGGGCCGGATAAGGGTAAGGTTACGGCGAAGATCACCCATACGGCAAAAGCGCTGTGGTTTATCTACTTTGGGATGACAGTGCTGCAGATTGTGTTGCTCCGCATCGCCGGTATGCCGTTTTTGGAGTCCGTGTGCCATAGTTTTTCAACCCTCGGTACGGGCGGATTTTCTACGCAGAATACCAGCATCGGCTTTTATCAATCCCCGGCAATCGAGGTGATTTGCACCGTGTTCATGCTGTTGGCAGGGATAAACTTCAGCCTGTATTTTCATCTTTTTACCGGAAAACCCGAAGAATTTTTCAGAAATTCGGAACTGAGAGCCTATCTCCGCATCGTCTTTGTTGCGGGCGTCGGGATTGCCGCCGTGTTGATTCCGATCTACGGAGCTGCGGCCGCCTTTCGGCACAGTTTTTTCCATGTAGCGTCGATTATCACGACAACCGGGTTTTCAACCGTCAACTACTGCACGTGGCCGCCGTTTGCGCAGGCGCTCCTGTTCTTGCTGATGTTTATCGGCGGCTGCTCCGGCTCAACGGCAGGCGGTATCAAGGCAATCCGGTGGGTGATTTTACGGAAGCAGGCCATGAACGAAATGCAGCGCCTCTTGCATCCGCACGGAGTATTCAGCATCCAGCTGAACCGGCGGCCGGGGCGGAAAGATGTCGTGTACAGCGTGGCGGGGTTTCTTTTTGTGTATTTTGTCTGCTTACTGATCACCTTTTTGGCCGCAACGCTGAGCGGTACGGACATCTTAACCGGCATCACGGCCGCGCTGACCCTAGTCGGCAATATCGGAGCGGCGTTCGGCCGGATCGGCAGCGGGGGAGACTTTTCATTCTTTCCGCAGTGGGCCAAGATATTTTTCTCATTTTCGATGCTGGCAGGGCGTTTGGAACTGTACACGATCGTCATCCTGTGCATTCCGGCATTTTGGCGCCGGTAACCGAGCGGACGCTGCTTCGCGGTGCAGCTTAATATGCCATATTAAAGCCGAGCGGATGAGCCCAACAGCGTTACAAAGTCCTCTTCGGTGATGATGGCCGTACCGAGTTCCTGTGCTTTTTTGTTTTTTGACGAGCCGGAATCGGGCGTATTGGTTACCAAATAGGTAAGACCCTTTGTTACCGATGATTTGACCGTTCCGCCCTGCGCTTGCACCATCGCTTCCGCTTCTTTCCGCTTGAGGTTATGCAGCTCTCCGGTAAAGCAAAAGCTCTTTCCCGCAAGCGGCAGCGTGCCTTGCGCTGAGGCGGGCGCTTGAATCACAATCGTGCCCGATTCGGTAAGGCTCAGCATTTCATCTTTTACCGCTTTGAGATTGACGGCAAGCGTATGGGCAAGGACGCTGCCGAATTGATACACGGCGGCGAAATCCTCCTCCGACGCTGCAAGCAGTTTTTCCAGAGTATCAAAACCGGCCTCAACCAGTTTTTCAACCATCGTGCGGCCGATGCCTTCAATATCGAACCCGGCGATAAAAACCGGCAGCGGAATTTCCCGCTTGGTGTGCAGCGCGCGGTACACCTTTTCCGCCGACCGCTGCCCCATCCGCTCAAATGCCGCCAGTTCTTCCACGGTAAGTGTGTAGAGGTCGGACACGGAACGGATGCGCTGCACATCGAACAGACGTTTAATCAGCAGCGTGCCGAAATCCTGAATATCAAGGGTATTGATCCATTTTTCTATCCGGTGGTGAATCAGCTTGGAGCAGGCGGGATTGGGACAGTAGAGTCGAGTTCCTTCATCGCGCAGCTCGGTACCGCAGCCGGTACAGCGATTGGGCTGTTTGATGGGTACGCTTGATTCGGGGTTTTCGATGAGCGCTTCTATCTTGGGGATAATTTCTCCGCGTTTGGTTACCAATACCCGGCTGCCGATCCTGAGGTTGAGTTCTGCGATCATGTTCGGGTTGCAGAGGTTTGCCCGTTTGACGGTCGTTCCCGCCAGCTGTACCGGATCGATGAGCGCGATGGGCGTATACGTTACGCCCGATTCGCTCCACTCGACGCTGCGCAGTGCGGTAACTGCTTCTTCAAGACTGAACTTAAAGGCTATTTGCTTTTCCGGCCGCGCCCTACTGAGGTCTGCGGTGTCGATGGTATCGTTTTTGACGACAAGGCCGTCGATGTCGTAGGGAAGAGCACTGCGGATATCCATTACATGGGCGCGGTGATCGATGACTTCCCGGACGCTGCCGCACCGCGTAACCGGCACCGATAAAAAGCCCTGCGCGTTAAGCCATGCGAGTTTTTCCGTTTCCGTGGCGAACGGCGCCGCTTCGGTAAAGGGCTTACCGACGGTTCCGGCAGCGGCATCATAGCAGATAATTTCGAGGTGTTCGCAGCCGCTGCCGTCTTTCCGCTTCATCAGTCCGTTTGCCGCATTCCGGCAATTCTTTTTGTCGGGATAAAAACGGCGCAGCACTTCTTTGGTCATCAGCACTTCGCCGCGGATGCCGCCCGAAAAAGGCGCCACTCCGTCCGGGGCGGAATCTCCTTTCAGCTCATGCACAACGCCCTGCATCTTTTTAACATTTGCGGTAATCTCGTCGCCGATTTTTCCGTCGCCCCGCGTTACCGCACGGATAAGCCGCCCCTTTTCGTACTGCAGCTCCATACTGGCGCCGTCAAGTTTATACTGCACAAGAAAATCGGAAAAAGGCATTTTATCCGCCCATTTTTGAAAACTTTCGGGATCGGCGGCTTTCTCTTGGCTCCCCATCGGGATAATGTGTTCCGCCTTAGGAAAACCGTCGGCGCTATCCTGCGGCACCGTTGCAAACAGCACATTCCGAGGGTCAAGACTGCGCAGCTCGTCCCAGAGCGCGTCAAATTCCGCATCCGAAAGTTCCGGTTCGGCATTATAGTATAAATCCTGGTGCTTTTTTATCAGCGCCTCAAGCTCTTGTATCCGTGTGTTCTTTGCCATGGCAAAAACATACTATGTAGTTAAGAAAATTACAATCGTATCGTCAGCTGCACGGAATATACACGGTGTTTTGAAATGCAAACGCCTGCGCGCCGCCTGAGGCAATCGGTTCACCGCGTTTATTGCGCAGCCGTCCCTGTACATTGAGAGAAATCAGGCAGCCTTCGTACCAGCGCGTCAGCCGGAACCGATGTATTGAAGCGACGGCTTCAATCGAGGGCTGCGCAATAAAAGGCCCCAGATCGTGGAGGCCGAGCGATACCCGCCCCCCCCCCTTGAATTGTCAAGGAATAAAGGACGTATTACCAAGGATTACTGAGGCAGCGATAATGTCCCGTTCAATATATCCGCGTCGGTCAACAGCGAATACGCATACCCCTGCTCCGCAAGGAACTTTTGCCGGTGGTCGGCGCATTCTTCTTCAACGGAATGGCGAGTGACCAACGTATAAAAAAACGAATCCCGTTCTTTGGGCCGAAGAATGCGCCCCAGCCGCTGCGCTTCCTCCTGCCTGCTGCCGAACGTGCCGGAAACCTGAATGGCAACCGACGCATCCGGTAAATCGATTGCAAAGTTGGCAACCTTAGACACCACCAATACGCTGATTGCACCGGTGCGGAACGCCTCATACAGCGTTTCCCGTTCGGCATTCGGCGTTTTGCCGGTAATCAGCGGCGCGTTAACCGATTCCGCAATTTTTTTCAGCTGCGTAATATACTGCCCGATAATCAGAATTTGATCATCGCTATGCCGCGCAAGCAGCTGCCGGACGACATCCGTCTTCGCTTCATTCTCGCTCGCAATCCGATGCTTTTCACGCAAGGGCGCTGCGGCATATTCAATCTCTTTTGACGGAGGAATCGGTATCCGTATTTCGGTACAATAGGCATGAGCAATCCAGCCCTTTTCTTCCAACTCCTTCCACGGAACATCGTACCGCTTCGGCCCAACCAAGCTGAACACATCGCCTTCGCAGCCGTCCTCCCGAATCAGCGTCGCCGTCAGCCCAAGCCGCCTAATCACCTGCAGCTCAGCGGTAATGCGGAACACCGGTGCAGGCAGCAGATGTACCTCATCATAGATAATCAGCCCCCAGTTCCGTTCGCGGAAGAGCTTAAAATGCGGAAAATCCGACTCGGTATCCGGCCGCCACGTTAATATCTGATACGTCGCAACGGTAACCGGCTTTATCTCCTTCGTGCCGCTGGAGTATATGCCGACCGTATCCTCTTCCAGATCGGTCTTATCCAGCAGCTCGCGCTTCCACTGATAAACGGACGCGGTATTGGTCGTAAGGATGAGCGTGTCGGTTGCCAGCAGCGTCATTGACAGGATGCCGACAATCGTTTTCCCCGCACCGCACGGCAACACAATCGTGCCGAACCCGGTACCCGGCCCCCGGTCGCCGATAAAGGCTTCCGCCGCTTCCCGCTGGTAGTCGCGGATCGTAAAATCCTTCTCTTTTTTTGTCTGCGTCCGCAGGTGAACCGGCAGCGGGGCGCCGTCTTTCAGCGGCACCTCATCGCGCACCGGCCAGCCCATTTTAAGCAGCGCCTGTTTTACCGTACCGCGGTTCAGCAACGCAATTAAAAATGAACGCGGCTTTTCCGTCGCCAACAAATACTTCGTAAGCCGCGGAGCCGCCTTCAACTCCCGGTATATCCGCTCGCTTTCCGCCGTCAAATACAAAAAAGACGGGTCTTCACATTCGGTCAGCGTAATCTTTCCGTACCTGCTGAACGTTTCTTCCACCCAGTCAAGCACAGCCGGAGGAATTTCAAAACGGGAAAACCGTTTCAGCGTTTCGGTAATTTTTTCGGCAGTCAGCCCGGCGCTTGCAGCATTCCACAGCGAAATCCCGGTCAGCCGGTAGGTATGTAAATGTTCGGGAGATTTTTCAAGTTCGGCAAAAGGAATGAGCGCAAAACGCGCTTCGGTCGCTTCAGGCGCATGCACGTCAAGCAGTATCGAACGGTCCCCTTGGATAATAAGCGGTTGTAATAAAGCAGACATAAAGACCGATTGTACGCAATCCCGCGGCTTTAGTCAAACCGATGCTAAAAAACCGGCCCCCTTTCTATTTCTTTTGGAGGGGGAAGTCTCCCCCTGCGCTCCGGCTTCCTGCTTGAACCTGCCCAAAGCATTCGGCAGCCGGTATTCTGCGCCGGTGTTTTTCCCTCACGGTCAAAAACCGGCTTCTGCTGAACTGCCGTTCAAGCAGGCGATCCTCCGCTACCCCCTCGGCATTCGTGTACATCCATGTACACGAATGCCTTACGTGTTTTTCCTTTGGAAAAACACGCTGCTGCGTGAAAGCAAGCGGCATCCGTGCCGCCTCTGAATGTACATCCATGTACATTTTTGACTTGCGCGTTTTTCCGAAGCGCTTATGTCATTAACGCGGTGAGTTTTTCCAGTGTCCGGCCGCTTTCGTCATCTTCCGCAACGACAATCAGCTTATCCCCCGGATACAAGAGGGTATGCCCGTCGGGGATCGTTTCCTGCTCGCCGTGTATAATACCGACGATGCGGCTCTTATCGGGCCAGGCAATTTCGCTGATTTTTTTAAGTGCGGCGGACGACTGCAAGCCGACCGGCAGTTCGTACACCTGCGGATGAGAGCGCCGATTACGTGTTTCGCGGTGAGCATCTTCGTATTCGGATTCCAGAATCTGGGTCAGCAAAATGTGATCATGCGCTTGGGAACCGATAAAACTCGCCGTCAAATAGGCCGTTAAACACGTCAGCACCAAGCCGCTGAACAGATTGGTCATGCCGCTCGTTTCAAACACGATCACGCATGCCGTCAGCGGAGCTTTAATAACGGTTGTAAAGCAGGCGGCCATCCCGAACAGCATCATGTTGAGCACCTGCTCCTGCTCCAGTAAGCCGAAATGCACCAGCACGGTTGCATACAGCGTTCCACTGACGGCTCCGCAGGCGAGCAGCGGAACAAAAATACCGCCGATCGCTCCGGAACCTGCAGACATACCGGTAAACAGTAATTTGAGCGCCAAGAACATCAGCAGCGTTTTAATAGGAAAAGACTGATCGGCCATCGCTTTAATCAAGCCGTCCCCGCCGCCGCATGCATAGCTGTACCATAAGCCAATCGGCAAAGACAGCAGGAAAGGAATCACCGGCCGGAGCATTGCCGGAATGTGCAACCGCTGATACAGCCGTTGAAACGAATAAATGGATTGCTTAAAGCCGTGTCCCATCAGCGTGACAAACACGCCCAGACCTATCAGCCATGTAAACTGAGACAGCGGATACGCAACAGTGCCGGAGAACTGGAAGATGGGGCCGGAACCGACCAGCAGGCTTGCGGTAAAATCCCCGGCAAATGCGCCCGCCATAACGCAGGCTAACAGGAGCGGGCTTAAATGATGATGCAAATCTTCCAGGGCAAACACAATAGCCGCAAACGGCGCATTAAAGGTTGCCGAAAGACCGGCGGCGGCGCCTGCGGTAATTAAGCAGACCCGTTCGGTGAACGACCGCTTACCGGCACGCTCCACCAAGTCGCCGACATACGCGCCGAGCTGCACGGACGGGCCTTCCCGCCCCATCGAAAGCCCCAACCCTATACTGAGCACTCCACCGATAAACTTGAGCGGCAGCTCCGGCAGCGGCGAAAACTGTAATTTATGCATAAACACGCCTTCGATCTGCGCAACGCCGCCGCCTCTAATCATGGGCCGCTTGGTAATGATAAACCCGATAAACAATCCGACCCCGGCCAATACGGTCAGCGCAACAATAACGCCGACGGTTCCGGCCTCCCGTATAAGCGGATAGGTACTTACCCGAAAATTTCTTATATATGCGATCGATAATCGAAAACCCGTAATCACTAACCCGGTGATAACCCCGGTTATCAGACTTTCAAATACTAACATCCACTTATTTTCTTGTCTGCTTTTTAGAAATGCCCCTGTTTTTGAATACGCATCCATAACTACTATTATAGAGGTATCTTATGGATTATTGCAACCGGCCATACTCAAACATAAAACTAATCTTTTTAGTTTTTTCTACCGCATCGCGCCCATTTTGAATAATTCGCCCCATAAAAAAAGGCCTGTCCCGCATACGCAGAACAGGCCTTTGCACGTGCGTGTATGTTACGCTCCGCAGCAGATTTTAGTATTTAACTTTCACAGAAAGTGTAAAGGTTCCATTATGAGTATTGTTATTTACCGGCTTATCAATAAGCGTCCAATACACATTGTTTCCAATTGTTCCATGTGCCCATTTTGCCTCTACTTCAACCTTTTCAACAGGGCTATAGATTACACCAAGATCATACGCAATTCCGAAATACGGTTTTACGTCTTTAGGATACTGCGCCGGATCTCCACCTTTGCCATAGTTAGTATGATTGGTTTCACCCCAAAAAGTTGCAAACGGTTTAATCGACATCGCATCAGTAATATTCACCCGATATGCAGCCCAAAGCTTTAACAACATGTCGAGCGTTTCTTTGCTTTCATTCGGGCGAATATCTTCTAAGACCTTGTTTCCATCTTTTGCAGGGTCTTTATTCTTCTTGGAAAGAAGGTTATACATACTCACATAAGCACCGGCATCCAAGCCTTCAACCAAATTGGAAGCTTCTTTTTTATCCCCTTTGGTTTCAAACTTAAGATAAACAGCCATATCGGCCGTTTTCAGCTTAGAAGGATCAGATATTTGGTGATTATAACCGGCATAAGGAGTCCCCGCAGATGCAACATATACGCCGCCGCCTATCCATTTGTATTGCGTGTCAAAAAGCATATCCCATAAAAATCCGTAAATCTTTTTCCCTGAACCGTCTTTATTGCCTGTAGTAAGTTTAGAGCCGCCGTCAAAACCGAATTTAAGCTTTAAGCCATCCATCGGTTCAGAGGTTACCTCTGTACCGACATTAATAGCACCTGATTTTTCGTAATGGGTGGTATAGAGACCGGAAGCATAACCTTTCTTAACTTTACCGCCTTCAAAAACATCAAATGTCGTTGCAAGGGTCGCATTCACGTTGAACTTGATTCCGAGCATCTTATCCAGCGGCTTCATAGAAAAGTCAAGACCGATGCCGTATTTGCTGTGCCGTCCTTCAACCTTGCCTTTACGCATGGTAACGATATATGAACCGGCAGGCGGCGTATCACCCGAACTATAAACAGGTTTAAGTCCCGCCACAGGCCGTCCGTTGTCATCAAGTGTAGACAGCGGTTCGGCCCACACTCCCTTACCAAGTTTTGTCTTTCCGTCATAGTCGCGGATACTTCTCGTCGTTGTAGGATCGGTATCCTTTGCCTCCCAGTTGCCGTTTGAGCCGAACTTCAATGCGACGTCTAAGTCCATGATGTTTTTGTTTGCATATCCGATCTTGGTACCGAAGCCATCGAAGCCAGGTTTAAATTGATAAGACATTTTGTCTCGTTTGAAATCATCGGTTTTAATCGGATCCCATAAATTTGCATAATTCGTTTTGAAATCCGGGTTGTTAAATACCGTCAAGTACGCACCGTAGAAGTGCAACTTGGCTTCAAGTTTATCGACCTTTCCGTCAAGTGCAAATTTTTTATCATTTTTATCGTGCTTACTCTGAATATTCAGCTCAATGTCTTTTAATGTTACTTCGCCATACACCGGCATATCGCTTTTTGCCGACGTCTTATCCCCTTTTTTGATAAGCGGAAATTTGACCTTCCATGAAGACTCGTTTTTAAAGCCGTGCTGAACACCGCGATCTTCCGCAGTCTTTCCTTTCCCGGATCCTAAATCAACACCCCAGCTCACCTTTGCATCAGCTTCAATATCGATTTTCGGTTCCTCGATTGTTGCTTCCGCAGCTGTTAAAACAAATGCGGCAGCAAAAAATATTGCTACATTTGCGAGTAGATATTTTTTCATAAAGAAAAATACCTCCTTAAATTCCTTTTTCGGTCAAAGCGTAACACGCTTTTTATTGACCACTCTTAACTAAAATAATGCTAATCGATTTTTTTTCATTTGTCAATCATTTATTTTGTAACTTTTTGTGTCCTGTATTGTTGGGGCGCCCGGCATTTTATATTACAGTGCTTCAATCTTCCATTCTTTGATGTTTTTTGCCTGTTCATCGAAGCCCCTGTTAAAAGATGTACGTCCTTGTACATCTTTTAACGTCGAGTTTCGGCATCCGCCGAAACATCGATACTGCCTGGAACCACCGCCATCCATGGCGGATCGGTGCAGGATTTGTGTTGTATTACAGTAGTTCTACTTTCCAATCTTTAATGTTTTTTGCTTGTTCGTCAAATCCTGCACCGATGAGCACTATCTTCTTCCCATCCGCCTGATACGTCTCATCATACTGCTTCTTTTTTATCTGCGCGATTGCATCATCCGCCGTGCCGTTTCCGCTCAGCTTAAACTCAAAGATATACACGGCATCAGCCGTCCATACAATACAGTCTGCTCGTCCCGTTGAACAATGCACCTCTGTCTGTACAAACTGTCCCATCAATGCAAAGATCAGGTATACCGCCGTTTGATAGTTCTGTTCCCGCAAGTGCACTTTTTCTTCGCTGAAATTATCATACGGAATCCCGGCGATTATCGCCTGCATCCGCTCCATAACCCCATCTACATCGCCCTTGCGGATATCTTCCACAAACCGCCACACCGATACTCCCGTTTGTCCGAACGGCACACTTGAGTATGCAGGCAATAGATTATATAAAAAACCGTATCGAACCTCGTCATTCGGAAAGCCCAACCGGTACATCCGCGATTCTTTGCTATATTCTTTAATCGTCAAATACCCGGCTTGAAACAAAATCGGTAGCGCATCTTCCGCTACCGCCCGATACGTTTCCAAACCCGCTTCATTAAGCTGCACATTGCCGTCTAAGTCTGGAATATTATAGTAAGTTTCTTTCAGATAATTGACCAAAAAGGTCGGGGTGCCCGTGCCGAACCAATAACTTTTGATTTCTTTTTTAGCAAAGGCACTGAGCAGACTATACGGATTATACATTCCCTCACTCGCCGGATAAAAGCAGTACCCGTCGTACCATTGTTTGAGCGATGCCAGCGTTTGTTGATAGTCAAGCTGCTGCTTTTGAGCGAGCGCTTGTATTTCCGGTTGAAAGTTTTTTTCAAGCTCTGCCTGTGTGATACCACACATACCGGCATAGTCTTCCTCCAGCGATATATCCCGCAGGTTATTCAAATCGCTGAAAATACTGATCTTACTGAACTTGGTTACACCAGTTAAAAACGCAAAACGGATATACTGATCACACGTTTTGATAACCGAGTAAAATGCCTTTAGCATGTTTCGGTATTCCTCATTCAGCCCTTCATTTACGCCCATTGTTTGCAGGAGAGGTTTATCATATTCGTCTACCAGAATGACTACTTTTTTTCCAGTGCGTTTAAAAAGAGCCGAAATGAGCAGGCGCAATCGGTCTTCCGGCGCTCCAGCGATTGCCGGTACCATATACTGTGTTTCCCATTCATTTAAATGCAGGTTCAGAATATCGATAAGTGCTTTGGTATCGCTATAATTTTTCGCATTAAAATCCAGATACAATACCGGGTATTCCTGCCATGCGGCTCTCTGCTCTTGCTCCGCTTGCGCTTCTTCGGCATTCTCAAGGTAGAGTCCTTTGAAAAGCTCTTTCTGCCCAAGAAAGTAGGCTTCCAATGTTGAAAGAAATAAGCTTTTCCCAAACCTCCGCGGACGGCTTAAAAAATACACTCGGCTGCTATTCACTAAGCGGAACAGATACTCCGTTTTATCCACATACAGATAGTGATTTTCCCGCAATACCTTAAAACTCTGCGTGCCGATCGGCAATTTTCGTGAAAAGTCCATGCTCCCAGTATACCACGGATAGGCGGACGGGAAAAGTCACGACCGGCAATGCTGTAGGGCAAACGCAGCAAACGCTTTATCATCCCTGCCATAAACAGCGGTATGCGCAATCCTTGTCTTATGCGTTTGTCCCTTCACTAAGCAGAAATCCGCGTGATAATCGTGATAATCGCTAATAGGCCTTTCCCATCGTGATCTCTTTTGAATCGCGCAATGTCCAAGTTCCGGCCTTATTAACATGTGCCGTTGCATTGCGTACAAGCGATTTTGAAGGCGTTACGGCAGTAATGACTGCGTTCTTCAAGGCCGCTCCGCCGTGCCATACGCCGCTTGCGCTTGCAGCCTTCGCAGCTTGCGTTAAGGCTTCATCGTTCCAGGCGGAAGCCGCGCCCCGTTTTGTAAATTCTTTCTCCGTACAGTAGAGAATAGCATCCTGAATATCGCTGCCCGGCCTCGTTTTTATCAAAATGACATTGGCGTTCCGTTTCGGTATGCTTGTGTACGGTCCCCAAAAATCGCGAGCAGCGGGACACGCTTGGGTTCCTCCCGAAACGATTTTACGCGTCAGCTCATCGCGGATACCTTCTTCTACGGAGCGCCAATGGTACACCACCACTTCGCCCTTCGTAACCTCAGCCGCCGGAAAGCGGTAATGCGGATTTTGCTTATCTCCTACGTTGGTAATGGTAATGCCCGATAAATTCCCGCTTTCCATAACCACAAATTCGATAAATTCGCTTTTCGGTTTACTGCTGTACAGCGGCCGAATCTCGGTAATACGGAGCTTTGCAGGGTTCGTGTTGACGCCTTCAAACGGCAACGCAAAATCCAGTACACTATGCGCAGTATCCGACACCGTGCCGCGCAGTACAAACGCTTCTCCAATGCCGATCGGCGCGGATGGGGTAAGCGCAAACGCACTGTACTCGGCGGTATGCCCTGCAGCAGCTGCCGAATTGGAAAAATCATCGGAAATATCCATCGCTTCGGCAGTACACAGCTGTGTTACACCGGTTTCAGGCATGAAAATTTCCGCCGAAAGCAGTTCCGCTTGTCCTGAAAAATACACCTGCAGAATATTGTCACCGGTAATTGCCGCTTTGACCAGCTTAATCTGCTCGGCATCTTTTCCTTCAATGTCGGTAAATACCGGCTGTTGAGAAAATCCTGCGCAACCGGTTCCGCACAGCATGGACAGAATCGAAACAAACACTAACGGTACAAAAAATCGCTTCATAGATACGCCTCCGTAATCGTATAGAAGGACTGTCCCTGCTTCACGTGATACACCGCCTTGGACAGTCCGCATCAAACTCCTCATGGAAGCAAGGCATCGCCTTACAATCGCATGAGCTATAATCCTTATGCATCACGGAGCGCGTTTTGGCTGGAAAAATTTTATTTTTTGCAAATTTTTTTCATTTTTTATGCGATTTGCCTGCATACGGCAGCGAAACGGACAGCTGCATGGGCGCATATATTCAGACTATGCATCAACATGAATGATTTATAATAAATCGTTTTTTATTGACTTGCATAAAGCTCGAATAAACAATATCATTAGAAAATAGCGCTCAGGTTGAGCCGCATGATTAACACACCGGCGCCGATCAGCAGCCGGAACACAAAGATGAATCTTAAAAAAGAGTTTTAAGATATTCTTGGACAGCTCTAAAAACCGAGATTTTTAGAGAGCATTTCTTGATAGGAGTAAGGTATGGCGAAAAAGGTTCGGATTTCCGATTTGGTATTACGGGATGCGCATCAGTCTTTACATGCAACGCGCATGACCACCGCTGATATGCTGCCGATCTGCAGCAAGCTGGATAGCGTCGGGTATTGGAGTTTGGAAGCATGGGGCGGCGCGACGTTCGATTCATGTATCCGCTTTTTAAATGAAGACCCCTGGGAGCGGCTGCGTTCGCTGCATAAAGCTCTGCCGAACACTCCCATTATGATGCTGCTGCGCGGACAGAACTTATTGGGCTATCGTCACTATGCTGATGACGTCGTTGATGCCTTTGTGAAAGCGGCTGCCGATAACGGCGTCGGCGTATTCCGCATTTTTGATGCGCTCAACGACCCGCGCAACCTGAAACGGGCTGCGGATGCAGCGAAAAAGACCGGTAAACATGTTCAGATGGCGATTTCGTATGCAACAACGCCCTATCATACAATAGAAAAATATGCGGAGCTTGCCAAAACCTACACCGAATTCGGCGCGGATTCCATCTGTATTAAAGATATGTCCGGCTTATTAAAGCCATTTGAAGCGTTCGACCTTGTAAAGGCGATTAAGAAAAAGACGAGCGTTCCGATCAACATCCACACCCACGCGACAACGGGGCTTTCGGTTGCAACCTTGCTGAAAGCAGCGGAAGCGGGTGCTGATATTTTGGATACCGCTATTTCGTCAATGTCGATGGGAACCTCGCACAGCCCGACCGAAACAATAGTAGAAACATTCCGCGGAACCGAGTGGGATAGCGAGTTGGATATCAACTTGCTGCTTGAAATTGCCGCCTATTTCCGTGAGGTACGCAAGCACTATGCTCAGTTTGAATCGAGCTTCCTCGGTGCCGACACCCGTATCCTCGTATCGCAGGTGCCGGGCGGTATGTTATCCAACCTGGAAAACCAGCTGCGCGAGCTCAAGGCCTCCGATAAGATGGATGCAGTGTTAAAAGAAATTCCGATTGTGCAGAAAGACTGCGGCTATACCCCGCTCGTTACCCCGACCAGCCAGATTGTCGGTACACAGTCGGTATTCAACGTCCTGTTCGGCCGCTACAAAAAACTGACAGCTGAAACCCGCGGCCTCTTAACCGGTAAATACGGACGGACTCCCGCGCCGTGTAACGAAGAGCTGGTAAAAGCGGCTCTCGCGGAAGAAAAGATGGAAGCGGCCGTTACACAGCGCCCGGCAGACCTCATCCCCAATGAACTGGATAAAATGAAGGCCGAAGCAAAAGAAAACGGCGCCGGCAATTCCATCGAGGACGTACTGACCTATGCGATGTTCCCCAAAGTTGCGCCTAAATTCTTTAAAGAACGGTCGAAAGGACCGGTTGTCTTTGAAGCACCGGCTGCAGCGGACAAAAAACCGGCGGCCTCTAAGGGCAGCGGCTCATATACGGTAACGGTCAACGGTACCGATTATGCCGTAACCTCTTCTAATGGAACCTTTACCGTGAACGGCACTGCCTACGCGGTTACCGTAAAAGATGCGGCATCCGCTCCTGCGCAGGCAGCTGCCGCGAAACCCGCTCCACAGGCAGCTCCGGCTCAAGCCCCTGCCGCGGCAACCGGCAACGGCGCAAAACTGCTCGCACCGGTTACCGGTACACTCCTGCGCTACACCGTTGCAGAAGGCGCACAGGTTACCGAAGGACAAACGGTTATCATGCTGGAATCCATGAAAATGGAGCTGGAAATCAATGCGCCTGCCGCCGGAGCAGTTCACTTTGTTGCGGCTGTCGGAGTGCAGGTCGGTGAAGGCGATCTGCTTGCGGAAGTCCGCTAGCGAACGCTGACAGTCAATACTCTCGTCTATCAGGGGTTTCTCACCATTGTTCAAATGAAGAGGAACCCTATCATTCCTAATCATAGTTATTCAATGAAACACACTATACACGGCAGCCGTCTGATTGCAGCTGCCGTTTTTCTCTTTATCTTACCATCTCTTGTTGCGCAAAACGCCGTGCATGACATGGCAGCGATCCGGCAGCTGCTTTCAGGCCTTTCGCATGAAGAAAAAGCTGCGCAGGTACTGATGGTTTCCATTGCAGGTAATACAGCGCCCGATACAAAAAGCATTGCAGCGTTTAAAGGACTTGTTCCAGGTGCCGTATTGCTGTTCGGGTATAACATTGCGGGAACGCCGCAAGAGACCGCAGCTTTTTTAAAATCGGAAACGCAATCCTTACGGAATGCGGCGCAGGCTTCCGGCCATGCGTACATCCCGCCGCTCTATGCCCTGGACAACGAAGGCGGCACCGTGTACCGCACCCGGCGTATCACCGCTCCCCTTCCCGCCGCGGAAGACATCGGTACACGTTTTTCCGTTGAGCAAACCCGTGCGCTGTACCGCCTGCTCGGCGTGCAGATGAAGGAGCTTGGCATTCACCTCAACCTTGCGCCGGTCGCGGAAGCCCGCACGGCAGCAACGGCGGCTGCACTCGGTACACGGACGTACAGCGCGGATTCCGATCAAGCGGGGCGCTATGCCGCAGCCGCCGTGCGCGGTATGCAGGAAGCGAGCATCCTTGCGGCGGTGAAGCATTTCCCCGGTAACGGCGCCGCCGATTTGCACAAAGGTGCGGCGGAATTAACCGCCGATTACGAAACGTTTATCAGCCGCTACTGCGCGGTATTTCAGCCGTCCATCGCAGCGGATGCGGCGGCGGTACTGATTTCGCATATCACCGTACCGGCGGTTGAAGCGGCGCCGTTCTGTTTTTCCGCAAAAGGCATTACCCTCCTCCGCCGAACGCTCGGCTTTTCGGGGCTCATCATCACCGACGATATCGCAATGAAAGCCTTGCGGCAGAACGGCGCCTCCCCTGCCGAGAACGCAATACGGGCAATCGCCGCCGGATGCGATATGGTGATGTGCTCGCTGCCGAACATCTACCCGCTGATTGAGGCTATCGCCGAAAAAGCCCGCACGGATGCCGCTTTTGCCCGCCGACTCGATGAAGCGGTACTGCAGGTTTTAACCGCCAAGCAAAAAGCGGACATTATCCGCATTACCGCTGCGGACGTGAAAGCCCATTCGGCAGGAACCGCCGCACGTGCAGCCAAACCGGATAGCCCCGCGGCAAAAACCGCAGCCCACAGCAACGCACACGGCAGCAATACGGACGGCAGCGCAAATACGGCCGCCGGAACTGCGGAAAAGACTGCCACTAACGGCAATACCGGCTGCATCTTTCCGCAGCACGCACCGAACTGGGAACTGTTCCGGCAGGCAAAGGCCGCAGCTGAACGCACACAGCACGAATAACCGCAGCCGCTGCCGACATATCTGACCGATACCGGCGGGCACACGAACGGACACGACAACTGACAGCGTGAGCCCGACACCTGACCATGCCGCACGCAGCAGACAGCACAACACTCAGGAGCCCGTGCACAATGGTCAGCTCAAAACCGCAATTTACGGAACGCGGAGTTTTTGCCGATACTTGAAGGTATGAAATCTCTTGTTGTGCTGTCGGCAAACGGCATTTCCGGCTACGCTTTTAAGCCCTTAACTCAAGACGGCTCTTCCGCCCTCGCTTCCGCATTGGAACGCGTTAGACATTTTCCCGATTACGCAGGAACGATTATCACTGCCGCGGAAACGCAGTGCGCTGAACTGCAACGCTTCTGCGATGAGCTCTGCGCCGGATCGGAACTGCCGCCGATACGCGTGATACCGGTTGCAGCGCACACGGCAGCGGCGTTTTTTACCGCGATCTCGCCTTTTGCATCAGAAGCCGATCACTTTTTTATCGCGTGGGCGGACGCGCCTTTTTTAGATACGGCCGGTGCCGAGCAGCTCTATGCGCAGCATTGCAAATACAAAGCCGAATACAGCTTTGCGGACGGATATCCGGAAGGCCTCATTCCTCAGATTATTGCCTCAGGCCTCGCGTCGATCTTAGCGGCGCTGCCCCACACGGCGGAACTCCCGCTTGCCCGCTCCTTCATCTTTGATGCCGTCAAAAAAGATATAAACTCATACGACTTGGAAACAATGATTGCGCCCGACGACGTGCGCCACTTGCGCCTGGCATTTTATACCGACACCAAAGCAGCGTGGACACTGTGCAAGCAATTCACCGGCATCACTGCTCAAAATTACGCAGCGTACATTGCCGAACGCCAAGAAAGCCTGCGACCTTTACCGGCTTACTACGGCATCGAAATCGCCGCCTATCATCCCTTGCGCTCAATCTATCGTCCCGATCTCTTTCCGGCTCATTTCGATTCCGCATGTTGCATGGACCTTGAACGTGCCGCCAAACTCATCGACGATATTGCCGCTTTTTCGGAAACCGCCGTTGTGTCGCTCTCCTTGTTTGGGGAGCCGCTGCTGCATCCGCATTTTTCTTCTATTATTATGAAGATACTGAGCTATCCGAATCTTTCGGTGCTGATTGAAACGAGCGGCACGACGGAAACGGCAGCGAACGATTTCAGTCTTTTTGAAGAACTTGCAGCCCATGTCCGCACACTGCCGCCGCGCCCGAATAACCGTCCGCCGGTCTACTGGATCATCGATATTGATGCAGTCGGCTCAAAAATGTACGGCGCCGTGCATCAGCTTCCCGATGAAGAAGCGGAACGATGCCTCAAGCAGGCTGCAACCTTTGCCGACCGGCTAGCGCCGCTTTTCCCCAAGGCGGTATGGGCGCAGATGATCCGCATGAACGAAAACGAAGCCGAACTCGAACCGTTTTTCCGGCTATGGGAAAAACGGGAAACCAAGCCGCTCATCCAAAAATACGATCACCTCTGCGGAACACTGCCCGACCGGCGGCCTGCAGATATATCTCCGCTGGAACGGCACCCGTGTTGGCACCTCAAACGCGATATGTCTATTTTGACCGACGGCACCGTACCGCTCTGCAAGGAAGATTGCAACCGGACGGTTATCCTCGGCAACGCCTTCACCGATCCGTTGGAAACCATCTGGGAAAAAGGCTGCAGCACGTATCACGATCAGATCAAATCCTGTTACAAGGGGGTATGTGAACACTGTGACGAATACTATACCTTCAACTTTTAACGAACGGAAAGTCGCGCACACCATCGTCGGCGGTATGCAGTATCGAGGATCGGAACAGCGCGAAGATTTCTGCGTTATTGTCCTCAACCGCGGCAGAAAGTATTACCGGCAAGTCTTTTTTGAACAGCTGCTGGCGGAAGGCTTTACCTCGGTTATCTCGATAGAATCGAATAGCGACGTCAGCGATATGGAAAGCCTTTCGGGAAAGTTTCCGCAGATACGCTTTTTATTCCCACAGGAACAATTGACGATCGGAGAGATGATCAACATCGGCTTTGCAGAAACGGCAGCCCCTTATATCATGGTGATGTGGAACGACACGCACATTCCGCCGGGGAGTTTTACGCCGCGGGTGCTGGAAAAGGTGAAACAGGAACACCTCTTTTGCGCTGCACCGGTTCTGTCGAATATAAAGGGAGAAGCCGTCCCCAATCAAATTGTCCCCAGCCTGAATGGGAACGCCTTTTCTACCGAACAGCTGCCGTGCATCAAAAATAAGACGGCAACGATTTATCCCTATGATTTTATGGGGATTTATAGTAGAACTAAATGTATGCAGCTCGGCGGATTCGATTATACGATTCAAAATCCTTATTGGCAAAACCTGGATCTCGGCTTCCGCGCCCACCTGTGGGGGGAGTCGATCCGCATGTTTACGTCGTTTCGGATTCAGTATGAAGGGGAACCTGCCCCGGAAAACATTTCCGCCGATGCCTCATACCGGCAATTCTATCTGAAAAACCTTGCGCCGGAGCTGACGAACGGAACCGCTGCGATCCCGTTCAAGCTATTCTTTACCTATCTGCGGAACTCCGGCTTAAATCCGCTGCGTACATGGCAGCATTTTTCCGCAGCGCAGCGGTGGACTGAACTCAATAAAACCGCGTTTAAGACCACCGCCCGCGCACTGATTGAACATTGGGAGCCTTTTATATGAGTGTTTATTCCGGCGTCGCCGTTGTCGTACAAGCGCGCCTTAATTCTTCACGGCTGCCGCGCAAAGCGCTCAAACCCCTCTGCGGCAAGCCCCTTCTTGCCTATACGCTCGATGCGATGCGCCAAATTCCGGCGGAGCGGTATATCCTTGCCTGCGACCACGCATCGGCAGCCGAGTTTCAGCCGATTGCCGAACAGTTTCACTACACGGTAATCAGCGGGTCGGAGACCGACGTGCTCGGCCGCTTCTGTTCGGTAATCCGGCAGTTTGAAAGCTCGCTCCGCCCGATCACAACCATTATCCGCGCAACAGCCGACAACCCTTTCCTCTTTACGGAAGCGGCCGAGGCCTCCATTAAACGCTTTGTCGAACTGGAAGAGCCGGATTACTTCACCTTTACCGGTTTGCCGCACGGCAGCGGCATCGAAATTTTAAAAGCGAAAAGCCTCCTGACCGCGGAACAGCTGACAAATGATGCATACGACCATGAGCATGTCGGCCCGGCGCTCTACCGCTACACCGACACCTTTATCTGTGTCAAAGAGACTGCCCCGCTGCACTGGTATGCGCCGCATCTGCGGACAACGGTGGATACGCAGGAGGATTTTAACCGCGCGGAACTGATGCTGCACTTCCTGCAAAAGCAGAAAACGCCTGTCCCGCCGTCCGCAGCGGCTATTTTAAAAGCATGCCGCTACGCAGACCGGATCATCGTCTTTGCGCCGTCCGTGCAGGAAGGGCTCGGCACGGGGCACCTCCGCCGCGCGTGTCTTTTAATGCAGGAACTTTCCGACCGCATCCGCTGCGTACTGTACCTCCGCGGCGAATCTCATCCGCCTTTCGTACAGGAAGTGATCAAAAAAACAGGCATCACCGCAGTCGCCGACGAGATACCGGAGCATACCTGTCTTATCGTCCTTGATAATTTCAGAACCGATTCGGAAGAGGTACAGCAGCTCAAGAAAATCGCGCCGGTCATCGCGTTGGACGAAGGAGGCTCAGGAAGAGCGTACGCGGACTATCTGGTCGACGTCTTGCCGTCCCTCTCCGGCAATGAACCTTTTCAGCAAGAGCGAAAACCGGCGTACGATGCGCAGTCGCCGAAGGATTCGCCCCAATCGGAGATTGATCTGCGTGACTATGCCGATGCATTTCAGGCTAATCTCACTGAAGTCCGGTTTATCGCGCTGCCGAAAAAACGGAAACCGAACGGCGCATTGCAAAAACACGAGAAAAACGGCGCCTATTTTTTCAGCCCTGAAAATTCCAAAACCCTGATTGTCTGCGGAGGCGAAGATGCCGCGCAGATGGGACGCCCGCTGGCCGATGCGCTTGCAGTGCTCGGAACGGAAGTTTCCGTCGTCGATCCCAACGAAAAGAGCTATTCCCAGCAAAAGCTGAATATCTATGTGTACCCCTATTTGGAAAACCTACGGGAGCGCCTGTGCGAATGGGACATCGTGGTAACGCACTACGGCTTTACCGCCTTTGAAGCGCTCGCAGCAGGATGCGCGGTCATTTTGATTGCACCGAGCGAGTACCACTATCAGCTTGGTGTACACGCAGGATTTTCAACGCTGCCGGTAGGACTCCCCTCCTCCGACGATTTTAAGACGCTGTTTAAAACCGGCATCGCCATTCCTTCTATTATTACGCCGCAATCCGAAGAAAAGAGCCTTGCAGACTTTATCGTCAAACTTTCAGCGGCAACCGCTCACCGCTGTCCGCTCTGCGATGAACCATCCCCGCTGCCTCCTGAAGGCCGCGCGGAAAATAAAACCGTGGCGCGGTGTCCGAACTGCGGGATGCACTATCCCTCATTTATCGCAGCGGAAGAGAAGGATTACAGCGAACAGTATTTTTTTGAGGAATATCAGGCGCAATACGGAAAAACGTATCTTGAAGATTTTGAATCGATTAAACGGCAGGGACTCCGGCGCATGGAGATTATCAATACGCTGTATGCCTCGATCTTTCACACAGGAAAAGAAGAAACGCTCTTTGAAGGCATCCACCATGGAACAAAACGGATTTTAGATGTGGGCTGCGCTTACGGCCCGTTTTTGGCAGCAGCAAAGGAGTCAGGCTGGAGTCCGGTAGGAACCGATATTTCCGCAGGGGCGGTGCACTATGTTTGCCGGACGTTGCAGATTCCGGCTTGCCAGGCGCCTTTTCCCGTGCTTCCGGCCAGTTTTCCGTTTACGGTTGCAAAAACGTTTACCGAACAGCACAATCAATCGCTCAGTATTCCGCTTGAGGCGGGCGGCTTTTCCGCGGTAACGATGTGGTTTGTGATCGAACACTTTCAGGATTTAAGCTCGGTACTGCAGAAAGTGTCCAACCTGTTAATCGGGGGAGGGATTTTTGCCTTTTCAACGCCTGCGCTGTCGGGAGTTACCGGCCGCTGGAACCGCCGCCTCTTTTTTGCGCAGAGTCCGACTGACCACTATACGATTTGGGATCGGCGGCAGGCAAAAAAACAGCTGGAACAATACGGTTTTATCGTCAAAAAGATCGTATCCATCGGGCACCATCCCGAACGGTTCCCCCACGCCGCAAAGCTCAAAAAAGGCGGCATTCGGTGGAACATCCTGATGCTGATCAGTAAGCTTTTGAAGCTGGGCGACAGCATGGAAATCTATGCAGTAAAACAGGGCGAGTAAAATAAAAGCCGTACAATGGGAGTTCTTGATGACTAAAAAACGGGTATTTATGCTTGGAGCAGGCTTTATGCAAGGCGTTGCGATACGCGCTGCCCGCGCGCTCGGCTGCACCGTCGTTGCAGCCGATGGAAATCCGTCCGCGACGTGCGCAGCGGAAGCCGACGAGTTCGTCTGCATCGACCTCAAGGATACCGCACGATTGATTGAACATGCGCGGTACCTGCAGCAACACGGCGGACTTGATGCGGTGTTTACCGCCGCGACGGATTTCTCCGCCGCAGTCGCCGCAGTAGCGGCTGCCTGCGGCTTGCGCGGGCACCGGCCGGAAGCGGCGCTCAATGCCACAGACAAGGCACGGATGCGGGAATGCTTCCGCAAAGCAGGAGTCCCCTCTCCCTCATTCACCGAACTGACCGCTGCCGATATGAGCGCCGCGCCGTCTTCCGGCAATACTGCTGCGGCCCCAGCCACGGTATTTCCTAAAAAGACAGCCGCTGTCAAAACACCAGCTACAACTGCTGGAATTACCACTGAATCTCCGACATCCGCACCCACAAATACGCTGGAGGCGCGGCTCGGTGAGCTGGCCGGACGCTTCCCGCTGGTGGTAAAGCCCGTCGATAACATGGGTGCCCGCGGCTGTTCGCTGGTTAAAGACCTCGCAGAGTTACGGGAAGCGGCAGAGATTGCACTTCGGTATTCACGGAGCGGGCGCGTCATCGTGGAAGAATACATCGCAGGCAGCGAATTTTCGATAGAGGGGCTGATCTTCGGCGGGCGGCTGTACGTAACCGCGCTTGCCGACCGGCATATCTTTTTCCCGCCGTATTTTATCGAGATGGGACACACTATCCCGTCGGATTGTCCGCAAGCGCTTGCCGATGAGGTGATTTCGGTATTTGAGCGGGGCGTTCATGCGCTCGGCCTAACCGACGGGGCGGTAAAAGGCGATATTTTAGTGCGCGACGGCAAGGCCTTTGTCGGAGAGATCGCCGCCCGCCTTTCAGGCGGATACATGTCGGGCTGGACGGTTCCCTACAGCTCCGGGTTGGATATTACGGCGGCAGCGCTCACGCTTGCGCTCGGCGGCGCGCCCCGGCTGCATACCTGCGGGAAAGCTTCTTTTGTCGTCCCGCTCAAGCAGCATTGTCAGTATGTGTCCGCAGAGCGGGCGTGGATTTCCATCCCCGGGCAGGTTGCAGCCGTCAGCGGCTTGGAAGCCGCACGCGCGGTGCCCTTCGTCAAAGACGTATTTCCCCGTGCCGGGGTTGGCGATACGGTGGTTTTTCCGCAAAACAATGTGGAAAAATGCGGCAATGTCCTGAGCGCCGCGCCGCGCCGCGCCGATGCGGTACAGGCAAGCGAGGCTGCCTGCCGGAAAATCGTACTGAGACTGAAACCCCATGCCGCGGAAACGGACGCGTTTCTGGCGGACATACGTTCGCCTGCCGAACAGCAGATATTTCCGCCGAACTTCCTGCAATGTGCGGAGCCACCTGCCGGTATTTCCGCATCCTCGTTCGACCGGCTGCTTGCGGATACCGTTTATGAAGAAAAAGACGGCTTCCTCCTGCCCGGCTTTTTAGCCGCCGCGCTCGATTCCGCCCGCGACTTGCAGGGAAGAACGCTCCGGCAGCTGCTGCATCAGGCGCTTGTTGAAGAACCCGCCCTTGCAGCCGTACTGTGTTCCCGTACCGAAAGCGGCGCAGCTCCGGCAAAAAGCGCTTCCGGCTGTGCCGTAGCTCAGGATGACGCCGCTCAAGTTTCCCCCGCAAGCGCGGCGGATATGCAGCGGAAAAACGGCTACTGGAAGGCGCTGATCCGCGGCGGGCTGCAAGGATTACTCTATCGGTATGATTGCGAAAACGCGTAACGGCAGGCGTTTCACAACGTTTGTATTCCTCTTGCTGAGTGTTGCGTCCGTTTTCGCCGCGGAGAAAACCGTCTCCGCAGCCGAGGCGGCAAAAGCGCTTGACGCCGACGTAAGCTGGAATCCGCTGTCGCAGGAACTCACCTTCACCGTTGGAGAGCACACGGCGCAGTGTAGGATCGGAAAACCGCTCGTGTTTTTCGACTATCGTGAAGCGGCGATTGCACAGGCGCCCCGGATGGGAACTGATGCGCAGCCGCAGCTCCCCGCAGCGCTCTTCACACAGCTGGAAGATTTTTTTAAGCAGTTTAATACCGGCGCGTTCTTCCGCGTCGGCGCAATCCTCATCGATCCCGGTCACGGCGGAAAGGATCCCGGTACCGGCGGCTCATATATTGAAAACGGGAAGACCATTCCCGTCTACGAAAAGAACATCGCCCTCACGGTGTCGCTTTCGCTGTATGAAATGCTGCGCACAGCCTATCCCGATAAGAAAATCCTCCTTACCCGGTCCGGCGATACATATCCCAGTCTGGAAGAGCGGGTGGAGATGGCCAACACGGTGCCGCTCAAAAAGAACGAAGCCATTATCTATATTTCGATTCATGCAAACGCGGCTCCGTTTAACAAGAAACCTTACGGCTTTGAAGTCTGGTATCTGCCGCCCGACTACCGGCGTGATCTAATTGATAAAACTACAGCATCAAAAGAAATTGTACATATTTTAAATTCCATGATGGAAGAGGAATTTTCTACGGAAAGTATCTTGATTGCAAAAAATATTTCCGACGGACTGGACGCGCAGATCGGCAAGGAGAGCAAAAACCGCGGCTTAAAAGAAAAAGAGTGGTATGTCGTGCGGAATGCAAAAATGCCGAGTGTGCTGATTGAGTTAGGCTTTGTTACGAATCCCGAAGAAGCAAAACGGCTGAACACCCCTTCCTACTTGCAAAAATGCGCGCAGGGAATATATAATGGCCTCACCGCATTTATTTCACGATTTGAAAGCTCGTAACGCGCGCCGCTATGTATGTAAGCGAAAATATGTAAGAACGTACATGAAATCTATTATCATCAAACCTATGGAGAAAAGATGCATTTTTTTACAAAGCCGAGGCTGATAAGCTGGTTCCTCCTCAGCATGATTGCAGGAGCGTTGTTTTTTTCCTATATGTCCGGACCGCGGCAAGAGCGGACACTGTTGTATTTTCAGCGGTACAACGGAGAATTAGGCGTTGAAGAACGGTATATTCCAACGCTCCCCGGACAAGACCTTGCCGTAACGCTTGTACATGAGCTGCTGCTCGGCCCGGCCGATCGGGACTTTCTTCATCTTACCGATCCTGAGGTACAACCGCGCAGTTGTTTTGTACGCGGCAATGCACTCTATGTCGATTTACCGGCGCACGCATTGACCCCTCAAACAAAAACGCCCGATTTTTACACCGTCTATACGCTGCTTCAAAAAAATATTACGACAAATTGCAAAAACATCACCGGTATTTATCTGTATATCGACGGAACCCCCGCATACGCAAAACATCCCGGCGCATAGCAGCCGCGAAAAAACACGGGCTGTTCCGATTCGCGGATGTTCGCATTCCCCGGTACTTTTGCAAATCAGCAACCTATAGCCGGGGAGAAAAGAAAAACAGCCCCATATCTTGCAGCCGTTTCTCCGCATAAAACATCGATAATCTCTGAAAACACCGGAAAAACATAATCAAAAAGTAGCAAAAGCCCCTGTAATATGGTATGATTCCGGTACGTGATGCACTTCGTTGCGAACGTGCGTAAAAAGTCAATCAAAAGTTGATACTGTCTTCTTGACTTTTGAGGAGGAGTTTATGAAGTACGGAAAGGTATTACTACCGGCACTGGCAGCAGGCTTGCTCGTTTTTGCCGGATGCAGCGGAAAAGAAGCAAAAACCGATGCTGCGGCATCCGGGACGGTTTCGTTTACGGCGGTCGGCTATGGAGACCCCTGGGGCGGCGACTGGAGCGAATTTCCCATTCTGAAAGAGATTGCGGAGCAGAACAAAGTATCCGTAAAATGGACAACCGTCAGCGGGGACGGCGCCGATGAAAAGCTCGGCCTGATTCTTTCTTCTAAAGATTTACCCGACATGATTTTTTCGGGCTTAAGCACTATCAAGATCAGTAAGTACGCCGCAAACGGCATTATTCGGCCTTTGGAAGATTTAATTGACGGCGGTCATGCCCCCTATCTGAAGCAAATCTTCGATGATAATCCCGAAATCCGTAAAGCGGTTACCATGCCCGACGGACATATCTATGCGCTTCCGGCAATCAATTCGCGAGCGGATCCGGTGATGACAACCACGCTGAACATCAACAAGGAGTGGTGCAACAAACTGGGCATCGATCCTGAAGAAATTGACACGGTTGAAGACTTTACCGAGTTGATGCGCCGCTTTGTAACGGAAGACCCGAACGGAAACGGTGTTAAAGACGAAAAAGGCTTCACCTTTGAACCGGTTCCGCCGTATCACGTATGGAACGGCGATGCGGACTTCTCCGGCGCATGGGGCATTACTACCGACTGGGATCCCGTCATGGTGAAGGGGGACGGTATTGTATGCGCCCCTGCAGAGGAAGGCTATAAAGAATATATCAAATGGTTTGCCTCCATGTACCGCCAAGGCTTAATCGATAAAGAAGTGTTCACGCATGATCACAACCAATATCTTGCAAAAATTGACAGCGGCAATGTCGGTGCATATTTAACTAACGGCCCGGTTACTTCCGCAAAAGTTGAATACATTACGATTGCACCGCTGGAAGGTCCCGGTGGCAGGCAGTGGGGCTCGGAGGATTTTTCAATTGATAAAGGCCGCGGGCTTATCACCACCGCCTGTAAACATCCCGAAGCGGCAATGCGCTTTATGGATTCTTTTTACGAGCCGATTACATCGCTTAAATTGGCAAGCGGCGTGTATTTAAAAGACCTCGGAACCGGCCGGTTTGAAATACTGCCGAACGAGAGCGGTAAACCTTCCATGGCGCCCGGACCGTACGTCGCCAAAAACCTTTCGCAGGCTGTCCGCGAGCAATATCTTATTGAAACGGAAGAAGACCGGAAAGAATGGGAGCGCTATCAAATGTACCGTCCGCATCTAATGAAGCCGCTGCCGCTGATGAACTTTACCCCGGAAGAAGTCAGCGAACTTTCAACACTGTCTACCGATATTTCCAAGATCATCAACGAACAAAAGGCAAAATGGTGCGTTGGAGACGACGATATCGATGCCGAATGGGGAACATATCTGCAATCGTTAAAAAATGTCGGACTTGAAAAGTATATGGAAATATACAACGCTGCGTATAAACGCTATCAAGCATCCGCCCATTAATCGGCTTACAAAACATGTCTACTAGATTTCGACTGAGCCGGAATCTAGTAGATGTTCGATTTTTTAATGGAGGCGTAAAAAATGAGCAGCAGGAATATCCGCTGTCTGCCGGCAGCCGCAGTTATAACGCTTGTATTATTTTGCTCTTGCATATCGAATGACCGGCAAACTACAAATGAGCCTCCTAACGAAGAGAACCAGCGAGACAAAAAACTTCAGACCTTGGAACATCAAGCCGCGGAACTCGATAGCATGTTTAATGTTTCGGCACGGGAATATGCAGGGGTCTATTTTTCATTATGCGATATCTATTTCGAAAAACAAGACTATGAAAAAGCCTATAATGCTGTTATCAAAGGACTACAGCTCGATTCCGCAAACTATCCATATCAATATAAAGCTGCATATTTTGAAGTTCAGAATAAAAAATACGCGGAAGCATCCCAACGCATACAATATATAATCACGACGTCTAATAATGCAGTAATAATACGGCAATGCAATGAACTATTAGCAAAGTTCCCGAATATCCCACTTGAGCAAACCGCCGTTCAACCGATGTATTCAAAATCAATACTCATACTCGTTTTTCCCGGTACGCATGCATTAGCAGTCAACGCAATCGCCGAACGGATACGGCAGGATTTTAAACTATCAGTGATCAAAGAGTATATCGCTATGGGGGAGGATAAGCAGCATACAAGAGACCTCTGCGATGAATATATCCGTAAATATATTGCTCAGTTTTACGAAAAATACGGCGAGCAAAAACTTGTGTCGTTTTTACAGGAAATCGGATTTACAAAAGATGATTTAGAAAAGAAAAAACAGCGATTAGTATTTATGCAGCATATTTTTATCAAATCGGGATATAATCGAAAAGATTGGGAAGAGTTTACGCAAACCTATAACATCCAGTATGATGCGAATGTCCTTATACAACAAGCCAGACGGTATGCACTGCAAAAACTGAACGATCCGAATATCCTTGGGGTATTGGCCGTTACATCAAAAGATATTTATTCCGGCAAAGATGATAATAATTTTCTGTTCGGCTTATATGACATGCATGTTGCCGTGATGAGCTTGCATCGCTTTATTACACCCGAAACAAAAAACAGTGTAATTATAAACCGCGCAGTAATGCAGGGGCTTGCTTCCGCAGGGCATCTCATCGGTATTCCGCGCTGTTCCATGAAAGGCTGCGCGCGGGCTTATGCACATTCGCTTGCGGAGCAGGACGCCAAACAACCGCATCTGTGCTTTGAATGTATCCGGAACATCAATGCCGTATATCAGTTATTTGATTAGAAAAATACAGCATCTATAGAATATAGTGTAGCGGATTGCAACGTTATATCTGCCTATACACAAAAGAAAAGATGCCTTATACTATTACAATGAGTGTCCTGCCGTTTTTTGAACGGCGGACAGGCATAAATCAACACACTTATAGACGGAGGTATCATTATGTCTATTATCGAACGTTTATCAAAGCATGTTGCCGACTGCGGCATCCTGTACACAAAGCTGCACAACTATCACTGGCACGTTGCCGGCTTGGAATTTCCTACTATTCACTCGCTGACGGAAAGTTACTATGAGGATATCACCGATAATTACGATGCACTTGCCGAACGGATTTTGCAATTAGGCGGTGTGGCACCGGCCTCGGTCAAAGAATACCTCAGTTTAGCCGGTATAAAGGAAGAAACAAAAAAATCCTTTACTGCGAAAGAAGTGCTTATCGGGGTAAAGGCCGATTTTGAATATCTGCTGGCTGAATTGCATGAAACCCGTAAGGCCGCCGCCGATGCAAATGATGCGGGCACGGATGCGCTTTTGACCGATATGATCGGTGCTTTTGAAAAGAAAATCTGGATGCTCAATGCATGCCTAAAATAACCGCGTTGCTTGTCTGTTGACTTTGCATAAGGAGATGTATGTATGAAAAAGACCATGATAGCTGCGGCCTCCGCGTTTGTAAGCGTCGCGCTGATCTGCGGATCGTGTTCGGCTACCGTAAACGGTTCCGCAAAAAAGGCCGACGCTGCCGATCCGAGGATGAATGCCCAACCGCTTACCTATACTTCCGGCATAGCGCAGGATAATCCGTTCCCCAAAGGTATGGGCGGCAGCACATGCTTCCGCATCCCTGCGTTGGTAACGCTAGCAGACGGCTCCCTTTTTGCAGCGGCCGATGCCCGGTGGAATACCACCTATGACGGCGGAGGGCTTGATACGATGGTTGCCCGCTCCAAAAACAACGGAAAAGATTGGGAATGGGCGTTCGTCAATTACCTCGGTGATAACGGCGATGCCTATAACGGCGCAGCATCAACGTGCTTTATCGATCCTGCACTGGCAACAGACGGCAAAACGATGTGGCTGCTTGCCGATTTATGCCCCTACGGTGTCGCACTGAATGGTTCCGGCAATACGCACCCGACCATGGAAACCGGTTTTAACGGAGACGGCAAGCTGCTGCTGTGCAAAAAAGGTGAAAGCAGCTACGGCTACTACCTCGACGGCAATAAGATAAAAGCCGCTGATTCGGGTGCGGTTCAAAACGGCTACACCGTAGATCCGTTCTTTAACATTACGGCAGCCGACGGCAGCGTTTCTCATTTGTTTTATGAAAATGCTCCGTTCCAGGTGCAGCGTACCAGCTATCTGTATCTGCGGAAATCGGAGGACGGCGGCGCAACGTGGTCCGATCCGGTACTGCTGCCGCTCAAAACCGATCAGGAAAAAGCATATTTGGTCGGGCCGGGGCGCGGTATCGTTACCAAAACCGGCATGATCGTTTTTCCGTGCTACAGCTATAGCGGAAGCAACGAAAGCCAACGCATGAACTTTATTTATTCGGCGGATGGCGGAACAACATGGAAACGCAGTGCGGACAGCGCCCCGGACGGCGAGGTGATGTGGAGTTCGGAAAGCGCAGTTGTTGAACTGCCTGACGGCACGTTGCGCTTCTTTTTCAGAAATGACCGGCAGCGCCTCTGCTATCGGGATTATAACGGGAATGCATGGCAGCCGACGGTTATCACGGACAATAAAACCAATTCCAACACGCAGCTTTCCGCGATTGTCTATTCAAAGCGGAAGGACGGTAAGCAGGTCATACTCGTTTCATGTCCGACGGGCCCGGGAAGAAACGGCTCGAACAGCTCCGACGGTATGACAGCCCGGCTCAACGGCGAAATCTTCATCGGAACGCTGAATGCCGATAATACGATGGACTGGAACGCCGTAGCGAATATCCCCGTTACCACCGATGATGCACAGTTCATGTATTCGTGTCTTACGGAGTTATCGGATGGACGCATCGCGCTGCTGTATGAAAACGAGCAGCACGGCTGGGGTGCCGGTGACGGAAAATACTTCGCGCTCAAGTTTGATATTTTCCCTGCGCCGTTTTAAAAGAGGGTTTGCGCTCGTTTAAGCGCAAACAACAAGGGGCTATCCCGAAAGTCTGACTTTTGGAGATAGCCCCTTATCATTGATGATATTAAAAAGTGTGCAACATCACGCGCAAGCGCTCGTGCGTCGGCCTTGGCTCATACGTTTAAAACCAAGGCGACTCCCATTCGGACTGAACTATTTTGCCGTAATTGCAGCCATCGTGATATAGTTGTACGGCTGGTTGAAGTGAGGCAAGAAGAAGATATCGAGCAGCTTCAGCTTGTCGATCGTAACTTTTTCCTGAATTGCAAGCGAGAACATGTGGATACCCATTGACATATCGTATGTTGATGCCATCTGTGCACCGACAACAACCCGCGTCTTTTTATTGTATACGATACGGATCTTTACCGGAGGATTGTTGTGTTCCATAAATGCAGGCCGCTGCAAGTCTTCAAAATCCGTAACTTCAACTTCGATGCCGAGCCGCTTCGCCGTTTCCTTGGTAATACCGGTGGAAACCATCTTCAAGTCATAGATATTGATACCGTTTGACCCCTGCACACCGATACCTTCAAGCGGAACGCCTGCAGCATTGTACGCCGCAACAACACCGCTGCGAACCGCATTGGTTGCCAACGCGATGTATGAGGTTTCGCCCAACGCGTTATCAAACACGGTTGCGCAGTCGCCAATTGCGTACACATCTTTCATACTGGTTTCCTGCTTTTTGTTCACCAGATAGGCACCGTTTTTAAAGGTCTTGAGCACATCTTTTCCAAGCGCGGTATTGGGCCGGAAGCCGATACACACGACAACCATATCGCACGGATATTCTTTTTTGTCGGTAACAACCGCTTCAACCTTTGTGGTGCCCTTAATCTCTTGCACCTTCTGATCAAACTCAAGCTGAATACCGTGGTCGCTTAAGTTTTTGTCCATCAAAGCGGTAAATTCGGGATCATAATAGTTTGAAAGGCTTCTGCTCATCGCATCGATCAGCACGACATTCTTTTCATGTCGCTTGAAGGCTTCAGCAAGTTCAACACCGATGTATCCGGCGCCGACAACAGCAATGTTTTTAATCGCAGGATTTTTTAATTTTTCAATAACTTCGGCAGCATTTTGGAAAATCTTAACCTGCTGCACATTTTCCAAGTCCATGCCTTTCAGATTGGGAATAATCGGCAGCGAACCGGTCGCAAGAATCAGTTTGTCATAGCTTTCTTCAATAGGCGTTTGACCTTTCGCTGTGCCATATACGACTTTTTTTTCAAAGTCGATACGGGTAATTTCGGCTTCCATCGTAACTTTTGCGCCTTTTGCTTCAAGCTTTTCTTTGTTTGAATAGAATAAGCCATCGGAACCGCGGATCTGATTTCCGATCCACAACGCCATACCGCAGCCTAAAAAGCTGATATTCGTATTCCGGTCAAAAACAACGACTTCGTTATCTTTTGAAATATCCGTTAAAAAATTGATTGCAGCCGTTCCTGCATGATTCGCACCGATAACAACTATCTTGCTCATACTAAAACTCCTCTAAAAATTGATATTTAATAAATTCTTATTATATAATAATTTATTAAATTCAACGTAAAATAACGATAAAACCCTTCCGAATCGTCTATCCGCCGTCCGCATGGAAGACGGAAGTTTCCGAAAATGCTTTTATCAATCTAAAAATCGATTATCATAATAGTATCGATTCTTAATATTTATATATTATAATACTGAAAGAACCTTTTTGTATAGAGGATAAAAATCAATTTTTATCATTTTTCTGCCGGAATACCCGCTTAATATATTTTTGTGCGGATGACCTCTATTTTCTTCATATATTACTTGTATTACTTGCTATTTTGAAAGCATGATAGATACGCCGATCCGGCGATTTTCACTCCGTTTCATCCCGTCAATCTAGTACACAAAGAACAGAGCGGCCAGAACGGCGCCGAGTAACAGCACCAATCCGTATACCCACAAGGGCAACGGATCAGCATCAAGCCGGGCGCTTGATGCTTGTCCGCCGTATCGCAGTGCGCGAAACTTTCTTTTTTTTATTTTTTTTGCAGCGCGATGCTTGACTGTTTTACCATCGGCACCGACTGCATATCCGCATGACGGGCATCCGTTTTTAAAATCCTTGTGCATGCCGGTAAATCCGCACGACGGACATCTGACCGAAGCGAAAAAACGGCCGCAGTGCGGACAAATCATTGCATCACGGCGGACTTCAGCATTGCAGTTTTCACAAAAAAATTTCGGATTTTTATTCATCGGCTTATGTTGAACACGCGCATCCGCCCGAACAGCCGCAGCTTGCGCCGCATGAATGAGCAGACGTATCGTTCTTTTCGGATGAAACCGCAGTAGACTCAGACTTTTCAGCTGCTGCAGTCTCCGATTTTTTCCGTGTATCAGTTTGATAAAAGCCTTTTCCGGTAAAATTTAAACCGAACCCCGCGGAAAACACCTGATGAACGCTCTTTCCACATTTCGGACAAGAACTGACCGGATCATCAGTCATTTTGTGCTGAGCTTCAAAGGTATATCCGCAGGAATCGCACATGTAATCATACGTGGGCATAATCACCTCATAGCGCACCTCTAACGGCTCGCCGAGTTGTTAAAGATGCCTTAGCTTATTTAAGATATAAAAGAGCGGAACAATGAAATAAGCTCCGCCTCACTAATATCGGCATTTTCTACAAAAATAGAAGCGTCCTGAACGGATAATGTACCTTTCAGAACGGCACCAAGGAGCGCCCTCAGCACTAACGCTGCGCGGGTGTTAACCGCTTCAAAGACGGCGGAATAGCGGTATGAAGCATCGGTATTCTTTTTTAAATAGAGGGCTATCGACCGAATCGGCAGTGCGATATCCTGTAAACCGAATAACGCCGCTGCAACGCGGCTGCCGGAGGGGGCATATACACCGATTTCCCCTTCCCCGCCTGCGTCCACGAGCGTCTGAAAGCGCACGGGAAAAACCGGCTGCCGAGGCTCGGACACCCGCTGCAAAAAGCCCTCCGTATTCCGCGTACCACTGCCCAACAGCGCAAAGGCGATTTTTGACCGCAATACTATGTCCGCTGCCGATGAATGATAATACGCCTCCTTGCCGTAAGACGTTGAACGGCGCTTTTCCCATCCGTCCTTTTTAGAAAACAGGAGGCCGCTCAGCGCAACGGGATAGGAACCGGCGGACACCATCGTTACCTCCGGTGTTGAACCGCCGTATTCCGCACCGATGTACAGCGCCTCTGTCCGTTTTAAATACTGCTCGGCAGTGGTTTCCGGAACAAAGGCCATAAACACCGTTTTTAAAAGCGGCTCGTTTCCGGCAACGGACGCAAAGACATACACATCAGCCTCCGTTCCAACCGCCCCGAACGGCTGGATGCTGTGTGCATCGGAACGGGTAGCGCAGGCAGCGGACAGCAGTACCGCCGCAATAGCAAAACCGGCAATGATCGACCGGGAAAAAAAACTTTTTCGCATAGACCTTCCTTTTCTTCAATACTGTCGATTTCTTTCAACCGTTAATTTTTTGAATATCATTTATACGGAAGATGATAAAAATATCCGTTATTATAGCAAAAAGAACGATGAACGCAAGCTGCGTTGCCCTTATTATCAGGGATTCAGCATCCGTCCACGGGCTTGAGCCGATTATCAATTCACGTTATAGTATCGCTATGCAGCCGCATCGGGTAATAGTAATCGTGTCGCTTTTCGCGTTTTTTTTATTTCATCAAACACTGTTTGCAACTTCACATTCATATAAACAAGATTCCATTCCGGAGGAGCACCGAAACGTGTTTCCCGTCAGCGGATTTGCCGCGTTTTCGGTAAATGCGATGGCTGCGGAAAGCGCTGAATATGTGTACCAACTCGGCACCGTTTTAAGCAAACTGCGATGGCCGCTCAATCCTGCGGTATCGTATTCCGTCCACGCGGGGCTCTATTTTCCCAAAGGGATATTCTTTGACGGTACACTGTCATTCGTTCAACCGATGCGTACCGGTACGATGATCGATCGTGATTTTGAAGAGGCAACAGCCGTACCGCCGCGGCCCGGCGTGACAAAATTTTCGGAACATAATTGCGATATCATTGACGGAATCCGCGGAATTGCAAAACTCGGTTTGCAGCTCCCGATGCCCCGAACCGCGGCGCTGCGGAAAAACGGTATTTCGGTCTTGCTGGGGCCCATGATCAGCTTCTATTATTCCTCAGTCAGCTGGCATTCCTATGGCGGCTATTTGCAATATGCACGGATCGGAAAAGACGGTAGGTATGAACAATGGTCAAAGCATTTGCCTAAAATCCCCGTTACCGGCTCTGCAGTGTCCTATCGGCAACAACTGCTCATACCGGCAATCGGGATCGGCGTTGAAGCTTCGTTTCCCCATCAGCTGCAGCTCTTTTCCGATTTACATGTAAGCTCCGATGTTATGGCCTCCGGCGAAGATATCCATCACGCTCGGAATATCCGCTTTATTGATATTATGGGCGGCGGCTTTGCACTGCACGGCACAACCCGGTTAAGCTGGCGCTGCCTCCCGTATTTTGCGTTATTCGCCTCCGTATTTTACGAATATAGCGTAACGACGAAAGGCATTTCCATCTCTTACGCCGGTATCAAGGCTTCCAAGCCTTCGAGATACAGCCCGCCTGATGCCGCAGGCACTTCGCTAGGCGGTTGCACATTTTCGCTTGGGTTCGCCTTCGTATTGGGACGGTAACGATGCCGCAACTGGGACAAACGCTGGGGCAGCGGCTTGAACAGCGGATGAGTCAGAATCAAATTCAGTCCCTTGATATTCTTGCACTGCCGACCGCCGCACTCCGCGAGCGGATTAGCACAGAATTAACCGAAAACCCCGCCCTGGAACTCGCCTCCGACTTCCGATCGGCAGTCATGCGAATAGCCGAACCGCAACTCCGCACGGATTGGGCAGACGGACTCGCAACTGCAGGACAGCAGAACCGCACCGAACAAACCTCAAAAGACCGGTCGGCAGCACGGCAAAACGCATTCTTCGACCGCGCGGCTCATCATTTCACCGGGAAAACGAACGCCGCAGCAGCGGAGGCCAGCGATGCGTTTCAATCATTTTTAGAAAATATCCCGGCACCTCAAAACAGCGGTTTACACGCACATCTGCGGGAACAGCTTTTTCTCCAGCGGCTTGATCCTCTGACGTCCTCCTTTGCTGAGCGGATTATCGATAACCTGACGGCCGACGGCTTCCACGCGTCGCCTATCGCGGATCTTTTCAGAGCGGAGCTGACGCAGCCGCACAGCCATGGACTCCGCACCGTACGGCGGAACATCCGCCGCGCACTCTCGTTTGTCCGGCGGCTTGACCCTATCGGCTGTGCGACACAGGATTTTCAGCAATCGCTCGCGGTTCAAGCTGAAATTCTATTCCGGAAGAAGGCCGATGCAGACCCGGTATATGCATATACAATCGATATTTTGACGCATCATTTTTCTTATTTGGAAAACGCCCGCCCCTACTCGCTCGTCCGCGCCGTGAATGGAAATCCCGAACTCCCATATAAACTGACGCAGACACAGGCCGAAGCCGTATTTTCGCTGATCGGCTCGCTCAATCCTTTCCCCGGACGAGCCTTTACCGCCGTTTTAACGCCGGACGAGTATATTATCCCGACGGCGTTTATTGAGCGGCATGATCGGGAATTCACGGTAAAAATCAACAGCATGGAACTACCGCTACTCACCGTTTCGCCTGAACTGCAGGACATTGCCCGCAGCACTGCCGACGCCGAAACGCAAACGTATCTTAAAGAACACATCCAACAAGCAAAAGTCTTTATCGGCAGCCTGAGTCAGCGGGAAAAAACGATTATTGCGGTATTGCGAAAAATTGTTTCGGTACAGGAAGCCTTCTTTCTAACCGGCGACAAACGGCGGTTAGTACCGCTCACCCGGCAACAGATCGCACAAGAGCTGGACATTCACGAATCTACTGTATCGCGTGCCGTTGCCGGAAAATATATTCAATGTCAGTGGGGCATGTTTGAAATACGTGCCTTTTTTACCAACGCCGTCTCGCCGCAACAGCAGCCGGAGCATCCTGCAAGCGACACCTCTCTCCTCCCCTCCGGTAATCCGGCAACAAAAGAAGGAATCAAGGAATGTATTCAGGAGCTTTTAACACAGCATGCGGCTCAAAGCGGAAAACTGTCGGATCAAAAACTTGCCGACATGCTGCAAACGCACTACGGCATTTCCGTCGCCCGCAGGACAGTCGCCAAATACCGGAAAGAACTGAACATCGGTTCTTCATATAACCGCATATAGGTAGATGCCGGACTTGCCGAAGCCCTAACCGGTTTCGCTTAGGCAAGGGGGGATACCAGCGCTCTTCTCTGTACACTGCCCCAGCGTGAGTAACCTTGCAGCGCGGATATAAGCGTGATACACTGATTTCCATGAAGACTATTGATAAAGATTTACACAACATCACGGAACAGTTTCCTTCCGACTTTACGGAAAACGAGAAAGCGACGGCTAAAACGCTTTTTTTGAAAAAGCTTTCGCTTTTAACCCATGCATTTTACGGCGGTAAGCTGCAAACCGTCCCGAAATGCGGCCTCTACGGCTTTAACTGGTTCAATGTCTGGTATACGCCGGGCGTGTCCGCCGTTTCTACCGGCATCCGGGACAACCACGAAAGTTCCTTTACCCTTTCCAACCGCGGCAATCTGGTTGCGGTCGTCAGCGATTCCACCCGGGTGCTCGGCGATGGGGACTGCTCTCCTTCCGGCGGGCTCGGCGTTATGGAAGGTAAATGTATGCTGATGAAGTATTTAGGCGGCGTTGACGCGTATCCGATCTGTATCGATTCATATATCAAGCCGCATGAAGAAAAAAAATACAACTTCCCTGCCGGAAAACACTGCCCCGACAAGATTATCGACTTTGTGCGGATGCTGGAACCGAGCGTCGGAGCCGTCAATCTTGAAGATATTCAGCAGCCGGACTGCTTCAAAGTGCTGGACACGCTGCGCGAAGAATGCGACATTCCGGTATGGCATGACGATGCGCAAGGCACAGCCTGTATCACCCTTGCCGGTTTACTCAATGCGCTCAAGCTCGCGAAAAAGGACATCCGCGATTGCCGCATCGTGCTGCTCGGCGCCGGGGCTTCCAATACCACGATTGCCCGCCTGATTTTGCAGGACGGCGGAAACCCTGCAAAAATGATTGTCTGCGATTCTCAAGGAGCGCTCCATGCAGGACGTGAGGATATTAAAGCCGATGCGCGATATTACCGCAAATGGGAACTCTGCACGGCAACCAATCCGGAGCGGATCGACACCTTTGACGAAGCGATAAAAGGCGCCGATGTGCTGATCGCGCTCTCGAAGCCGGGCCCCAATACGGTAACCAAGGAGCAGATTGCCTCCATGGGTGATAAGCCTATCGTGTTCACCTGCGCGAATCCTGTTCCTGAAATTTGGCCGCACGATGCAAAAGCGGCCGGCGCCTTCATCACCGGAACCGGCCGCGGAGACTTCCCTAACCAGATTAACAACTCAATCTGCTTCCCTGGTATTTTAAAAGGCGCACTGCTCGTCCGTGCCCGCAAAATTTCCGACGGAATGGCCATCCGCTGTGCTCATTCCATTGCCGACTATTCTGAAAAGAAAGGCATCGATCCAGAAAATATCGTTGTAAAGATGAATGATGAAGATGTGTTCGCGGTGGAAGCGGCCGATGTTGCAATGCAGGCGATTAAAGAAGGCCTTGCACGCACCACAATGAGCTGGGATGAGGCCTTTAAACGCGCAAAGGCGGAAATTACCGAAAGCCGCGCCATTACCCGGCAGCTTATGGAGAGTGGGTTCATCAAAGAACCGCCGCAGGAGTTCTTTACCCAGGCGTTAGACTACGCGGTTGAGCAGATACGGCAGCAACGCGGCTAACTCCTCGCAACAGATCGAGGCTCTTATAATGCGATAAGCATCTCCAAGAGTCTTTTTCCCGCTGCATCTGATACAATACACGTGTAAAAGATACGGCGGGAGAGCCTTATCCGCACTGCGTTGCGCTCATGGCAATACACTAATCGGTAAGTTCATTATAAATTACCATATCGTTTTTATCTCTGCTTGAGTCAGGCCGGTAATTTTACAAATATCGGCAAGCAGATAGCCCATGGTAAGCATCGTTGGCCATATTCAGAAACGACACAACCTCCGTAAAAAAGTTACACTTTTCTTGCGAATTTTTCTTTTTCATGATATAATTAAGAATATATGATATATATCGTTAAATACCGAGTTTTGTCTGATATTTACGGTATATCCGCATAAATATTTTTATATTTTCTTTAAAAAGGATGAAAATTATGGAAAGCTCGGTTATTGGGGGGGGGGGGGGGGCCCCGCCCGGCCCCGCGCGCGGGGGCGGGGGGGGGGGCGGCGGGG
>CAUTXW010000001.1:0-144732 GCA_963542655.1 uncultured Treponema sp. | reverse complement strand
TTATATATGATACCAATTATTTGTCAATGTTAATCTTGTAAGCATTTTCCTCCATTTATATACTACATAGCCATCAACTCACCGCAATCGAGTAGTCCGAGTGCGGTTCGATGGTGCCGATTTGGAATAAGCTGATACCGGCTTTTGCAAATGCAGTCCTGATTTTTTCCGCTTCGGCAGGGCTGACGGCAAAGAGTAAGCCGCCCGATGTCTGCGGATCAAAGATAATTTCTTCCAGTGCAAAATCCTGTATGCCGAAGGTGATTTTCCCCTGTGCAAAGTTCCGGTTCCGCTGTCCGCCTGCGGTAAGTAAAAATTCCGCGGCTGCCTGATACGCCGCCTCGATATACGGAATATGGTTTGCGTCAAGACGGGCGGTAAAATCGGTACCGGTCATTTCCAAAAGATGCCCGCTCAAGCCGAAGCCGGTTATGTCCGTACAGGCGTGGACGGCAAAGTTGCGCAAAATCTCTGCTGCGTATTTATTGAGGCAGGTCATCGAGGCGGCGGCTTCGTCAAAGGCGGGGCGGGGCACTTCCCCTGCGCTGTAGGCGGTGGTGATAATACCGATGCCGAGCTTTTTGGTTAAAAACAACACGTCCCCCGCTTGCGGCGTGTTATTCCGCCAAATCCGCTGAGGATGTACCGTACCCATCACGGAAAGGCCGTATTTTATTTTAGGGTCGTGGATGGAATGGCCGCCTACCAGTGCGGCTCCCGCTTCTTTTACCTTTTCCGCCCCGCCGGTTAGAACGCTTTGGAGTGCTGCGTAGGCATTTTCGTGTGTCGCTTCTTCAGGATAGCAGACAATATTCATTGCACATACCGGCTCTCCGCCCATCGCGTACACATCGCTTAAAGCATTTGCTGCTGCAATCTGCCCGAAAAGGGTAGGATCGGTTACCATCGGCGGGAAAAAATCAAGGGTCTGGATGACTGCTATATCGGGTGTCAGCTGAATAACCGCTGCATCGTCGGAGCTGTCAAAGCCGACCAATAAGCCTTCGTGCGACGTTTTAGGGAGTGTTTTCAGCAAGGCGCTTAACACCCCTGCACCGATTTTTGCATTGCATCCGCCGCAGACAAACAGCTCATCGCTCTGTCCGCTCACGGATTTATTATGATTTTCCATGTATTTATTATAATAGATACGATTTCCTTTTACAAGCCGATTTCTATCGGCCTCAAGGAATCAGCATGAAAAGAAATCTTGAGAGATAACAGTGAAACAGGAGGCTTTCTCATAGAGCCGGTGCGGATTTTTGAATGCTTTTTAGGACAAAGAAATTCAAAAATCCGCACTTTTCTCATAAGGACAGGGATTCAGCAGTGAAAAAACAACGAAAGGGCGGAATATATGAGAAAAGCGTGAAAAAAGAGGGTTGTGAATTTGCCCGTAATGCAGTACTGTCAAAAAATGTACTTCCCTTGTACATTTTTGACAGTAGATTTATGCAAGCGAAGCGAAAGTATCGTCAAAAGTGTACGTCCATGTACACTTTTGACAGCGAATTTTGGCAAAACCAAAATATCGCTTCTGCATGGAATCTACCGCCATCCATGGCGGTAGCCTCTTTTTTCACGCGTGCTGTCACATAAAACGATATTTTTCTTTTATTCGTGCGGAGGGTTTAATACCCCGACGCTTGCGTCGTAACAAAGGGTATTAAAGCCGACTGCAACCACCTCGTCAAAAATGTACATCCTTGTACATTTTTGACTGCGAGTTTTTTGCAAGGCAAAAAACTCGTTCCTGTTTGGAACAACCGGCATCCGTGCCGGATATCCCATACCGTGCGGAACATTGAGCATTGCATATACCGCCATGGATGGCGGTTGTTCTACGCAGTAGCGATGTTTTGGCATAGCCACAACATCGCAGGCAAAACTATACACGGATGTATAGTTTTGACGAATGCTCTGCGTCGGGGTTGTTGATTTTGCTTTCACCGCTGAATCCCTGAGATTTACCGCTCAAATGCTTGAAACGGCAGGATTTTTTTTATATACTAAAAACGTCTCTTGTCATCCGTCTTGTTTTACGGAATGCTGATGGTTATTGTAAATGCTTATATCACAGTAATTTATAAAAGCATATCGTCTATCGGCGGACGGGGAAGCGCTTTTGAACGGCGGTTGGGAGAGGCGTTTTAAAAGGAAGACAGTATACGTGCGGGATGTTTCAGTTGTGCTGCAGCAAAGACTTTCTTGCGGATGAAAGCCTTTCGGCTTAAACGAAAAACGGCGTTTCGGCGTATTGAATTTTATAGGGAACCTCTAAACAGCTTGCGGCGCTTTAGAGATGTCCGTAAGGGAGCGGAGTGTTTTTGCAGCGCGAATTATTTTGGAAGGATGGAATACGGTTTTCTTGTACTCAGTGTTCATCATGCTGCCGGTATGATCCGGGCTTTGTATACTTATCGCCGCGCGATCTCGATGCTTTACAAGAATGGGCGGCACTTGATCGCCATGCTTTTATCCGTAAGTTTTGCCGCTGGGTATTGCAGGGAGACGGATACGAGTATCTTTGTCTTAAAGAGCTCCCGAATTACGACTGTATTTTATGGAATAATGGATGTATTGCCTATAACTATCGGCCTTTTCAATGCTCTTCGTATCCGTTTTGGGATTATTTACTCGAAAGCGAACGGCGTTGGAATATCAATGCCCGCAGCTGTCCGGGGATAAACTGCGGTAAACGGCATTCGGCGGAAGAAATTCGGGGCGTACTTGATACTGCAAAACGGTTTCCCATTATTAGACGAAAGAAAACCGGTGAAGATAGGGACTTCACCGAAAAGTAGAGGCGCTTATGCGGGTACATTTTTGGGGCGTTCGCGGTTCAATCGCCACTCCTTTGAGCGGAGCTCAAATTCAAGCAAAAATATCAGCAGTTGTCCAGCGGATTACTGAAAAGGATATTGCCGATCAGGATTCGCGTGAACGGTTTATTGCTCGCTTACCGCAGTGGCTCTTTGGAACGGTCGGCGGAAATACCACGTGCGTGGAGCTGGAAACGGAACAGCATGATCATATCATCTTTGATGCAGGGTCCGGCATCCGCGAATTAGGTATTCATCTTCAAAATCAGTTGGATTATTTTGAACATCCGCAAACGTATCATTTGTTTTTTTCTCATTTCCATTGGGATCATATTCAGGGGCTGCCGTTTTTTATGCCTGCCTATGATTCGCGCAATACCATTATCGTGTACAGTACGCGGCCTAAGATGCGGGAGTTTTTAGAGGAGCAGATGAAGTGGCCGTACTTTCCGATTACCATGTTCGGGAAGGGCGGATTTACTGCAAAGTTTGAATTCCGCTGTATCGAGCCTGATGAACCGTACATTTTTATCGGCAATACTCAAATCGGGTGGCATCGGGTTCGTCATCCGGGAGGCTGCGTTGCCTATTCAATTCAAGATCATCAAAAGAAGATGATTTTTTCTACGGATACGGAGCTGCGCTCTCAAGATTTTGAAAAAAACGATGCCAATATCGCGTTTTATAGCGGTGCCGAACTGCTGATTATCGACGCCCAGTACACCATGAGCGATTCAATTGAAAAAATCGGGTGGGGGCATTCTACGTTTTCGCTTGCAATTGATTTTGCCGTTTCGTGGGGCATTAAAAAGCTCGCGTTGTTTCACCATGAACCGACCTATAATGATAAAAAGATATTTGCGATACAGGCGAGCGCGCAGCATTACAGCAATTATATGAGTGCCGATACGCTTGAAATATTCAGCGCAGTGGAAGGAATGGATATCATATTATGAACGGAGAGCAGCCTGTCTATCGGTTTTCCGATTCCGAATTAAAAGCATTAGCTTCGCTGTTCCGGCGGGATGCGCCGCTGCCTGATGAGCTCTATGCGTTTACTTCTTTTGTTGAAAAATATATGTACCGAACGTTGACCATCGGTGAAGCCGAACAGTTCTATACCGTTTAAACACGCTATGAAAAAACGTTTGCGTCTTCTTGTATTCGTTGCTGTCGGAGTTCTCTGTATTGCAGCCGCTATCGGCGCGGGCGCAGCAGCTATCTATACGCCTGTTTCGGCGACAGCGGCGCATGAGCAGCTTTTTACCGTTCAGCGCGGCGCTTCGGTTCGGACGATTGCCGCCGGCTTACAGACGGCAGGGCTTATCCGCTCTCGCTATGCCGCCTATTTCTATTTCCGTCTCATGCATACGCCGATTAAAGCAGGAACCTACAAGCTGTCTTCTGCAATGTCGATCAGCGCAATCGGCGTCTATCTGCACTCCGGAAAGCAGGAGCTCATTAAAGTTACCCTGCCGGAAGGGCTCACCCTTTCAAAGACGGCGGCAATCCTTGAAGACCGGCACGTCATATCCGCTCAGGAGTTTTTTGCAGCGGCAGCGGATACCGCCGTGCTGCACAGCTACGGAATTACCGCCGCTTCGGCTGAAGGCTTCTTGTTCCCCGACACGTATTTTTTCTCATATAATGAGACGGCCGAGCGGGTGGTTAAGACGCTATTAGATAATTTCTTTGCGAAAACACGGAATATTCCGAACTTCCCGGAGGATTCCGCAAAACGGTATGAAACCGTTATTTTAGCTTCTATTATAGAGCGTGAATACCGTATCCCGGAGGAAGCTGCAAAGATTGCAGGCGTGTTTTCAAACCGGCTCAATATCGGGATGGGGCTGCAATCGTGCGCTACCGTCGAGTACATTTTAACCGAAGTGCAGCATAAACCGCATCCCGAACGGCTTCTGAAAAGAGATTTGGCGATTGATCATCCATATAACACGTATAAATGGCAGGGGTTACCTCCCGGTCCCATCTCAAATCCGGGGTTGACGGCGTTGACCGCTGCCTGCAATCCCGAAAAGAGCGACTACCTCTACTTCCGGTTGGAGAGTTCTGAATCCGGTGCGCATGTTTTTACCAAGAATTTAGCGGAACATGCGCGTGCCGGGCTCTTGATTGTCAAACGGGCCGCGGGGCATTGATCCGGTATGCCGAAAATCACGACGGAAACAATCGATGCGGTTAATAATCAGACCGATCTTGTATCCTTGGTCGAACAATATACCCATCTGGAAAAACGAGGATATGATTGGTGGGGATGCTGCCCGTTTCACGGAGAAAAAACGCCGTCATTCCACGTTATCCCCGACAAAAAAATGTATCATTGTTTCGGCTGCGGAGTTACCGGTTCAACCATCAAATTCGTGATGGAGATGGAAAAGCTCTCCTTTATCGAGGCGGTAGAAGCGCTTGCCAAACGGGCCGGTATACCGGTTGTGTATGCCGAAGGCAGCCATCAGGCTTCTTCAGAAGATACTTTTAAAGAAACGCTGCTTGAGTTGTACGAACGCGTGAGCGGAACTTTTCATTATTTTCTATTGAATACGTCTGAAGGGGCCGCTGCGTTGCGCTATTTGGAAGGCCGGTCGGTAAGCCGCGAGATGATCGACCAATTTAAACTGGGCTATGCGCCGTCGAATAGGCGTTGGCTGTTTAAATTTTTACAAACGAAGGGCTATTCCGCGGACTTTTTAGCCCGGTCGGGGCTGTTCTCAAAAAACTATCCGGAAGTGTCTTTTTTCTCCGGGCGCATTATGTTTCCCATTTGCAACCGCCACGGCCAGCCGGTTGCGTTCGGCGGCAGGCTCGTGGAAGGTGAGGGCCCTAAGTATCTAAACACGGGCGACTTGCCACAGTACAAAAAAGGCGAAACCCTTTTCGCATTTTCGCAGGCGATCGCGCAAATCAGAAAAGAAAAAACGGTTATTTTTTGCGAAGGGTATATGGACGTGATTGCCTTTCACCAGGCAGGCATTACGAATGCCGTCGCTCCGTTGGGCACCGCGCTGACGGAGGGGCAGGTTAAGCTGATCCAATCTTTTGCCGATACCGTTATCCTTTCTTTTGATTCCGATTTTGCAGGGCAGCAGGCAACGTACAAAGCAATTAAGCTGTGCCGTTTGGGGCATTTGCAAGTGCGGGTGCTGCGGATACGGGACGGCAAGGATCCGGCAGAAATTTTAGCGCTGAAAGGCGCTGAATCCTTGACGGAGCTGGTTAAAAATGCTATATTAGATAGCGATTATCTTATTCAAATTGCCGTTGAGCGGTTTGATGTGGTGAGTCCCGAAGGCAAAGCGCAAGCTGCCGCCTTTCTATTCCCCTATATTGAGGTGTTGGAATCCGATATTCAAAGAGAGTCAACAATACATAAGTTTTCGGCGGATTTGGGTATAAGCTCAAAAGCGTTATTTACTGATTATCTCCAGTATGACCAAAAACAAGAACCGGCGCCGCCTGTACGAAAAGTAGAAGCGCAAAAGCGGATTGCGCTTAAAATGACCGCAGAGTTACGGATTGTGCTCGCTGCAGCAGCCAATCCCTATCTCTTTAAAAAGATGCGCTCAGAGTTGACTTTGGATGATTTTGAGGATGTTGCCGCAAAGGATTTGTTTATCGTATTAGAAGAATGTTATCGCGCCGATGCAAACACCTATGATAGCTTACTCGCGCATTGCTCGTCTGATGTACTGAGGCAAGCCGTAAGCAGCGCCATTATTACGGGCGAATTTGCGGAAAATCCTGAAAAATTGGTGTATGACGGTATCTACTATATTAAACAAAATGCTTTACAGCGGCAAAAGGAACTCATAGTTCGTAAATTGCAAGCGGTGCGCGGGAACGGCGGCGTTGATGAAATCAAACTGATGAACGATTTGCTCAACGAAAAGCTGCATATCGATAGAACGCTTGCAGCGTTAAAGGAAGCGACATAGATGGTAGATATCTCTGATGATCCTATTGTTATGAAGTTGATTGCTCATGCAAAAGAACATAAGACTTTGACATGGAATGAGCTTACCGATTTATTACCCGAAAAACTAATCTCCTCCGAGGCGGTAATGGACGAGATTCTCGATCTTCTGGAACAGGAGCAGATTCAAGTGATTGATGATGCCGTTGAAGATTCTGATGACGTGTTTGCCGATGAACTTGATGATGTAGAACTTGAAAGCGATGATCCGCTGTTTGAAGAAGCTGAGCTTGAACAGGATGAGCCCGAATTTTCAAAACAGGAAGAAACGCATAAAAAACTATTAAATAATGACCGTGATGCCGTTATCGACGATCCGATTAAGCTCTATTTACGTGACATCGGAAAAGAGAACCTGTTGACAGCCGATGAGGAAGTCATCTTATCAAAAGCGATGGAAGACGGCGAGAACGTTATTAAAGACGCTATTAAAAACTCCGGTGTGCTGATCTCCGAAGTTCAGATGATCGCACAAAAAGCGTTTGCGAAAATTAATTCTTCCGAAAATAACAAGCCGCGGAAAGAACTCAGCTATGAAGATGCCGAAAAGAAGCGGCTCCGACAGGCGTATGGCGAGCAGCTGCGTCCCATCTATTCCGATATTAAGGCGTATATCGTACTGAAAAAGAAGCTCTACGATAAAGAAACGCTCACAAGTTTTTTAGAAGATGAAGATTTGCAAAAATTGCGGAAGAAGATTCTCAACTATCTGCAAAAGATTGAGTTTCAGACTGAAGAAATAGAGAAGATTTCGGATCACTTTTTGGAAGCAGCCCGCCGGATTAAAGAATACCGGCGTAGACGTGAGCGGAAACAGCGGCAGCTGGGGATTCGCGCGTATGCGGACTTGCGGAAACTCGGAAAACGGCTCGCTATTCCGCGGGAACGCCAGAAGCTCGAAGAAGAGCTTGGTATGACGGCCAATAATATTCGCGAAATTTATACGCAGATACAAACGCTGATCCGTAAGGTGCGAAAGATCGAATATGATTTTGAAGCGCCGGTCGAAGAGATTATGGCTTTGGCAAAGAAAATCCGGCGCGGGCATTTTGACTTGAAAAAAGCAAAGGACAAGCTCATCAATGCGAACCTCCGGTTGGTTGTGTCGATTGCAAAGAAGTACACCAATCGCGGCTTGCACTTTTTCGATCTGGTGCAGGAAGGCAATATCGGCTTGATTAAGGCAGTTGAAAAGTTCGAGTACCGTAAGGGATACAAGTTTTCGACGTATGCGACGTGGTGGATACGCCAGGCAATTACCCGTTCCATTTCCGATCAGGCGCGGACAATTCGCGTGCCGGTGCACATGATCGAGCAGATCAACAAGGTTACCCGTGAATCCCGGCAGCTCATGCAGAAATTCGGACGGGAGCCGACCGATGAGGAAATTGCCGCGCAGCTCGGCTGGAATGTCGAGCGGGTTAAGCAGGTCAAGAACGTTGCGCGCGAGCCGATTTCGCTTGAAACGCCGATAGGGGAAGAAGAAGATTCGTCTCTGGGCGATTTTATTGAAGATAAGGATGTTGAAAATCCGTCAAACTCAACAGAGTATATCCTGCTGCAGGAACAGTTGCGCAGCGTACTGTCCTGTCTGCCGCTACGGGAACAGGAGGTACTCAAAATGCGGTTCGGTCTGGAGGAAGGCTACCAGCTGACGCTGGAAGAAGTCGGGTTGTATTTTAATGTAACGCGTGAGCGTATCCGCCAAATCGAGGCAAAGGCATTGCGTAGACTCCGGCATCCTAAACAGAGCTGCAAGTTAAAAGACTATTTGGATACATAAGGGAGTATAAAGGTTATGGTTGGAACGGAAGTTTTTGATAAATTGCGGGAATTGCAGGATATTCTTGCGCGGAAAAATCAGCTCGATACCGAAATTGCAGAGGCACCTCAGCTGTTGGTGAAACAGGAGGAGCTTTTGGCGCGGTATAAGGCGAATTATATTAAAAAAAATACCGATGATGAGGAAATCCGTCAGACGATCGGATCGTTGAAAGCGGAACTGTTTGAAACCGAACAACGTCGGGAGAACGCCGAAAAAGGCATGGACGGTATCACCACGCAGCGGGAATACGATGCGCTTGACCGGGAAATTCAGGAAGCGACGAGGCGGGAAGCCGAGTTGCGGAAAGAAATTTTGAAAAATGAATCGATCCATAAGCGGCTTGATGAAGAAATTAAGACCGAAGAAGGCATGATTCAGCAGCAGGAAAAAGAGCTCGATGAACGGAAGGCCGCAATTGAAGCGGAAATTGCCGAAAAAAAACATGAGCTTGAGATTCTTGCGCAGGGCGAACAGCGGATTGCTCCCGATTTGGATAGCGATACGTTGTTTAAGTTCGACCGCATCATCAAGAATAAGCAGGGGGTCGGTATTGTTCCGGTACAGGGCAAGGTCTGTATGGGCTGCCACATGATTCTGTCGGCTCAGTTTGCCATCGATGTGCGGGAAGGCAAAAATATTATGTACTGTCCGTATTGTAGTAGAATTCTCTATTATCAGGAAAGCGATCAGGATTCTGCAGAAGATATGATTTTTGATGATATGGATATGGGCAGTCTCGCCGATTTGGACGACTCAACCAGCTATGATGAGCCGGAAGACGACGGCGGGGAAGATTAACGGGTTTGACAAAATAGAGAGCCGGTAACCGCTGTGTAACACAGAGGAAAGTCCGGACTCCTTCGGAAATGATGCCGGCTAACGGCCGGGCGCCTCGCGTTGTAAAATGCGGGCGACAGATAGCGCAGCAGAAAATAAACCGCCGGTAAAACGGTAAGGGTGAAAAGGCGGGGTAAGAGCCCACCGCGCTTTCCGGTAACGGAGCGGCAGTGCAAGCCTCATCAGGAGCAAAATTGAATAGTAAAGGATATCCGATCCTTTATTTACGGGTTGATTGCGGAAATTCTTGCAGTAATGCAGGAATAAGATAGATGGTTACCCTGTTCGCAGACAGAATCCGGCTTATGGCTCTCTATTTTTTACTTTTTGACGAATCGCTGATTTTCATTCAGGTACTGAACCGTCAGCGCTACCATAGGAAACGTATGAAGCATCGGCAGCACAGTAGGGTATCATATTCCTCAAAACCGCATATTTTAAAATATGCCGTTCTTTTCTTATGCGTTGTGTTTATTGCTGCCGGAGCGTTCTTTTTCATCAATGTCTATCGGACGCGCTATTTTCGTGTACCGCCGCTGAAAACGGTGTACGGCGATTGGGATAACAAAGATTATGCGGCTGTCTATGCGAAGACGGCGCAGATATTGGAGCGGCGTCCTATGGACGGCACGGCGCTTGCGCTGCACGGTTTCGCTGCATACTATCTTTTTGCCGAACAAACCGATGTTTCGACAGGAGCCGAATATCTGACCGCTGCAGTGGTGCATCTGCGCCGCGCCCGCTATCTTATAAACGAGAAGGATATTCCGAAGCTCGCGTACATCCTCGGAAAGGCGTACTATCAGCAGGGGTATTACTATGCCGATTTGGCGGTGAAATATTTGGATGAGGCGTACGCGGGCGGCATTACCGCAAGCGACTTAGCGGAGTTCCGCGGGATGGCAGCGTCTTTATTGGGAGATACCGATAAAGCCCTCGAAGCATTTACGCAGGCGCTTGCGCTCAATCCCTCCGATCTCATCTTATATGTTGTGGCGGAAAATTACAAAAAAAAGGGCGATATACAAAACGCTCAGCTCTATCTTTTTGAAACGATTAAGAAAACCAACGATGCCGTACTGGAAGTACGGTGCAGAAATCAGCTCGGCCTCTTGTTTTTAGAGGACAACAAGAGTGCGGAAGCATTGGAGCAATTCAATGCGGTGCTCGAAAAAGATATTAACTCTGCAGATGCTCATTACGGGATCGGGTTGGTATATGAAAAACAAGGGGATATGATTAAGGCGCGGTATGAATGGCGGCAAGCGATACGGCTTAATCCCATTCATGCGGAAACGCGCGCAAAATTAAATATAAAGTAACACCTCTAAAGACTGCGGTTTTTAGAGATACCCTATTATGCGAGAGGAGGATGAGACACAGGGTATGGGCTTTTTTAAAAGATTTTCTGCCGATATCGGTATTGATTTAGGTACGTGTAATACCATCATTTATATAAAAGGGAAGGGGATCGTGGTGAATGAACCTTCCGTCGTGGCTGTAGAGCGCGGCACCAAGTCCGTTGTGGCGGTTGGTGCCGAAGCGAAGCGGATGCTGTGGAGGACGCCGGGCAATATCATTGCAATCCGTCCGCTGAAAGACGGTGTTATTGCAGACAAGGACACCACGGAAAAGATGATCCGGTATTTTGTCTCCAAGATTCTGCCGCGCCACCGCCTGATCAAGCCGCGGATGGTGATCGGCATTCCGAGCTGCATCACCGACGTGGAAAGCAGCGCCGTGCACGAAAGCGCGCTCAAGGCGGGCGCCGGAAGCGTGGAAGTGCTGGAGGAATCGCTGGCGGCGGCGATCGGCGCCCGTATTCCCATCACCGAGCCCGCCGGTAACATGGTATGCGATATTGGCGGCGGCACCACTGAGGTGTCGGTCATTTCGCTGCTCGGTATGGTCGTTACAAATGCCATCCGCGTCGGCGGCGATGAATTTGACCAAGCGATTATCAAGCATATCCGTTCGGTACATAACCTTATTATCGGGGAGCAGACCGCCGAGCGGCTCAAAATAGAAATCGGCAATGCATTCCCTGAAAAAAATATGGAGCGGGTAGAAATAAAAGGCACCGATGCCATCACCGGACTTCCTCGCCGCCTCGAAATCGATTCGGTGGAAGTACGCGAGGCGCTCAGAGAGCCGATTACCCAGATCGTTGAAGAGATAAAGTCGACACTTTCACAGACGCCGCCTGAACTTGCTGCGGATATTGTGGAACGCGGTATCGTAATGACCGGCGGCGGCTCTCTTTTAAAAGGATTGCCCAAGCTCATCTCGAAGGAAACTCATGTACCGGTTATTCTGGCGGAAAATCCCATGGACTGCGTCGCAATCGGTGCCGGGCTCTACTATGATGTCTATCGCGATATGTCGGGTAACCGCAGTTTGTATGAGAGCCTCAATCGCTAACAGATGAAACGGAAATTTTCATTTAAGATAAAGCTCGATGTGTTTTTACTCATCATGCTGCTTATCATTTCCTCAATCCTCCTGGTATTTTCCGGCGGCAAGTTCGTCGTGGATTTTAAGTCAGTCGGCTTTACCGTTGCGGCAGGAACGGAAAGCGCCGTGCATTCCGTTGCTTCATTTATGACCGATACCGTCTCGGCAGTGCGGGAACTCGCGGAGCTGCGGACAAAGTATCTGGAGCTCACCGAAAAGCTGAAGGACTATGAGCTGCTGCAACGGTCGAATGCCGATATCCGCCGCGAAAACAGAGAGCTGAAAGAACTGCTCGGCTTTGCGGAGGATATCGCGTACAAAAATATCCCTGCGCAGATCATCGGGTTTGATCCCGACAATCTTTATTCCGGTATTATGATCAATCGGGGAACGAGGCACGGTGTGCGGAAAAATATGCCGGTGCTGGCGTTTCAGGGCAGTAATACGGGATTAGTCGGGAAGATCGTGCAGGTCGGCCGGGACAGCAGTATGGTTATTCCCATCTATGACTATCAATGTTATGTGGCGGCCCGTGTGCAAACGACAAAGCACCGCGGCTTGGTCAACGGGCAGGGAAGCTCTGATTTTCCGCTCATCATGCGGTATGTGCAGAAGCGTGCAAAGGATGAAATTTCTATCGGAGATAAGATTCTTGCATCGGGCGAAAATAATCTGTTTCCCAAAGATAGTCCCATCGGTGTGGTAAAAAGCATCAAGGTACACGACTATGAAACATATCTTGAGTTGGCGGTAGAGCCGATTATCGATTTTTCCCGTCTTGATTATGTTTTTGTGCTTGATTTATCCGATACCCGCGAGGAGACAGTGCAATGAAGCATGTAATTCTATGGTCAGCCGCGGCTGCTTTTTTACTCGGCATATTTGAAACTGCGATACTTTCTCATGTGCGCTTTTTACCGGTACTGCCGGATTTAATTCTGATACTGGTTGTATATACGGCACTCTATAATGGATCTACGGCGGGCGTTACGGTCGGTTTTTTTTCCGGCTTGCTATTCGATTTTCTGTCGTTAGCGCCGTTGGGTCTGCATTCCTGGATTTTTATTCTGATTGGTTTTCTGTATGGAATCTTATATCGGAAATACAATGTCCGGCGTATTTTATTCCCGCTGGTGTTGGTTTTTTCCGCAACGCTTTTAAAGGCCTTCTTCCTTTTTGCGCTGCGTTTTTTGTTCGGTCAGAGTATTCAAACATATAATATGGTGTCTATGGCCTTTTGGTCTGAAACTGCACTCAATACGTTATGCGCTCCGGTCTTGTTTGCTCTGTTTGCGTTATTTCCCGGCGCGTTTGAAATGCAGGATCAGTAGCCGTTATGCGTGAACAGGATTTTCAGCGGATTAACGGACGGCTGCGCCTTTTCAGTGTCTTTGTATTTTTCATTTTAATTGTCTATCTTTTCAAGCTGTTTTCAATTCAAATTATCCAAGGAGCGCAATTCCGCAAACGGTCGCAGACAATTTCTCAGCGTGCGGAGCGGATACCTGCGCAGCGCGGCGAAATCTTTGATCGGAATGCCAATATCCCAATGGTTTTGAACACTAATACCTTTGCTGTGTCGGTAACACCCGGTGAAATTCCCAAAGCGGCGTTTTCGACGGTGATTGTCCGGCTTGCGAATATATTGCAGATTCCTGTGGCTGATGTTGAAAAAAAACTGCCGAAAGATCGTAATTCATTTTTGAGTATCGAAATACGTTCTAATATCTCCTATGAAGCGATTACCGCTCTTGCCGAAAATATTGATGAGCTGCCGGGTGTGTCGTGGCACTCAAAGCCGGTACGCAATTATGTTGAAACACGGTCGTTTTCACATATCCTCGGTTATGTCGGCGATATAACCAAAGAGGAGCTGAAAACTTTTTATAATAAAGGCTATACAGCGAACAGCTCGATCGGGAAGGCCGGTATCGAAAAATATTACGATGAGCTGTTGCGCGGTAAAGACGGCAGTGAATACCGTACGGTTGACGCGCGCGGCCGTCTAATTGAAAACAGTACATCCGTGATCCCTCCCAAAATGGGAAACAACATTATCTTGACCATTGACCGGAAGATTCAACAGCTTGCTGAGGATGCGCTCGGGCAGCGTATCGGAGCGGCTGTGGTACTGAAGCCTGCGACGGGAGAGATTCTTGCGCTTGCTTCATATCCTTATTTTGATCCTAATCTTTTTTTAAACGATAACGGGAATGAAATGTACGCACGTCTGCTCCGTGATACCCGAAATCCGCTGCTGAATCGCGCAGTGAATGCGAGTTATCCGCCTGGATCAACATTTAAGATTGTGATGTCGACGGCAATTCTTGCGGAAAAGGCGTTTCCGGCGGATAAAAAAGTGCTGTGTGCGGGTGAAGTAGAGTACGGGGAGCGGCTGTTCCGCTGTCATATCAGGCGGCCGGGGCATGGATACTTGGATTTACGAAATGCGCTTGCACAGTCGTGCGATATTTACTATTGGACAGTATGCCGCGATAACCTCGGTATCGATAAGATGATTGACTATGTTCGTGATTTTGGATACGGCAAGTCAGTTGAAATCGATCTGCCGAGTCAAACCGAAGGCTTAGTGCCTTCGCCCGTATGGAAGGAACGCCGCTTTCACGAAAAATGGCTCGGCGGCGATACGATGAATATGGCGATCGGGCAGGGTTTTATGCTGGCATCTCCGATGCAGGTTGCTAATATGGTTGCGATGGTGGTCAACGGCGGTGTCATCTATAAGCCGCATCTGTTGAAAGAAGTCCGTGCCCCCGGTACCAATGACCTCGTGTTTGAAAAAAAGCCGGAAGTGTTGAAGCAAAGCGATATTCCGCCTGAAGTGTTTGCACAGGTGCGTACTGATATGCGGTATACGACTACTGATGGCTCATCACGGCATCCGATGCATAACAAGATCGTGCAGCTTGCCGGAAAAACTGGTACGGCCGAAGTCGGTTTTAAAGACCGCTGGCATTCGTGGATGGCGGCTTATGGGCCGTATAATGCTCCCCCTGAAGATGCAGTTGTCGTCGTCGTTTTAGTTGAAGCCCAAAATACTTGGGAGTGGTGGGCGCCTTATGCAACAAATATTATTTTTCAGGGAATCTTTGCAGATCAAACATTTGAAGAAGCGGTTGAAGCGCTCGGCGGCAGAAAATTTAACCCGACACTAAGGATTCGGCAAGAATGAACATTAGAAGTATTACCAATTTTGATTACCTGTTGTTTTTGTCGGTGATCGGATTATCGCTCATCGGTATTTTGTTTATCTATTCTTCCGGTGTTAATTCGGCTGGCGTGTCTATCTCCTCTGAATATGTCAAACAGCTGATCTGGGCGATTTCCGGCTTGGTATTTTTACTCACTGTGAGCCTCTATGATTATACTAAACTCGGCGACCGCTCATTATTGCTGTTTATGTTTGCTGTAGCGCTTTTGGTGTATACGCGGCTGTTTGGGGCAAGTAAGAATGGAGCAACCAGCTGGATCGGAATCGGCGGCTTCGGAATACAGGTTTCAGAATTTACCAAGGTCATCTATATTTTGTTTTTGGCCTGGTATTTGGCAAAATCCCAGAATGAACATGAGTTCCGCCGTTTTATTAAAGCCGTCATTATCATGAGTATTCCGATGCTGCTGATTTTGCTGCAGCCTGATCTCGGTACTGCATCCGTTTATTTCCCAATTTTTTTGATCATGTGCTTTATTGCCGGGATGCCGCTGCGGTATGTGTTCGGTTTATTGGGAGTAGCGTCTTGTACACTGGTTTTTATGCTGCTGCCGTTATGGGAAACGACGATTTTGCGCCGGCCGTCCCTTGCAGTAAAAATTTTTGGTAATAAAAATATTGCACTTTTGGTTATTTTTTCTTTTGTTGCTGCAGCCGTGATTGCTGTTATCGGGTATCTTTTACTGAAAAAGCGGTATTACTATTGGATGAGTTATATCCTCGGAATCGGTGCCGTTTCATTCTTTGGTGCTTTAGCCGGAAGCCGAGTTCTGAAAGAGTATCAGATGAAGCGATTGATCGTCTTTTTGGATCCAAATATTGATCCGCGCGGTGCCGGATGGAATATCCTTCAGTCGATGACGGCGATCGGTTCGGGCGGACGGTATGGATTGGGCTTTTTGAAAGGGACGCAGAGCCACTACCGCTATGTACCGGAGCAAAGTACCGATTTTATTTTCAGCATCCTTGCGGAAGAATGGGGATTTCTCGGCGGCCTGCTGGTCTTCGGGCTCTATGCCGTCATCTTTTTCAGAATCCTGCGAGTTATTAAAAAAACAAACGACTTATTCGGAAAATTGATCGCGGCGGGTGTGATTGGAATGTTCTTTTTTCACTTTATTGTCAATATCGGAATGGTGATGGGCTTTATGCCGATTACCGGTATCCCGCTTTTGTTCTTATCGTACGGGGGCTCTTCGCTGTGGACTGCGATGCTCGCCGTCGGATTAGTGATAGGCATCAGTTTACGGCAGCTGTAAACGTCGGCACTCCTTTGACCAAACCTCTTTTTTGTGATATAATAAAAAAATATGGCTACATGTTCATTTGGTGTAAAAGAACGGGTTGTCTACCCCGGTCAAGGCGTCGGTGAGATTATCGAAATCAGCGAAAAAAAGTTCAAAGACGACATGTTGATCTACTATGTCATCTATTTTGAAGAATCCGACATGACAGTGCTCGTACCTGCCGTAAAGGCTGACGAATTAGGTATCAGAACAATCGTATCTGCAGATGAGGCGCAGAACGCGCTCACATTTTTGTCCGAGAAATTTGATCCCATCCCAAGCGATTGGAAAATGCGGTATCAAATGAATCTTGATCTTTTTAAAAAAGGCAGCATTTTAGATAATGCCTCGATTGTCCGTTCGCTCTATCACCGCAGCAAAATTAAAGAGCTGCCCATCCAAGAGCGGAAATTATATGATTCCGCCTACCGGATTTTTCACGATGAATTATCGTATGCATTGCAAAAAACAAAATCGGAAATAGAAACGATGATCCATTCATATCTGGAAATCTTGAGTAAAAACATACCTGCCGGAAAGCAAGAGCAGGCTGATGACGATATGTATGGTAACGAAATGCCTATGGATGACAGCGACGGATACGACGACGATGAGTGATGCCGTTCTGATAACTGCTGCCGGCAGCTCCCAGCGTTTCGGTGAAAAAAAAGAGTATTTACCGCTCAACGCCGGAGTTAATCAGTATACCGCTGATACCCATACGACGGTGCTGTCGGCGAGCCTGTCCGCTTTTGTTGAGGCAGGCTTATTCAGTTATTATGTGATAACGGTACCGCAGCGTGAGATTGAAACAGCCTATTCCATCCTCGCGTCCGATACGGGACTCCAGCCTTTTTTGCGTACACAACGGGATCGGCTGATCATCGTTGAAGGAGGCGCAAGCCGACAGGCATCGGTGTATCACGGCTTGCGGGTACTGGCTGAGTGGGCTCAGGATATCGATTCCGTGCTGGTTCACGACGGTGCGCGGCCATGGATTTCCGCTGGCCTCATTACAGCAGTGTTGGAAGCGACAAAAAAATACGGAGCGGCGGTTCCCGCTATTTCCGTTACCGACACTCAAAAGGAAGTGGATGAAAACGGCAAAATCATACGGCATCTGAGGCGTGACCGGCTTGCTGCGATACAAACGCCACAAGGTTTTCCTTTTGCGCAACTACTTGCCGCGCACCGCGCTGCCGAGAACGACGGAATCGTCTATACCGATGACAGTGAAATTTACGCAAAGTATTGCGAACCCGTTTACATCTGTCCGGGATCGCGCAAAAATAAAAAAATCACCTACCGTGAAGACCTTATGATATAAGGTTCGTCACCGGTATTTCCAAAAGCGGGTATTTTTGAGAAACCGCATCCGCGTACCCGATACCGCATGAGTAAAAGGATACATTATGATACGAATTGGTTTAGGATACGACCTGCATACGCTTGTTGAAAATAGGCCTTTGATGCTGGGAGGCGTTCATATCCCCTTTGAAAAGGGTGAAGCAGGACATTCCGATGGCGATGTACTGCTTCATGCACTGGCCGATGCGCTGCTGGGGGCAGCCTGCCTCGGCGATATAGGCGAACTGTTTCCGCCGAACGACCCGCGCTGGAAAAACGCCGATTCCCGAATGCTGCTGCAAACGGTTTGGAATCAGGTCAAGGAGGCAGGCTGGAGTATTGAAAATATCGACAGCGTTATCGCCATTCAAAAGCCGAAAATTTTGCCGTACCGCGAAGCAATCCGCCAGTCAATTGCCGACATCCTCGCCGTATCAGTCGATCAAATTTTTGTAAAAGCAAAAACCGGCGAGGGCGTCGGCGTCATCGGGTGCGGTACGGCCGCCGCGGTATGGTGTACCTGTCTGCTTTCCCGATAAGTATTCACACTTGATATAAAGCTATACCGGTACGTTACGGCGACCGGTGTGCCGTGTATGCAAGTCCCTGCCGGGAGCTTGCGCACGCCTATGGTCGAAAAATGAAACGCGCAGAGTGCTCCCCACCTGGCAACACCCTGCAGGCTTACGCGAGCGGACGGAACGTCAAGCCTGACCTAATGGGCTATTTTTCAGCGAGTTCCAAAATGAGCTGCACTTCTCCTTGTGACAAGTTCAGTGCATTTGCAATGGCCTCCTGTTTCCAGCCGCTCCTAAAGAGCTTGAGCACATTTTCACGGGTGCCGATCGCAGGAGCTCCTTCGCCTTTATTCACCGGTCGTTCGGCTTTTACCAGGTCGGCAAGCAGCTTGAGCTGATTTTCCGAATTTTTCGAGATATCCTGCAAACGGGTTTCGGTACCGGCAAGCCATTCGCGCGCCGTATGTAATTTTTCGATGCGTACCTCAAGCTCGCCCAACAGCTCATCGATTGTGTCAAGCTGCTGCCGTGCCTTATCAGCCTTTTCCTGATTGGCAACGAGGTATTCAACCTTCGTCTGAATATCCTGCAGTTCGGACGGCAGTGCATACAGCTTGCCTTGTACCGATTTAATATCTTTTTCAAGCGTCTTTAAATCTTCAAAAGCGGTATCGATGCTCTGAACGGTTTGATCCAGCACAACACCTTTTTTCTCCAGCCGGTCATACCGGGTGTTGACATCGGCGATGCTTTCTTCTATCCGCCGTATCTGCACTTGATAGTGCTGCAAATCATCATTGACGGAGGCCAGTTCAACCACTTTCTTATCCATTGAGTCGGAAAGTACGGTCAGCTTTGCAAAATCGTTTTCCAGAATTTCAATATTTTTACGTTCGTCCATAAACCGTGCGATTTTCTGCGTGGCTTCTTCTTCCAAATGGGTAACCTTTTCGTACTTGAGGTTCAGGTCATCCATCGTATTCCGGTAAATTTCAAAACGGGTCACTTCCGCCTTGAGTTTTTCGATATTCTGCTCCAAATCGGCCTTCAGCTCATCGGCACGGTCAAACACACGGGTCTGCGTAATGAATGCGCTTTGGCGTTTGTCGATTTCCTCGATCGTTTCGGTCAGCTGTGCGGAATCGCGGCGGATTTTTTCAAACAGATCATGCTGCGTCTCCTCCACCTCGGTGCGTAGGCCGTGTACCAGCTCCCGTATTCCGTCAAGCGAATGGTTCGCTTCACCGGTCGCGTTGTTAATCCGTTTATCCAGCTCATTGGTCAGCTGCTCGGAATCTCGCGTAAAGGTTTCGGTAATGCCGCGTACCTGCGCAGAGAAATCCTCTTCCGCGCCTTTCATTTGCGCATTCAGATCATTGATACGCTGCTGCATCAGTTTGAAAGCTTCATCGCTCTTGACGATGAACTCTTTATAATGAGATGTATATTTTGAGCCGATGCCTTCAATTGCCCGCTCGGTCAGCGTCGAGAAATTACCGATCTTTTCATCAACCATCGTTCTCGTTTCGGCAAGCTGCTGATCAATGCGGGTCTTCCATCCTTCAAAATCGCTTTTAACCGCTTCAACTTCGATGCAGGAATCCTGCTTAACGGTATCCATCCAGGTTTTTATCTCTTTTGTCGCGTTTTCTACTTCGACATTTTGTAGCCTGATCGCTTCCTGCAGCTCAAGTTTTAGGCCGGAAAGCTCATTTTTCATATAGGCGTGCGCTTTTTCCTTGGTCTGATCCATCATCGTTTTAAACTGACTGTTGTATGCAAGCAGCGCATCATCGCTGGCTGCGATACGCTTTGCGATATTTTGCTCAAGAGCGGTAACCTCATCTTTAAATTTGGCAAACAGCCCTTTGTACTCCTCCGCCGTCTGGCTGAGCCGCGTCTTTAGGTCTTGCTTATAGGCATCTTCCAAATCTTTCCGTGCGGATTCGCTTTCAGAACCCATCAGTGCCAGCCGTTCGGCAACATCATTCCGCAGCTTTTGAATATCGCCGCTCAACGAATCGCTGCGGCGCGTCAGTTCACTCGAAAATTCCGTTTCAAAGAGGTGCAGCTTTTCGCTCAGCGCAGCCTGTGCATCCTCCCGCAGTGCGGTCAGCTGTCCCGTTATCTCCTGAAGGCGGCCGGAAAGCGTGTTCGCCCGCTCCGAAAAGTGCTTTTCAAACCCGTTGTATTTTTCCTGCATCGTATAGGTATACTTGCCGAAGTCCTGTAATATGCGGTCTTTCACCGATTCTTGCGCCTTTTCCATTTCAACGGCGAGCTTATCGACATCGGCAATCGACTTGTCGAATTTTTCGTAATAATAGTTCGCTTGTTTTTTATAATCGGCGAATTTCGTATCGGCAGCTTGCGAAAGCGCGGTGATGCTCTGCGCCGCCTTTGCCGCGGTCTTTTCGAGCCGGGCGTTTAATCCGGTTTCAAATTCGGTAATCCGCGAATCCAGCTGCCGGTTGGTATTCTGCATGTCGGATTCGGTGCGTGCGAGCTCTTTTTCAAGATTGCCGATGCGCTGCGTAAAGGCTATTTCGGCTGCGCTAAACTGTGAGTGCAAATCTCCTTCCAGCCGTTTCGCCTCTTCCTGCCAATTCTGCTTAAACTTTTGTACAAGTGTCCGGCTTTCCGTCATGGCGGCGGTAATCTCCGAACCGAGCGCAGCGGACCGTTCTTCCAGCGTTGCTTTATAGGTCTGTATCCGCGCCTCCGTTTGCGCTTGCAATTTGGTAAATGACTCTTCTTCAAGGTTTTGCGCCTTTTTACCGGCTTCCGCAAACGCCTTTTTATACAGATCGTTCAGCTGGATGGACGTTACTTCCAATAAATTCTCGCTCTGTTTTTGCGCGCCGGACACACGGTTTTCAAATGCTGTAATCGTATTGTGAAAGCCTGCCGTCAGCTCTTCACTGATAGACTGGAGCCGTTCCCGATTTTGCTTATAAAAACTGTCCTGCATTTCCGGGATCAGCTTTGAAATAGCGCTCAGTTCGCTACGGGCATCGGTAATTTTTTTTGCAAGCGAATCGACAAAGTCCGACTCTTGACTGACCCGCGCCAGATTTTTTTCCGCAAGCGCCGTCATATCCATCACGGTTTTAATCGTTTGTTCGGCGCCTGCGACGGTCTTTTCTATTGTATCGATAGACGATGCGCGGGAGGTGAGCACATCGGACTTTTTCATAAAATCGTTGTATATCGAATCCAACCGGTTGACGGCGGCAATTGCCTGAGAGAGTTTTGCATCAAGCTCAATCGCCGCTTCACGCAGATTCTGAGTCCGCTCATTCACAAAGCCTTCTATTTCATCTTTCACGCGATCCCCGTATTTTTTCGCTTTTTCAATTGACCGGCTGTTTTTATCCGTCTGTCTAAAGAACAGAATCAGCATGAGCGAGATAACGAGCGTTATCGCAGAGAGTAATAATTGCATTGTCATTCTAAGTTCCACCCTTACTTAAAATTTATTTTAAAAATAATACGCGATTATAGCACATAGTTTAAAAATTGACGATAGTTTGAAAACGAAATATCGGCATAGGGGCCGCTTTTTCCCACTATGGATGACAGCGCCGAAACGACGGGATGTTCAATATACGCGGTTTTCATTCCGACTGCAGCGGCTCCGGCTACATCATAGGCCTTGCTGTTTCCGACATAGAGAATCCGCTCACATGGTGTATGCAGCGCGTGGGCAAGCCTTTTGAACGGAATGTGTGAAGGCTTCAACGCGCCCTCCGTTTCGGAATTGATGGCCGCATCGCAGAGCGGCAGAATGCCCCAGACATCGCCTTTTTGCTGAGGCGGAAAATCCGATAAAATGCCGATCTTAAATCCTGCTGCTTTGAGCTGCGTAATCGCTTCCTTTGCAAACGGATAAGGCTTCATCCGTAAAAACGTTTTTTCCCATCCTTTATAGACCTTCTCTTCTAAAAACGTCCGTATTTTACCGGCGTCGGCATTCAGATATGTTGCGAGCAGCTCGCTTTGTAGCTCAAAAAAGTTCGGCAGCGCCTTATCGGGATCGGAAATACTGTGCTGATGCAAAATCCGGCGGGTTTTTCCGAACGCGTTCATAAACCGGACATTGCGGATAAAAAAAGGAATGATGCTGATTGTCAGCTTCCATGCCGGATACAATGTTCCATCTATATCAAAGGCGATTGCCTCTATATCTGATATTTTACGTGTTACCATGCGCTTATTATACTATAAGGGATATAGCCTGTCCACGAACGATCGGAGATTCTCAGGAGGGTATATTGCAAAGACATACACAAAGCAGATGCCGATGTTATGAAACACCTCAATTTGTCCCTTTTAAAATTCTGTAAGCCGTGGTATAATTTTTATAGGAGGATTGTACAGTGCGCATATTAATGATAACGAGTGAAGCAGTTCCTTTTGCAAAAACCGGTGGGTTGGCAGATGTGGTATCGGCTTTGTCGTATGCATTGAAGAAATTCGGGCATGATGTAAGGATCGTGATGCCCCGTTATTATAAAATCAATAAAAAAGATTTAACGCCTATTCCCGGTGCAATGGGGGTATCGGTCGGCGATAGAGAGTATTGGACGGAAGTATTTGAATCGAAGCTCCCCAATTCCGATGTACCGGTGTACTTCATTGACCACGAAGAAAGTTTTGGGCGTGATGGCCTGTACGGTTCGCCGTTTGAGCCCGATTTTAGCGATAATCCCAAGCGGTTTTCGCTGTTAAGCCATGCAGCCTTTCAGCTCTGCAGAAAACAGCATTGGATACCCGACCTGATGCACGGCCATGATTGGCAAACCGCATTGGTACCGGTGTTGTTAAAATTTAATGCGCAATACCGCGATTTCAGCAAAACGGCGAGCGTTTTTACCATTCATAATATCGGGTATCAGGGAATTTACGGAAAAACCGATTACGCACATACCGGAATTGATTGGACTCATTTTTATACGGCCGGTTTTGAAGATTGGGATCGAATGAACTTTTTAAAAGCCGGTCTTGTCTCGGCGGATCAGCTGACAACCGTTTCGCCGACGTATGCACAGGAAATACAGAAACCCGAATACGGCTTCCGTATGGACGGTATCCTTAGGTACCGCAATAATGCGCTGACCGGTATTTTAAACGGCGTGGATATGACGGTTTGGAATCCTAAAAAGGACACGAAAATTCCCTTTACCTATACGGCGCACACGCTTGCAAAAAAAGCAAAAAATAAGGCGGCATTGCAAAAACAAATGGGGCTTCCGCAAGATGAAAAGATTCCGGTGTTCGGTATGATTTCGCGGTTGGCAGACCAAAAAGGCATAGCCGAATTGTTCGGGCCTGCTTACGGTGCAGCATTTAAGATATGTTCTAACTTGAACTTACAGCTGATTGTACTGGGAGCGGGAGATCGATGGTGCGAAGATGAGCTGACGGCTCTTTCAAAGCGCTTACCGAATTTACGGGTTTACATCGGCTATGATGATGCATTAAGCCATTTGATCGAAGCGGGGAGCGATTTCTTCTTGATGCCGTCCCGGTATGAACCGTGCGGCTTGAACCAAATGTATTCGCTGTTATATGGAACACTTCCGATTGTCCGCAACACGGGCGGTCTTGCCGATACAGTAGAAAACTATGATGAGCAAACAGGAGCGGGAACCGGCTTCGTCCTCAATCTCCTTACGCCTGAAAGTATCTATAATACGGTTGATTGGGCGGTCAATGCATGGTTCAAGCATCCCGACCATATTACAGAAATGCGAAAACGCGGTATGGCAAAAGACTTCTCGTGGGATACATCAGCTCGGCAGTATCTTGAGGTATACCAGAAAGCAATTGATAATAAAAATAAGCAATAATCGATAATTCATACTCCGCTGCTTGACTAAACCGGTAAAATAGGGTAATATGGTGCTTTCTAAAGGGCCTATAGCTCAGTTGGTTAGAGCAGCGGACTCATAATCCGCGGGTCGCCGGTTCAAGTCCAGCTGGGCCCATTTTTTTCAATTCATATCATTTTTATTTCATGCTATAATATTCACAAAACTCTACCGTAATTATATTATTTCATTACTCGGTTATTATTGCTTATTTTTTCAGAAAACATGGAAAATTTTTCACTTACTTTGAAAAAGAAAGGAGAAAAGTTACTGCATACATCTGTATGCTCATAACTGAAACATTGTATTTTGAAATATCGCATGTAACGTACTACGGGAAACCTCTAAAAACAGATATACAGGGACGCGTGAGCGCCCTGATAACTTATATTTAATAGAATAAGCGGGATAATCCGATGTTTTTAGAGGTCTCTACGGAGCGTTTAATCCGTAACGTACTGTTTATATTCTCCGTATCCGGCGGCATCCATTTCTTCATACGGAATAAACCGGAGGGAAGCTCCATTGATACAATAACGTAATCCTGTTTTATCCTGCGGGCCGTCATCAAACACATGTCCTAAATGAGCGCCGCCCGTTTTGGACATAACCTCAACGCGATTCATCCCATGACTCGTATCCTGTTTAAAATCAACAGCCTGTGAGGTAATCGGCTTGGTAAAACTCGGCCATCCGCAACCTGCATCGTATTTATCGCTTGAAGAAAAGAGAGGCTTTCCCGTTACGATATCAACGTAGATGCCTTTCCCTTCAAATTTATCATATTCACTGGTAAAGGGACGCTCGGTCGCTTTCTCTTGCGTAACACTGTACTGCAGCGGATTGAGCGCTTCTTTAATCTGTTTTGCATCCGGAACAACGAATTTTTTTTCGTCATGGAGCGGAACATCGGCAAGGTGCAGGTTAATATGGCAATAGCCGGTGGGATTCTTTTGCAAATAGTCCTGATGGTACTCTTCAGCCCGTATAAAATGGCGTAACGGTTCCGTTTCAACAGCAATCGGGCGGGAATACTGCGTTTGCATTCTCTGCATAAACGCATCAATAACAGGTTTATCCGCCTTATCGGTATAATAAATCCCGGTACGGTACTGTCTGCCTTTATCGTTGCCCTGTTGGTTTACAGAGAGGGGATCAATAATGCGGAAATAATGTTCCAACAATTCGTCAAGCCCGATAACCCCGCTGTTATACCGTATTTTAACGGTTTCAGCATGATCACTGCTATGCAGATTTTGATAGGTTGTTTTATCGGTTTTTCCGTTTGCATATCCCGTATCGGTGTCAAGTACACCGGTAATCCGGCTGAAATACCCTTCGACGCCCCAAAAGCAGCCACCGGCTAAATAAATTTCTTTTATATTTCCGGCATTCACCATCGATGGACCTCCATTTTTATGCTGCGGCGCGGACGACTCTTTTGCTTGCGCCTTCGCACAGCCGCACAGTGCCGTTATCGCATAAATGAATAAAATAATGTAAAAATGTTTATATGATATGCTCATATGTTTCATAATCCTCCATAATTTAAAGCTTAAAGAACCGAATCCACAAGATTTTTAAACGCCGTGTTCAGTTTGTTCCGATTTTGTTGCGGCTGAACGACAAAAAGACCGTTCTGTATGATAATGGAACGAGCCGTATGCGCATCATGCGGAAGACCGTACCGGCGGAAATTCTGTGCTTTCTCCAACAGTCCCCGATTGTCGGCATCACAGCACTCAAAGGCTGCATCGGGTACCCAATCGGCAGACATGGCGTCCGGATGAACTTCCTGCTCCGTTTGCGTATTTTCACACTGCGTTTGATAGGACGCGACCAGTGTCGAAAGAGCTGCTGTAAATTCGCGTATATGGTCGGGGAATTGTTCCATGCGTATTGCCTTACCGTCATGTCCGTTCGTATCGGCAAGAACGCTGACAAATTCATCCCAATGGTCATTTAAAAATGCTATAATCGTCTCTTTTTCCATATTCATCCTTTTTTTCATATCGGCATAAAAGATATGCCGCTCAATAAGTGGGATACGTTTTGTCGGCATCCTCTCTTGATACGTGAACCCGTACTCTCACTTCACATTTTTTAAATCTGCTGTTTTTTAGCGGTAGCGGGCATGATAGAGTTTCAGATACCGTTCCGTAAAAATATGCTTCCAGGAGAACTCCGTATGGAGCGCGTTTGAGGCCTGTAAGATAATATCCCGAAAATAAGGAATGTCAACAAGTTTTGTACAAGAACTATTAAAAAAATGCTGTGCTTGGAGCAAAACGGTTTCCGTTAAAATACGAGCATGCGTATCCGTATTTTGTGCCTGTTCTGCGGGAACAGTATATAAAAAGCCCGTTTTACCGTCAACGATTTTTTGTAAACCTCCTTGTGCATTTGCAATCGGGATTGTACCGAAGACTTGCGCGATCAGGTCTTCCAAACCGCACGGTTCAAATAAGCTCGGAAGTACGATGAAATCGGCAGCGGCGGTAATGAGCCGCGCAGCTTTCCGGCTATACCCCTTGCAGTAAACCAATACGCCGGGCATCTCCTGCGCCAGCTGCATTGCCTGCGTTTCAAGCTCGGCATCGCCTTGTCCCATGACAGCAAAGCGCAGAAATGGACAGGCTTTCACAATATGGGGAATTGCTTTCAGCAGCACATCTACGCCTTTTTGGCGGACTAAACGGCCGTGATACATCAGGTAAAGTACCTTATCTTTTACGCCGCTGATGCTGCCGAACCATTGTACCCCTTGAGAAAACCAATGAGACGGATCCTGCCGGTATAAATTATCCAGTAAAAACGAGCGGCACGCGTACTTGCCGTCAAACTGTTTTTTCTGTATGTCAAATGAAAACGGAAGCTCCGAACGTTCGGGATTGCGGGGATCATACGCGGCAAAATCGATACCGTTCGTAATGCCGGTAATTTTGATATGCTTTTTCGCAAGCTGTTGTGAAAAACCGTATGAATACGGCGATTGTTCGGGATCGGCCAGCTGCGCAGCATACCACGGAGAGACGGTTGTTAAGTCGGCAAAAGCCGCGCCGACCAAGAACGGTTCGACGGTTTGCTCAATCCGGCCGTATTCCAGCACAGTACGTTTGAGGCCGGTAAGGCTTGCCGCCTGTTCAAATGAGTAAAAGGTTTGCCGGTAACCATCGCCTGCGTTATGGATGGTAATGACTGCATGTGTGTGCTTAAAAAGCCGTTTGCCGCTCGAGTGAGAAAACAGAAACGCAGGCAGCAGCGCGGTATGGGCATCGTGGCAATGGAGTACTTCCGGTGCGGTATGGTATTGCAATCCGTAACAGTATATCGCTTTTTGAAAGAGGATGTTCATTTCGTGGCTATCCGTATAGCCTTCGCCTTTTTTAAGATCGGGCCGATGTAATTTTTTACGGAAATACTCGATTTCTTCCGCGCAATAGGTGTAGATATCTTTTTTTTCCGAAAAAATTTCAGCATCGATAAAGATAAACCGAATATTGTTTTGTATAAGTTCAAAATACCGTACCGAATGCTGCGTATTTCCGACACGGATATATACTTCACCGTCACAAGGCGATAGTGCGCACGTAATACTTCCGTAGTGCGGCAAAAAGACCGTAACCGAAAAGCCGTATTCCGCTGCAGCTTCGGCCAATGATTTTACAACATTTTTTACCCCGCCGGCTTCGGCAAGGCCTGCATACTCACGGCTTGCAATCCAAAGCTCAGCCGCATGTTTTTTTTTGTTCATAAATATCACATCCTCAAAAAAGGTTGTATCGCTCTTATGAGTTCCGCATGAAGCGACGCCGTCAGAGACTACTGCTGTCCTTGAAACCAATCGGCTCTCAGTTTTTCAGCTCCATTGAGGTATACCGGCTGCGGCTTTTTTTTCCCGTAATAGTGAAAAAGGAGCCTGATAATGCCCGGCGAGCTTCCGTCAATCTGAGGTTCCCGGCTGCAAAAGAGCGCTGTTGTAGAAGCATAACCGCCGGATCGCAATAAGGTTGCAGGATTCGCAGCAGTTATATCATCCGTAAGCGAAAATTGTACGGAAACAATATCCGTTTCGGCTAACGAGTTCAGTTCTAAAAAACGCGTATAAATGGTAACAACCGCTGTTTGTATGTCTGTGATCGTATTTTGCGTACAGATTGCAGCTCGGCCTGCATACAATTTTTTTAAAAACATCCGATATTTTTATCCTTATGCTGGTCTATTCCAATCGCGCTATATCGGTTGTAACCCCGCCGAAAGCAACAGAATAACGGCGGCAACTACTGCGATCGCTAATCCGAATACGCAGGCAACTCCGCTGATAATACAATGGAAAAGATATTGCGCACGTTGTACATGAATCATATAGTAGCATTCAAATACGATTGCGAACAACGCAAATAAAAACAGCAGCACGCCTGTTCCGATGAGGAACCGTAGAATAATCAGCTGGCTCGCATTCAAAAAATTTTGAATATTACCCAAGATAAATAACGAGAACAACGCTATCAAAAAAGAAAAGAAAAACAATACGGTTCTGTGTAAAAACTTAATCGTAACGTGCTGTTGTACCGGCGAATTCATATTGAGGACGGAGTATACTGTGTATGTGCGGAATATGCAAGCGCATCTCTCCAAAAAAATTGATTCAAGCTATGGGGGAGAGTAGCAATTTCGGAACCGGCACATTTCGATCGCTTATACTTCACCGTCATTACACTTGAGGAACATCAATTCGGTAATAGGATGCGCTTTATTTAAGCCCTTTTGTTCAAATTTAGTGCGCGGACGCCATTGTTGGGGGGGAGCAAATCCTTCATACTGAGAGCGGAGCCCCTCCGTTGCGGATAGTTCTGCAAAGGCATCTTCCGCATATTCATACCAATCCGTAACCATGTAGAGATAGCCGCCGTGATGCAGCTTACGCGTGAGCAGACCGGTCCTCGGCCGTCTGATAAGCCGCCTTTTGTGGTGTTTTTTCTTTTGCCACGGGTCGGGGAAAAAAATATGGAACCCTGCAAGCGAAGTGTCGGGTATCATGTGTTCCAGTACCTCAATGGCGTCGTGTTCGATAATGCGGATATTGGCGAGCCCGCGCCGTTCTATTTCGCTTAAAAGTTTGCCGACTCCCGCCCGGAAGACTTCAATGCCGATATAGTTTATCTCCGGATACTGCGCGGCAATTTCGGCTGTCGCAACGCCCATACCGAAACCGATCTCGATGATGACAGGATTATTATTTTGAAACACATCGGTAAACGACAGCAGCGTATCGGCATACGGAATACACCAGCGCGAGGCATGTTCCGTATATGCTTTTTTTTGAGATTCGGTTATTCGTCCCTTTCTTAACACAAACGTTTTAATCGGGCGTCCGGCCTGAGAGGGCAGCACCGATTCAACCGATTCATCGGAATGATGCAAAAGAGAATGCTTGTCGGTATCCGTATAATGTTCCATGATAGTTGTCCTTTAATATTTTTTTTCAATGAGTGAAAAATACAAAGGGCCTGCGCCATTTCCCGTGTCAGGTAAAAAGCGGCAGCCGTATTGTGTCGTTTCGTAAACGGGGAGGGGACTCGGTTCGTCCTGCTCCTCGTGTGCATTTGTATGTATCGGATTGCTTATGGAAGCGCCGTTTGCATGATCAAAAGGCGTTGTAATTACCGCAGCATCGCCGTATTTTTTTAAGAGTTTTCGGACAACGCCGTCGTTTTCCGCATCGGCGAGTGCGCAGGTCGCATAGAGCAAAAAGCCTCCTGGTTTAAGCAATAAAAAAGCCGCCGATAAGAGCGCCCATTGCCGCTGAGACAGCATTTTGATTCGAGCCGACGTCCAATCGGCAAGATATTTGGGATCGGTTATGACATGGCGCTCAGAAGAGCAGGGTGCGTCCAGTAAAATACGGTCGTAAAACGCTTGCTGCGAGCGGGGGAGGGTAGCGGCATCAAAACCGGTTATCGAAATACGGCTGCGCATTTCGGCAGGGAGATGCTCTTCCGCTACTTTCAGCAGCCGCGCCCTGCGTGTCCGGGATAATTCGTTTGCTTGGATGTGTACTTCTGCGCCCATGCGGGATGCAAGTACCAGTGTCTTTCCTCCCGGGGCTGCGCACATATCCAAACACTGCCCTGCGTCAAGCGGCGGAAGCGCTTGGGCTGCGCAGATACTTGCGGCGTCAAGATAGTAGGGCTTGCCTCCGCACACGGAAAAAGCGACCGGCTGCGTTTCTTTCAATAGCGCCGTCCGCAAGTCCGGCCAGCGGCTGTCGAAAAGCTCGCCATAGTAGGCATCGAACGCGGCTGCCCCGCGCGCTTGCTTCGTGTGCTTCACCGGATGTGTACTCCGCTTCGGCGTGTGGCGCGCGAACAGGCTTCTATGCACGCATTCCACAGCGTATCGGGTTCCTGCGGCTCAGCTTCGATCACAATCTGTTTTCCGGTAATCGGATGGGTAAAATCCAGTTTGAAGGAGTGCAGCCGAATACCGCCGCCGACTTCGCTGCGCCGCGCTCCGTATTTTAAATCCCCCTTGATAGGGCGTCCAATCGCGGCCATCTGTACCCGTATCTGATGCGTCCTGCCGGTCTCCGGTCGAATGCGAATAAAGTCATAGCGTTCTCCCATGCCGCAAAGAGCCCAGTACAGGACCGCTTTTTTAGCTGATGCGCTGATCCTCCGCTGCTGATGTGCTTTACGGCGCGGGCTTTCGGCTCCGGGCGATTCGCCTGCGATAAAGGCTTTCTGCGTTTTGGTATGAAACCCTACGAGATGTTCCAATCGCTGAAAATGCTCAAGTCCTTCAGGTTCCGCCTTTTGTTCAAAAAGGGCACCCTCCGGAATCGTCTGAGTTTCCGGTGCGGCCTTACTTTCCGGATTGCGGCGGTTCCGTTCGCAGATAGCCCAATATTCTTTTTGCATTTCTCCTGCAGTAAACGCACGGGAAAAGAGCGTCTGTGCCTGCGCTGAGAATGCAAGCAGTACCAGACCCGATACCGGGGTATCCAGCCGGTTTACCGCAGTAACAAATGTTTTTTGAGGAAACAGTGTAGAAAAAAACGTTTGCGAATGCTCGCCCGTTTTTTTATACACAACGGCGCAATATTCATCTTCAAAGTATATACGGGGATTTTCTTTCATACGGCTATTACAAAGATTCTTCTTTTCACGGGTTACCGAACGCCCTTTTAGTCCCGGTATTCGATGGTTTCGATCATCCGATCTTTTGATAACACCGTATTCGCGAATACCGCTTGCGCATCTTTCAGCAACTGCTTCAAATCATGGTCGGTGTAGCGGGGGCTATAATGAATAAGCGCCATCTTCTTAACCGCCGCGTCCTTTGCTATTTGCGCGGCTTGTGTGCAGGTCATGTGTTTTTTTTCAGCGGCGTCCTGTTCCATGCCTTTCTCGAACATGGATTCGCAAACAAAGAAATCGGAACCGGTAACCTCCGGCGCAATCGTTGGCAGATACTTCGTATCCGTTACGAAGCTGAATTTACGACCGCTTCGAGGAGCGCCGAGAACCTGACTGCTTTCTACGAGAGTTCCATCTGCAGCTTGCACCGCTTCTCCTGCTTGCAGCTTCGACCATAACGGCCCGCATGGGACATTCAGCCGCCGCGCCGCCTCAGGATCAAATGCGCCGGGCCGCGGAAATTCTTCAAAAACATATCCGAGACAGGGTTTGGTATGCTCAAGCCAAAATGCGCGTACCTGAAACTCATCCGTTTTATACACCACACCGGGGTCGGTTACTTCCTGAATAATAATTTCATAATTTATATACATGTCAAGAACGCGGCGATTTGTTTCGACATATTCTTTAATCTTCGGCGGCCCGATAATGTACAGCGGCTCATCACGGTCTACCTGTGCCGACAGCATAAGAATTCCCGGTAAGCCGGTAACATGATCGGCATGAGTATGACTGATAAAGATCGTATTGATTTTTTTCCAACGGAGATTTAAACGGCGTAAAGAAACCTGCGTTCCTTCACCGGCGTCGAAAAGAAAAAGGTCTCCTTCACGGCGGAGCAATACTGACGTTAAATGACGATACGGCAACGGCATCATGCCTCCGCAGCCTAAAATAAATGCTTCAAGATTCATATTTGTGGAAGGAGTATACTCATTTTACCCCTTGACGTAAATACCAAAATACGATAAACTCTATTCCATTGTTACAGATGAGGGCAATTAGCTCAGTTGGTTAGAGTACAAGCATGACACGCTTGGGGTCGCTGGTTCGATTCCAGCATTGCCCAATCCTCTTATAAAATATCATATCTTAAACTTACCCCTTATAAATCCTATTTATATTGATTTGATTCAAACGTACATGTCTATATTCGACATATTGACGTACATGAAGCATTCAAAAGTATGCAGTACATACCCATCCTATTCCAGTGAGGAGTTTTGGATGCTTTTTAGGACAAAGAAATTTAAAAATCCGCACTTTTCTCTCATGCTGAATCCCCGGATAAAAATCAGAGCATAATTGACTGCATATAGGTATCCATGGTATAATATTATTTTAATAAAACTATTCATAATGTATGTTCTGTCTACTTAATAGTTATTCTTACTGAATAGAGGATAGCTAAAGACGGCTCTCCACTATATATAGAAATACGGCGACGCACGGTGTCAGAATCTGTTATCAGAATTCTAAATACTGCTATCAGATTCTGATAACACTGTCAGATTTCGTGTATTGTTTGAGTTTTTCGATGGTGATAAATGACAAGCCGCTATATCAATAGCAGTTTTTTAATGAGCTTTTGATAATAAAGCGCTAACGGATCATCAGGAAAAATTTCAAGTGCCTTTGCAATATAGGTTTGCGCATTGGCATAGCTTTTTTCCTGTATTTTTTTTAAGGCTTTTTCTATATATGAAGCGGTCTTTTGTTTTTTATCTTGTATTGCCGATACATCGCAATCATATACTTCATACAGCTTTGCCCGTTCCGTACCGTGATCGGTTGAGGTTTCTTGGATACACCGTATATGATAATTTTCGGGATTTTGCAAGAGGCGGAAAATCGTTTCCGAAATAATAATAGTATTGGAATAGACTTTGGTTGCCGCTTGCAATTCTTCGGCTGTATAGCACGTATTTGAAATGACTACACTATCCAATCGGTTGTTATTTCCGATAACCCCTAACAGAATTTTTCCGGTATCGATACCGATTCCTGCTCTCAGAGGCGGAAGGTTTCTGATACGAATCCGGTGTTCCTGTAGCTGTCGCTGAATTTCAATGCCGCATGAAACTGCCATATCGGGATTTCCTGCGAACAGTGCCGTAAAGCCGTCGCCGAGAAATTTCATAATGACGCCGCCATGCCGTCGAATAATCGGCGCTACAACCGCAAAATATTGATTCAGCAGGATAAAGACTTCATCGGGAGAAAGCTGTTCGGATATACTGGTAAACGATCGGATGTCGATAGAGAGAACCGTCATAGACAATTCGGACGAATCCCCGGTATTGATTTCGGTAATGCTGCTTTTTTGCAGGAAAAAAAGCAGCTGATTGGGAAAAAAGCGGCGCAACGCAGCTTGCACCTTCTTTTGCTCATCTACCAGTTGTTCAATATGATGGATTGACTCCGCATATCCATTGATGTTCATTACAACGGCAATAATGATCGCGATGACAGCGCCCTCTTGTAACAGGAATTTATCTGAAATAATCCATTGACTGACCAGTATATCATGGGCGGCAAACCCAGCCAAACAGCACATGATAACGGCAATCCAGAGCGCATGCTTTTGTTTTTGGACCAGAGCTTTGATGATAATAACGGCATTATAGCTCACTGCAATAAAGACAATAAACTGCTGTATGTGTAGGTAACGGGATACGAGCAGCGTCGGTGAGGCAATAATAAATAGGGTCGCGATAAGAGTACCGAGAAGAATTCCCCAATACAGCACTCGTTGCTGCATATTAAAAATCTTCTTAATAAAGACCGTAAAAAACAGTACGGATAACGGAATAGATGCATAGCGAATAACAAAGAAGAGTTTCCACGGTATCGACGGCCAGATATGCGCAATAATGTGCGGATAAAACACCATAATACGGATGCTGATTGTGATGGCCGTAAAAGCAAACCACAAGATATACGGCATTTTTTTGTAATGAAGATGGAGTACAATAAAAAAGCCACTGAATACGAACAGTACCATGCATGCCAGATTATAAAATAAAAGGCTGAACACAAATGACGTATTTAATATCTCTGCTGAACCCAACAAAATTGACTGATCGGTTCCCCCATACCGATTATGAAAGTTAGACATATTGATAATAACGTCGGCTGTACCGTTTTTGAGCGGTTTAAAGGTCGCAATACTGATAGTTTTTCCGGGAATTTCAGTTTGAGCGGAGATACCCGGCTGCCCCTGCCCTGCCCTATCAACTCCATTAATGACAATCGTACAACTTGACAGCAGATGGTTCACCTGTAATGCATATATTTTATCGGGATTAAGCCCGACAATACGCAGCCCATAGGAGGCATATCCGAAGTTGGTGTTCAGCGCGGTGTCATTGAGCTTACCCGGCAACGGAGCGTACAGCAACTGATTAACATTGTTAAAACTGTAAAACTGACTTGGCGTAAAATGCCACAATCCCCGAATATTAAATACATCGACATCATTGTGAGCAGGCAGCGTCAGCAGCCCGTGCCGAACGGTTATTGCATGCTCCCGTAACCGTTGCGCCGGTTTTGCCTTATTGATAAAGGTCAGCACAAAAAACATACAGAAAAAAGGTAATGCCCCTAAGATTATCTTTTTCATAACAAATCAACCTCATAGACATTGGTTAAATTTTTTTTACCGTGGAACTGTATTTTCCCGTGATAAAAACAACTATGCGTGCGCCAATAGCTTTCAGGTAATTGAGCTCTTACCGTTTCACTGATAATAATATGCACATGTTTTTCCGTTGCATAACTGTGCATACGGGAAGAAATATTCACCACATCTGAAATAACCGTGGTATCCATTCTTTCATCTTCGCCGATCGTACCCATCATTAACTTGCCGTAATGCACACCGGAAGCAATATGAATCGGCGGTAAGGATTGTTCCTGCCGATGTATATTGAATTTTTTAATCAGCTGTGTGATATTGATAATACAATCTATCGTCTTTTCCGCAGTCCCGTAAAAGAGCACCATTAATCCTTCCGTCAAATATTTATCAATAAAGCCGTCATATTTTTGGACGAGCGGATTTGCCGCTTGTACAACCGTATTGTACAAGATCAACAGTTCTTCACGGGCAACACTGGACGTAAGCTCCGCCTTCATACCGAGATGAATAAACGCAACAAACATATTCTTATGGGTGTTATCACCGAGTGCAATCTCTTTTACATCTTTTTTATTGAGAAACTGTAAAAACTGATTGGGGAAAAAGCGTTGAAAAGAGATATTTGTTCTTTCAATAGATGCAATCATGTTCTCTTGTGTTTTAAATGCCGCTGAAAAATGACGGATAACAATGAAAGCAATCGGTACCAACAGCATCAAAACCGCAAAATGAGAAATAAAAGGCGCATTGATAATACCGTTGGAAATCAGTGCATCAAAAACCGCAGCCATAACAAACAGCAAAAAAGAGAGCAAAAATGTCAACGCAAACGGTTTTCTCTTTATAAGCGCATGAACTGCTACCGCACCTGCAATGATCGCCAGAAAGAGGATGTAAAGCTGCATTATCAGGAGAATATCGACAAACATCCAGATCGGTGCAATGATGGTAAGTGCACTGTAGATGATGAGCGGAATCGTGAGAATATAAAATATCCGATGCGGCCTTCTGATAAATAAATTGAGAATAAAGAGATAGGTAAACGCTGCGCAAAACGGGAACGTCAAATATCCGAGTCTAAACATCACGATGGATGAGATGCCGGGAATAAAGTCTTTCAGCAAAAAGTCGTTATAACAAAGCGTTCGTAGTGCAAAACTATAACACAGCAGTCCGAATATCCCTGCGGTGGTCTCTTTTCGATAAAACAAAAAGAGCGAAACAAAAAACGTTGCCATACTCAGCAACACTGAAAAGATTCCGGACGTAATGAGCTTATCCATTGTCTTTTTAGCTTGCAGCGTTGTATACAGACCGAATAAAAATGGGGTTTCCAGACCGGGATTTCTATCGTGGAAGTTTGAGATATGAATGACCAGCGTCGCTTCGGTTTCGTCTTTGAGCGGTAAAATAACCGTTTCGGCATTCCAATCAAAGACTTCACTTGTAATGCTGGTACCGGGAGTACCGGATGTATAAAAAGGCTGTCCGTTTAAAAACACGGTAAAAGCCGATGACACGCCTGCAAAATGTACGCCATAAATTTTTTCGGCTTCCAATCCCTTGATTTTCACTGCATAGGATGCATATCCTTTAATCGATTGCGGATGCGCATAAGTAATCCATCTCGATGAGATCGATTCAAAACGCGTATAGGAATCCACCGGTAATGAGGCTGCAACAAATTTTCCTTCAGCATAGCCCCAATCGCCATTAAGCGAGTATACGGAATCTTTATCAATGTCGGAAATATCGTAAACTCCTGCCGATGCATACAGCGGTTCTACTTTCGTACAGGAAATCGTATACATGCTGACTGCAAACAATACGAAAAAGAATACTCTATTTTTCATTCTCACACGCATGATCCTTAAAATATATCGGTTTTATATGTATAGACGTAAGCCAGCCTAAGATGATGGTGGCATTGAAAAAATCGAGTTTTTAGAAGTTCCCGATAATCTCATATAATTTTGATAGAAGGTCATAAAAACGGCGCTAGTATATACGGTAATCTTCGGTACGTCTAGGGAACCGTCATACGCTTTCAGGAGCGGGGGCAATCCCCGCTTCGGTTACAATATTGACAATACTGCAAAGATATATAAGAATACCGTAACGGGAACGCCGATGCGGAAACAGCAACGCAAAAGCGCCCATGAGAGGATGGTTTACATGAAATCTAAAAAAATGATCTGCGCAAGCATGCTCTTTTTTACCGTATTCTTTATTACCGGATGCAGGGATAACGCTTTTGCGCGCCGGTTACAGGACATGGAGCTTGGCGTTAAAAATCCTTCTTCTATAGAAGAATTACACTCGGCAATACATAAATATCAGGGAAAAGTAAACGATATTCTGACGATGGAACAGCGAATCGGTATTTGGTATAAAATACTGGGGCGCCGGTACATGGATAAAAAAATGTATAAAAAAGCGATTGAATCATTTCAAAGCGCGTTGGAATACTTTCCCGAAAATCAGCATGTATTTTATCAGATCGGCGTATGCGCGGCGATTATCGCCAAGAGCACGCTCGATTATCCCGGTATGGGACTTGCAGAGAAGCAAGCCTATTTCGACCTTTCCGTTTCAGCATATAAACGGGCTGTTGAGCTTGATCCGAACTACACGCGGGCGGTCTACGCGCTGTCCGTGCTCTACGTGTTTGAACTCAACCAGCCGGAAGATGCCATCACGATTATGGAGCCGGTCGCAGCAAAAGAAAAAAAACCGCTCGATTCGCTTTTCATCCTCGGCCGGGCGTACTATATGACCGGACAATACGAAAAAGCCATAGCCGCCTACGATCGGATTATTAAAACGAGCGGCAGCGCGGAACAGCGGGCCGATGCCGAACGGAATAAAGCCTTTGTAGAAAATGCCCGCCGCTAACCCGTAGACAAACCGCACAATACCGTACACACCCGAATGATACACGGCACGAATCTTACCGAACGGCAAAAACTTTTCATAGCGCTCTCCTATTGCTCATTTTTAAAAGGCAGCGAACGGCTGTTACTGGCGCGGACATTGGATGGTTTACCGTCGTTTACTGCATGTTCGATAACCGACATCGGCACGCTCGTGCAGCGGGACATTCGTACGCGCTGCTACCATCCGCAAGCGCTTCCGCAGGCTGTTGAAAAAGCAGCGGCTTTAATGCATGCGTGCTGCATCAACATGACGTTCTATGACGATCCCGATTTTCCGCCCCTGCTGCGGGAAATTCCCGATGCACCCTTTCTGCTGTATTACCGCGGGACGTTACCGGATCCGGAAAAACCGGCCGCAGCGCTTGTCGGAACCCGCCGCCCGACGGGATACGGCATGAAAGCGGCACTGCAGTTGGGCATCGAATGCGGCCATGCCGGTATACCCGTCGTCTCAGGATTGGCGCGCGGCATCGATACCTTTGCGCACCGCGGAGCATTGGAGGGCGGCGGGACAACCGTTGCAGTTCTCGCCTGCGGCCTCGACCGGCTGTATCCGCAGAGCAATGCGCGGCTGGCCGGGCACATCCTTGAAAAAGGCGGCTGCATCCTCAGCGAATATGCCCCAGGCGAGCAGCCGCTTCCCTACCGGTTCCCTCAGCGGAACCGGCTGATTTCGGGATTGTCCCGCGCAATCATCGTGGTAGAAGCTCCAGCAAAATCGGGCGCGCTGATTACCGCCGACTTTGCGCTGGAGCAGGGACGCGACGTATGCGTACATGCCGGTATGCAGGACTCCGTACAGAATGCCGGAGGGCAAAAGCTTGCCTGCGACGGCGCCATTCCGGTGCAGTGCGCTGCCGATCTTTTACGGGAATGGGCAAACCCGACGTTACAGTATCTTCAAAGAGACCAAAAAACACAACTACCGTTGTTTGACACAGGAGCAGTATAAATGGCGAAAGCGATCGGAACAAAACCTAAAAAAACGAATCTGATTATCGTAGAATCTCCGGCAAAAGCAAAAACAATCGAAAAATATTTAGGCAGCGGCTACACGGTCAAGGCATCGATGGGGCATCTTATCGACTTGCCAAAATCCCGCATTGCCATCGATATTGAACACGGGTTTCAACCCGAATATATCACCGTACGGGGACGCGCAAAACTCCTCAAAGAACTGCAGCAGGATGCAAAAAATGCCCGCCGTGTCTTCCTTGCAAGTGATAATGACCGTGAAGGAGAGGCCATAGCCTATCATCTTTGCCATGCAATACGCGAAAAATGCGATAGCGTCCCGATCAACCGGATTATCTTCAATGAAATTACCCCGCAAGCGATAAAAACGGCGGTTCAAAATCCCATGGATATTGATGAGGCAAAGGTAAACGCTCAAAAAGCGCGCCGTGTCCTTGACCGGCTGGTCGGCTACAACCTATCTCCCCTCCTCTGGCAAAAAGTGAAAAACGGCCTTTCCGCCGGGCGGGTGCAATCCGTTGCGCTGCGGCTGATTTGCGAACGGGAAGCGGAAGTCGAAAGTTTTATCCCGGAAGAATTTTGGACGCTTGAAGGAACCTTTAAAAAAAGCAAGGCGGCGTTCAATGCGCAGCTCGCCCTGTATAACGGCGAAAAGCCGACGCTGAAAAAAGAGCGCGAAGTGCAGGCCATTATCGACATGCTGCGCGGCAAAGAGGCGACGGTTACCGATGTCAAAAGTACGGAAAAGACGATCCATCCTAAGCCGCCGTTTACTACATCGACCATGCAGCAGACCGCGGCGAACCGGCTCGGCTTTACCTCCCGGAAAACAATGCAGATTGCGCAGCAGCTCTATGAAGGCATTTCCGTCGGATCGAGCCGCGTCGGACTTATCACCTATATGCGTACTGATTCGGTTCGTATCTCGGATGTCGCTTTGACCGAGGTGCGCAAATGGATCGGAGAACAATATCCGGACTTTTTACCGGCAAAACCGAACATCTACAGCGTCGGGGCAAAGGCACAGGATGCGCACGAAGGTATCCGCCCGACCTACTGCACCTATACCCCCGAATATCTCAAAGACTATTTAAATAGGGATCAGCTGCGCTTGTATACCCTTATCTGGGAACGCTTTACCGCAAGTCAGATGACCGGCGCTAAAACCGAAACTGTCAGTTTTGAAATTACCGTAGGCGATGCCCTGTTTAGGACCGCATCGACAAAGGTAACCGAAAAAGGCTTTTATGCCGTCTTGAATTTGCTCCTTTCAAAAGAAGAAAAAGGAAAGGCGTTACCGGCCTTGAAAACCGGCGACAGCCTGATTATGGATAATCTTGCACCCGAACAGCATTTTACGCAGGGACCCGCCCGCTACACCGATGCGAGTATCGTCAAGATGCTGGAGCAAAAGGGCATTGGGCGGCCGTCCACGTATGCGCCGATTATTTCGGTACTGCTTGACCGCTACTATGTCAACCGATCGAACAAACAGCTCGTCCCTACCCCGCTCGGCAGGATGATTAACGATATTCTCGTTGAAAACTTCACCGATGTGATCGATGTCAACTTTACCGCCGGTATGGAACAAAAACTGGATGAGATTGAAGAGCATAATGCCGACTGGTCGAAGATTATCGGCTCTTTTTACACACCGTTTATAACGCAAGTCGATTCGGTGATGACCCATCTGGGGAGCTTCAAGGGCCGCCTGGATGAGCCGACCGAGTTTATCTGCGAAAAATGCGGCAAGCGGATGATGAAAAAACTCGGCCGCTTCGGCTTTTTCTTGGCATGCGAAGGCTTTCCCGAATGCCGGAATACCAAATCCATCCCGCTGGCAAAATGCCCCATGCCCGGCTGCGGCGGCGATATTGTGTCCCGCAGGGCGAAGGGACACGGCAAAGAGTTTTTCGGCTGCACTCATTTTCCGCAATGCAATTTTATCTCGCACTTCAAGCCCATCAATGCGAACTGTCCGAAATGCGGTTGGTTCTTGGTAGAAAAGTACGACAAAAAAAACGGAAGCTATAAAGCCTGCGTGAACCCCGGCTGCGATTATCTGCACAGCGTAGTAGAAGGCGTAGAAGATCAGGACTATACCGATGTCGGATCCGGCGTTTGAAGATTACCTGCGCTATAGCGCAGGGATTCGGCATTTTTCCGAAAAAACAATTGACGCCTACCGGAACGATCTGAAACTGTTTTCAACATGGCTTGAGGAAAATGATATCGGCTTTGCCGAGGTTACCGGCTCTTTAATGCGCATTTTTGCCGCGGAACTCGGTAACCGGCATTTCGCTCCGGCAAGTATCAATCGAACCCTCTCCTGCGTGCGGGGCTTTTACCGGTATGCGGTGCGGAAGGGGCTCTGTACGACAAACCCCGGCACAACGGTTCGCAACCTCAAGCAGCCTGAAAAATTGCCCCGCTTCCTGTTTCCCGATGAAGCCGATCACTTTTGCGCATTTCCGAAAGAAGCCGGTATCCTCTGGTATGCCCGCGATGCAGCGCTTTTTTCGTCACTCTACTCTACCGGCTGCCGGGTCTCCGAATTGCAAGCGCTTACCGTACAGGATTTACAGGATAACTGCCGTTGGGCGATCGTCTATGGAAAAGGCGGAAAGGAACGCAAGGTTTTTTTTGCCGACTTTGCGCAGGAAGCGCTGCAGCGGTACTTACCGGAGCGCGCCGAGCTGCTGGAATCGCTGTACGCTCAACGAACGCCTGACGAACCGTCTCCCTCCTTTACCGAAACGGCGCTCTTTTTAAATTGCCGCGGCGGCGCGCTCACCCGGTACGGCATCAGCTATATTATCGACCGCTACACTGCCCTGCTCCCCAATTACAAAAAACTGACGCCCCATGCCTTCCGGCATAGCTTTGCCTCCATGTTTGTAACGCGCGGGGCTGATATACGGGTTGTGCAGGAATTATTGGGACACAGCAGCATTGCCACCACGCAGCGGTATACCCACATCACCGCGGCTCAATTACAGGATTTGTATCGAAAAGCCCATCCGCACGCATAAAAGCGATTACCGTTATTCTGCAACTGTAGGATAAAAAGCATCCGGTACGGGAACCTCGACAATTAAACCGAAGGCTTTCTGCTAATAATCGCAATTTTAGCCGCTGCAATTTTAGCCGATAATGAAACAAGATATGGACATTATTAAACGAAACGGCGATCGAGAAGCCTATAATGCCGAAAAAATTACGCTTGCGATGCAGGCTGCGTTTAACAGCGTAACGGATAGCGGGGCGCAGCGCGATCGTGGCGCTTTAAACGATATATTGCGGCAGATGACGGCTGAGATCGAAGCCGATATACATGAATTAAGCAAAAACGGGAATCCGGTGCAAGTGGAAACGATCCAAGATTTAGTTGAAAAAACGCTTATCGAACATAATTACTATGCAGAGGTAAAAAATTTTATCCTGTATCGTGTCGAACAGACAAAAAAGCGGGATGCGCGGCGGAATATTGCCGCTCATTTTTCTTCTATTGATATACTTCCGGCACTCACCCGTATTCAGCGGGACTTTTCTGAGGAACAGTACAGCCTTACGCTGCTGTTCCACAAGTTTGAATCCTTCCGCAAGCCGGACATGACGGAGGCGGAGCTCTTGGCGCTGCTGATAAAAGCCGCTGTTGAGCTGACGGCTCAGGAAGCGCCCCGATGGGAATTTATCGCAGCCCGCCTGTTAATGCTGGATTTTTTAGGAAAGCTGCAAAAAGAGCTTGAAAAACGGAACATCCGGTCATTTTATGAAAAGCTCACGTATTTGGAAGAACATGATCTTTACGGAGCCTATATCCGGGCAGGATATTCAAAGGAAGAGCTGGAGCAAGCCTACGCATTTATCGATGAAAGCAAAAACGATCTTTTGACTTACAGCGGCCTTGATCTGCTTTTACGCCGGTATGTCATTTCGACACGCGGACATATTCCGCTTGAAACGCCGCAGGAGATGTTTTTGGGGATCGCGCTCCATCTTGCGCTGCGTGAAAAGCAGGGGCGCATGGAATGGGTACGCCGCTTCTATCTGATGCTGAGCAGCTTACAGGTTACGATGGCAACCCCTACCCTTTCCAATGCCCGTAAACCCTACCACCAGCTCTCGTCCTGTTTTATCGATACCGTGCCCGATTCGCTGAACGGCATTTACCGCAGCATCGACAATTTTGCAAAAATTTCAAAATTCGGCGGCGGTATGGGGCTGTATTTCGGCAAAGTCCGCGCGGTCGGCGCTCCCATACGGGGCTTTCAAGGCGCTGCCGGAGGGGTCATCCGCTGGATAAAACTTGCCAACGATACCGCTGTTGCGGTGGATCAGCTGGGAGTGCGGCAGGGCTCGGTCGCGGTGTACCTGGATGTGTGGCACAAGGACATTCCGGAGTTTCTCCAGCTCCGTACCAATAACGGCGACGACCGCATGAAGGCGCATGACGTGTTCCCTGCCGTCTGCTGCCCCGACCTTTTTTGGCGGACGGTTGACGAGAATATCGGCGGTTCGTGGTACCTCATGTGCCCGCACGAAATTCTGAATGTAAAGGGCTATGCGCTGGAAGATTTTTACGGCGAAGAATGGGAAAAACGCTATCGGGATTGCGTCAATGACGGACGTATTTCCAAACGCGAAATCCCCATTAAAGAGCTGATACGGCTCATCCTTAAATCCGCCGTCGAAACCGGTACGCCGTTCATCTTTAACCGGGATCATACCAACCGCGCTAATCCCAATGGCCACAAGGGGATTATCTATAGCTCCAACCTCTGTACCGAAATCGCGCAGAATATGAGTCAGATCGAAACGGTTAAGACCGAAATTCAGCAGCAAGACGGAGAAACCGCCGTCGTAACCGTTACCAAGCCCGGCGATTTTGTGGTGTGCAATTTGGCGTCGCTCGTACTCGGCAACATCGACACTGATGACGAGTGCGCATTGGAGTATATTGTCGAATCGGCAGTACGGGCGCTCGATAACGTCATCGACCTCAACTTTTATCCGGTGCCGTATGCAAAAATTACCAATGAACGATACCGCGCGATCGGTTTAGGCGTTTCCGGCTACCATCATTTGCTGGCGCAAAAGCATATTGTGTGGGAAAGCGATGAACATCTGCAGCTTGCCGATGCGCTCTTTGAAAAAATCAATTTTTATGCGATACGGGCAAGTATGCGCATCGCGCAAGAGAAAGGTGCATATCAATTCTTTGAAGGCAGCGACTGGCAAACCGGCGCGTATTTTGAAAAACGCAATTACCGTTCCGAACAATGGAACGAGCTGCGCCAATCGGTTGCCCGGCACGGGATACGGAACGGCTACCTGCTTGCCGTTGCACCGACCAGCTCAACCTCAATCGTTGCCGGAACCACGGCCGGTATCGATCCTATTATGAAGCGGTATTTTTTGGAAGAAAAAAAAGGCTCGCTCGTGCCCCGCGTCGCTCCGGCCTTGTCGCTCGACACGTATTGGCTCTATAAAAACGCGCACACGATTGATCAGCTGTGGAGCATCCGCGCAGGCGGCATCCGCCAACGGCATATCGATCAGGGGCAATCCATGAACCTCTACATCACCAACGATTACAGCTTCCGGCAGGTACTGAACCTGTATGTCGAAGCATGGAAACACGGCATAAAATCCATCTACTATATCCGCAGCCGCGCGCTCGAAGTGGAAGAATGCGAGGCGTGCAGCTCATAGCGTGCAAGAAAAACCCGCTTAAAACCGTCGTTTTGGGCGGGTTTTTTACTTTTACCTCCGGTGCTTGAGGCACGGCTTTTATCCCTTACGCAGCCCTACACCTTAAACTGAGCAACTTCTCCCGCTAAATTATCGATACTCTGTGTATTTTTCTGCGCGATCTCGTTGACTTCCTGCGCGGCGCTATTGATTTGCACGGCTCCGTCGGCCATCTCGTTCATGCTTTCGGTGATTGTGCGGGTCAGATCATCCAGTTTCCGCATCTCCGCAGTAACCTTTTCCCCGCTTTTCAACATTTCTTCGGAACCGGTCTGCACTTCCATCGTTACCGTATTGATGTCTTTAATCGCCGTCAGTACCTCGTTGCTGCCGTGTTCCTGCTCAAGCATCGCTTCCATCAGCGTACTACTCATGATTTTAACCTGCTCGGATAAGTCAAAAATGATGTTGAACTTTTCTTCCGCCGTTTGGGAAGACTCGGAAAGGTTTTTAATTTCACCGCTCAAGGTTTTCAGCGTTGCCGTGATGTTCTTTCCCTGCATGGAGGACTCTTCAGCGAGCTTCCGGATTTCGTCCGCAACAACCGCAAAACCCTTCCCGGCTTCTCCGGCATGAGCAGCCTCAATCGCGGCATTCATTGCAAGCAAATTCGTCTGAGATGCGATGTGCTGAATAACGCTCGACGCTTCAAGCAAGCTGCCGGATTCTTCGGCAATCGTACTAGCCACTCCGTGAGAGGCGGCAAGGCTCTGCTTTCCGTCATCCGTTGCCGACGCAAGTCGTTTTATTACGCTGTTTGTTTTTTCAAGCGTCTGCGTAATTGAAACGATATTTGCCGTCATCTGCTCAATAGCGGAAGACGAAAGTGCAACGCTCGATGCTTGCGTGTCGATACTCGTATTCAGCTTTTCTACGATCGCAACAATGGCCTCCAGTGCGGCGGCAACGGCATCGACACTACCGCTTTGGATTAACGCCTGATTTTTTACGTTATCGATCGTTGCGGTAATATGCTGAATTTCCGATACGGTTCTTTCCATATTGCTCGACAGATCGTTTCCGACGCCGCGCATCTTGAAACTTTCATCCCTTACGGACACGAACGAATGCCGGATGGCCGCTATGGTTCTATTTAAATGACTTGCGATGCTGCCGATTTCATCTTGCGATTCCGGCAGCTGGACGGTAAAGTCTCCTGAAGCGATGGCCTTAAAGGCTTCTTCAATTTTTACGATGCGGCCGGTCAGTCCTTTTACGCCGAAGAACGCGAAAATCACTACAATCACGATAATCAGTATCGTGGTAAGGATAGACGCGCGCGCAACAATCAGCACGCTCGGTAAAAAATCATTAAGCGGCGCCGTAAATATAATCTTATACGGCAATGAACCGATTTTCCGCTCGCCGTATACCATTTTGCCTAAACGGGCATCGTGCCATGTTTTCAGCTGAACATCCTCGGGCACCGATGCCATTGTAGCTGGAAGATAATCTTTCAATGACGAACCGAATTGCTCATCAGTGGATGAAATGATGATATTCCCATCATCATCTGCAAGCAGCAGCACCGAATTGGGAGACGGAACCGCCTTTTTCATCGTTTCTACCGCCGTATCCAAGTCCAAGCCGACCCCTACGATCGCCAATATCTTCGATTGAGCATTACGGACTTGCGCATTGATCCATAAGCCGGTTACGTCCGTTTCCTTGTTCTTGTTGATATGAAAGGTGATTTGCTCCGTCAATTTGAGCGTTTTAAAAAACCATTCGTCGGCAGGTTCGCTTTCCATTAAGCGGGAATATTGTACTTTCCGGTGCGCATCCGTCATATAGTGATTATAGGTTGCAGCGCTTGAAACCCACGAAGCAATGATGTTATCTTCCGCGGCAAATTCCTCAAGCCGACGCATAATCGAGTCTTTTGTTTCTCCTTCCGGCTCTCCGCTATTCAGCCAGCTAATAACCTCAGGATTCTGCATCCATGCTTCGGAGCGGGAATAGCCGAACAACAAATCCGATTGCAGATCGATACTGGCCGAGGCCAAAATTCCCGGTACACGCTTGTAAAATTGGCGTTCAACTAATTGGCGTACCGAAAAAATAGAAAGCCCGAGAGCCACCCCCACGGCAACCGTCACCGTCATGATCATGGTCAGCGTGAGCTTAAAACGTAACGACATAATATTCTCTCCTTTTATATCATCGTAATTCTCTATACTGGACGATTTTCTTTACCGGTAAGTATTTCTCTCATTATAAGACGGGCTCCCGCTTTCCGCAAGCCCTGAAAGACGAATAGGTAGGGATTCCGCATTTAAATTATAAAGTTATATCCTGTAATAACTTATGCGTTTCATCTTTCTTATTATATTTTATAGCAAGTTATTGTTATACAATGACTTAGACTGTTATAATGCGGAATCCCTGGACGAATAGGAAGGTCTCTACGCCTTCAGGACAAGCGGAGGAAATACGGAGTCATTTGGTATACCTGCAACAGTGGGAATGTTTTGAGTTCGTTTGCCGTAAGGAAATATTCCGGCTCTCTTTACCTATTATAGGGAGGGAATGTGATCAAATCGGGCGATATTGCTGATGACGGTGTTTATACGGGGCCGATACCGTAGGTATTACCTTCGGTGTCGATAATCGCATAATGGAGCTGTCCTTTCCCGTCAGGTAAAACACTCAAATTAAGGTGCGCGTGCCATGTAACTAGTGATCCGAGCTTTTGAGAGATTTTATCGGCGGCTCCGGCTTTCGTCATGGTAACCTCGGCAGTCGATATGCCGTTTACCATCACCTTTGCTTTGATTTTTAGGTATTTAAAACGACTTATGAAGCACATCCCGTCGGCTTGCAAAAGATATGACACGGTTAGCCTGTATAATGTAAAATTATTCATTATTTATGCATAAAAAACCGTAATTGCATAGTTGCAAAATTTCACCATTCGTGATACCGTAATTACATTACAGAGAAAATCGGTTTAAAAGGGCGCTATGCGCTCAAAAGGAAACGGCTCTGTATGCAATGATTTGTGCAAGAATGCTAAAAAAAGGGTTATAAGTAAAACAAACCATGGAACAACACAATTTATTGACCGTCAATAATTTGCACACAGCTTTTCGTATTGACGGCAACTACTATGATGCGGTTGACGGGGTATCATTCGATCTTCGCCCCAATGAGCTGCTCGCAATCGTAGGGGAATCAGGCTGCGGTAAAAGCACCGTCGCCATGTCGGTTATGGGTCTGCATGATATGCGGTTTACCCGCGTTTCGGGGGAGATACGGCTGAACGGTAAAGACCTGCTTTCCTTGTCAGAACACGAAATGAATAAAATCCGGGGAAAAGAAATCGGCTTTATCTTTCAAGATCCGCTCGCATCGCTTAATCCCTTGCAGCGTGTCGGCAAGCAGATTGAAGAAGCGCTGCTGTATCATACCGATTTAAATGAAAAAGAACGGAACGAGCGGGTACTGCAGCTTTTAAACGATGTCGGCATTCAAAATCCCGAACGGACGGCGCAGCGCTTTCCCCATGAGCTTTCAGGCGGTATGCGGCAGCGGGTGCTCATCGCAACGGCGCTTTCCTGTAATCCGTCGCTCATTATTGCCGATGAACCGACAACAGCGCTTGACGTAACGATACAAGCCCAAATCCTTGACCTCATCAAAGACTTACAGAAAGAACACAAGGCCGGTATTATCCTTATAACCCATGACCTCGGCGTCGTTGCGCAGGTTGCCGACCGCGTCGCCGTCATGTATGCCGGACAGATCGTTGAACTGGCTTCTGCGCAGGATCTGTTCACCAATCCTTTGCACCCCTATACCCGTTCGCTCCTTAAATCCATTCCGCAAGCGGATAAAGATGACGATACGCTCCATGTTATCAAAGGGATGGTACCGTCGCTCAAAAAGCTCAAGCATTCGGGCTGCCGCTTTGCCGACCGGATTCCGTGGATTGCAGCGGAAGCGCACGAAAAAGAACCGGAGCTGCACGAGGTTCAGCCCGGGCATTTTGTCCGCTGCTCTTGTTGGAAAAATTTCCGGTTTGAAGACGAGGAATAAAGGAGACCGACACATGTCACTATTGGAAGTCAAAAATTTAAAAGTCCATTTTCCTATCCGCGGCGGTTTTTTTAATACAATTCAGGATTATGTACGGGCAGTCGATGATGTTTCCTTTACCATAGAAGCGGGCAAAACCTACGGGTTAATCGGAGAGTCCGGTTCAGGAAAGACGACGATCGGCAAAGCGGTTGTCGGACTGGAACAGCCGACCGGCGGAGAAATCCTGTATGACGGCACCTGCGTAAATACCAAAAAGCAGCGCCGCGCCATTAAATACAACGAGAATGTGCAGATGGTGTTTCAAGATGTTATGTCCAGTCTTGATCCTAAAAAACGAATCCGCGACATCATTGCCGAACCGATTCGGAACTTTGAACGGCTTTCCAAGCATGAAGAGCTCAAAAAAGTGCTTTCGCTGCTGCAGATCGTCGGTATTCCGCCTGACGGGCTATACAAATATCCGTATGAATTTTCAGGCGGACAGCGGCAGCGTATCGGCGTTGCCCGCGCCATTGCGGTTAACCCGCGGCTGATCGTTGCGGATGAACCGGTTTCCGCGCTCGACCTTTCGGTACAGGCGCAGATACTGAACTTCCTGAAAGAGATTCAGCGTGAGTTTAAGCTGAGCTATCTCTTTATTTCGCATGACTTAGGCGTTGTCAAGCATATGTGCGATTATATCTATATTATGTACCGCGGCCGCTTTGTCGAAGCAGGCACACGGGAAGACATTTACCATAATCCGATGCATATTTATACCAAGCGGCTGATTGCGGCAATTCCCGAAATGAACGTTGAAATGCGTGAAGAATACAAAAAGCGCCGCTCAGAAATTGAAGCAGTCTATGCCCGCGAATCCGATCAGTATTTTACTCCGGACGGCCGCGTGTACGATCTCAAGAAAATCAGCGATACTCATTACGCTGCGCTCAAGGATTAGGGAGGAACGATATGTGGAAGACGATAGTACGCCGTATCCTGATTATGATACCGCAGCTGTTTGTATTAAGTATCTTGGTGTTTCTGATTGGAAAGATGATGCCCGGAGATCCTTTTACCGGCCTTCTCGGCAATCCGAATATCAAAGCAAGCCGTATTGAAGAACTCCGCCAGATGGCAGGCTTAAACGATCCGTGGCCGGTGCAGTATAAGAACTGGATGGGGCGCATTTTGCTGCACGGCGATTTCGGTGTATCCTATACCTATAAAATACCAGTTACCGATAAAATCAAATTACCGGCACAGAATACCTTGTGGCTGTCGCTGCTGACGGTTGTCTTAACGTATGCAATCGCCGTTCCGCTCGGAATTCATGCAGGGCGGCATAACGGCTCAAAGTTTGACAAAGCCGTGCTGGTGTATAACTTTATCACCTATGCAATTCCGACCTTTATCCTTTCTCTGTTAAGTCTGTTGCTGTTCGGCTACCGGCTCCGCCTTTTCCCAACGTCGGGCTTTGTCAGCCTGGAAGCAATCGGCAATACAGGGCGGTACATTGCGAGCAGAGTGTATCACATGCTGCTTCCGGCTATAACTGCGGCCGTCTTGCGGACTACCAGCATCGTGCAGTACCTCCGCAACGAGGTTATCGATGCAAAAAGCCAGGATTACGTGAAAACAGCCCGCAGCAAAGGTGTCCCGTTGGATAAGGTCTATTCGCACCATATCTTCCGCAATTCGCTTTTGCCGATTGCCGCCTTCTTCGGCTTTACGGTAACGGGCTTGCTCGCCGGTTCGATATTCGTCGAAACCATCTTTATGTATCAGGGAATGGGCTTGCTGTTCATCGAATCGATTATGTCGCGCGACTATTCGATTATCAATGCGTTGACGCTGCTGTACGGCACACTCGCGCTTTTCGGCAGCTTGATTTCCGACATTATTATGATAATTGTCGATCCGCGCATCAGAATTGAATAGATATACAAAGATGTGTATTTTTGAATAGGCCGTCCATGGCGGCTTTGATAGGAGCATGTATGGAAAATACAAAAACGGCATTTGATATTGATAAGATAGATGAGACGGTTTTAAAGGAAATGACGTCCGTGCCGTCGTTTTGGAAGATTGTAAAACAAGAATTTAAGCATGATAAAGCGGCAATCGTTGCGCTCGGCATATTGATCGTCATTTTTTTAATCATTATTATCGGCGGTTTTGTGCTGGATACCGAAGCTGCGATGAAAGTGAGCCTCAGAGATAAATTTTCGGTGCCCGGCAAGAAGTTTCTGCTCGGCGCGGACTTCGGCGGAAGGCCGATCTTGCCTCAACTGATTATCGGTGCGCGCAACTCCATCCTGATTGCGTTCAGCGTAACCATTCTGACCGAAATCGTCGGTATCTTTTTCGGGCTTATGACGGGGTTTTACGGCGGCAGAGTCGACAACATCATCATGCGTATCTGCGACTTTATTTTAATCTTACCGATTATGATGCTGATCATCGTTTTTGTTACGATTGTCCCCAACTATAACATTTGGACATTTATTCTTATTATGTCCGCTTTTTACTGGACGGGCGTTACCCGTCTGGTACGCAGTAAGGCGTTGTCCGAAAACCGGCGCGACTATGTGAATGCCTCGCGCATCATGGGTACCGGAGACTTTAAAATTATGTACGGCGGCATCTTACCGAATATCTCTTCTATCATTATTGTTGATTTTACGCTTGGAATGGCAGGCAATATCGGTATTGAAACAGGCATGAGCTTTTTAGGATTCGGGCTTCCGCCGACATCGCCGTCGCTCGGTACGCTGATCGGCTATGCACGCGATCCGGGAACCATTTCCGGTAAGATGTGGGTATGGCTGCCTGCGTCAATTCTTATTATGGTGTTAATGCTGAGTATCAATTACGTCGGACAGACGATTAAACGCGCGTCCGATGCAAAGCAGCGTTATAAATAATGGCGCTCAAAACCGCATATAGACGGTCTTGAGTAACATCCAAGGAGGAACATAATGCCAAAAGGGTTAAAAATTGCCGTATTTTTATCTGCGGTGATGGTGATGTTTGCAAGTTGCGGCAGCAAGTCCGAACAAAAACAAACCGCACACATGCAATCGAATGCAAACGACGAGAGCAAAGAGCTCAAATTACTGTTCCCGCAAGTAATTCAGCGGGATGAGCCGTCGGTCGGCGGAACATTCATATTCGGATATGCGAACGACACGCCGTGGAAAAGCGTATTTAATACCTTCTTATATGAAGATACTCCTACAAAAGAAGCGATGAATCCGATGTTAGGACAATTTACCGTCGGCGGATCGAATCACGAACTGAGAGACGGCGGCTATTGCAGTCTTTCATTCGACCGTGAAAAGAAGACCGCGACGTACCATATTCATCCGAAAGTAACCTGGTCCGACGGTGTTCCGGTAACGGCAGAAGATATTATTTTTGTGTACGAATGTATCGGGCATCCCGACTACACCGGCGTCCGCTATGATAGCGATTACGAAAACGTTGTCGGTATGGTTGAATACCACAAAGGCGAAGCGAAAACCATTTCCGGCATTAAAAAAATCGATGATAAGACGGTTGAAGTAACGTTTAAGAACTTTTTTCCCGGCATTCTCTGGGGAGCGGGTATTACGTACAATGCGGAACCTGCTCATTATTTAAAAGACATTCCGCTCGCTCAAATGGCGTCGCATGACCGCGTACGCAAGACCCCGCTTGCCTGTGGTCCCTTTGTCATCAATTCGATGATAGAAGGCGACCTTATCGAATATGTGCCTAATCCTTACTGGTTCGGGAAAAAGCCCGGTATTGATAAGCTCATCGTAAAGCGGCTTACCCTGACTTCGGTTGCAGCAGCATTGAAATCGGGTGAAATCGATGCAATTGATTTGCCGAACTCGCTGTATGATCAGTTTGTCGAACTCGACGATGAAGGCCGCACCGCCCTTGACGAAAACGGCAAGCCGAAAATGAAAGTCGATAATATCGATATTGTCGGTAATGTTTCGCGGGCATATTCCTACATCGGTATGAAAATGGGAACGTGGAATAAAGAAAAAGAAGTATGCGAAATGTTCCCCGACGGCGGAAAGTTCAAGGACAAAGCGCTGCGGCATGCAATCGGCTATGCGATGGACAACGACGGTATCAACGATATTTACTACCATGGTCTGCGCATCACCGCCAACTCGTTTATTACGCCGTATCACCCCGGATTCTATGATGTTAACCGCAAAGGCTACTCCTACAATCCCGAAAAGGCAAAGCAGTTACTTGATGAAGCGGGCTACAAAGACATTGATGGAGACGGCTATCGCGAAACGCCTGACGGCAAACCGCTGAAAATCAATTTCTTGTTTATGAGCGGAGGCGATATTGCCGAGCCGATGTCGAATTACTACATTCAAAACTGGAAAGATGTCGGATTAAACGTAGCGTTAAACGACGGCCGGCTGATCGAGTTCAATGCGTTCTATGACCGCTTGCAGGAAGACGATCCTACCGTCGAGCTGTATTCCGCTGCATGGGGCGTCGGCTCTAATCCCGATCCGAACGGCTTCTACAATAAAAAAGCGCAGTTTAACATGTCACGCCAGGTAAGTGCTAAAAATGATGAACTGCTGGATCGTATTGCATCCGCAGAGGCTCTTGATGAAGCGTATCGCACGCAAGCGTATAAAGAGTGGGATGAAAACTTCCTTGAAGAAGCCACTGTTATTCCGACCTCATATCGTATGACATTGAAGGCAGTGAACAAGCGGGTAACCAGCTGGGATGAACGATTTGTAACCGATTGGGATTGGTGCGACATCGGCCTGACCAGTGAAAAACCGATCGTTAATACCATGAAATAAGCATCTTAATACCACCGGCAGGGCTTCGGCTTGCCGGTGGTTTTCATTATAAAAATCGTTTTAGAGGTTGCAGTGCATGATACAAAAAAAACAGGAGCTTTTGGGCAAGCTGATCATTTTTACCGGAATCAGTTTCATCTTTGCGGCTTTTATGTTGGCGTTAAGCCCGCGCTTTTCTTTTTTAGGACGGCTCATCTCGGCAAAAGACTTAACCTTGATGGTAACCCGATACCGGAAACTTCCCAACTTTAACTTTCTTACCCGCTTCGGTTTTGCTTTTGCGCTGTTCATTGTTGCTTCCTTAATTGCCTCTTTGGCAACCTCTTTTGTCATGCGCAGAATACGCGAACGCGTGTATAGGGAAACGGAAACGGCGCTGTTCGACACGTTCATCAATCGGTTGCGCTTTTGTTATACGCGTGAAAATCTGATCGAAACCATTCAGCAAGCGCTTGAATACAAAGCGGATTGTTCCGTACTGCTGACCAATACCGACTCCGATCTTGTTATCTACAATAGCACATCTCCCTTTGTTTCCGACCCCGACGTCTATAAAAAACTGGTGCACCGGTTTTCTCCGAATTGGATCGACCACTGGGGTGAAAATATTTATTTCTTGGATTCCGATATGCAGATGACCTCCGAGCAGAGAAAGGCGCGGGCGTTGTTGCTTGCGTACGGTTCAATGCGTTTGTTTATTGTATGCCGTTTTGTCCGTTCCATCGAACCGGAAATTTTTCCGCGGCTGTTTGTCGAATTTAAAAATTATTCAGGCCGTGAAAAGACCCTTTCGCAACTGCTGTACTATTCGGAACTTGCGCAAGAATGGCAGATGGTTGCCAACACACAGCGGGCGTTTTTGCCCCGCTCCATCCCGCTTTTGAACCAGTTGGAAATCGGCGTTTATTTCAAGCCGCTTGTCAATGTGTCGGGAGACTATTACGATATTATCCCTATTAACGAAGAAAAAACGCTCATCATTACCGGCGACGTGTCCGGTAAGGGGTTGGCTGCGGCGCTTGTGATGGGCGTCGTTATCAATACCATCAGAATTATGGAAGATAAAGAAGACCTTGCCGGTCTCATATTTGCAGTTGATGAAGCAATTAAGCGCATGAACTTGCTCGATAAATATACCGTCGTTTTTTTAGGCTTGATCGATACAAAGGCGATGACGATACGGTATGTCAACGCTTCAATGGAAGCGCCGATGATTTTAACCCAAGCCGCCGAAGGCTATAAAGTGAAAACACTTGACTCCAATTGCTCGCTCGTAGGCATCATCGATATCGATTCGGTGAGTGTGGCGGAAAAACCGCTCTATCGCAATGATCTTTTGCTCATTACCACCGACGGTATTCCGGAAATTACCAATGAGGAAGGCGTTGAACTCGGCAGCAGCGATGTCTATATCGATGCGGTTAAATCGTTTGCATCCTCGGACGCCTCAACTATTGTAACAAAGCTAGCGGACTTTGGGCTCAACTACAGCGCAGCCAAGGCCTTTCGCGATGACACAACTATTCTTGCCGTAAAATTACAGGGATGATGTATGGGACTCATTTTCTTTACGTATTTTTTTGCCGGTTCACTGTTGCTGAACTCGCTGTATCTGCTTTTCAGACCGTCGAACCATATCAACATACTTTTAAATAAAATTGCAGTTCCGGCAACGATCGCGTCGTTTTGTATTGCGGTGTCTATTCATCTGGTTTTTCACGGACAACTGGGCATACAATACCTCGTTTCAATCATCGGGCTCTTTTTTACGCTGCTGGCTTCCTACCATATACTTGACATGACGTTCTCTATTATAGAAGTCAAATGGTATACCCTTTTCCAAAGAATCAGTGTGGCAGTGCATATCGCCGGTGTGGGGCTGATCCTGTTTTATGTCGGAAAATTTCAGTGGAACCCGTTACAGGGCTTTTATTTTTCACCCCGGAACATCACCGCTAACCTCAGCGGCATTATGCTTTTTGCCGGTATCTATTTGTTTTTCATGCCTGCGCTGTCTATCGCGCTGCTTTTGTTTAAAATGTTTTTTGTCAAAAGCAACATTCACCGGCAGCAGTTTGTCCTGCATGCGTTGTCTGTCGGGCTCTGTTTGGCGATATGGATTGCGGCAATCTATTATTTTGAGATATTTTCGTGGGCGTTTGCGTTTTTGCCGCTCGGCTATCTTACGATGCTGGTGCTTGATAACGCCATCTTCTCGCTGACACGGGTATTCGACATCAAACAGATTATCTTCGGTTTTATCCGGTCGATCTTTTTTACCATCCTCCTTGCCGTGGTTGCAGGATTTATCACAGCACTTGTGATGCAATTCATTCGTTCAGCAGCCGGTTGGATTCTTTTGATTACCCTTGCCAGCGTACTCGTCCTGTTTCTACGCAATGTCATCAACTCGCGACTCGGATATATCCTGAGGAGTACCGCCGACTATCAAAAAGACTTGGATGCCGATCTGCAAACGCTCGACTTCGGCAAGGGGCATGATGCCGTTTTGCAATCCTTCCCCCAAATGATGAAGCACCACATCACCTGTAAAGGGCTTGATATCCTTGTTACCGATGAGAACATGAATTTACAGACCGTCTACTCGGACTTTGATCATCACAATACCATGAGTGCAAATCTACCCTGCTTTGAGCACTTGCTCAATCAAAATACTATCGTCATTACCAAAACCGAATTGATTGCCAATTATCTGTATGCCGATATAAAAGATGAGCTTCTGGATATCTTTGAAACGACGCAAACCGAAATTCTCATCAGTATACGGGAAGGGCAAAAGCTGATCGGCTGTATCCTATTGGCGCCGAAAACGCATAGCGCAGAATATAATCCCTATGATATACGGGTGCTCTCCGATCTTTATTCATATTTTTTCCTGGTAATTTACTACCTCAGGAATATCGACAAACAAGATATTACCACGACGATCGACCGCGAAGTTGAAATGTCGGATCAGATCATCGGCTCGATCCAGAATTACAAAGACACCCTTGAATCGCACCATTTTTCGATGGACTCCATTGCCTATTCGGCGCATCAGCTGGGCGGCGACTTTATCGACTATATTACATTAAATGAAAAGCGGGCGTTCTTTTTAATCGGCGATGTGTCCGGCAAAGGCTTAAGCGCCAGCATGTCAATGGTCATTTTAAAATCGATTATTCACACGTATTTGCAGAAGATACCCGATTTTAAAGAGCTTGTGGTAAAATTGAATCTCTTTATAAAAAACAACTTGCCGCGCGGTACCTTTTTCGCGGGGTTATTCGGAATAATCGATTTTCCAAGCAATACGATCTACTATTTGAACTGCGGGATTCCCTTGATGTCGATGTACATTAATTCATATCGGCATGCAATCGAAATTCAAGGGGAAGGGCGCGTATTAGGCTTCGTCAAAAATATTGAGCCGTTTTTAAAGGTTCGGAAAATTACGCTGCATAAAGGCGATGTGATCGTATTTACGACCGACGGTTTATTGGAAGCAACGAATCTGAAAGGAGACCGATTCGGCAGCGAACGGGTCGGCCGGATTTTGCAGGAAACCAACAGCGCAAAGTCTTCGCAGATTGCCCGCACGATTTATAACAGCCTGCTTGATTTTATCTTGCGTAAAATTGATGACGATGTAACCATTTTAGTGTTAAAATATAACGAATAGGGAGTACCGTGATGGACAATTTAGTTATTACCGAAAAGCTCACCGACAATGCTATCGTGCTGACGGTATCGGGATCGATAAACTCGTACACGTATCATGAATTTGAAAAGAAAGTGTACGGGCACATAAAAGAACGGTCGGTGATACTGGACGTATCCCGTGTTACAAACTTATCTTCATCGGGATTAGGCATATTGATGGCGGCATCGGAGGATGGAGAAGAACTCGGGCACAAAATTTATATCCTGAATCCTTCCGAAGTCGTCAAATTGGCGATTGCCTCAACAGGATTTTCGGAAGTATTTCCCGTTATCAATTCCCTTGCCGAAGCAAAATAGCGGTACGGTACAGGCGTGAATCAACTGCTGGTAAAAGCCGAGCTAAAAAATATCGGTTTTATTGAAGCCTTTATCGCAACGGCGCATAACATTCCGCATGACAAACGCGCTTCGGCGCTGATTATTGCAACGGAAGTTTTTGACAATATTGCCGAACATGCCGTGTTGGTAAAAAATAGCGATATCCGGTTGGCTGTGTCCAATATCTTTTTTCCCCGGTTATGCTTTTCCTATTGCAGTACGAATTTCGATAAGCTGTTGCAGGCGCTCAAACAACCCCACCCGTATTTTGATCCGCATACAAAACGATACCGCGGCTTCGGCCTGCTGATGACACGGAACCTTTCCCGCAGCGTCCGCTATCGGCAATGGGCTAACCGTTCATATATCACCGTCTATTTATAAGAGAGCTGAGAGTCCCTGATGATGTTTGCAAAAAGAATGCTTTTTTTACTCGTATGTTCCGTACCGATTTTCTCCGCTGCGGCGGCTGACTCACTGATGGAGGCGCATTACCGGAATTTTGCCTATCCGCCCGCAATTCCAGCTGAAATACGCGCGAATATCGGCAGCAATACCGCAGCGTTTTTAGCCGACCTCAAACAGACGCTCGCAGCGGAAAAAGAAAACCTGCTGGTGCTGGTCGATAAGCAGCATTTTCTGCCCGAAGGCTATAGCCCCAAGCAACTAATGCGTTTAAATACCCGCCGCGCGTATCTGATTAACCGGAATGATTTATCCCTCACAAAGACCGCCGAACAAGCCTTGCAGGAGATGGCCTTAGCGGCCAAACAGGACGGCGTTACCCTCGTGGTCAGCTCAACGTACCGGTCATACGCATACCAAAAAAACTTGTTTGACCGCTACGTGCGGGAATCCGGAGAAAAAGAGGCCGAACGGTTCTCCGCCCGCGCGGGCACCAGTCAGCACCAGCTCGGTACGGTAGTCGACTTCGGCTCTATTTCCGATGACTTTGCCGCAACGCGCGCCGGGAAATGGGTGCTCCGCAATGCCTTCCGATATGGCTGGTCGCTCTCCTTTCCGAAAGGATACGAAAAAGTAACCGGGTATGTCTGGGAATCGTGGCACTACCGCTATATCGGCACGGAAGCCTGCCGGTTTCAGCAAAAATGGTTCGGCGATATTCAGCAGTACATGCTCGAATTTATCGACGCATGGAAACAGCACACCCGGTAGGGGGAGCGGTAAGACTGCACGACCCTATGAGAATGACCGTACGGAATTCAGCATTTGAACTTCGACACACTGGGATATAGTAAATCGAAGCAGCCCCGCTTTCGGCAATATGTACGTGCTACTGTAACCAGTTATTCTTGATATGTATACAATACCGTACAAAACCGTATGATATTGTATACATGATAATACGGATGCTATATATCAGCCAGCGATTTTTCGACCGCATCGATGATACTATCAGGAGTTGAAGCTCCGGCGGCGAGTCCAATGCGTTCGTATTTGCGGATGTCCTGCGGTATATCTTCAACCGTTTCGGCGAGCCATGCAGGTTTTCCGCTGTCCAATGCGGTCTGCAAAAGACGGCGTGTATTAGCGGAAGCTTTTCCTCCGATGATGAGGACGGCATCGACTTCGTTCAAAAGTGCGAGCAGGGCGTGCTGCCGTTCATCAGTTGCCGGACAAATCGTTTCCAGCACCGTTAGATGCGGGATTTTTTTGCGTAAGATTTCCGCAATAGCATGATATTCACTTCGTTTAATAGTTGTTTGGGCAATCAATACGGCAGGAGCACTGCCTACCTCTAAAGTATGCGCTTCATCAGCTGTTTGCACCGTAAGACAGACTCCGTTGGGAACCGCCAATACGTGCCCTTTAATGCCGATCAGCTCGCCGTGATTTTTATCTCCGGCAAGGATAACCGTAACGCCCTTTTCAGCATAGTGTGCAGCCCGTTTTTGGCTGGAAATAACACGCGGACACGTCGCATCGATGATAATTGCACCGCAATCGATGAGCTCCTGCCGTTTCTGCGGAGTGATACCGTGTGCACGGATAATAATCGGAGAATGCGGTGCAATTTGAGGTTTCAGCGCTTTATCGGGTTCAACAATGCGGACGCCCTTACTTTGCAGCAGTTCCATCGTTACGGGATTATGAATGAGCGGCCCATAGGTATACACGGTTTTTCCGGGATACTCGGCAAGTGCACATAGCACCGCATCAACGGCCTTTCGTACGCCCATGCAATAGCCGAGAACCCGCGCCCGTTTTATCATGGGCTGCCGAAGAGCTTGTACCGATGGCGCCGTACCAGGATGATTGTGTACGACGGCTGAGGAGCGGCTGCCCTCGCCTCTGGTGTTACTTCTGTCATTCAACATATCGGACATGGCTTACCGAAAATCTTTCACGATGTCTTTTACTGTGGTAACAAACTGCTCAAGATCGCGCTTTTCCGTTGTCGGCCCGATGGAAACCCTCACTGCATTTTGCGCAACATCGGGCGTAACGGACAGCGCTGCCAGTATCGGACGGATTTTTTTCTTTGAGGAACATGCCGATCCTGCTGAAATGAAGATTTCGCGGTCGGAAAGGCAGCGCATCATAATCTCCGCCGGGACATGCTGAAAGCTCATTTGCACGATCCACGGAGAAAACTGCCGTGATGCAGGCGCATCGGCAGCGTCAACGGCTGAAGCATGTGCAGCGGCCGTTGAAACATCGGCACCTGCAAACGGCCCGGCTGCGGAATGCTCAGCAGCTGAGGCTTGTTCAGGAGGCATTCCTCCAGTGCGTGCAGCAGGAATCAGCGAACATTCAGGAACCTGCTGCCGAAGCGCTTCAATGAGAAACCGGGACAACTCCCCTGCCCGCTCAAATTTTTGCTGAAAGTTTTGGTATACCCGCTCAAGACAGCGGGCAAGCGCACAGGCTCCGGCAAGGTTTTCCGTTCCGGGCCGAATAGTCCGCTCCTGTGAGCCGCCGCGGATACCGGATACAATCGGCTGCTTTAAATACAAAAGCCCGATCCCGCGCGGCCCGCCGATTTTATGGGCACTCATTGCAGCAGACTGAACCTCAGACAACGCAAGCTCGGACACCGGCAGTTTCCCGATCGATTGCACCATATCGGCATGAAAATGCACCGGGCGTTTCCCGGCCGTATGCGCCTTTAACCGTGCCGCTATTTCCCGTATCGGCTGGATAGAGCCGATCTCATTGTTGACGCCCATAACGGCAACCAATACGGTATCCTCGCGCAGGGTATTAAGCACGGTGGCGGGGCTGATAAAGCCGTTCTTATCGGAAGGCGCCGTCAGTACCGTCCAGCCGCACCGTTCCAACACTGTGGCCTGCTCCCGTACTGACGGGTGTTCTATCGCGCTGATAACAAGGCTCCCCACCGCCGGACGGTTCAGCAGTGAAAGCAGCACCAAACTATTCGATTCGGAGGCGCCCGACGTAAAATAGAGCGTCTCGGCAGGAACCCCGAGTACGGCAGCGCACTGGCTGCGGGCTTGTTCAAGCATCTCACGCGCCTTTTTCCCAAGGCCGTGCTGTGCGGATGGGTTTGCAAACACCGCAGCCGCTTCACGGTAGGCCGCTTCAATCTCATCGGCATAAGGTACCGCCGATGCAGCCCAGTCCAAATAAATCATTGCAGCACCTCCCGTATTGTTGAAACTGCGACTTCCCGCAGCTGATTTTTCATTATATCTTCTTGCAGTACCAGCCTGATCATCCCGTTTCGGTTTTTCTTATCCTTTTTCATCCGTTCGATAATCGAATCCGCAAAGGAGTGCTGCGCATCGGGTTGAATGCCCGGATACACCGGCTCGGTACACCAGCCGTAGCGGCGGAGAGCGGCAGTAAGGCTATCCGCATGCACCTTACTACCGAGCCGGAGGTGCTGCCCGACGGCCAAGGCGCGGGACATTCCCCATGCGACGGCATCACCGTGCAGCACTGAAAAACGGCTGAGGCTTTCAAGCGCATGGGCAAAGGTATGCCCGAAATTCAAAAAAGTCCGCTCACCCTGCTCGGTAAAATCCCGTTCAACGACCCGCGCCTTGATCTCCGCTGCCCGCCGGATAATCTGCGATACACAGGATATATTCCGCTCCATAATTGCATCATGCTGTTCTTCCATATTGCGGTACAAGGCCGCATCGTAGAGCGCCGCAGTTTTCAGCACTTCCGCAAGTCCCGACCGGTATTCCGATTGGGGCAGACTCTTGAGCACGGGAAAACAGAGCATGATTGAGGAAGCCGCATAAAATGTTCCGATAAGGTTCTTATATCCTGCAAGATTGATTGCCGTCTTGCCCCCTATCGCAGCATCTGCCATCGCAAGGACCGTCGTCGGCACTAAAATACAATGCACACCGCGCATGTAAAGCGAGGCTGCAAGAGCGGTTATATCGCAGACAACACCTCCGCCGAATGCGACAAAGCACGCCTGCCGGTCAAGTTCATATTCAGCGGCTTTTTCGGCAATTGCCGCGACTGCATCCCACGTTTTCGCTTCGTCTCCCGCAGGCAGCACGACAAGCGGCACTGCAGGAGAAAAAAAGTCTGCCTGCTGTAAAATCGGCAGCGTGTGCTCATCGCATACATACAGCGCATCTACCCTCCCCTTTTCAATCGGAAATTGAGGAACGCTGATTCGATCGCAATAATGAATAAGGGTACGGCCTTGCGGCGTAGAAAATGAAAAAATCGGTTCGCAATACATCACTATGCCTTATGCTCTGCAGCCTCATCTGCGTGAACCGTATGCAGCGCAGACTTGGGAATTTTGATATTTTTTATCTTGAGAAAGAGGAGTTTTTCCGTTTCATAATTAGGATTTAAATCGGTCTTCCAATAAAAGAAAAACCGGACGCCGCGGATGAGCTGTTGAGGAACACCCGCTTCATTTTTTTTCAGATCATACACGGGCAGCACGATTAAACCGGGTACTTCGTTTGCTTCCATTGTAAATTGAACCTTGCCGTCCGGATCTTCAAGCTGCACCCACGAAACCTTGTTGAACACATCCGTCGCAATGCTTCTTTCTTTCTTTTGATTTTCTTCACCGTCATAGAGCGATAGAGACGGCATAAAGTTTTCCGTTTCGCCTGCGGCGATATCGATTTCCACGGCAAAATAGGCGGAAAGATTAAACGGGCTGTCGTTTTTCAGAATATATTGCACCTGTGTCCCTTCACTAAAGAAGGTATATTGCTTGCGTAACGATACCGGTTGTTCGATCGTGTCAAAAAAGCCGGATACCGCGAGCTTCAGCTCCGATCGAATCGTATTGATTTCGGATTCTTGGTAGGTATTCTCGGAAAACACCGTGGTAAGCGATTCCGCCCGCCCTTCTTTCAGCTTTTGCAGCGTAGCTTCGGACAACAGATAGTCGATAAACATACCGGATGATTTCAACGGCATGTCGGAATAATTTTTATATGCGGAAAATACATCGCATTCAAAAATTTTCCCGCCGCAATGATGGACATACATGTTGATCCCCGTCCGCTGAGACAAAAATTCCTTAAATCCGTCCAAGTCAATATCACAGCGGGTAAGCCCATCGGTAAAAATACCGGGGAGGCGGGTCTGCTTTTCGGCAACCAGCAGCTTGCGATATGCGATGCGGCGCAGTTCATGGCGATAGTCGGCTGCACATGACTCAAGAGCAAGGTATTCCGCATCCTGCGCTTTCCAGGATTCCTGCAATGCATATTTTTTACGCGCTTTATCGCCTTTCATGCTATTGACCAGCATATTGACGTACATCATCTTTGCATAAATCTTAAATGCATCCGGTTGTACGGTAACCGTATGCTTTGCAGACTGCCCGGTCGGCAGATTGCAAATAACCGTATTCGGTGCAATATACGCAGGCGGATGCGGACGCCGGTGTTTCAAAACTTCGGCCGTATGAGTCAATCGAACGGTGGATTCCGGCCGATTACATATCTCTATAAAGGAAGAAAACCAGCTTTTTCCATCTTTATTTTTTTCAAGGCACTTGATATAGACTTTAATTGGAAGAAAAAGAAGATATACCGATTCGCCGTCACTCCCCGCCGCTTCCGCTACTTTTTCATAAAAGTCTTGGGGCGTTCGGGATAAAAAATCGGGATCATCGGGAAAATACGGCAGCGCGGTAATAGTTTTGCCCTTATCTTCTACCGTAACGGGAAGCAATGCGTTCAGCTGCGGATTGGACTGCGTCTGAGGCGGCGGAAAAAAACGATGATCAAGCAAGCAATAATCCATGCCGCATCGTACAAATGAAGTGATAAGAGAGGGAGTCCATGCCGAAGCGGCTAAAAACAATCCACGCGGCCGTTTTTCAAAATGAGTACGAAGCGCGGAGGTCATAAGCTCAATTTGTCCGATGACATCCGAAGCGGAAAGAAGGGAAAAATACGGCTGATAGTATCCGCCGCCTAATAACTCTATCTGCTTACGGGATAGCATCTCATTTAACAGCATAGCATAAGCGGTTTGCCGCTTGCCTTTTTGCCATTCCAAAAAACTTCCTGCGGTAAAAAGAGTCAGCGGCAGTTTTTCTTCTGCTTGAATACCGGAAAAAAAAGCTTTATATAATGATACATTATCGCTTTTATCAATCTGCTGTACATAGGGAAGAGCAAGCTGTACACAAAAGCATAACTGAACGTTTTTTTTCGAGATATTCACACGACATCCTTCAAGCAGCAGCTGATTATTATCGAGAATCTTGTTAAATGCTCAGCGCTTCGACGGTTCCGCCAAAGGGATTGCCGATAAGACCTCATATAATCAACCGAATGAAACAGGTTTTACTATATACTATTTATACCGATTATGGAAGCCATCGATAGCAGAGAAACCGGGAATTTAACCGGAGCTGCAGAACCTACACAAGCTGCACCGTAGCGCGATAGGCTTCCATTTCATACCCCTGTTTTTTCACGATGCAATACAGACAGTTATCCAGGAATACGGATGAAAGCTCTTGCCCCGCAGCACGTATCTGCATATCGGTTTTATTAAGAAGGGCTATGATACGGCGCACTGCCTGCGCATCCCATTGCCGACCTGCCCGGCGGTATTGTTCAATCGCTTTTTTTGAAGTAAACCCCGCTTTTTTTAAGCTGAAGTCATCGGGCGTGCCGGTTCGAACCAGTACATGCCAATCCCGGAGCCGTCTAAAGCAATAGGTCAGCCCTGCGAGCAGCTGTACGGGGGAAGATTCTTTTGAAAGCGCCAATTTCTGCCGGATGTTGAGCGCATACTCAAAGTTTTCTTTGCTAAGCGCATCAAAGAGCGTAAACGCCGTTTCTTCTTTATTATGCGCGAGCAGCCGTTCAACGGTTTCTGCAGTGAGCACTGCCCCCGAATCTAAAAAAAGACTGATATGCGCGCAGGATGTTTTCAGCGATTCAGTGTTGTTTTCTACCAGCTCCAAGAGCACGGTAACCGCATCCTGTTCAATGCGTATATTCGATTGCGCAAAGAACCGGCGTATCCAATCCTGTTTTTTATTATCGAACAGCTCCCAAAAAATCTTTTTATGATCTTTGGGAACGAGCGCTTCTATTTTTTTATCGATACCGATTTCATCTGAAATCAATACCAAAAAAGCGCCGTCATCCGCGGTTTGCTCCGCCCATTGCGTCAACACCTGAATATCTTCTTTTTTCTTGATTGCTTCCGCATTTTTTACAACGGCAAACCGCGCTTCCGCAAAAAGAGAGCCGTTTCGGATCGTATCAAGTACAGCCGATATGGACGTATCCGATGCATAAAAAAGATGATTGTCAAGCTGTCCGTATTTTTTTTCTACCGTCCGCCGTAAAGCGGTAAGCGCATCGTTCCGCTCCCCCAGTTCAGGGCCGGTAAAAAGCCATAAAGGGATACTCATGCGCCGCTAGTCGTCTTCTTCAAAATTTGTCGCAAAAAGCTGTTCAAGCGCGGCCATTGCATCAGCCTCATCGGGACCGTCAGCCGACACATTCAATTCAGCCTGATATCCGGCGCCCATCGTCATTACCCCCATGATGGAGCGGGCATTGATAGTGATACCGGCTTTCTCAATCATGATATTCGACTGAAACTTATTCGCCGTTTCTACGATTAACGAAGACGGCCGTGCATGGATACCGGCACGGTTTTGTACAATAAGAGTTTTTGTGATCATAGATATATTCCTCAATACGTATCATCTGCCGAATAATAAGGTACACGGCTTGAACTGCTTTCCATCCAACGCAGGATATTTTGGTTAAAGTCTTTTGCAGAAAAATATCCCATACTTTTTAACCGCTCATTCATCGCGGCTGTTTCTAAAATAATCGGAATATGGCGACCCGATTTAACCGGAATTTCCAAAAGCGGAATTTTTACGTCCAGAAGCTCAAGCGTAAGCTCGTTCGTTCCAATCCGATCATATACTTTATGGGAATCCCATTCTTCCAATTTTGCAACGAGCTGTATCTGCTTTTGTTCCCGCACCGAACGAACGCCGTAAAGCTGCATAATATTGATAATACCGAGGCCGCGAATTTCCATATGGTGCCCGATAATTTTGTTGGCGCCGCGCCCCATCAGCGTATTCCCGTTAATGCACGTAATTTCAACGACATCATCGGCAACTAACCGATGCCCCCGCTCAATCAGTGCAAGCGCGGTTTCGCTTTTCCCTACCCCCGAATCGCCAAGTATCAAAATACCGATTCCGTACACTTCTACCAAAACACCGTGCATCGTCATGGCCGGAGCAAATACATTCGAAAGCACACGCATAAGCCGTATCGACAGTTCCGTCGAAGACAGATCCGTCTGCAACACGGGACAGTTCATTTCCTGCGCCAATTCCAAAAACAACGGCATCGGAGGAATATTATGAGAAAAAATACAACAGGGGATATCGTATTTCATTATCGCTTTTATCGTATCGGTGCGCCGATCCTCGATAAGTTTTTGCAAATACGCGCACTCGCCCCGGCCGAATAACTGAACCCGCTGATATGCAAATGAATCAAAAAAACCCGACAGCGCTAATCCCGGTCGATTTAAGTCGGCAATGGTGATACTGCGTGTTAAACCGCCTTGCCCGCAGACACAATGCAAATGAAGCGAATCGTGTTCGGTTAAATCAAGATCAAGGAGTTCCAGCACCGTCAGAGTTTTTGAAAGCATACGTGTGAGTATATCGAACCGGTACGCTTTTGTAAATGCCCATAATTTTACGCTTTATGGATGCAGTGAACGCTACCCGCTCTGTACTTCATCAAAAAGATTTAATCAAAAAAGAGGCAGATGGCGTATACCTTTTTACATCCCGCTTGGCGTAATATGCGGGCACATGTTTCAATCGTTGCTCCGGTTGTCATAACATCATCCAGCAAAATGAGTTTTTCAGGGATGTTTTTTGCAGAAACACGTATCTTTCCCAGAAGATTTACCGCCCGTTCCGTCTTTGAAAGTTTTTTTTGCGGTGTCCCGTCCTGCCGCTTTAGGCAACGGCAAATCTTCATTTGAGGATAGACAGATAGCTCCCGTACGAGGTCTTCTACCTGATCCCAGCCTTTTTCCCGCAGCTTTTGCGGCCGTGGCGGCACGGGAATCACCGGAATGCCTGCAAGCGCTGAATTTTGCGTAAGGAATTGCCGGATTAACGGAGCGAATACCGCAGAAAAGGTGCGCACATTATTATTTTTCCACACGGGAACTAGCCTTTGTCCAAGGCCAATATAGGGGAAAAGACTGAATATGCGCGTATGTGCATTTTTTTGCTCCGGAGCGTCGGTCTCAGCAATCGCTCTACAGCGAGTACAAAGATCATGTTCGGAAACGAGGATTTTTCCGCAGCGGCGGCACCGCGGATGATTGGACTGACGATCAGAATGAAAATCAGCAATGTACGGCAGGAAAAACCGTTCAATACACGGCTGACATACCGGCAGCCCCTGCACACTCAGAGAGCCGCACAGCAGACAGGATTGAGGACAAACGAGCGCACTATAGAGCCGTCGAGCCGTGCGCTTGGCATACATTAAAGGAATACGATAGTTCATACCATGATATATGCAGCATACAAAGCGAAACGGCTAAAAATTAAGGCAATAAATTTTAAAATAATAGAAAAAAATGTTACGATACAACAGCAGCCGGGCACATGGGGACGTATCGACCGGCTTGCTGCTGTTTAAAGCGGCTTCTTATCAAGCGGCTGATGAGCATCGCCGACCGGATCCGCCTCGATGGATGATGCAGCGGCTTCAGTCGGCATTACCCGATCATCGGCAACAGACGTTACAGTATTTTCCGCTGGACTTGTTTCATCAGAGATGTGAAGGGAAGTCGTAGCCTGATCCGCATTCATATCCGCCTGTTTCATCGCCGCAGCAATATGCAGCTGCTTTTGACGTACCGATTCAAGCGATTCTTCATTATTAAAAAAGTCATACACTTTTTTAATATCTTCATACTTGAAAGGAATACTATCGACCGTATCATCAATCGTGAGCGGACCGTCAAGGGTGGTTACTTGAAATCGTTCCAGCAAAAGATACTTTTCTCCGTCTTTTAAGAGAAAACTAAACCGGACATGATTTTGAATTTTACTATTTACCACCAGCCGTGTAATCGAGTTTTCAAAAAGCGCATACGCATAGAGCGTTGTCTCGCCGAGATAGCGTATGCCGTTCTTTTTACTTTGCATGTCCGCCATTTCGCTTATACTAAAAAAGCGATCAAGGATGGCTTTCATGCCGCGCTGAATCGAAAAATTGAGGCGATAGGTGTAAAGCATCGTATCGATATTAACGCTCAAAAAGTCCTTTTTCTTGTAAGGCATTACGCAACAATCAATTGTATAGGATACATCAAACTGATCGTTGATCGTGTTTACGCTCACATCTTTTGCTATCGGCTCGGTATACAGCGCCGTATCCGGTAAGCTGCTGCAGCCAGTTATGCAGAGTATGCATATGACAGCAAGAAACGCTGTTTTTAGCATGATTTTCATAGTGTTTTTCTCCCTATTGCTCTTTCTTTACAAGCGTAGCCGGAACCCAACCTTTTTTTTGCTTTTGCTGAATATATAACCACTCTTCTTCCGATTCGGAATTCTCATCTTTTTTGAAATATTTACGGGTCGCAGTTGCCGTAGAACCAGCTTTCAGCATTGAGAGCGGCCGGGCATTCTGCGAATCGGGAATGCTTACGGTAGTAAGATCGTCTAAGGCGGTAACGGTCTCATTTATTTTTTCCGGTGAGATACCCTTCATCATATTTTCTTCTTGAACAATACTTTCAGCAAGCGCCTGGAGAATGGCTATTTCATCGCTGTATGAAGAACCGAGCTCTATTGCATTTTGAAAAAGCTCCGTTCTAATCGTGTCATTGCGTGATTCCATCGCAACCTGCGCAAGAATCATAGCCTCAACGCTTGCTGTATCCGTTTCTACCGTATCCCGCTTAACGTATTTTTCCTTAATCGACCACGAAGTAATCAGTTCCGGGCTATACGCCGCAATTTTTATAAACTTATCGGCCGTTTTTTCCAGGCTGTCCTTATACACTGCAATAATAGTATACCGTGGAATGAATTCGTCTGTCATAGCGGCAAGCGATTCGGATTTATAGAGAATGACATCCTGACCCGAAATAAAAGCCGGTACGGTATCCGGTTCATAAGAATATTCCTGCACCCAATAGACCTTATCATTTAACCGGACGTGAAAGAATGTGCGCTTCTGCCCGTCTGTCCTAACCGCTTCTTTTTTCTCGCCTAAATACAACGCGATATCGCCCAGCGAAGCCTCCGCAACCCATTTCATTTTACCGTCTTCGGTTTCGGTATACAGACCAGCATTATTCACATAGATAACACCGGTTGATGTCGCAGCTGTCTCTGTTTTTTCTGCAGAAACGGCACCGGTATCCGCTGCCATATGCGGATCATCACCCGCCGCTTCGACCTTTTGCGTTTTTGCGCAGGCTGATACGGCAACAGCAGCCAGACATATCAGCAGTAATAGTGAGTTCCGTCTCATTTTCACGCCCCTACCCCATTAAGCCCATCAGTTTTGCCTGCAAGCCTTTATTTTTTGCGACCTTCCGCATCGTTTGCCGGGTTTTTTCAAATTGCTTTAACAGTTTATTGACTTCGGCAACCGATGTACCGGAGCCTTTTGCAATCCGTTTGCGGCGGGGCGGCCCGATAATGTGATGATTTTCCCGTTCTTTAATCGTCATCGACTGAATAATAGCCTTTTGGCGCTTAAAACCGGCTTTGTCGATATCTTCAGCGGAAATTTGACCGGCAAGCCCCGGCATCATCTCCAGCATCGATTCCAACGAGCCCATTTTTTCGACATTTTCAAGCTGCTCAAGCATATCTGAGAGGGTAAACGTTTCCGTCGCCATCTTTTTTTGCAGACGGGCAGCCTCCTCTGCGTCGATGTTCTCCTGAGCTTTTTCAACGAGCGAAACAATATCGCCCATACCGAGAATTCTTCCGGCAATACGGTCGGGATAGAACGGCTCGAAGTCTTCGATTTTTTCACCGATACCGACATATAAAATGGGTTTGCCGGTTACCGTTTTCAACGACAGCGCCGCACCGCCGCGGGCATCGGAGTCGAACTTCGTTAAAATCACACCGGTGAGCCCTGCCCGCTCATCAAAGGTTTTTGCAACCTCGGCGGCATTTTGGCCCGTCATCGAGTCGGCAACAAGGAGCGTTTCCACCGGATTAACCGCTTTTTTTACCGCAGCGATCTCCTGCATCATCGCGTCATCGATTTGCAGCCGTCCCGCCGTATCGACGATCACGGTGTCAAGACTGTTTTTCCGCGCATAGATGACCGCATTTTGCGCTACCCGCACGGCATCTTTCGTCTCTTCCTTATATACAGGGATACCGATCCGCGCTCCTAAAGACGAAAGCTGTTCCACCGCGGCGGGACGGACGAGGTCACAGGCAACGAGCAGCGGTTTCCGTCCTTCTTTTTTCAGCCGTGCAGCGAGTTTTGCTGCGGAAGTCGTTTTACCGGAACCCTGCAACCCAAGGAAGAGAATCACGGACTGGGTATCGGGGCCTTTCAGCTGCAGGCTCTTTTTTTCATCGCCTAAAAATGCCAGAATCTTGTCATATACAATTTTAATAAACTGCTGACCGGGATTGACTGATTTTAATACGGCCTCTCCCTTGGCTTCTTCAATCGTTGCATTGATAAAGCGGCGGACAACCCGCAGGTTGACATCCGCCTCAAGCAACGCCATTTTTATTTCTTCTACCGCTTCCTCGATATTTTTTTCGGTAATGACGGCCTTTCCGCTTATCTTACGGACAATACCGCTAAACGTATTGGTTATTTTCTCAAGCATTGTTATCTTCCTTTTATAGCGTGTACAGCTTATAGCATTTACAGCGCAGCCTCCGGTACTGCGCAACGCCGACTGCGCATCACCTTCTACCGGCCGTTACACCTTCCTTAAAATCGGTTAAAACCAGGCGGCGTTTCCGTCTTCCCACGGGAAAAATTCTTCCGGTGTAAAAAACAGTCCAAGCTCCCGCGCTGCGCTTTCGGGAGAATCCGACGAATGCACAATATTGATATTCGTGTGAAGCGCATAGTCACCGCGGATGGTTCCCGGCTCCGCATTCACGACCTTGGTCGCGCCGCAGAGTTTCCGCACGATTGCAACAGCCTCATCACCCTCAAACGCCATTGCAATCACGGTGCCTGACGTGATATAGCCTACCAGCTCGGTAAAGAACGGTTTCTCCGCGTGCTCCGCATAGTGTTTTTTTGCAAGCTCCGGGCTTATTCTCATCAACTTTAAGCCGATGAGCCGGAGTCCCTTCTTTTCAAAACGATCGAGCACCGCTCCGGCAATTCTCCGCTGCACGACACCCGGCTTCATCATCACAAATGTTCTTTCCGTCATCTTTTTTCTCCCATTTTTAATACATTGCGGAAAAACCGCCCCAACCCGAAGTTTTGAGCGGTTTCCGCATACATATCCATGATTTACTGAACAATGACTTTTTCCAGTTTCCAAATATCACGCACGTAATCTTCAATGGTACGGTCAGAACTGAACTTACCCGATCGCGCGATATTCAGAAGACACATTTTTGCCCACTTCATCGGATCTCGGTAGCATTCGACAATCCGCTCCTGCGCCGCCGCATACGCATCAAAGTCTGCAAGTACGTAATACACATCGGGCCGCTGCCCTTCAACGCCGTACACCAGCGAATCATACAGTTCTCTGAAGCTGTTATCGAACGGCGGCGTATAGGTGCCGTCGATCAGCTGGGTAAGCGCGCGCGCCAACGCAGGATTACGGTTCATGTATTCTTGCGGATTGTAGCTGTGATCATGTTCGATTTTTTGAATCTCATCGGCAGTGATTCCGAAAATGAAAGCATTATCGTTTCCGACTTCTTCAACGATTTCGATATTCGCACCGTCCAGCGTCCCCAGTGTAACGGCGCCGTTGATCATAAACTTCATATTTCCGGTACCGGAGGCTTCTTTACCGGCGGTCGAAATCTGTTCGGAAATATCCGACGCGGGGAATATCTTTTCAGCGGTCGAAACGCAATAATTGGTAACGAATACGACTTTCAATTTTCCGTTTACGCGATGGTCGTTGTTGATCCGGTCGGCAACGGTGGTAATCAGCTTGATGATGAGCTTCGCCCGGCGATAACCCGATGCGGCTTTCGCGCCGAAGATAAAGGTATGCGGCACGGGATTATACGACGGGTCTTCGATAATGCGGTTATACAGCGTCATCACATGCAGAATATTCAACAGCTGACGTTTGTATTCGTGAAGCCGTTTAATCTGCACGTCAAACACCGAGTTTGGATCCACGATAACGCCTTGCGTCCGCTTTAAGAAATCTGCAAACCGCTCTTTATTGTGCTTTTTGATCGCAATCAATTCCTGTAACGCTTCTTGATTATCCGCAAGACGTTCAAGCTGTTTCAGCTGCGTAAGGTCTTTTACCCAGCCCGTTCCGATGTGCTTGGTGATAAACTGAGCGAGCGAAGGATTTGCAGTTAAAAGCCAACGGCGCTGCGTTACTCCGTTTGTTTTGTTATTAAACTTTTGCGGATAGAGCTCGTACCAGTCGGCAAGCTCTTTGTTTTTCAGAATTTCCGTGTGCAGCGCCGCAACGCCGTTGACCGAAAACGAACCGGCAATCGCAAGCCACGCCATGTGTATCTTACCCTCACCGATGATTGACATTTTATTGTGTTTTTTCCAATCGTTGGGATATTTTTCCCGCAGCTCCATAAGGAAGCGACGGTTTATCTCTTCGACAATCTGATACACGCGCGGCAACAATCCTTGGAAAATATCGATCGGCCATTTTTCCAACGCTTCCGCGAGAATGGTATGGTTTGTGTAGGCAAAGGTAGCGCTGACAATCTTCCACGCCTCATCCCAGCCGAGGTGATGTTCATCCATCAGAAGACGCATCAGTTCTGGAATGGCGACGACGGGGTGTGTATCATTCAGCTGAATCACATTGTAGCGCGGGAAATCCGCAAAGTTCGTACCGTGCTGGCGGATAAATGAACGCAGCAAATCCTGAAGACTCGCCGACGTGAAAAAATACTGCTGCTTTAAGCGCAGCGCCTTTCCGGAGGGGCCGGTATCGTTCGGGTATAAAACGCGGGAAATATTTTCCGCAGAATTTTGCCGAGCAACTGCCGCCGTATATTCCATGTTGTTAAAAAGCTGTAAGTCAAAGCCATCCGCCGACGACGCTTCCCACAGGCGGAGCCGGTTAACCGTTTTTGTGTCGTATCCGATAATCGCCATATCATACGGCGTCGCGATAACCTCTTCCGCATTTTCCAGCCGATACAAAAGCGTTCCATCGGGCTGCTGCGTACAGATCGGAGTACCGCCGAAGCGCACGGTAACCGCTAAATCATCATGGCGGATTTCCCACGGATCGCGATAGCGCCGCCAGTTATCGGGATACTCCACCTGATACCCGTTTTCTATCCGCTGCTCAAACATTCCGTACTGGTAGCGGATGCCGTAGCCGTGTCCGGGATAGTCGAGCGTTGCAAGCGAATCCAAGAAACACGCGGCGAGCCGACCGAGACCGCCGTTCCCAAGCCCGGCGTCAGGTTCTTCATCTTCTATATCCTGATAGGAAAGAGAAAGTTCCGCCAGCAGCTCTTCCATCACCGCGCGGAGCCCCGTGTTGTTTAAATTATTCGATAACGCCCGTCCCATCAAAAACTCGGCGGAAAAATAGTACATCTGCTTGACGCCGGGCTTATCCTGCGCCTCCCGAGTTGCGGCAATCCGAGACTGCATCATATCCATCACACTGCTTGCAGCAGCGTCATACAGCTCCCGCTTTGTCGCCTCCGATAAATCTTTGCTGAAATTACGCTTCAGCTTTCCTAAAATACTTGCCCGTAATGTTTCTTTTACAGAAGTCATAATCACCTCAATTATTCAAAAGATCGCTTATCCAAGCGCTTTTTTATTTCAGAATTAACACGACGGCCGATGCCGCCAACACCACATACTTGCTTTGATTTTCCAGTAACGGAGCGAGCCCCTGTTCTGCAAAGTCTTCCCCTGCAGGATACGAGGTATCGATCAGCCGGTACCATTGCTTTCCGTGCGGAGGAGGACACAGCGTTGCCGTTATGTCAAAGCCGCCGCCGTTTAACATGATGTAAAAACTGTTATCGTCCCGTTCAGCCCTCGTTTCCGCCGTCGAACCGTCCAAGAAATACGCCAAAAATGCGGAAGGCTGATTCCAATCGGGGCTCTCACCCTGCGCATTATACCAGCAGATATCCGGCTTGCGGCGGTCACCCGAAGCGGCTCCCGTTAAAAACTCGGAACGCAAAAAGACCGGATGCCCTTTACGCAAGCGGATCAGCTTTTGCGTAAAAGTCAATATATCGGCATTGCTCTTTGTAAACGACCAATCAAACCAGCTGATTTCATTATCTTGGCAGTAGGGATTATTATTGCCCCGTTGCGTCCGCAACACTTCATCTCCGGCGGTCAGCATCGGCGTTCCGAGCGAAAGCAGCAAGGTCAACAAGATGTTTTTTGCTTTTTGCTTCCGTATCCGTTCGATGCCGGTATTTTCGGTCTTCCCTTCAAAGCCGTTGTTGTAACTGCAATTTGAATCCGTGCCGTCTTGATTGTTCTCTCCGTTTTCCTCGTTATGCTTTCTATTATAGCTGAGTAAATCATAGAGGGTAAACCCATCATGGCTGGTAATAAAATTGATGGAATGAAAGGGCTTTCTTCCGTTGCGTAGATACAGATCGGCGGAACCGGTTACCCGCGTCGCAAGCTCCCGCGCATAGGGTAAGTCGCCGCGCCAAAACAGCCGCACATCATCCCTGAACCGGTCATTCCACTCCGCCCATCGGCCGCCGTGAAAATTTCCCACCTGATACGCACCGCCTGCATCCCATGCCTCGGCAATGAGCTTGGTTTTCCGCAGGATGGGGTCTTCGGCAATCTGTTCGATGGTCGGCGGATTCTCCATCAGCGCACCTTTTTGATCCCTTCCTAAAATAGAACCGAGATCGAACCGGAATCCGTCAACATGCATTTCGATTACCCAATAGCGCAGACAGTCCAGAATAAAATGCTGCACTACGGGGTGATTGCAGTTGACGGTATTGCCGCAGCCCGAATAATTCCGGTAATACCGCGGATTATCTTCAAGCATATAATAGATGGCATTATCCAATCCACGAAACGAAAGCGTCGGCCCGAATTCGCTACCTTCCGCCGTATGGTTAAATACGATATCTAAAATCACCTCTATTCCGTTTTTATGCAGCTCGCGCACCATCCGTTTAAATTCAAAAACGGGATTACAGCCGTCCCGATCGGATGAATATGACGCTTTCGGTGCAAAAAAGGCAATAGTGCTATAGCCCCAATAGTTTTTCAACGGCTGCCCTGTCCGCGGATTAATGCGGGTCAGCTCGTTTTCGTTAAATTCATGAATCGGCAACAGTTCAAGGCTTGTAACGCCGAGCGCTTTCAGGTAGGGAATCGATTCGATAACACCTTGATAGGTTCCCTTATGCTCCTGCGGCGCATTCGGATGGCAGGTGAGCCCCTTCACGTGCATTTCATAAATAATACAATCCCGCAGCGGATAGTTCAACGGATGGTCGCCTTCCCAATCGAATGAGCCGTGATCTACGACAATACACTTGGGAAACAGCGTCGGCGACTGCTTGATTAAAAACGCCAGGTCTCCGTCAATATGCGCAGGCGGACGTTGCGCCGAAAAATTTCCGCTAAATGCTTTTGTATTGGTAAGACTCTCCGCATACGGATCGAGCAGATAGTTCCCGGCATTAAAACGCATCCCTTCCAGCGGCGCAAAAGGGCCGTCAACGCGATACAGATACAGCGCATGTTGCTTTAAGCCTTTGACGAATACATGCCACATATCGCCGGTTCTATTAAGATGAGGATCGTAGGTATACGAATAACACGGCTCCGAATCGTCGGGATTTTCAAAAATATCCAACGTAACCGAAAAGGCATGACGGGAAAAAAGACTGAAATTAACGCCGTCATTATAAACGGCAGCACCGGCAGGAAGCGGGTACCCGGGTAAAAATGATAAACTTTCCATGAACGCGGGCTAATGTAGCATGAAAAAAATTTTTATGCTATACTCTCTCGCATTCAAGGCAAGGAAGGATAAAGTTATGAAAAAGATACCGATCGTCAGCACCGTTTCCAGTACCGTCAACGCAATAAAACAGGCCTGTAAGCAGTCTCATTTCAGCATTATTTCACAGCAGTTGCAGAATTATACCGAAGCGCTTGCAACATTCCGCTACGAAATGCCTGAAATTAAGATCATCGATTTCGGCGATCCGTCCGTCAATGCCGAAAAATGCCTCAAAGTGGTGAAAGAAGACCCGTGGCTGCTGTTCGGCGGTGTTATTGCAATCACCAACTCTCAGGAGCAAAAACTTGCACTGACGCAGCGGAAAGAACCGAACTTTCTGTTCATTTTAACTCGAAAAGAATTTGAACAATACATTCCGCAGATCATCAAAATTCTCAATCATCATGAACACTTTTTAGTGAACCGCGGTATGAATCATCCTACAAACGAACTTGAACAGGGTAGTTTTACCAGTGAAACCGACCCGTTTGAAATCATGTTCTATGCAAATCTTATCTCTACCTACCTTTACAATACCGATCGCGTCAATGAGGCGGAACGGAGCGCATTCCAGGGCGCCATGATGGAGCTTCTCTTGAATGCCGTAGAGCACGGGAATTGCAATATTTCCTATGACGAAAAAACGGAGTGGCTGAAGGATGGAAAGGATATCCTCGATCTTATCAGATTAAAGCGGATGGATCCGGTCATCGGAACAAGGATGATCTTGATTACCTACGACATTTCCCCGCAGCGCACCCGAATTACGATTAAAGATGACGGAGACGGTTTTGATTGGCGCAGTGAGGTCAATAAGCCTTTTGAAGCGGGTCTGCACGGAATGGGCATTAAGATGAGCCAAAGTTTTGTGCAAAAGCTCTATTATAACGATAAAGGAAATGAGGTCGCGTTTGAAGTTCCCAATCAGAAAAACAGCACGAACCTTACACCGGCGATCTTGAAAGACCAGGAAATTTTTCACTTCAATCACTTGCAGCTGGTATGCCGTCAAAACGATGAATCGAATAATCTTTTCTATATCAGTTCGGGACGTTTTGCCGTGTATGTAGACAATGCGCTTTTAACCGTACTGACGCCTGCGGATATTTTTATCGGCGAAATGGCCTTCCTGATCAACGATAAACGTTCGGCGACGATTGTTTCGATCGGAAAGGGAACTCTGGTAAAGGTTCCTAAGATGCGTTTTATGCAGTTGATAGAAACGTATCCGCATTATGGGGTCTTTTTGTCGCGGCTGCTTGCAGAACGGCTGGTGCGGCAATCTCGTGAAAGCGCCTCGTTAAAAAACGAACTCAGTATGCTGAAAGACAGTCCCAACCGGATTGCCCATGAATAAATTAACGGCAAAGTTAAACAAACAAAATCTCAGGCGGCATTTAAGTTTATTGGCAAGTTATACTGAAATACTACTCGCGTTGGTGGTCATCATCGGGATTATGCTCCTCTTTGTGAGAGTGCTGGCGGAAGTAAAAACGATGATAATCGGCATTTTTTTCGATACGCGCGTGCCGTCCTTTTCGGAATTTTTGTCCATGGTCTTTGAATTGGTCATCGGCATTGAGTTTGTCAAGATGCTTGCCAAGCACACGCCCGGCAGCGCTATCGAGGTGCTGCTCTACACGATTGCCCGCGCGCTCATCATTGATCACAGCAGTATGGTCGGTGCCTTGTTGGGTGTTATTTCGATTGCAATTCTTTTCGCCGTTCGTAAATATTTTAATGATCCTGAAGTCCACAACCACGAAACCGGCGGCGATTATATCGTAAACGGCGGCATCAGTATAAAGGAAGTAAATAAGCGGCTGGATGCCGACTTTGATGAATCATACGGACATACCGTAGCGGGGTATTTATTTAATTACTTACATGCGATTGGAAAAGAGCCGACTGTCGGCTGCGAAGTGCATATCGGGGACTATACCTTTGAAATTTATGAAATGGAAGACGACCTGATCCGCTATATTAAAATAACGCCCCGCCGAGGATAAGCGCCGCTCACTCAAAGCTATGGCTTTTGAATAAGCGGCACCGTTCCTGTTTATTCTTCCGCACCGCAGCGGTCAGTTTTTATATATTTCGAGTTGCCGACCAGCGCGATGTCCAATGTTTAGATATACCCTGCAGCCGTTAAAAGCTCACGCGCCTTTTCGGCATCTTCTCCCGCCAGCAAGATAACCGGGCCGGTACAGCCCATGCCCGCTTCCGCATAGATATGCGCTTTCCAGAGAACTTTGCAGGCGTTTTCAATATCGATAACGTCGATACCGTGAATCTCTTCGGTAACCGCTTTTTTCGGCGGAACCGGTACGCTCTCGGTAGAGCCCTCTTTGGCGGCGTCGAAAGAATCGAGAATTGCTTGCAGTCCCGCTTTTTCGGCCGCCTGCATTTCAGCGAGGCAAAGGTCTTTCAAATGAGCCTGTGCGCTTTGCGCGGCATACGCCAAGGCTGCCGCAATTACCGGAGCGCCCGATGCGCGGGAAACAATCGCAACCACATCGGTCATCGCTTTTCCGGCACACGGCCCATAGCCCGATCCCGACGCTTCATAGCTGCCGCCCGTCAAGAACGAGCTGAAAAGCTTCATCAGCACGTTGCCGGTTAACGTGTCGCAGACCATAATGTCGGGCGTGCCTTGCAGCACATCATTGCCGCGCATCCGTACGCCGCCGTCAGCACGCTGCGATTCGGTAAAGTTAATCGGATAACCTGCCTTCTGCAGCTTGAGCAGCGCCTTTTCGATCGTGGCAACGCCATCGATATTTAAAAGCCCCACCGTCGGATGCTGTACGCCGTTTGCTTTTGCGACAGCGATACCGGCAAACACATTTAACAGCATTGCTTTATACCGGTCGGAATCAGCGGCTCCGGTGGTAGAGGCTATAAACATTTCCTTGCCGAAGCCGGGTGTCACAACCTTGCCAATCGTCGTAACTCCGAGCGGAAACGTGTAATGCATGGTTACGGCGGCTTTTATCGCTCCAGACTTGAGGAGCTCTTCCATTTTGCAATGGGCAGCTTCCAATGTCGGCGCTTCGTACCAGCGGAATCCATCCGTTTTAGGGCCGCCGATCAGCACGATTTCCAAACCCGGATGTGCGCGGGCAGCAATGTGAGCCGCGCGGATCAGCTCCGCTTCTCCATGCTCGCTGCCCGGAACCGTTAAGCCGACCGGAAAGGCTTCCGCAAAAGCGCCGGTTTCAAGGCCTGTTGCCATCGCATTAAAGGCATCGGCCACGTGTTGTTTTGTGCTGCTCATTTTACGCTGTCCTCCGCTAAGATACGGGCAGCGACATCACGCATTGCATCGGCAACGATCTTTTTAATCTCAGCTTCTCCCGCTTTTCCGCCATTCGCAGCATCGGAACTTCCTTTTCCGTCATTCGCTTCTATTAAAAGGCTCAATCCATCAAACAAGTTGGTTAAACGTCCGAGGAACAAGCTGCCCTTTCCGATAATCATTGCGCGATGCAATGAGCCTGCAAGCATATCCCGCCGGGCATGACCGATAAAAGGAACACCGGAAGGGATATGCCCCTGCGTCGGGGCAAAGCCTTCAACGCCGTACTGTTTGACGAAATCCGCAATTTTAGCGCGTTCCAGCTGCCCTTTCATAACGGCAAGTGCGGCGATCATTTTCGTATTTGCTTCAGGCACATTGCCGGCGCCCGCCGGAGCGGTAATTTCATGGTTTTGCAATTCGGCAGAGAACTTTTCAACATCAGTGATCTTCATACCGGCTGCATTCAGCGGATCGTAAATGAGCGCAGTCATAACCGCCTGAGGCGAAGAGCCGGATGAAATCGTATGCTTACCGATGACATCCGTGTTAATCACGGGATTTACGCCGTCATCCGCGGCAATCAACACGGCAAATCCGCCGACCATATCTTCCAAAAGCGGCATACCTTTTTTTACGTGATCTTTTCCGTTCATGCCGAGCTTAGGCACCGAACCTCCGGCAACCACCATAACATTCTTGAAGATACCCGAACGAACCAATGCCGCCGCATTTGCCAGCGCATGTACCGGCGCTGCACAGAAACCGCGGATATCGCAGCCGGTCGCATGGACGCATCCGGCCTTTTCGCCGACCGATTTCGCAATATTTCCGCCCCCGCGCTGATTGACATCACCAGCTGCTTCTTCGGAACATTCTATAATATAGTCGATATCTTCAGCATTGATTCCTTCAAGCGCGGCAAGATGCCATGCCGTCAGAATACCGCTCGCCTTTGTTACCAGATTTTCAAGCATAGTATGAGCGCTCAAGTTCGGATCGGTATCATGCGCCTGTTTTACGCAGCCGACCAGCACATCATTGTCGTATAAGCCCTCCGCCGTATGCTCGCGTACCAGTTTTTCAATATCCTCCTGCGGATAGCCTTTCCCAAGTGAAAGCGATTTTGCCTTCATCACCGGATGGTTTTGGATAATAGACTCCGCTTCAGATGTAAATGCTTCGGTTAAATAGACCAGCTCAAACACATCGGCATATTTCATTAACACATACAATTCTTTTTGGGTGGCAATTTCTCCAAACGGGCCGAAACGGTCTGCCGTGTCCGTACATTTAAACCATGGTTCGGGAATAGCCGTTAAATCTTCCGGCTTTTTATTTCCGATATATACCTGATTGGGTGGATACTGTACTGCCTGCTCAAATGTCCGCAAGTGAGCCGGAATAGCAGCGATGTAAGGATCGGAAGGATCCTTCGCAATTGCCGCGGTTTGAGTTGAACCGTTTCGCTTTAACAGGTCGGGACTGTGCGCAAGCGTATAGCTCGCCCCTTTGATAACTGCATTTGTCATACTACGTCCTTATTCGTAAAATATGTAAAAGGAAAAGTACGCCGCGTATTCGATTCGCAGCGGCACATTTCCATGACAGGATTCTATTGCATAATACTACAAGCCTATCAGTTCAATCTCACCGGAACAATCGTAAGAGGATGTCTTCTGTATTCATTCAAGAGATAGTACACAGTAACTGATGACGCTTATCTTAATTAGCGTATACCTTGCCAGTGCTCTTGTCAAGCAGAAAAATGAGGATCAATGGACAGAGAAGAGAGATGGTATCCCCCTTGCCTAAGCGGAAGCGGTTAGGCAAAATAGATTAAGCAACATTTCTACAAAGGAGATACCATCGCAATGAACTATTACACATCTTATAAAAACAGTAAAGACCCCTCATTGTTGAGAAAAGAGCTTATAAACTACGCTATAGACTATGGCAACAAAAAGGCAGCACAGCAGTTTCAAACAACCGTAAAAACGGTCAGAAAATGGAGAAACCGCTGGGAAGAAAAAAAGGGAGCGGCCCTCAAGGACCGGTCTAAAAAACCTGAAAAAAGCCCTCGCATGATGAAAATGTATTGGCAATTTAAAATTAAAACCATAGCTGAAAAAGCGGCGGCCGATAACAAACGCATCAACGGGGCAATGATTAAACGTCAGTATAACATTCCTTACTCTGTGAAGACGGTCGTCAAGTATTTAAAACAATACTACAAACTACCGAGCAAAAAAACACATCGAGATCAGAACTGCCGCGAGCGGTTAAAAACAAATACCGTGTATTTGAAAAAATACAGGTCGATATCAAGTATTTAGACAAAAGTCCAAGCAAATGCTTGGACACGAGTTTCAGGCATACTGCCTGAAACATCGCTTGCACTTATTTTATCATGATTTTATGCGGTTTCACTTGCCAAAATACCAAATAACCGCCCGCTGTATCAGAACAGGGGCATTATTTATCGGTTACACACAGCAACACAGCACTACCGCTACCTCCATTTTCATCTATCGTCTTTTCTCTCATTTAAAACGATATGGGCTCAATCCTGCTGAAATAACGATCCAAACCGACAATGGTACTGAATTTACCGCTCCTTGGAATAGCCTAAAAAAAACACTTTTTACTCAGGTTATTGAGCTTTCTTTCTGTTCTTCACATAAAACAATCCCTGTTGGGGCTAAGACCTATCAAAGCGATGTAGAAAGTTCTCATCGGCTCATTGAGGATGAGTTTTATGCTTGTCGTTCTTTTGCCGGTGCTCAAGACTTTTTTAAAAAGGCTCATCAGTATCAAAAGCACTTTAATTTTACACGATTTAATTCCTACAAAAACGGCTCACCCGTCCAGCTATTACAGCGGGCAGCCCCTCTTATTAACCCCAATGTTTTGAACTTTACACCGGTTCTTGTTGACTCTTTTTTTCATCTCTATAAAAATGAATTTAGATTACTTGCTTCTTAATTCTCAGGATACCATCTCTCTTCATATCCCACAAAATGAGGATCAAACAGATTAGATTATAACGAAAAAGGTATTTACATAGATAAAGCGTCCTGGAATATATGATAATAACGAGCAATATAATGTTTTGAAAACTGATACCAAGTTGACCGAAAGTTGAAATAAACCTGTTATTAAAAAGATATTTTGAATTGAATAAGCACTGAAAAAAATGCAGGCCTATGAGGCCTGCATTTGGTAGAAGTAACTACGCTTTTGCAGCAGCATCAGCTGCACCGTCGGCCGCATCATCTGCCGCTGCTGCCGGAGCTTCCTCTCTATTGAACTTAACCATCGCAACAGCTAAGTCAGCATCCGTAAGAATCTTAACGCCTTCAGGCACCTGAATATCACGAACGTGTATTGCTTCATTTGCACCGAGCTTTTCGACATTAACAATAATCCGCTCAGGTAAATTACGCGGCAAGCATTCAACTTCAACTTCCGTAATACCGGTTTCCAATACAGCGCCTTGGCGGCAGACTTCCGGAGAGCCTGAAAGCCGAATCTGAATATTGGTCCGCAATACCTGGCCCCGTTCAACAGCATAGAAATCTGCATGAGTAACCATATCGGTTACAATGTCATATTGATAATCTTTGATAAAAACTTCAAAATCGTCTTTTCCATCAACTTTCACAGTAATAAGGGTACTTTCAGTTACTGTTTTGAATAATTTTTCAAATTCACGATAAGGAACATCAATAGCGGTTGAATGACCAGCACGATCATAAATCACCGCAGGCAAGCGTCCGGCTTTGCGGCATTTTGCAGCAGCAGCTTTTCCAAAACCGGTTCGACGGCATGCAGTCAACACTCTCTCTTCCATAATTAGGAACTCCTTTGCGCATAAGCAAACAAGAGGCTCCTTCCGCACAAAAAGCCCCTTTCAAATTTTCTATTAAAACAAAAGTTGACACCGACTCTCTTACATCAATCAGTGTCAACTTCAAACTGGGACGGTAGGATTCGAACCTACGGAATAACGGCACCAAAAACCGTTGGCTTACCACTTGCCGACGTCCCATTATCAAAACAACCATACGCGGAGCGCATGATAATTTTTACTATTTTACTTAACCGAATACTTCCGCACTGCGCTAACTTCCTGCATACCTTCGGTAAGCAGAAATAACGCAATCCTGGAGTATGGACCGAAATTCAGGTGTAATCGGATGGGCAATATCCTTATATGAACCTGTTTTAGTCCGACGGCTCGGCATTGCAACAAAAACGCCTTTTTCGCCCTCAATAAGCTTTACATTATGCAACATGAAGCACTCATCAAAAGTGATCGTCGCATAAGCCTTCAATTTACCTTCGGCTACGGTTTCCCGAATTTGGACATCAGTTATTTTCATACTACGTCTCTCCTTACGGCACAGTCAGTATACACCGTAAAGTTTTATTACGCAAGTAAAATAAAAGACTTACACCAGCTCCATTTTTTTTGTAGGAGCGTAAAAGCCGAAGCCATTGCCGTATTTCGTTCAAATAACCCGAAAACAGCCGACCCTGCGCCGGTCATACGCACAAACGAAGCTCCACACTCACATAAATCTGCGCACGCCTGTGCAATAGCAGGATGCTGTACTTCAAGAACCGCTTGAAAGTCATTCACAAACTGCCATGCGTGAAGCGGAGCATAATAGTGCTCTTGCAGCTGTGTATCCCCCCATGGAGCATTGCTATCAGTTGACATATCCCGTGCTTGATCCAACAGCCAATACGCTTCTTTTGTTGAACTCTGCGTATCCGGCCAAATTAAAATCCCAAAGCAATCCATTCGCGGTTCAAGCGGTTTAAAAGCTTCCCCGCGACCGGCTACCAGCCCTGCCGTTTCTTCTAAAAAGAAGGGAACATCGCTACCTATTTGCACTGCAAGACCATGCAATGCATCGTGCGAAAAATTCACTTCAAAAAGCTCATTTACCGCACGCAACAACGCTGCAGCATCGGATGACCCGCCGCCAAGACCGCTTCCCGCAGGAATATTCTTAATCAGCCGTACTTTTATACCGCTTTTAATAGCGGCAGCCTGTTGAAACACATCCCACGCATGAGCAATCGTATTATCTTCCGGCAAATCCATCAACGGTGATTCAACGATACATCGATCCGTACCATCAGATTTTATTACCGATAAATAGTCCGCAATCGAAATGCGCTGAAAAATACTTTCAAGGTTATGGAACCCATCAGGTCGTTTTTCAAGAACTTTTAGATGGATATTAATCTTTGCATACGCACAAAGACTAATTGCATCAATGCTCATAGGAAAAGCATTATTCATATAATGAGGTTTTTGTCAATATGTCCATCCGGATCAGACAGCGGATTCTGTATACACGGCAATAAAAGGCAAAACGTACGATAGTATTATTTTTGATTTTATGCTACTATACCTTTATGGTTGGCTTTTTTCTAAAAAAGAATTTTTTTGAAGGATGGGATAATTTTCTCCCGCTTGCGCTGTTTAATCTTGCCTTTATTGTCATTGCTTTTTTATTTTTTACTCTAGCCTATGCGTGTACATCAATGCCGGTACTTTTCTTTACTGTACTCTTTGCCGGAATGTTGACGCTCGGCACTTTTTTATTGACCGTTTCAAATCTTACCGCCCGCATCGCGGACTATAAATCTTTTTCCATAAAAGAAATCGGTACCGAACTGCGGCAAACATGGCGTCACGGTTGTTTTTTTGCGGCATTGGAATCGTTTTGCTGGTGTGTAATCGGTATTACGGTTCCCTACTATTTTGCACTCCGCAGCTTTTTAGGCCTGTTTCTCGGCATCTGCCTCATCTGGATATTTGCAATTATTCAGCTTTCATTGCTTTGGTTTTTTCCGATTCGCAGCAGGCTGGAAACTCATTTCGGCAAGTGTCTTAAAAAATGCTTTATTTTGTTTTTCGATAACACCGGCTTCACACTTTTTATGGTGCTTTACAGCCTTTTCCTCGCAATCTTAACGCCGTTTTTAGCCTTTTTAATACCGGGCTTTTCAGGACTCTTACTGGCATGGAACAATGCATGTAAACTCAGACTGTATAAATATGACTGGATTGAACAGCATCCTGAAATACCGATACAAACAGCGCGGAAACAGGTTCCATGGGAAGACTTGCTGGCAGAAGACCGTGAAACGGTCGGTACACGCAGTATCCGTAACCTGATTTTTCCGTGGAAAGACTAATCGGCGCTCGGAAGTCAGTTAAAAGTAGTTATATTGATAATACCGTTTATGAATTTACTATAATAAGGAGGATATGATGAGCACTCATATCGGAGCAAAGCAAGGCGATATTGCCGAACGTATTTTATTGCCGGGTGATCCGCTGCGGGCAAAATTTGTAGCGGAAAATTTCCTGGAAAATGCACGCTGCTATAATGAGGTTCGCGGCATGTATGGATTTACCGGTACATACAAGGGGATTAAGGTTTCCGTGCAGGGAACCGGCATGGGACAGCCGTCTCTCTCGATTTATGTCAACGAGCTTTTTCGTGACTACGGCGTTCAAAAAGCAATCAGAATCGGTACGGCAGGCGCGCTCCAAAAAGATATTCCGCTGCGGGCGCTTATTATCGGTATGAGCGCCTCCACAAACTCAGGTTCAAACACGCTCAGATTCCGCGGTACTCAGTTTGCACCGACTGCGGATTGGAAACTATTAAAGAATGCCTATGATGCAGCTATCCGCCTGGGATATGAACCGTTTGTCGGAGGCATTGCCTCTTCCGATGTTTTCTATGATGAGCTTGAAACATGGAAACTCTGGGCGAAATACGGTCTTTTAGCGATCGAGATGGAAGCAGCTGAGCTCTACACATTAGCAGCGCAGTATAAGCGGCAGGCGCTTACGCTTCTGACAATATCGGACAACATGGTTACCCATGAAGAAACGACTGCGGAAGAACGGCAAACCTCCTTTACCGCTATGATGCAAACCGCTTTGGAAGCGATTATTGCCGAATAAAAACGATACGGGCATATCGTAACACTCATGCTCTTTCGATATGCCTGATCGGTATATATGATACCCTGTGATACGCCTTTATTTCCGACGCGTATCATCACCCCTCATCAATCGACATTATTACTACTATATGAAAAGAATCATCACTTTCAGTCTATGCCTTTTCTTCATCTGTTCATGCTGTGTTCTTACCGGCTCGCAGTGCCAGCATCCCGCAGCTGGATACGCCACCTTAGCATCTCCCCCGGATACTGCTTCGGAACTGACCGATCCGATGAAAAAAACAGAACCGGCTCCGCTTGTATTGACATTTGCAGGCGATCTTATGGCTCATACAGTCAATTTTAATATGAAGTCGTATGATTTAATATACACTGATATAAGAAAAATATTACATTGTGATGATTTAAGTTTTGTAAATGTGGAAACACCGGTTTGCGATTCGCTTGAGCTTTCAACCTATCCTCGCTTTAATGTGCATACACCGTATCTGCGAGCAGCAGCGGAGGCCGGTTTTGATATATTGAGTTTGGCTAATAATCATACCAATGATCAGCAAACAGCAGGTATTGACGGCACATTGCAGGCGGTAAAAACCGTTCAAAAAGAGCGGAACACATTAGACAATCCCCATCCCCCGCTTGCATTTTCCGGTTTAAAAGATACGGTAGACGATTCAATTTCGGTTACACGCATCACTTATAAAGGTTGGAATATTCTCTATTGTGCCGTTACGGAGATTCTCAATTCGCATGATGCATCAAAAAAACGGCTCTATTACAGCGCACCGACTAAGCGGGGACGGGAGGCACTGCTAACCATCTTGAAAAATGCGCGTACCGCGTATCCATGCAATCTTTTCATATTGGGATTGCATCTGGATGAACCGGAATATGTACGAACGGTTTCCGAAGCAAAAAAGGCCTGGTTTAAACGGCTCGGAGAAGCGGGAGTCGATATTATTTGGGCGCATCATCCGCATGTCATGCAAACATGGGAAACAATCACCGTAGAACGGACGCAGCCCGTATCCACTGATATCGCTATAGCGCCGACCGCAGCCTGGAGTACAGCCGATATTGCCGCTCGGTTCGGCATCGCTTCCGGCGCTGCGACTCAGAATCAGGAGCCTCGGATTCTTGGAATCAATGCCGCGGTCGGCGCAGCCGAGTATCTGCAACACGCACATACTGCAGCGGCACAGCAGACCGATACTCTTGTACACGCTTCTGCTACCTCAGAAGCCGTTAAACCGCCGGTATTAGAACAGACAACTGTCCGGCGATCCGTTTTTTGCATGTATTCAATGGGAAATTTCATTTCAGGGCAACGATGGCATATCCGTTTTGACAATCCGACATATTACCGGGAATACACCGGCGATGCCGTCTTATTGCAGCTCATCTGTATAAAAAAAGATACGGTAGGTGTGCAGTTTTCTATCACACCTCATCTTATTACGCAGTACAATGAACCGGAATATCCGGTTGTAAAGCGTTTTACCCAAGAATGGATAGACACCCTGTCTGAAAAAGAAAAAAAGTATTTCCGGCAGCGCTTTGAACTGATGAAAGCATATCTGCCGCTGTAGCAAGAATTTCGATTGAAAGCGGTAAAAATTCCGTTTTCTATTTTAATCTGATCGGGCTTTAGAAACAAAGCGGGTGCATTCGCTGATAAATTCAAGGTTGACCGTTGCTACCGGTCCGTTTCTTTGCTTTGCAACAATGAGTTCGGTATCGGGGCTTTCACGTTTTTCGCGATGCAAAAACATAACGACATCGGCATCTTGCTCAATTGCACCTGATTCCCGCAAGTTTGCCAGTGTCGGTGCAGTACCCTCTGCATCGCGGCCGACCTGTGAAAGCGCAATCACCGGAATGTTCAGCTCACGGGCAAGGCTTTTAAGCGACTGAGAAATTTCGGCGAACCGCTCATGGCGCGGAATGGCATTGTTTTCCGAGGCAATCAAACCGAGATAATCAATAAACAGAATTTTAACGCCTTCTTGCAGGCAGAGCTGCCGTGCCATTGCCCTCAGATCAAGCAGCTTCATATTGGGCATATCAACGATATAAAGGGGCGCTTCATACAACCGGCCCGCGGCATCTTGAATTTTTGCAAAATCCGCCAGCTGCAGGTTTCCGGAGCGGATTTTAGAAGAAGAGACACGCGATTCAAGTGAAAAAAGCCGGAGGATGAGCTGCATACTGGACATTTCAAGCGAAAAGAAGGCGGCCGGTATCTTTTTTTGTACGGTAATATAATCGGCAATCGTGAGCGCAAGCGCCGTCTTTCCGATCGAAGGGCGCGCTCCGATGATAATGAGTTCTGAATTTTGAAAGCCGCTGGTAAGCGTATCCAAAAATTCAAAGCCGGAAGGAATCCCAGAAAATTCATCGCGGTGTTTAGAACGCGCCTCAATGATTTCCACCGCCTCGGAGATAATATCCTTGGGCGTATGGAACGTCGCCGACTGCCCCGCATCGGTTAAATCAAAGATATTTTTCTGCGCTTGTTCCAACACGGAAGAGTACGCGACGGTTTCATCAAACACATCGGCGTAAATTTGATGTGATACTTTCAACAACGACCGGCGGATGGCGGCATCGAGCACGATCTTTGCATAATAGGCTACGTTCGCGGTACTGGGAACCGTATCAGTCAAAGATGCAATGTAGGCAGTGCCGCCGACAGAATCCAGCAAACCTTCTTGCCGTAAATGCTCGCTGATTACCAGAATATCAACACGCTGCCCTTTGTTATACAGATCAAGTACTGCCTGAAAGATTTTTTGATGTGCGAGCGTATAAAAGCTTTCCGCACGAACATACTGCAACACCGTCCCGAGCGCATCCGATTCGAGGAGAATTGCGCCGAGTATTGCCTGCTCCGCCTCTGTGTTATTCGGCGGAATTTTATCTTTCAATAACGACAGCGGCTTTGTCATGTCTGACATTCAATGGCCTCCTCTTTTCATTTTTGGTAATTATGCAGCATCGTAATAAACGGATACATTCTGCAGCCTATAAAATAAGAGAGAAGCCTCTTTTGAAGGCTTCTCTCTGCAAGTGTTATCGTTTTTTATAAAAAGCGATAGAAATAGATAAATTTTCTAAAAAAAGCCTAACCTATTTAAAGAGATGCGAGCATCTTTTCATACGATTAGTCCGTTCTACAACCGCTTCCTATTCCTGTGATTCGGATGCAGCCTCTTGCGCTTCTTCTGCCGACGCTTCCGCAGAAGATTCTACGGCTTGTTCTTCAGCAGCATCTTCGTGGCGACGGCGCGAGCGTTTTTCCGGCTTTGCCTCAGGTGCTTTTTCAGGTTCCGGCTGAGCTTCTACGACTACGGCAACCGTCGCTACAGCGGACTCATACAGTTTAAGCATTGCAGAATAATTTCCGACGCTCTTAAAGGTCAGACCGGGCAGTTCAATCCGTTTCCGTTCAATTTCAAAGCCGAGCTTCTGCAATTCATCGGAAATAGTTTGGTTCGTAACGGCACCGTAGAGCTTTCCATTCGGACCGGCAGGCATAACGATTGTAATCGTCAATGCTTCAAGCCGTTCTTTTAAACCGGCTGCATCCTGACGCTTAACGGCTTTCCGCTGCTCAATTTCTTCTTTGCGGCTTTCAAAATGAGCCAACGTAGCGGCATTACACGGTACCGCGAGTCCGCGTGGGAACAAATAGTTACGGGCATAGCCTTTTGCAACGTCCTTAATATCTCCTTCTTCACCGAGGTACTTTACATCTTCATTTAAAATTACTTTCATCTTCAAGCTCCTTGTAATGGAGCTGCCCCAAGACTTCAGTTTTGGACAGCTCCTACATCTCATACAGCTGCCGTAGTATTCCAGGAGTTGGAAGCAGGCAGCGCCATACATTCATGGGAAGGCAGTCAAACAGCGCTCGGCTGTTGTGCCTTCCGGGATCAGTCTACAACGTAGGGAAGCAGCGCAAGCGCACGTGCACGCTTAATTTCAAGCGCAAGTTTACGCTGATGCTTTGCACAGGTTCCGGTAATCCGGCGCGGCAAAATCTTTCCGCGTTCGGTGATAAACCGGCGTAAAGAATCGGGATCCTTATAATCGATCTTCGCTTTCTGAGAGCAGAAGCGGCATACTTTTTTACGATAGAATAATTTTCCCTTCTTATTTCCTGAGCGTTCTTCTCCTTCGCGGGGCGTTTCCGGTGTATTTGTTTCTACTTCAGTAGTATTCAGTGTTTCATCAGCCATATTCAGTTCTCCTTAAAATGGGATAGTATCAAAATTAGCATTGTCAAAATCGGCTTCGTAGCCGTCATCAGATGGCGGCGTGTTTTGCCGCGCCTGATACGCTGAGGGGGCATTTGACCGCTGATATGCTCCTTGATTGCCGCTTTTCATCTGCTGACCACCTCCTGAACTGCCTCCCAATAACTGAATATTGTTTGCAACAATTTCTATTTTACTGCGAGACTGTCCATCCTGTTCCCATCGGTTTTGTCTGAGTTCTCCTTCAACCGCAACCTGTTTTCCTTTCGTCAGGTATTGATGGAGCGCCTCCCCTTGTTTTCCCCAAAGCACAATATCAAAATAATGCGCTTCTTCAGTCCACTCTTCACCGCTTTTACGGCGACGGTTGATTGCAAGCGAAAACTTGCACACTGATGAACCTGCTTGGATGTATTTCAATTCCGAATCACGGGTGAGCCTGCCGACCAGCACAACATGGTTTATATCTGCCATCAACATCTCCCTCGGTTATTCATCAATTCTGATAAATAAAAAAGTCAAAAGATTCTGATTGAGTTTAAATTTACGATCAATTTCGATGATCTTTTCGGGTTCGCTGTGAATGTTGAACAAAACGTAGCGCCCCTTTGTTCTTTTTTTGATTTCGTAGGTTAATTCACGATCTCCGAAAGGTTCTTCGGAATCAATTTGAACATTGAAGTCCCCAAGCACTGTGCGGGTTTCTTCAATAGCCTTTTTGAACTGATCTTCCTCAATCGGAAAGACAGTCATCAACTCATACTTTCTCATGTGCCCTCCTAATGGCCATTTACGTCCCATATTTACTATGGGATGGAGTGTACCGGTCATACCGGTTCTTTTGCAGTATTTACGGACGCCATACATCCGTGTGCGGATTTGCACACACCCAAAGATGCAAATTCTTAAAGCGTACCCACACTGCGTAAAGCAATCGTAAAATAAAGCCCGATTATAATATATGAAGATACAGCCTTAGTCAATGCACCAAAAGCATTCAAAAATTTGCACCGGTTATATCGGAATACATGTACTATCTCATGCTGAAAGCCCGGCAACAATCACAGAGACACTCATCTTTTCAAAACATCATATTTTGAATTTACCGATTTCCGATCTTCAATTTTCAGAGCCTATGGCGGAACGCCTCTCGGCATTCCGCATAACCGCAGCGTTTTTACAGCGCCGCCAATTTTTTTTGCACCAATTCGGTTGTCTGGTTGGGATTAGCCTTCCCGCGGGACTGTTTCATCACCTGCCCCATAAGCCAACCGGCAACATTGGTTTTTCCCTTTTTCCAGTCGGCTATCGCTTGCGGATTCGCGGCAAAGACCTCGTCAACCAGCTTTTCGATTGCAGCAATGTCGCTGACCTGCGACAGGCCTTGTTCCCGGATGATCTGCTGCGGTTTTTTCCCGCTTTTCAGCATCTCGGCAAAAACATCCTTCGCCTGCTTACTGGTAATGGTTTGCGCATCAAGGGCATTCACCAGTTCGGCGATGTGACCGGAGCCGAACGGCAGCTGCTCCAGGCTGATATGCCGTTCATTCAGCACGGCAAGCACTTCGGCCAGTATCCAGTTGGCAACCTTTTTCGGATCCTTCGTTTGCACGGCGGCGTCTTCAAACCACTGGGCTAAGCTCCGTTCAGCCGTCAAGGTTTCCACATCAAAATCGGAAAGCCCGTATTCCGCTTTAAAACGCGCCCGCTTGGCAGCCGGTAATTCGCCGACGGTCTGTTCCACAGAATCGATGTAACGTTGGCTCAGCATAACCGGCGGAATATCGGGTTCGCGCATGAACCGGTAATCAATGGCGGAATTTTTCGTACGCTGAATAACGGTCTTACCGCTCGGTTCATCCCAACCCATGGTGCGTTTAAAATCGGGCGCATATTCCTGACGATCGGTTTTAAATTCCTCCAACTGCCGCTGCACTTCATACGCACACGCATCGCGGACGGTTCTAAAGGAGTTCATGTTTTTGATTTCAGAGATCGGCGTGCGGTACTCCGTGCCGTTTTCAAACACCTTTAAGTTGATATTGGCATCGCAGCGCATGGCGCCTTCTTCCAAATTGCCGTCGGTAACCCCGATAAACTTCAGTATTTCCCGGACGGTTTGCATGTACTGCGCCGCCTCCTCTGGACTTTTCATATCCGGCTTCGATACGATTTCGATCAGCGGCACTCCGCAGCGGTTGTAGTCGATGTAGCTGTGGGCACCTTCGATATGGAGGCTTTTTCCTGCGTCCTCTTCAAGATGAATACGCTCAATCCTGATCGTCCGGATGCGCGGCTCCTCGTTTGGAGCGGCCATATTGATTTCAACGCGGCCGTTTTCGCAAATAGGCTTATCGTATTGAGTAATCTGATACCCTTTTACAAGGTCAGGATAAAAATAGTGTTTGCGGTCAAACTTACTGAACGCATTGACGGTACAGCCGAGCGCAAACCCAGCTTTAATACCGAGCTTTATATATTCGCTGCTGATAACCGGCAGGGCGCCCGGCAATCCGAGACACACCGGACACACGCGGGAATTCGGCATACCGCCGTAGCGGTTTTCGCAGGAGCAAAACGCTTTTGTTTTGGTCAAAAGTTGGCAGTGAATTTCACAGCCGATAATTACTTCATAAGATAATTCCGAACTCATACCTGTGCCGCCTCCAACGTTTTTGCTAAGCGCAAGATTTTTTCTTCCGACAGTTTTGCGCCTGCGATCTGCATTCCAATCGGGCGTCCGTCCTGCGCCTTTCCTGCCGGAATCGACAGCGAGGGAATATGAGCAAGATTGACAAACGTGGTAAATAAATCCGAAAGATACATGGCCAACGGATCGTCTACACGCTCGCCGAGTTTAAAGGCCGGTGAAGGAGCTGTCGGACAGAAGATAAAATCGTATTGCTGTAATACGGCGCCGATTTCTTTTTCCATACGGGCGCGGACACGGAGCGCATTTTCATAGCAGTCGCCCGATAAATGGTGAGACAATACATAATTCCCGGTGATAATGCGGCGCTTTACCTCCCGGCCGAAACCTTCGGAACGGGTCGCGCAGTACAGCTCATCGTATCCCTTACCGGGGTCTTTCCGTAACCCGTAGCGGATGCCGTCAAAGCGGGCAAGATTGCTGGACGCTTCGGATAAAGCAATCACGTAATAGGTCGCGATTGCCGCTTCCAAGACCGGCACGGAAACGGTATCAACCTGAATACCGTGTGCGGTAAACCATGCGCGGTATTTTTCAAAGACGGCCGCGACATCGGTATCCAAGCCTTTCGTTTGCGTAAATTCAACCGGCAGCGCAATACGGAGCGTTTTCAATTCCTCATCGCCGTACGCCGCAAGATTCCTGCACGCGGAAAAATCATGCGATACGCTTGTTTCGTCCTGCAGGTCGCGGCCGCCTGCAACGGAAAGCCCCAGGCCGATATCGTCGACGCAGCGGGCAAAAAGCCCGACCTGATCCAGCGACGAGCCGAATGCTACAACCCCATAGCGGCTGATTGCGCCGTACGTCGGTTTTAATCCGTAGATGCCGCAATATGACGCAGGCAGCCGTACGGAACCGCCCGTTTCCGTACCGAGCGCAAACGGTGCCTGGAAGCCCGCAACGACGGCACCCGAACCGCCTGAGCTGCCGCCCGGCGTAAGACTTCGGTCTACCGGATTACGGGACGGACCGTAGACGGAATACTCGGTTGAAGAGCCCATTGCAAACTCATCCATGTTTGTTCGACCGATCGGGATTGCTCCTGCTTCCGTCAAACGGGCAATGACCGTTGCGTTATAAGGCGCGACATAGCCGTCCAACACCTTACTGCAGCACGTGCAGAGCTTTCCACTCATAGAAATATTGTCTTTGACGGCAAACGGAAGTCCTAATAACGGCTTATCGGCTGCCTTCCCTTCTTTTCTCAACGCATCGGCTTTTTCCGCCTCCGCTTCCGCAGTATCAAAAAATTCAATAAATCCGTGTAAGGGCTGCGCAGTGTTTTCATCAGCGTGATAGGCAGCCTTCAACGCACGGACAATTTCAACAGAGCTGATCGAACCGGCGTCTAACGCTGCTTTCAGTTCGGATAAGCTTGCGGTACAAATATCTTTCATCATTACACCCCGCTCCCCAAAACCTTAGGAACACGAAAATAGCCGTCCATATATTCGCCGGTCATTTTTTTTAAATCGGACGGTGCAATCCCCGCAGCTATCGTATCGCTGCGTAACAGACGATCCGAACAGAATGCTGCACTGCCTGATTCGGCGGGAGCATCGAATTTTTTCAGAATATCGAAGTATTCGACAATCTGGCTGACTTGCCCGGCAATTGACTCGGTATCGCTGTCATTGGGAGAAAGACGCGAAAGGTAGAGTAAATTGTCGAATACGTCAGCGGTAATTTTGCTGTTTTTATTCATCTCATCTTCCTTATATCATGTATACGATGCGTTTATAATAGCAAAAAATTTTATTATATAGAAGATAAGAACCGCTCTTACGCATCATTTTAAAAAGAGAATCGATTATACAAATCCAACCATTTTGCATGATACCGCTTGAAATTCCGCTTTTTCCCTCAAAATCCTGATGAAACCAGCCATGGCAGCCGCTCTAAGCGCCTATTTCAGTGCACATCGGCGTATCTGTCAGAATCTGACACTTTTCAGCATGTTATGATGACAGATTCTGATATACACTTCCGAACGATAAAACTTCGATAGCCGGCAAATATTTACAATACACCATTCCATTTTCGGGATGACACATCCACAACCTACGAGATTTCGGAAGTTTCTTCAAAAAAGAGCGCACTTCCATCATTTTTGGCGGATATTTCTACAGTTGGCACGAATCTTGCTTTATGTAAATACGGAACGAAAGAAAGCCGCTTGAGAACCGTGAGCTTTTAAGTTGAGCCTGAACATTACACGATGAGGGAGGAGTACTGTATGCAAGAAGAGATTCTGGAAACTATTCTGACGGAATTTTCGCAGCATGATGACAAGAAAAAGGCAATAGATAGACTTTTTCAGTATATCTATTTTCATTTGCGCGAATTCGGCGTGTTCTATGCAACCGAAGATCACCGGAGCGACTTTCTCCTCTGGCTGTATCCGCGGCTGCATACGATTATTACCGGCTATAAACCTGAGCTTTCGATCTTTTCCACGTATCTGCGGATGTCGCTTTCCTATAACTGGAAATTGTTTAAGCGCAGATACCGCGAACAGGCAATTTACACGTCCCTCGCGCAAGATGAACAGCGGCAAAAAGCCAAAGACATTCTGATATCCCAAGACAGGCCGTGCGGATACGAAGTGTATGCAGCCAGTCCGCTGCCTGAGTACAATGTCTCTGCGGAAAAAGAGCGCGAGCTGCAGGACAGTATCAAATGGACGCTGAAACGGAAGAAAATATACTCGCGGTATATGTTAGAGCTGCTGTGTAAGGCATGTTTTTGCATTGATGAAGCGCTGCTCAACACGGTTGCAGCGCATCTTGAAGTGCCTACCGGAGAAATCCGTCAGCTGATTGAAGAGGTAAAAGTGCAGAATAAGCCGCGGAACGACCGTTTTAACGAATGGCTGGAAAAGCGGGATTTCTACTATATCCGCTACCAGAGCGCGACGCTTCAGCTGCGCATGGTTGACCCGCTTCATACTTCGGTAATCGAGCGGCTGAAAGTTCAGCAAACATACAGTTATAATCTGTGGCAGCGGTATTTACACCGTCTGAAAACCTATACGCGCGGGCCGAGTAATCGGGAGTTGGCAAAACGGCTGGGCATTTCGCACGCAACGGTTGACAATGATCTTGCTCAGCTAAAAAAAGCGTGGTATGGTGAGCCATGACTATCTACTTAGCAAGCGGCAACCGGCATAAACAGGAAGAGTTTGCCGCTATTTTAAAAGACTACCATGTTATCCTGCCCGCTGATGCGGGCATTGCGTTCGATCCGAAAGAAACGGGCGCCACTTTTTTTGAAAATGCCTTACTCAAGGCAGAAGCGTTATACGACATTGTAAAAATGCCGGTTATCGCCGACGATTCGGGGCTGTGTATCGATGCACTCGACGGCAGACCCGGTATTTATTCCGCCCGCTACGGCATGAAAGACGGCGTTCCTCTGGATGCTGCAGATCGAAATCGCCTTGTGTTACAGCAAATGGAAGGCATCAAAAAAAGGAACTGCCGTTTTGTGTGCTGCATCGTCGTGATGTTGGGTCCGCATCGCTTTTTTACCGTGCAAGAAACATGCGAAGGTGTTATCGCAGACGAACCGCGGGGAGCGCATGGGTTCGGATACGACCCCATCGTGTACCTTCCCGAAATCGGTAAAACGGTTGCCGAACTGACTGCCGAAGAGAAAAATATGCGCTCCCACCGCGGAAAAGCCGGGCGGATCGTTTCCTACTGCGTGCCGGTCACGCTTAATGAGGAAGCGAATCCTGCCGCTCAAAAAACCGGAGCTTAGCGGCATTATTTCACTCTTTGTGCTTTTTGCGCGAGATTTTTTCAAATTTCGTGCATTTTTTTTATCATCAAAGGGATTCGGCATAAGCGGAGTATGCTACGCCGAATCCTAACCCGAACCTTACCGGCTAGACGTTTTACAGTAAATCAAATATTGTAACCGAGAGGAGACGGACGAATGAGTAGTAACCCACAAAAAAAGCGCTTTTCATTAAGAAAAAAATTAATGCTGATTTTCGGCTTGCTCAAGGTATTGCGCTGGGTGAAGGCGATTTAACAGTCCGTATGGAAGTAAACGGAAATGATGAAGTAACAGAATTATCCGAATATTTTAATGCAACAATGGAGAAGATCGGACATACGGTAAAAGCAATCAGTCAAAATAGCGACATAATGGAAGAAATCGGCGGAGAGCTTGCAACCAATATGGCTGAGACCGCCGGATCGATCCGTCAAATCAGTGCAAATATCGACAGCGTTAAACAGCAAGCGCTGACGCAAGCCTCCAGCGTTAGCGAAACCGCGGCTGAGCGAGGATATTAATGAAGGATTTTTCGGTATGAATAGCATAATCACTCTTATAAAAAATTTTACACGCGCTTCTACAGAGGTAAATAGCGAAATCATTTCCTCCATAATATGGAATACAGTGCAGGGAATCGTTATTCTTTTTGTTATTTATCTTTTCTTTAAGATAGTTAATAGCATCGTAAAAAGAATTACCGTAAAACGATGTTCACTACAAACACAACACATCATTGATAAAATTATCAGGTATACCGGTTTTATTGTTATTGTGTTTACGGTCTTTCATCGTTTGGGAATAGATATCAGTGCAATGCTTGGAGCTGCGGGCATCGCAGGCGTTGCAATCGGTTTTGCAGCGCAAACATCAATATCGAATGTTATTTCAGGACTATTCGTCATCACCGAACGGACATTTAAAATAAATGATATCATTGAAGTAAGCGGTACAATGGGAACGGTTCAATCCATCAATTTATTATCGGTTATCTTAAAAACATTTGACAATCAGTACGTGAGGATCCCAAACGAGACGATAATAAAAGCAAATCTGATCAATTATTCACAGTTTCCGTATCGGCGTGTAAAAACGGAATTGAGGGTCGCGTATGGAACCGATTTACGAAAACTGCAGACAGTCCTTTTGGATGTTGCAAAAAATAATGCATTTGTTATTGCCGACCCAGCCCCTTCAATTCTTTGGAATACATTTTCAACTTCAAGTATTGAGTTCACGCTGATGGCATGGACAAGGGTTGAAGATTTTATACATTTACGGAATTCGTTGTTTATTGAAATAGATGAAAAATTAAAACAAGAACATATCGTATTGCCGTTCCCGCAATTTGACATCCATTTTAAAGATGGACAAAGATGTTTATCCATGAACGGCTTGCAATAATACCGGTACTGTAGCATGCAAGAACGGGAAATAAGCACGGTATGAGAACAATGCGTTTTGATGAACCGCGGGGGAATAAGAATAGCATCCCCCACACCCACACCCACACCCACACCCACACCCACACCCACACCCACACCCACACCAACACCCACACCCACACCCCTACACCATGAGCGTTCCGGCGAAGCAGATGCCCCCTGCAAGGAGCGCATAGACGATGAAATACTTAAACACGGCAGCAAGGATTGTGCTTTCCGAACCGGATGCATTGATAGCCCCTGCACCGATTGCGATATTCTGAGGACATACCATCTTACCGATACCGGCACCCATTACGTTTGCTGCGGTAATCCAATAAGGATTCAAGCCGAGCGAGAGCGCTGTTTCCTGTTGTAAATTTCCAAACAGTACGTTGGTGGATGTTCCCGACCCAGTTACAAATGCGCCTAATACGCCGATGAGCGGTGCGATAAAAGGATAGACGGGGCCGGTTGCAGCCACGACGGAACGGGCAATGTCGGAAATCATGCCGCTGTATATCATTATTTTGGCGGCAGCCATTACTGCGCAAATCGTCACAATCGTTGCCCAATATTTTTTCAGTGTTGCTCCCAATACGCCGACGATATGCGCAGGCCGGGCTTTTTGAATTAGTGCACCGCACACTGCCGCAATAAAGATGATAACGCCGGGGGTATTGATCCAGCTAAAGGTCAGAGGCTTTCCTCCGCTGCCGGTGTATATCAAAAAAGAACTTTTAATGTCTTTAATCACATTGTGCAGCGGTGGGAATAATTTTGAAGTCATAATCAAGAAGATAAAAATTAACACGAACGGAGCCCAGGCAACGGCTCCTTCAAGAAGACCGACTGATGACTGTGCCACCGCTTGAGACTGCGATTCGGCTTGAGCAGGCTGCGTACCACCGGGTTCCTTCTGCACGGCATCGGCGCTGCGTTTTCCTCCGGCGGCATGGTTCTTGATTTTTTTGCCGAGCTGTACGGCCGCAATCATGCAGAGCAGCGAACAGATCGAGCCGATAATATTCGGCAGTTCGGGGCCAAGCAGCTGTGAAAAAAGGAGATACGGCGCAACAAAAGACACTGACGCGATGAAGGTAACGCCCCACACTCCTTTCAGCGCCTTCACGCCACCGCCGCAGATGATGATTGCCAAAAACGGCGAAATAAATGTGTGTAGTGCCTGTATACGCGCGGCGTCGGCGGATAGGCTGAGTAAATCAAGCCCTGTAATCGATGCGAGCGTTGCAGTCGGAACGCCGACCGAACCGAACGAGGTCGGCGTGGTGTTCATCACAAGACAAGCGGTTACCGCTCGGATCGGATCAAGCCCGATTCCCGCCAGCATCGATGCAGGGATCGCAACCGCAGTGCCGAATCCTGCCATACCTTCCATAAAATTGCCGAATCCCCAGCCGATAATCAGCATCAGTATCCGTGTATCGTCGGAGATACCGGCCAGCATCTTTTTAATCACGTCCATCGCGCCGGTAGACACCGTGAGGTTATAGGTAAAAAGCGCCGCGATGATTACCAAACAAATCGGCCACAGTGCATTCAGCGCACCTTCCAGCGCGGCGCTCGAAATATGCACGATATTCAGCTTCCAGTATGAGGCAGCCAGCACGGCAGTAATCGCCAATGCGATGCCGCAGGCCTTGTAACTTGCCATTTTCAGCTTACTCAAAGAGATGATCAGCCAGAAAATCGGCAGCATCGCCAAAATAAAATTAAACAACAACATCGATATACTCCCTTATTCGGATTTTCATTAATGAAAATCACCCCAACAGCTGCCCGCTTCGATACTAACACGGAGCGGCACCGCAAGATCAACGACGTGCTCCATCTCCTGTTTTAAGAGCGCTTGTACCGGCTCAACCTCGCATTCGGGCGCTTCCAAGATGAGTTCGTCATGAACCTGCAATAAAAGCTGCGCCGTTAAGCCTTGCCGTTTGAGCGCCCGGTCGACCTTCAGCATTGCCGTTTTTACAATATCGGCGGCGGATCCTTGAATAGGCGTGTTGATGGCAATCCGCTCGGCAGCGGCACGCTGTTTTTGATTTTTGCTGGTAATAGCGCGGATGGTACGCCGCCTTCCCATCAGTGTTTCCACAAACCCCTTTTCGGCGGCCGTTTCCTTCAACTGTTCCATAAAAGCGGTAACCCCCGAATACGTCGCAAAATAGCGGGTAATAAACTCCGCAGCTTCCGTACGGGAAATGCGCAGCTGATTTGCCAGCCGGAACGCGCTCATGCCGTACATCACACCGAAGTTGATCACCTTCGCCACACGGCGCATATCGGGTACGACGGTATCGATCGGTACATTGAAAATCAGTGAAGCGGTTGCTGCATGCACATCGATTCCTTCATTGAAGGCTTTGACAAGATTCTCATCACGGGAAAAGTGCGCTAAAATGACGAGTTCAATTTGCGCATAGTCGGCAGAAATGAGCTTCTTCCCTTCTGCAGCATAGAACGCCCGCCTGATTTTCCGTCCTTCTTCCCCTCTAATCGGAATGTTCTGCAGATTGGGATCACGACTCGAAAGACGCCCCGTTGCCGTCCCCGTTTGAATAAAGCTGGTGTGTATCCGCCCCTTCAAATCCGCAAGCAAGGGCAGCGCATCGGCATATCCCGACTTCAGCTTTGCCGAAGCCCGGTAATCGACAATTTTTGCCGGAAGCTCATCCACTGCGGCCAGCTCTTCAAGCACCGAAATATCCGTAGAATAGCCGGTCTTGGTCTTTTTGCCCGGCGGCAGCTTCCGTTCGGTAAAAAGCACCTCCTGCAGTTGCTTCGGAGACGCGATGTTAAAGGGATGCCCGACTATTTTATAAATTTCGGCTTCTTGCCGCGCAAGCGTTTGAGCCAATTCTTCGGAAAACGTGAAAAGTTCTTCTTTTTTTAAGAAAATGCCCTGCGCTTCCATATCGGCAAGAAGCGGCATCAGCGGCATTTCAAGCGTTTCAAACAGCGTCGAAAGCGTCGTCTCCTCCAGTGCAGGCCGAAAGGCTTCATAGAGCTGTAACGTAAAGTCGGCATCCTCAGCGGCGTATTCAGTTGCGCGTTGAATGGGAACTGCGGCAAAGGTACTCCCTTTCGGCACGACATCCCGATATTCAGTCCCCTGCAAGCCGAGCTGCGTTTCAGCCAGCGCTTCAAGCCCAAAGCTCATACGATCCGGATCCAGCAGCCACGCGGCGATCATCGTATCAAACAGGCGGCAGCGGGCTTCCGTAACAACACCGGCAGTTCTCAGCACTTGATAGTCGAACTTCCCGTTGTGCAGTATCAGTGTCAGTGATTCGTTTTCCCACAGCCGTGCGAGCAGCGCTTCGGCAGCAGCCTGTTCCATCACCGTGTACGGTTCTTCACCCAGCTCGGGCGCAGGAGCTTTCAGCGGTACATAGATGCCGCTTCCCGCTTTCAAACTGAGGGAAAAGCCCACAAGCGTATCATGCAGGGGATTGATGCCGGTGGTTTCACAGTCGAACGCAGCCAACCCTTGCGTTTCAGCCTCTTGGATGATCCGTGCAAGTTCCTGCGGATCGGTTACGGTGCGGTAATCCCCGCTGTTCTGCCGGAGCGGCTCCGATTCGCCGGTTGTTCCATCGGCATCCGTGCGTCCCGCTTCTGCGCCTTCTCGGGCAGATGCTTCGGCTCCGTTTCCGGTTTTACCGGCGCGGGAAAGGGAGGCAGCCGAAGCTGCTTCTCCGCCGTCCGCATGTTTTTCGTATAGTTCGGCAAGATGCGGCAGCTCGTATTCGCGAAAGAGGGCTGCAGCTTCCCGATAATGCAGCACAGTACAACGATAGGCCTCCAGTGTGCTTTCAATCGGTACATCGGAAGCAAGCGTAATCAATTTTTTTGAAAAATAGGCACTATCCTTTCCCGCAGCGAGCTTTTTTTGTACCGAACCGGCGATGGAGTCAATCTTTTCATATATGGCATCGAGCGAGCCGTAATCATCTAAAAGCTTTACCGCCGTCTTCGGTCCGATGCCTTTGACGCCGGGCACGTTATCCGACGCATCTCCAATCAGCGAAAGATAGTCGAGTATCTGCGCTGGCGCAATGCCCCAGTGTTCCTTCACTTCTGCAATCCCGCAATGAGCCAGCGCTTCACTCTTATCGGGCTTCAGCACCGTAACGCAATCCGTGACGAGCTGCAATAAGTCCTTATCGCTGGAGATAATTACGCAGCGTCGGCCTTCCCGTTCGCAGCGGCTCGCCAGTGTTGCGATAATATCATCGGCTTCAAATCCGTCTTTACGGAAACAAGCAATCCCCAGTGTTTCAAGCAGCCGTTCAATATGCGGAATCTGCGCATGTAAGTCTTCCGGTGTTTTGTCGCGGGTTGCTTTGTATTCGGCGTATAATTCATGCCGGAACGTCGGCGTACGGGAATCGAAGGCAGCCAGAAAGAACTGCGGCCGATAGTTTTTTAAGACTGCGTATAAACTACGGAAGAAGCCGTAAAGCGCGGACACGTTTTCTCCGGCTTTATTTGTCAGCGGATGGCTGATAAACGCAAAATAAGAACGGTAAATCAATCCGTATGCATCAAGAAGATAGAGCGTCTCTTGGTCGTGCTGTGTTGTCATAGCGGCCAGTGTACCATAAAATGGCGGACAGTCAAGCGCATTATGCCTGAATGGTGAGTTCAAGCAGCGCCCGCCGTTCCTTTGCAGTAAGGTCGCGAAATTCGCCAGCTTTGAGATTTCCCAGCTCCAGGATGCCGATGCGAACCCGCACCAGCCGCTTGATCGTGCAGTTAAAAGAATCCAGCACGCGGCGGATTTCCCGGTTTTTCCCTTCGACAAGCACAATCCTCAGCTTACGGCGGTTGACAGCAGCGGCTGAACGGCATTTGTAAAAAATGCCGTCAACGCGGATACCGCGTTCAAAGCGGGTGAGCAGCTCCGGAGGAAAGTCCTGCGTGGTTTCTATGACATATTCTTTTTCGATTTGCGCCGACGGGTGCTCGATCTTTGCGGAAAAATCCCCGTCGTTGGTAAACAGGATGGCGCCGCTTGAAAACATATCGAGCCTGCCGATGTTGTACAGCCGTTCGGAATAGGCTTCTTTCAAAAGACTCACGGCGGTCGGGCGTCCTTTCTCGTCGGAGAGCGTGCAGACAAAGCCCGCCGGTTTATTCAAAAGCACATAGCATTTGCGCGCTTCGGGCTGTACCGGTTTCCCGTCAAGGAGCACCGTATCTGCGGCGCCCACTTTGCTGCCCATGCCGGTAACGATAACGCCGTTTACGGAAACGCGCCCGTCCGCAATAATCTGTTCGCAGGCGCGACGCGACGCAACCCCCGCGTGGGCTAGGTACACCTGCAGCCGCATTTCAGTCTTACCGGTCTTTTCAGTCTCTTCATGATATACGCTTACGCTGTTCTTACCGCTTTTAGTTCCGCCATGCGTAAGGCGCGCTCCCGTATCGGCGTGCGCAGAGGTTTTGACGTGAACGGATGGTTCGGCGGGCGTCCCCTTTCGGGGCTGTCGGGAAAAATGATTGTTATCGCGCAAGTTCGAACCGCTCCTGTTCCGTTTCATCCATCTTAGGTAAGTCCGCAATGCTGTTTAAGCCGAACACTTTTAAAAATTCCTTTGTTGTGCCGAACTGCACCGGCTTTCCGGGAATGTCCTTCTTACCGACTTCCTTGATTAAATCCTTTTCCACTAACAATCTAATCATCGTATCGGCGGAAACCCCACGGATTGCTTCGATTTCGGCGCGGGTTACCGGCTGCGAATACGCAATAATCGACAGTGTTTCCATCGCCGCGCGCGAAAGCCGGTTATCGTTTTTTTTACCGTATCGGTCTTTCAATGCATCCCAAAATTCTTTTTTCGGCGTAATAATCCATCCGCCCATCATCTGCGTAATTTCAATACCGCTTGAGGCCTCCGCATACGAATCTTGTAAGTTTTTCAGGCATTCCTGCACGACATCGACCGACAAACCGGCAATTTTACTGATTGCAGCTTCGTCAAGCGGCTCTCCTTCCAAATAGAGGATCGCCTCCACGAGGGCTGTTTCTTTTTCCATTTTATACTCCATCATCACTGCGGATACTTTCCCAGGGACGTATTTTTATATCGCCGAACATCCTATTTTGCCAAATACTTGCAATCCTGAATTTGACGGCTTCCAGCAGCGCCATAAACGCGCAAATGACATCCAGTAAATTTCCCTTTCGCACAATCAAATCGGTAAAGAGGCATTCGCCTTTTTCTTCCAAAAATTCATTCATCAGCGTCAGCTTTTCGTTTACGGACACTTCCTCATAAAGATCAAGAATCTGTTCGGAATTGTAATTTGACATCAGTTTAGAAAACGTCCGCAAAAGCTCCCAAGTGTCCACCCGTTCCCATAGGTTTTCTTCGGTAAATGGGAGCGCATGCTGAATTTTTTTACGTTCAAAAAACCACTCGGCTTCGCTTTCTTTTTCTTCCATTAATACCGACAGCTTTTTAAATTTCTGATACTCGATCAGCTTGTTGACCAATTCTATCCGCGGGTCTTCAATGTCCTCATCTTCCAGATCGACCTCGACGGGGAGCAACATCTTGCTTTTAATATAGATGAGGTGCGCCGCCAGTTCGTAAAATTCGGTGAGGCTATCAAGATTGAGGCTGACCGCGTAATCCAGATATTCAAGGTATTGCTCGGTTATATCGCCGATGGGAATGTCGTAGATATTGATTTCATTTTTTTTGATAAGGAACAGCAGCAGATCAAGCGGCCCTTCAAAATCGTTTACTTTAAATGCAGTCAGCGCCTCAGTGTTCTGCGCTTCGTGTTCATCTGTTTCGGGAGTCATCATCGTTGTATGTACCTTTATCACGCCGTGCGGTTCACGCGGCTGAATAGAATACTTGCGATTATATAGAAGAAATTCCTTTTTTAAAAGACCTAAAAAACCTATATATCTCCGGAATGCATTTTTTTGCCGCTAAAATTCGCGTCTTGCGTAAGCGCCGAAAATGGGTTACACTTTAAAAGTAACGATTATAGGAACTCTAATGTGCGGTACGCCGCGCCATCGATTATCGGACATCTTAGAAAACCCAGCCGGCGTTGAAAGATGCTTCATTTCACAGCCGATAACGACTCTTTTGGAGTGCCTCACAGTATAAGATGTAACCGCAGTTCGGCAAAAGACGGTTACAAAAGGAGATACTCTCATGGATAGCAGCACCATCCAAACGTATGCAAAACAGTATATGGCGGAGGAAACCGATCCGTCATTTGTAAAGGAAGTGGAAACGCTCCTTGCAAACAACGATGAAAAAGAACTTTTTGACCGCTTTTACCGCCAACTGGAATTCGGAACCGGCGGCTTACGCGGCATTATCGGCGGCGGCACCAACCGCATGAATCCTACGGTGATTAAAAAAGCAACGCAGGGACTGGCCGACTATATTATTGAAACCTTCCCGGAAAAGGCGAAAAACGGCCAGCTGAAAGCGGTTATCGCGCACGATTCCCGCCGGTACTCCGACGTATTTGCAGAAGCGACGGCGCTCATCTTTGCGGCAAACGGCTTTACGGTCTATCTGTTCTCCGCACTGCGCCCTACTCCCGAACTTTCCTATGCAATCCGGCACTTCGGCTGCGACACCGGCGTCGTCGTTACCGCATCTCATAATCCGCCGCAGTATAATGGATACAAAGCGTATTGGAATGACGGCGCACAAGTTATCCCTCCCCACGACAAAGGGATCATCGAAAAGGTAAATGCCGTTAAGAAAGTCAACATGATGAACCGCGACGAAGCAATTAAGAACGGCAAACTCATCATCATCGATAAAGAAATAGACGAAAAATACTGGAACAGCGTAAAAGCAAAGCTGCACCGCGGCGATCTTATTAAAGAGATGTCAAAGTCGGTAAAAATCGTCTACACGCCGCTGCATGGAACCGGCGCTATGCACGTTGAAAAAGTGCTCGGTGATATGGGCTTTAACATCATCACCGTGCCAGAACAGCGCGAACCGGACGGCAATTTCCCAACAGTGAGCTATCCCAATCCCGAAGACCCCGCTGCGCTTAAAATGGCGATTGAGCTCGCGGAAAAGGAAGGAGCCGATATTCTGATGGCTACCGATCCCGATGCAGACCGTTTTGCTTCGGCTGTAAAAGACGAAAACGGAAAAATGCAGCTTATCACCGGTAACCAGATGGGAGCTCTTTTTACCGACTACCTCTGTCTGACTGCAAAAGAATTCAATGTTATGCCCGAAAAACCCGCTATTGTCCGTTCTATCGTAACATCAAGTCTCTGTGACGACATTGCGAGAGAATACGGAGTTAAAACCTTTGAATGTTTAACGGGATTTAAATGGATTTGCAACAAAGCCGATGAGATCAGCAAGGATGGCTATCACTATATTTACGGATTTGAAGAAAGCTACGGTTATAACTTCGGGATGGAAATCCGCGATAAAGACGGGATTGCCGCTTCCGCACTCTGTGCTGAAATGGCGCTTTACTGGCGTAAACAAGGGAAGAGCCTGCTTGACCGCTTAAACGAACTCTTTAAACAGCACAACTTCTACTGCGAAAAAACCATCAATAAGGTGTTCCCGGGTGCGGAAGGCGTTGAAATTATGAATAATATGATGGCAAAGCTCCGCAAGTCCCCATTAAGAGAAATTGGTAATGTAAAGGTGTGGACTGTATGGGATGTTCAGCATTCATGTCTCTATAACCCGCTTACTCCCGAGAAAACATCGACCATATATATCCCGGTCAGCAATGTACTGCGGTATTTCCTTGAAGATGGCACAATTATCAGTATCCGTCCGAGCGGTACCGAACCGAAGATCAAACTCTATATCATCCATCCGGAGCTGATGAGTGAAAACAACAACGATCTTGACGCTGCACGGAAGCGCGCAGAGAAAAAGGTTGAAATTTTTACCCGCGATCTGGACTATACCATCAGATGACAAGCTATGATTGGCTGGCTGCCGTGTATGATACGGCAGCCTTTATCGCCTTTGATACCGAAACCACCGGTCTTGATGCCGCCGTCGGCAAAATTGTCGAAATCGGCGGCGTAAAATTCGACCGGCGCGGCATCATTGCGCGGTATAATGTCCTCATTAATCCCCAGATGCCGATGCCGGAAGAAGCGGGTAAAGTCAACGGCATTACCGACGCGATGTTGAAGGATAAGCCGGTCATCGCGGCGATTTTTCCCGATTTTCTGGAGTTTATCGGTACGGGTATTTTAGTTGCGCATAACGCGCCGTTCGATATCAACTATGTCAACACCGAATTGGCACGGGCTGAAAAACCGCTTTTAACGAATAAGGTAGTCGATACCCGGATATTCGCAAAAGAAGTTTTTCCGGGGCTTTCAAGCTATGCGCTGCAAGACCTTGCCGTACAGTTCGGTATAACGGCGCTTGAAGCGCACCGAGCCGAAGACGATGCGCGGGTTTGTATGGAGCTTTTTGAGCATACCTTAACACGGTTTTTAAAAAACAACACGGAGCTCGTTGAAAAAATCCGCGCTGAAACCGATCCGGCAAGCCTGTTATCCGCGCCTGAACCGCAACCGGAAAAAGACTACGCTCGGAGTTTATTTTGATGCCGATAGAAACGCGGGAACTCGCCCCGATAGCAAATCCATTCGATGCGCCCGTGTATTACTATGCGCGCACCTCCTCCACGATGCAGGCTGCCCGAACATGCCTTGCAGAAGGATGTCCGCACGGAACGTTTATCTACGCAGGATACCAAACCGAAGGGCGAGGCCGCATAACGGGACGACAATGGCTGTCTCCGTCAGGAGAAAACCTGCTGGGAACGCTTATCCTCAGGCAGCCTGCAACCACCGATTTCACACTGCGGATCGGACTTGCGGTCAGCATGACGCTCGATTCGTTTTTGCCGCAGGCGATGAAAACAGCGGTCAAATGGCCGAATGATGTGTTTATCAACGGGAAAAAAGCGGCGGGTATTTTATGCGAAGGAGCAGGTAACTATATCCTTGCAGGGTTCGGCATTAACCTATTGCAAACTGATTTTTCAGAAGGCATAGCGCACTCCGCAACATCGCTTGCGCAGGCAATCGGCCGTACAGAGTGCCCTACCCTCGACGTTTTTATCCCGGCGCTGCTTGCACAAATCCGACGCTGCCTGACGCTGCCTGACTGGCATAGCGAAATCAGTAGCCGTTTATGGAAGCGCGGATGCGCAGTACGCTTTATGCGCGGCCAACAAGAGACAGATATAATAGAAGGAATCCTAACCGGCATCGCCGAAGACGGCGCACTCTGCATCACGGATTCCAATAGGGAACGCCGCTATTATTCAGGCGAACTAATCTATACGTAGGTTAAAACGACTCTTAAAGAAAAGGCTCGCTTTACCGATACTTGAAACGATGATGTGTATAAAAAAGATTTTCGCAGCAGTAGTTCTCTTTTCGAGCGTTGTAGGCGCCGCTTTGGCCGATTCCGCTTTTTTTGAAGCAGGCGGAAAAAACGGATGGGGGATGCTGCAGTATACCGAAAATATACAAATGTGCCCCGGCAAATATGGGAATCCGGGAATTTCACTGACGAGCAGTCTTCCTAAGATTACCCAGGAAACAGACCTGTACCTCAGCTTTGATTCACCTTCTATAATAGAAGAAACCAGCTCATACACGGTGCAGTCTTCAAATATGCGCTATGCCGATGCTGAACAGGCCAAGTTCGGATCGGGAGCAGCCGTGTGCAGTCCGCATACCAAAACTGCCGGTTTGGTTCTCAAACCTCAGAACGGCTCGTTTTTTGCGGGCGAACATTCTGCCGGTTCGTTCACGATTGAATTTTGGATTGCGCCATCGGTTACCGAAAGCGGCAGTGTCGTATTGCAGTGGTATTCGGCGTATTTTGAAAAAGAACGCCTGACCGATCAGCATATTATTGCTCAAATTATTCAGAATAAACTTGAATGGGATTTTTTCAATATCTGGCAAGATACCTACAATAACGGCATTTCAGTTCAGCTGAGAGGCCGGACAAACCTCATCCCGTCTCAGTGGTCTCACCATCTTATCACGTATAATGAAGAGATCGGCCTTTTGGAATACCGGATGAACGGCCATACGGAAAGCATCGTATACATTACCGAAAACGGCCGGGAAAGCGATGCCGTACTGCTTTCAAAGATGGGGCACACGGCTGAATTATCCATCGGTGTGCATTATGCAGGGCTCATCGACGAAATGAAGGTAACAAAGCAGTTTATTGAACCGCCTTCTTTCGCAGAGCAGGCCGCATTGTTCGACCGCTATCATCTCAACGGCGGCCGGTTTGAATCCCTCATCATCGATGCAGGAGGATCATTCTCTTCTGCAAAGAAAGTAACCGTATCCGCCGACACACCGGCACAAACCGAAGCCGTATTCTTTATCCGATCCGGCGAAAACCGCTATACATGGACAAGTACGGAGCCTGCATGGAAACCGGTACGAAGCGGGCAGCCCATTACCGGGATGCAGGGGCGTTATTTTCAAATTGCAGGGAATCTCTATCCCGATGCGGACGGCCAAAAAACACCGATTGTTCATTCTATCTCCTTCGAATATGAAAAAGACAGTGAACCGCTGCCGCCTGCACGGCTCTTTGCTGCACCGAAAGACGGCTCCATCGAACTTTCATGGACGCCGTCAATCGATTTCGATGTAAAGGGCTACAAGATCTATTACGGCGAGCGGAAAGGAGAATATTTCTCGGCAGGTTCGCCGCTCAATGCCGGAAAAGTGCTCTCGTATTCCGTGCCCAACTTAGATAACGGTAAAATCTACTTTTTTACGGTTGCAGCGTATGATGACGAAGAGGGAACCCGGGTCGGCTCTTTTTCTCAAGAAGTATGGGCGCGCCCACGGAAAGAATAGCGTATTTTTAGAGGAATTATGGCGGAATCAGTTGATTTTATCTTTGAACGTGCGAATTCTGCGCTCATTACACAGGATTTTCAATATGCCGAGCGCTTATTAACGAATGTACTAAAAAAACATCCGGACATATCGCCGGAGAACAAAGAAAAGATAGAAAGTTTACTGGCACGGATATACGGCGATGAAGGCGATTTGGAACGTTCGATGGCCGCATATCTGCGTTTATATGCGCGGTATCCGAATAATACAGACTTGATGATCAACCTCGGGCGCATTTACCGCCATCTGGCGCGCTATGAAGAAGCCTTACACATACTGGAAAAAGCGCAAAAGATCGGCGGAGATACCGACGAAGTCCTCTATAATCTTGCGAAAACATATAAACGGATGCACAATTATGAAAAAGCAGCCGAGTATTTTTCGCGTGCAATACAAATCAAGCCCGATCACGCCCATGCGTATGACCGGCTGGGAAACCTCTACAGCTTAACCGGTGAAACGGATAAAGCGATCGAAACATATAAAAACGGATTACGGATGGATCCGAATCATCCGTATTTAAATTTCCATCTTGCAGGGCTCCTACAGCAGGAGAAGCGATATGAAGAAGCGATTGTCTACTACAACACCGCACTCCGTATTAATCCGTCATGGAGCGAGGTGCTCTCCGGCATTGCAAGCTCATACCTGCAGCTAGATAAGCTTGACGACGCATTGAACACGTACCGTTCGATCTTACGGATCAACGGAGAAAGCGCCCCGATCTACACGGAACTCGGCTACCTCTTTGAAAAAAAACAACTGCAGCAAGAGGCGGAGCAATATTTCTATGATGCGTTAGTGATTGAGCCCGATTATGCCCCGGCAGCACTCGCCCTTACCCGTCATTTAGAAAAAAAACGGCAATACGATGAAGCGCTCCCGAAACTCCTTGCGGCAGAAGCGGCATCAGTCAATGAGGATAATCACTCATTGCGCTTAAAGGCTATTCAAATCTGCATGTACGCCAAAGATTATGCGAAGGCTCGCGAGCTTTTTGAACGGCTAGACGAAAATCACCGCAATGATCTCAATACACTGAAACTGAAAGGTCAGCTCTATGCACTGACAGGCGATGTCGAAAAAGCGGAAGAAACCTTTCAAAAGATCGTACAAACTGCACCTTCCGCTATTGAGTTCCGCTACGAACTTGCGGAACAGTATATTCTGGCGCATAAATACGAAGAAGCGCAACAACAGCTCAAGCTCTTTTTAAAACAGCGGCCGACCGATATTCCCGCATTGATGGCATTGGCCAAGACGGAAGAGGCACTGAATAACCCGCAGGCGGCATATCAGGTATATCAAAAAATACTGACGTTAAAACCGGATTCATTTGAAGCGCATTCCGCTCTTTCCCGATTATTTCAAAAATCCGGCGAAACCATCGAGGCGCTCAAAACAGCGAATGAAATGCTCAACATGCAAAGCGTGTCGGAAACGGTTGAACAGACACAAGATTTAGCGGAAACCCTCGATTTGTACGAGCAGGCAGCCGAAAGCTATATGGCCGATCCGCAGCTGATGAAAAACCTTGACCAACTCAAAAGCAGCGCCGTGCCGATCTATATCACGCAGGACGAACTGAAACGGGAATCGACTGTGTCGGTGCCTCCTTCGTTAAGAGCCGTATCAAAGGCGGAACACGAGCTGCCTTTCGACGTATTGATCGAGGAAGCTGAAGAAATTGAAGATTTACCGCTCGCGGATGAAGATGCCGAAGCCTTGCAGCTCATAGAAACGGCTGCGAGCACCGTACCGGCGACGCCTTCTCCGATGAACGGTGAAACGTCTTCCCTGCCCGATCAGCACGCAGCAGCACCGAACGATACCACAGCACCGCAGCTGCAAACCGCATCCGGTATGGCGCCCGCATCACCGATGCAGCCCCCACCGGCAGCGGGTACGGATATGCCCCCGCAGCCCGAAACCGCGCCGTTTGCAGCGACGCTTCCGCTCCAGGCAGGGATGCCTACCCCGCTCGATCAGCACGCAGCAGCACAGGACGATACCACAACGCCGCAACCGCCTCACACGCAGCCTTTGACTCAACCGCTGCCGCAAAGCACGGCGCCTACGGACAACGGATACGTGCAGCTGGCCGGTGTGCCTCAGCCGAAGGTGTCGCCGGTCTACCATACCTTTGACGGCATGACCTTCTCATCCCCGGTGGAAGACCTCTATATAAAGCAGCAGGCGCAGCAAAAGCAGTTTCACTTAACTGCGCAGCCCGATCCGGCGCTCGACAGAATGAAAACGCTGAATGCATACGGCACATCCATCGAATTTCTGCGAGATGTTATCTCCGACATCGATCAAAAACTTGATGAAAAACGCTACGGACAAGCGGTGGAGGTATTAGCGGAAAAAATTGCCGAAAACTTGAGCCGAAAACTGCCGCTGCAGGCTACGGGAACCCAGCTTCTTAAACAGGCGGCGGAGGCAGCAGTTTCTGCTCCCGTACAACAAGCAACCGACAGTACGCCTGAGGCAGCGCACCTCGCTGCAGACACGGATAATGCGTTAAATCCGGTACAGCCCGAAACGGACGATGAAGCTCCACCGCCACACCAGGACGAGCTTGAAAACTCCGCTCAACCGACCCCGCTTTCTGAAACACTGGAAGGGTTTGAAGATATCGACTTTGAAGATTTCACCTCCGAAGAGCCCGAAGATATTTCCCATGAAGACTCTCGTGCCGAAGATGCGGAGCCCATCGTCAATTTCACTCAAGAAGATGAGCCTCCCGAACCGGCGGCCGTTGCAGATACGTTCAGCCTGGATCAAGAGCAAAAAAATCTGTTATGGTGCCATGCCAAACATACCGTAAAAGATTCTCCGGCCTTTGACGCATACCTTAATTCGGCCGATCCCGAAAAATTAGTCGAATTATTTTCATACTTACGTGAATTATTTTCCTTTCTCCCCCAGGCAGAACGCGAAATTTTCCTTAACAGTAGTGAGCGTGTACAGATACACTATATCATTGCCCGCTTATCAGGTGGCATCGGCTTAAAAGAACGGGCGAATATCATGCGGCAAATCGACAATACCATCGATACTGCGCCGCCGTACAATCAGGCTTCGATACTTTCCCTGTTCCGATACCTCCGAGACCTCAGCAGCTCGCTTGCCGATCAGGAACTCGGCATCAGGATGAGACAGGAGTTGGAAGCACTCATTGCGAATGTATCATCGGTTCAACCGGATACATAACATCGAACGGGAACACAACGGGCAACGCTTTGCGTAGCTCCGGCGCGCTTATGCGGCATGTCGGCAAGACTCTTGCACCGCTACCGCATCTGTCACTATACTGTCACTGACAGATTTCACTACGAATGGGCATCTTAAAAAACTCGGCACGTTTTTTAAGATTTTCCATATAAGGCATCGCTCAAACCCCACATCGTGAGCGGTTTCCATCAATTTTTAAGGAGAAAAAAATGGAACTAAATAAGTATATCGATCATACTTTATTGAAACCGAATGCCGTCGAATCGGAGATCGTTACCCTCTGCAAAGAAGCAAAAGAATATCACTTTGCGTCCGTATGCGTAAATCCCTGCAATGTCGCGCTGGTGAAAAAAGAGCTCGCAGGCTCGGATGTGATGACCTGCAGCGTTATCGGCTTCCCCTTCGGCACCCAGACAACCGCAGTAAAATGCGCCGAAACTGAACAGGCCATCAATGATGGCGCAAATGAAATCGATATGGTGATCAATATCGGCAAACTTTTGGAAGGCAACACCGGCTATGTCGAACAGGAAATCGCGCAGCTCGCCTCAATCTGCCATGCAAAAAAAGCGCATTTAAAGGTAATTGTAGAAACATGCTACTTAGCCGAAAAAGATATGGCAAATGTGTGCGCTGCCGTAGAAAATGCCGGAGCCGATTTTATCAAAACCTCAACCGGTTACGGTTCGCGCGGAGCATCGCTTGAAGATATTGCATTATTCAAAAAATATCTGAAAAAAGATACCAAGATTAAGGCATCGGGCGGAATCCGCAGCCGTGAAGACGCACTGAAATATATCGAAGCGGGCTGCTCACGGATCGGAACCAGCAGCGGCATCAAGATTATCAACGGCTAATGCCGCAAAGACGCTGATATACCACCAGTACGGCGGTTCAGCGTCTTGAACCATTCAAGATTTTCTATGATTTACCGATACTAATAGTGTTGTATTGCCGCAACAAAAGCAGAATAATCAGGAAGTTCTTATTTTTGAGAGCTTCCTGTTACTTTATAGAGGGCGCAAAAGGGTTTTAGAATGAAAGATATTGAGTATTTAAAATCTCAGCCGAAATCGGATACGCATAATCATTTAAACTTGAGCATGAAGTATGAGCGGTACAAGCATTGGGCCGGTATGTCCATTCCGAACTTTCCCCGTACCATGAACGGTTTAGATGAAATGCATGAAGTCATCAGTTCTTATACCCGTCCCCGTTGTCAAACGGCTCAGGATGTAAAAGACCTCTTCGAAATGTCCATTCAGGATGCTATTGCAGATAATGTTGTATGGCTGGAAACATCGATCGATATCGGTTTTATCAAGCACTATAATGAAGATATCGATACGTTTTTGTCCGATATTTCCGGCTTGGTTCTAAAATATAAAAAACAGATTGAAATCCGACCGGAAGTAGGGATTGCTAAAACGCTTGACCGGGATTTTATCCGTAGATGGACGGAGCCACTCTTTGAAAGCAAGGTGTTTAACAATGTCGATTTATACGGACCGGAAGTTTTTGACGGCATTGAAGATTTCATCTATATTTTTAAACTGGCGGAAAAGTACAATATCAAAAAGAAGGCTCATATCGGAGAATTTTCCGATGCGAAATCGGTTCGCCGATTCGTCGAAATATTCAATTTGGATGAAGTGCAGCACGGTATCGGAGCCGCATCGGATGATTCCGTACTGCAATTTTTGGCCGACCGGAAGATTCGCTGCAACGTATGTCCGATGAGCAACGTTATGCTGACTGCAGTGCCAAGCCTGAAAAATCATCCTATTAAGAAAATGATCGATGCGGGAATCCCGATAGGACTCGGCACGGATGACCTGTTATTTTTCGGTAAAACCAACAGTGACCAGCTCTACGATATGCTTGCCTGCGGCCTGATCACCGATGCCGATGCCGATATGTTAATCGCCGTACGGGGATAACGCCCGTATCGACGCGCCTATGCTATTTAATTGCAACCATCAAAACCATAATATCCGACGGCCGGATACCAGGGATTCTGCTTGCTTGCCCGATTGTAGTCGGCATCACCTTTTTTAAGCGCGCAAGCGATTCCGTCGAGAGACCGGAGATCACATCATAGTTAAAGTTCGGCGGAATGCGCTGACTCTCCATTTTCTTCATCTTTTCAATCCGTTTATCCTGCGCAATGATGTAATGCTCATAACGAATTTCAAGCTCCGCCGCGTGTTTTACCGCATCGGAATACTGTACACTGGCAGGATCGTGCCGACAAATCAGTTCAAGCGGAATGAGCGGATCGTGCAGTGCATCGGCAAATGACTTACCGATATGGCATTGCAGCGTCGGCTCCGCTTCCGCAAGACTGCCGGTAATTTTCAGCGCCTGCCAGTGAGCAATCAGCTCCGCCCGCTGCGAAAGCTTTTCCTGTAAGCGGGTAACAGCGCTCTGTTTCTGCAAACCGATGCGGTAAGCTCTTTCCGTAAGCCGCTCATCGGCGGTATCATGCCTGAGCTTGAGCCGGTATTCGGCGCGGGCGGTAAACATCCGGTACGGCTCATCCACGCCCTGCGTAATCAAATCGTCAATCATCACGCCGATATACGCCTCATCGCGGCCGAGGGTAAAAGGCTCATAGCGTTTCGGCCGAGTGCTGTCGGCACCGTTCTGAGGTATCTGCTGCGAATCGGAACTGCAGCCCTCCCCGCCTCTGCCGCTAAAGTTACTACCGCAGGAAAACCCCTGCGCACCGCCCGCTACGGTAGAGCTGCATGCGCGGGCATAGAGCGCGGCGTTAATCCCAGCAATCAGCCCTTGGCCGCCCGCTTCTTCATAGCCGGACGTACCGTTAATCTGCCCCGCGGTAAAAAGCCCTGCGATCCGGCGGGTCTGTAAGTCCGGCCCCAGCTGGAGCGGTGAAACGACCGCATAGTCCACTGCGTATGCAGGACGGCTGATCACGGCATCGGCAAAACCGGGCAGCGTTCTCAGCATTTGATCCTGCACATCTTCCGGCAGCGATGAAGAAAAGCCGTTGATATACAGCTCATCGCTCATCAAGCCTTCCGGCTCAATGTACAGCTGATGCCGCTCCCGTTCGGGAAACTTCCGCACCTTGTCTTCAATCGACGGGCAGTACCGGGCGCCGGTTGCATGAATCTTCCCTGAAAAAAGCGGCGAGCGGTGAAAATTCCGCCGGATTACCTCATGAGTGTGTTCATTCGTATAACAGACATAGCAAACCGCCGACGGACGGAATATCTCCGCCGTATCAAACGAAAACGGACGCATCACGGAATCCGCTTCCTGTATTTCAAGCTGGGACAGGTCTACGGACTTACGCAGTACGCGGCAGGGAGTCCCGGTTTTCAACCGGCTCATCGTAAAGCCTTTCCGTGCAAGTGCCGTTCCAAGCCCAATCGCCGCCTTTTCACCTAAGCGGCCTTCTTCAGCTTCAAATTCGCCAATATAAATCTTTCCCTCCATGAAGGTGCCTGTGGTAAGCACCACAGCCCGTGTAGAAATCGTTCTACCACGAGCAGTCACCACAGCTTGCACCGCACCGTTTTCTACCACGCCGCTTTCCGCCGTCTGAGTAGAAATCACATCGACCACCGTATCTTGATATATATGCAGATTTTTTTCCTGTTCGAGAGTGTACTGCGCAGTTTGCGCATATAAAAACTTATCCGCCTGAATACGGGGCGACTGTACGGCAGGCCCGCGGCTCTTATTCAGCAGGCGGTACTGAATCATACACGCATCGGCGAGCTTTCCCATCTCCCCACCGAGCGCATCTATTTCCCGCACGATATTTCCCTTGGAAACGCCGCCGATGGAAGGATTGCAAGACATTCTGCCAATCGTATCGACCGTTTGTGTAATCAGAAGCGTCTGCGCCCCCATGCGTGCGGCGGCAAGCGAGGCTTCAATGCCGGCATGTCCCCCGCCGACTACAATAACATCATAATCCGAATAACGAAAATTCATAGCGGCTATTATATCGAAATGAAGAGGGTTCGTCTTTAGAAAATTGCCGGTTCGGTCGGCTGATATACAGAGCTGCCGGTTTCGATTATACTGGCAGTTATGAAAAACGCGTTTCAAGCGGGAGGAAAGCTCTTTTCTTCCCAAGAACAGATGCTGATCATTGCGGAAATCGGTACCGGACACAACGGCAGCATACAAAAAGCAAAAGAATTGATTGCTGCCGCAAAAGAGAGTGGCGCCGATGCGGTGAAGTTTCAGATTGTCTATGCCGATGAAATTCTGCACCCCGATACCGGCTTTGTGGAGCTGCCGACAGGGCGGATACCGCTGTATGAACGCTTCAAAGATTTGGAATGCAGCATTGATTTTTACACCGAGCTTGCACACTATACACAGCAACAAGGATTGCTGTTTTCCGCATCGGCATTCGGGCTCCGCTCTGCCGATGAACTGCGGCAACTCAACCCCGCCTTTGTGAAAATCGCTTCACCGGAGCTGAATCACTTTCCGCTGCTGGCACGGGCGGCCTCATTCCGGCTGCCGGTTATTCTGTCAAGCGGTGTGTCCCGCCTGAGCGATATTGAACGGGCGCTTGATTATTTGGATACGCAGGGACTGCCGCCCGATATGCGGGCGCTGCTTCACTGCGTAACGGCATACCCCGCTCCCGAAACGGATTACAATACAGCAGTGCTGCAGTCGCTCTCAGCGCTCTTCAATGTTCCTGTCGGCATAAGCGACCATTCGCTTGATCCCGCCGCAGTCCCGATTGCCGGACTGCTCAGCGACGCCTGTATTTTGGAAAAACACATCTGTCTTTCCCGCACTGACGCAGGCCTTGACGATCCGGTTGCATTGGAACCGGCGCAGTTTTCGCGGATGACCCGCATCATCCGGCAGCTGACCGGTTTGCCGCAGGACAAGCTGCTTGTAGCAGCTGCGGAATACGGGTATTCCGCAGCGTTTTTGCAGCAAATTATCGGTAGCGGCGAAAAAAAACTTGCGCCTGCAGAAAAAAACAATTACGGAAAAACAAACCGGTCGCTGCACTATCTGAAGGATATGGCTGCAGGAACGGTATTACATGCGGAGGATATCGGCATTTTACGGACGGAAAAAAATCTCAGTGCGGGGGAAGCCCCTGATATGCTTCATCACTTTATCGGAGCTGTGCTGCAAAATGCAGTGAAAAGCGGCGACGGCGCAACACTCGGCGATATTATCGCAAGGCGGAACGCATAATGCCCGATTATTACGAAACGCTCGGCAGCCTCCTTCGTGATCGGCTCGGCACGGATGAAGACCCCTTTGAAAAAGCCGTAGAAACACGCCAGGGTAAATACCGCAGCGCAGGGAATAAACTTGAACGGCGTGCGCCTCCGAAAAAAATATACAATGCAGCTGAACCCGAAAAAAGAGAGGAGCCGGTGCGCGTGCCGGTTCCGCCCGCTTTAATAGAAGACTTTGCCGTACTCCGAGTCTTGCCGGGCGTTCCGCTTGACTACTGTAAAAAGGCATGGAAGCAGCTATTAAAAAAATATCATCCCGACTTCATTGCCGGAGAAACGGCACGGCTGGATGCGACACCACAGACTGAAACAGGTTCACACCGCGGGCGTCAATCGCTGGTGCAAGAAGAAGCTGCATCGATTGTGCGGCGGATTAACCGTTCATACAAGCGAATAGAAATATGGTTTTCAACCGGCAAAGTGCAGGATTATGACACGCTGTAATCATCATGCATAGAATTGTCCCGCCGCATTTTCTGCGCATTTTTGCGTTCGTGCTTGCCCTACTGCCACTGCAGATGCTGTGCGGAGAGAATATCATCTATGAATTCGGCTCTCAAACGGATAAGATCATCGTTTTTACTGCAGCGGCAAATAGCGACAATCAAGCGACAACCGCCTCTTTGCAGCTGAGAGAACTTGCACAAAAATTATCCGCCCGCGCACCCGACGTGCACATCATGGTCGCAATTACGAAAAACGATATTTCGGAGTTACCCGACGGTATTCCGGTAAAGCGCTACGAAGGCAGCAGAAGCCTGATCAAAACACTGTCCGCGTATCCGAATGCGGCCGTCTGTCTTATCAGTCCCGGAGAACCGGGGCGGGCGCGTCTGATCACCGGAACTTCCGAAGGCACCGCGCCGTCATGGCTTCTCAAGTCGGCCTATGCAAGTCTTCAGCATGAAAAGATTGTACCGGATTTTTACACACATGCCGTCGTGTTTCACCGAATCGGCTGGATACCTGATGATCCGCTGTTGCGTTTATACAATGAAGCGTGCATTCCCGCCATCAAGATTGAAACCAATGCCGATCTTTCGGGCTTCTTCGACGCCTTTGCTGCATCTGTCACACAAAATATCAGCAATGAATGGGATACGCATTTTTTTGTGTGGCGCATTCACCAAACGCTATTGATCGCCAATGAACAGCACATTATTACCGTGCTCATTACCGCTTCCATTCTCTTTTTATTATGGCTGATTGTGTTCAGCTTTTTATTCGGCAGAAAACGGGAGCAGCATATACGGGATCTTTTTGTACTGTGGTGGATGCCCGGTTATTTTTTCTTAGTGAACTGGGGCGGTTTTTTGCTCGGTTCAAAAATGACCGAACTGCTTTTTTATCTGCGCTTCTCATCAATGGCCGACATGACGGCATTTCCGCTAACCGCGCTCGCGATGAAATATACGTTCGCTTTATTTTTTATGTTTGCCTTTACCGCATTTAATCGATTTATTCCGCTTCCGGCCAATCGATTTATTTACGGATTTATGGGACATGCCGTCTGTTTATTGAACATCTTTATTTTTTCATTTATCAATCTTTCTTTTTCGATTGTCTTTATGATGATTTATGTCATTGCGCTGATTGCCTATCAGTTTAAAAATATCGTACTGCAAATTATCTTCATCATCGGGTTATTTTTGCCGCTCATGCCTTTTATAACGCATATCGTCATATACCGTCATTTTATGTTTCCGATTATTTTTTTTATCAATAGCGCCGCGGCCTGTATTTTTGTGCCGTTCGATTTATTTTTGATTCGATTAGGACTCAGTATCGATAAAAAGCGGAAAAATGCACGCCCCCTTTTGAAGCTGCCGCTGCAATGTAAATTGACGGGCTCTCTTTTTCTCGGCTTGATTGTGTGGATACTGCTGATGCCGATGCACAAGGCCGCGATCCAATCGCCTTTCACTCTGGTGTATTCCATTACCGACGATCGGCAGAGCCTTATCAAAAAGCCGCTCGATTCTTCGTCCGAAGAGCCGGTTGTGCACTATTATCGCTCGGAGGCAGCCGCGCAGCCAGAAGATACTACCCGTTTTTTAACGGTACGGACATCGCTGGAAAATTATTTTGAACGAAGCATCGGCTCGATAACGGTTTCATCTCCGCTAAAGGTGGAAGCCTGTTCCATAACGATCCATGCGCAAGACGGTGTTGCCGTTTTTGAATCGGATGCCGTATTTGAACATAATTCATCGGGCGATACGGCGACCTTTGTTTCCGCGCCGCGGCCGTCGGTTCCGTTTGTCATTCATTTTTCGGGAAAAAAAGATGCAGCGCTCACGATATCGGTTACCGTGTGGTCAAAAGAAAACCCGCTCGGCATCCGGCTCACCGCAGACCCAAGCGGCGGTACCAAGCCAAGCGAGGGACAAAGCCCGCACAGCGATACCTATCATGGAGACGGCGGCAGCAATGCGGAACCGCCATTCCTTCTCAAAATAGAAAAGACGATATCCGTTACCGCCACGGAAAAAGATGCCGTGCCGTAAAACGTAAAACAAGCGGCTATCGTTTTAATTTTATTGACTTTTCGCCGAATAATAGCGATATTTAGAGCTATGGATTCAGATACCTCAAATACTTTAGATGCACTCAACGTTTTGGATACGTCAGATACGGTGGATTCTTCAGAAGCTCAAGAAGAAAAGGCGGTTATTCCGATCGAAGAACTTTTACCGAAAAAAATCAATCTTATTCCGCTGAACGGACGGCCCATTTATCCGGGAATTTTTACTCCGCTTTTAATCAATGATCCTGATGATATCCGCTCCGTTGAAGAAGCGTACGGCGGCACCGGTTTTATCGGGCTTTCACTTTTAAAAAATGAGACGGAAGAGCCGGGGGCATCCGATGTGTATCAGATCGGGGCAGCTGCACGAATCATCAAAAAAATCAATCTGCCGGACGGCGGCATCAATATTCTTATTTCTACTTTAAAACGCTTTAAAATCCGTAAAGTCGTCAACGAGAAAAAACCGATTGTCGTCGCGGTTCAGTATCTTGAAGATGAAGAAGACGATACGGTTGAGGTAAAGGCACTGCTCCGCGGGCTCATCGGCGAAATGAAGGAGATTTCCGAAAACAATCCTCTGTTTACGGAAGAGATGCGGCTCAACATCGTCAATATCGACCATCCGGGCAAGATTGCCGATTTTACCGCCAGCATTTTAAACATTCCGAAAGAAGATCAGCAAAAAGTATTGGAGACAATTAATGTCCGCGAGCGGATGGAGATGGTCTTTATCCATATTAAAAAAGAAAAAGATTTACTGGAAGTGCAGCGGAAGATTCAAGCCGATCTGAATACGCGGGTTGAAAAAAATCAGCGGGAATATTTCCTGCATGAAGAACTCAAGAGCATCAAAAAAGAACTTGGACTGAGTTCCGATCCGAAAGATGCGGATGAAGAAAAGTTCCGCAAGCTCATCGATTCTTTTCAATTTGAAGGTGAGGTAAAAGAAACCATAGAGGCTGAGTTTGAAAAATTCAAATTTCTTGAACCGAACTCGCCCGAATACATTGTCGGCAGGAATTATCTTGAAACGGCGCTCACGCTTCCGTGGAATCCTCCTGAGCCGGAAGTCTATAATATAGAAGAAGCGCAAAAAGTTTTAGATTCGGATCACTACGGACTGGAGGATGTAAAAAAACGGATTATCGAATACCTTGCGGTACGGAAACTGAAAAATGATACGAAAGGATCGATTGTGTTGCTGGTAGGGCCGCCCGGCGTTGGAAAGACCAGCGTCGGAAGGTCGATTGCCCGTGCGATGAATAAACCGTTTTTCCGGTTCTCGGTGGGCGGTATGCGGGATGAAGCTGAAATCAAAGGACACCGCAGAACGTACATCGGCGCAATGCCCGGTAAAATTTTACAGGGGCTAAAAATCGTTAAAACGAAGGCGCCGGTCTTTATGATTGACGAAATTGATAAGATGGGGCAAAGCTACCAGGGTGATCCCTCCAGCGCTTTACTTGAGGTGCTTGACCCGGAGCAGAATGTCTCGTTCCGCGATCACTACCTCGATTTACCGTTTGACCTGTCGCATATCGTGTTTGTCCTTACGGCGAACACGCTCGACAGCATTCCGCGTCCGTTGCTCGACCGTGCCGAAGTTATCCAGCTTGCCGGATACATCGATGCGGAAAAGGTAGAAATCGCAAAGAATTACCTCTTGCCGAGAAGCCTTGAGAAAAATGGCTTAAAGAAAACGCAGGTGAAATATTCCAAGCAGATACTGCTGCATATCGCAAACGGCTACGCGCGAGAGGCGGGGGTACGCAACTTTGAAAAGAACCTCGATAAGCTCCACCGGAAAATCGCTGTCGAGCTGGTTACCGGCACGCGCGGCGAAAAAGACGTGTTTGCCCCCGACGCCGCCGAAATCGAAAAGATGCTCGGCAAGCCCATCTTCCGTGATGACGATATTAAATATGCAAAGGTTCCCGGCACGGCGATCGGGCTTGCGTGGACAAGCATGGGCGGCGACACCCTGCTGATAGAAGCCCTTGCGAATAAAGGCAAGGGACAGTTCCGCCTGACCGGTCAGATGGGCAATGTGATGAAGGAGTCCGCCTCGATTGCGTGGACATGGGTTCGGCACTTTGCCGACGCGCACAGCATCGCAAGCGTCAAATGGTTTGAAACCCACACGATCCACCTGCATATCCCGGAAGGAGCCACCCCCAAAGACGGCCCCTCCGCCGGTATCACGATGACGGTTGCCCTACTTTCGCTGCTGTCCGGTAAGGTCATTAAGCCGAAGCTCGCGATGACGGGAGAGCTTTCGCTGACCGGTCAGGTACTTCCCATCGGAGGCTTAAAGGAAAAAACCATCGCCGCCCGCCGCAACGGCATCAAGGAGATTATCATCCCCGCCGCGAACATCCGCGACCTCGAAAAAATCCCCGACCACGTAAAAAAAGGCATTCAGTTCCATCCCGTCAGTACGATGGAAGAAGTGATTGAGCAGGCGTTTACGCATACTTTTTGAAAATATGCATACCATCTACGACGTTGCTTCCTTTGTGAGCTATCTTGCAGTAAAGAAAAAGTCGCTGCTTCAAACCAAAATCAGGCTCTTATAGCTCTTTTGTTGTTATATAAAATATATTAGGATTACATATAATGAAACAAGTGCATAGGATCGGCAGCACATCGAGCCTTCGAGCCTTCAGCGCACTCTACACAAAGCTGTTGTAAAGTCGGATATCCAGCAACCAATCGGCTGGCGCTCGTTCCACCATTCATTCGCAACATATCTGCAGGAAGCCGATGATGATATCTGCACTATCTAAGAATTTTCGGTCACAGCGATGTTAAAACAACGATAGTCTACACTAACGTTCTCAGGGCTTCAGCTTCAGCATGAAAACAAGATTTTAGCTCTAAACTCGTTGTCATAGATACGAGCACGTTTTCCCATGCTTAACGTTTCCAGTTTAGAGAGCATTTTAATCCTGTTATAGATAATTCTTCTGATTATTGCTAAGTTCACTGCCACATTCCGATCAAGAACGGTACGTACATTCATCATCAGAAAACAGTACATCCAAACACCAATGCAAGTTATTTTCTATTGCTAAATGGCTCCTCGCGCCATCAGCAAAGCTCTTAACATCGGTAACACTGGTGATAAAGTACTACTTTTCACGAGTTTCCTTGCTTTTTCTCGTTACAATGCTCTCAACCACCCCAATGGCCGCAAGTTTTTTCAATTTCTTTTTCTGTTCAAACCATCCTATCTGCGTATCAAGGGTATATATTCTCCCGTGCCCTTTATCAATGGTCGTATAAACAGTACGAGTTGAGTCTCCTTGAGTAAGAAAGAAATCTTTCACTTCTTGCTCCATAAGAGGATGATTTCCTTTAAGAGCAAGAATATAATCATTATCCTTGGCAATCTTTTTTACTATGTCTTTCTGGCACAGCATTGCATCAGCAGTTAATAGCATCTTTAATTTTCAGCACCTTTATCAGCTTTTTATCGATCGGTATCTCGTTTGTTTTTTCTCTGCTACATTCCATTTGCCCGATCACGACGCCCAATTGATGGCTATAGGCATGTAACAGATGCAATGGCTCTATGTCTGCTTTCTTTTCTCCGCTTCCTCTTAAGCTTTTCCCATCTAAACTGACATAGCTACCCGGTGGAATAGCAAGTTCGTGCTCTATCCAGCGGGTAAATACGTCTTGAAACTGTTTAGGGTCTAATATTCCCAGTACTCGTCTTACCGTATCATATGAAGGAATCCCGGCAGGCAACTTAAGACCGATAACGTCCTTTAGCCATTGTTCTTTACGCCTTGCAAACTCACGAATCCCATAGATGCTTCGCTCTCCGGCGCTTACACCGCACATTGCTACAGTTAGAAGCTCACTGACCGAATGTTTTACTTTCCAGTTTTGCCGACTATTTTCTACTTGTTCAAAAAAATTCCCTTCCACCACGATGTTATTTTAACTTCTTTTTCTTCATGCGGAATCCCTACTAACATTCTAAACTGCAATTGAAAAGTATCGGTTTTTATGATAGTATATTAAAGATCGAAAGGATATTATGTTGACGCTTCATGCTGATATAATGATAATATAAGTACTATGAATAAACGTATCATTAACAAGAGAACATTTTATAATTATAGAAGCAAATTAAAGCACCGAATAAAGAATGGCGCGGTAATATCAAAAAAACTTCTCAAACAGTATCATTTATCAAAAAAAGAACATAAATTATATGTTCGAGGAAGAAATTCCAACTCTAAAAGGTATCAACTGACAATCAAAATTCCAAAATCATTTTCATTTATCTATTCTCAGAATAATACAAGTAAATTTTTATCAGCGTTAAAAAAGAAATTATCAAATAATGAAATCGCATATGATTTGTATATTGATCATACAGAAAATGAGATTATATCTATCGATGCATCCTTTTTATTTGATGCAATTATTAATCAATATATTAACAAATGGAAAAGTAATAGAATAAAGATTAAGCTTTCAGGAAAAGTATCAAGAAACAGAGACATTAATAACTTCTTACTATCCTTTGGATTGTTTTCAACTATAAATATTATTGCAAAACAAATTTGTCCAAGTTATGCGGATATAAGCTATAAAAAACAATTTATACATTTTAAAAAAGCTGGTAACAGTATGAAACCATATTTAGCAGGGAATGCTTGCACTGAATTAGCAGATTTTTTTGATAGGTGTTTTATTGATAATGGTTTTAAAATCAAAGATGAAGCAAAAGGATATTTAATAGATACTTTTGGAGAAATTATTAGAAATGCTGAAGAACATTCATCAAATAATATTGATAATTGGAATGTTATCGGGTGTTATTCCAAAAAAAATCATATTTGCTCTTTTTCAATCATTAATCGAGGTATATCATTTTTTGAGTCATTATCCGCCACAGCTTCAAAAGCATCTACGGCTTTAGATGAAGTTGATAATATTTTACTTAAACAGCGTAATTTTATTACCAAAATGATTGAAAATAAAGAACAATATATTGAAAATATATGGACAATGATGGCTTTACAAGATGGAATTAGTTCAAAAAGAGAAAAAACAGGAAAATCAAGTTCAAGAGGATTGGGGATGATGGATGTAATTTCGTTTATTGATGGCATAAGAAATAAAGAAAATAAAAAATCATGCCTTAAAATTATTAGTGGAAGAACCAGTATATTAATTGATTACTCTTTTCCAATTATAAAAAAAGAAAATGGATATCGGCGATCAATGATTTTTAATAAAACTCAAGATTTGCATTTACCGCCCGAAAAAAAGTATATCAATAGTATAGATATAAAATTTCCTGGAACAATTATTTCTGCAGATTTTATGATTGATCAAGAGTATTTGTCTCAACAGATAGATGGAGGAAAAAATGAAAAATAAATATACGCTTGAACTTAAAAACTACATTGATAAACGTGAAACAGCTCTTGTTGGAAGAGAGCAAGGTGAAAAATTATTACGTCTATTAAAGCAAAAATCAATTATGCTTAACTCTCTAGAAAAGGAATATGAAATAATTGAAATTATTGTTCCAGATTCAATAATTTCAATTAATAAATCATATTTTCTTGGTTTTTTGGAAACTAGAATTCAAGAGCTTGGTACAAAGGTATTTAGAACAAAATACAGCTTTAAAGCTAGTGAATATATAATTAGAAAAATTGATAAAAATATAGACCTTGCAATATTTCATGATACACAAAAAGGCATTCTAGGAGTTGCTGAAAATGATTAATCATCAAACTGTATCACAATTGAAAACTTTGAGTACAGACTTTATTAATTCGTTTTTATCTAGCCCATCTACCATAATTAGTGTTGTATCAATGTTACTAACCATTATGCTTTTTATTATTAATGTGTATGTAATTAGGCGTAATGCCAAAATCGAATTTGAAAGAAAAATAAATCTTGATTACTATGAAATTACAGTAATAACTGCAATGAAAGATTTATTTAGAATAATTTCATCAATAAAATCCGAATACTATCAATTAAAAAATAATTACAATCCTCAAAGGAATGAAACATCATTAAAGAAAAATTGTGAAAAATATCTAAATAAAATCGATGAATATATTGAATCTATAGAACATAGTTCATGCGTGCTAATTCAAGTTTATTCTGAATCATCTAGTAAAAATCTACAAAAAGTCATAGAAGATTTTGATGATAGTTGTACGAATATCGTATCAAAATACTCTCGTAAATTAAAAGCAAGAAAAACGGATTTATATACAGAAGCATTTAATACTGCAATAAGTAAAATAATAAAAGATGTGTATACAATCTGTAAAGAATTAACCCCATAATTCCCGCTTCAACCTGACATTACTATGCAATACAGCTTAAGCGAATATTTTGATGGATACACACTGGGCTACGGCACTTCCACCTGTCGTCTGGCGCACCGCGCAAGCGCCGTTCATCGCTTGTTTTTGCAGCTGATTATAGCCTCCAAATAAAATTTGGGGTAACCGTGTGTTTCTGTCTTCTTGCCATTGCAGGGAATATCGAAACATTCTTGTTAACGTCCGCCTGCATGCGCCGATATTTTTAGATACCATTTTTACGGTAGCTATTACTTTTTATGCAGGTCTTGTTCCCGGCTTAATTGTTGTAGCTTTATACAATCCGATTGTGACATTCATTTACGCGGCGATTTATGGAATTGAAATTTTCTACTTTGCTTGTTTCTATGCGATTTGCGGAATGCTGATCGTATTTTCAACATGGCTTTTTAGCCGAAATAAAAAAGAATTTTTCTTTAACCGGACTGTTACCGTGCTGTATCTTTTGATCATTGTATTCGTGTCATCATTCCTCAGCTGCTTTTCTGCAAGTATGTTGGACACATTCATCCGCCCATTGTTTGACAACTCTTTAGAAGTTTTTCAAATCGATGTTTTTTCCAGCACTTTCCAAAAATTAAAATTCGGAGTGTTTTTGTCCTTTCTTTTGCCGAGAATTCCTATCACTGTACTTGACCGATCGATCTGTACTTTTTTAGGTTTTTATCTTTATCGTTTTGTTGAGCGGAGAATTTCATGCTAAAAGAAGTTTTTAAAATAAGCCCCCCCCCCCCCCCCACACACACATATATACTTCTTCTAACATACAAGCGGCGGAAATAATGACAGAACAAGAATTGTATGATCTGCTTTCCGCCTTAAACCTTTACACTTCGGTTTTCCTCCTTTTTATTGTGCTCTGCTTTATTGCGTTCATTGCAATTTTGCTAATTCTGATTCACAATATCAAAAAAAGAAAGCTGCCCAAAGAAAACCGTGCATTCATTTCCGAAATTATTCAGACACAGGAGGAAGAGCGGAAGCGTATAAGCCAGGAACTGCATGACACAATAAGCCAGAATATCAAAACGCTTCTTGTAGAACAAAAAGAATTTTTGTCCTACATAAACGGCACAAGCGGTCATGTTCCGAATGAAGATACATCGCTTATAAAAAAATGCAGCAAACCATTATAGGTGCTATACTACCCGCATGAACACAGTACGCAAACTGTCCGTCGGCATATAGAACTTTAAAGATTTACGGGAAAAGCATTTTTTATATGTTGATAAAACTGCATATATAGCAAAGCTGAGCCAAGCAAGCAAAGTCAATTATTAAGAATGTACATTGGATAAGAATAGAAGAGCAACAACAATTTTCTTGCCGTCTCTTTTCAGCAGAACTCCCACTCAAAGCCGGAGATATTTCGTGCCTCTGCATCAAAATTAATCCCGACGATATAGATATCTTTATTCAGATGCCGGTATTTTTCGTAATATTTCTTTTCTTTTATCTGCTGTAATGCATTTCCTCTGCCTACCTTAAATTCGATAATATATATCTTATGCTCCATATTTAAGGTTAAATCGATCCTTCCGCGATTAGTCGTATCTTCTACAATCAACGGTACGGTTAATCCGGCGAAAAACGCATATACCACGCTTGCATAAAATCCTTCGTACACACTGATATTATTATTTGCATAATTTTGATACGGCAGCGATGCAAAAAGCGCATATAAGGCCTCCTTAACACCATCTTTATCGGAGTTATGGAGAGCAATCAGCATATTACGTTGGAGCATACTTCCTACTGAAACCGAATCCGTGAGCATGGATATGACACTTTTGTTTAATGAACTTTTAACTTCCAAGTTCGGTATTTTAAGCGAATAAAACACCGCGTCTTCAACTTGTTTTTTATCCCGTATCGTCAAATAACCCGACTGATACAACAGTACTTCAAAATTAATATGTTCAATATCAAACACGTCAAGCTGATCTTCATCTATACTAATATTTTCTAACTTCGGCATGTAATAATTTTTCTCTTTTATTAAGTTAATCAGGAAGCTGGGACTTCCCGATTCAAACCAATAATTTTTATACGCATGCCCGTTTGCACAAAAATTAAGAATATCAAAAGGATTATAAACATTATCTTTTAAAAAATTATAACCGTCATACCAGCGCTTTACCTTTCCCATATCAACGCCTACAAGATACGGCTGAAGTGTAGTTTCAAGATCGGTCTGCGTATACCCACAAATATTTCCATACGCGGCACGTAATGATATATCGATAATATTATTCAATCCTGAAAAAATACTGACCTTAGAAAATTTACTCACTCCCGTAAGAAACGCGAACTTTACATACTCATCATTGTACTTGATATGCTCGTATAAACCTTTAAGCGTCGCACGCGCATAATTCCGCATTTCCGGATCGGTAATATTATCCAATATCGGCTTATCATATTCATCGATTAAAATGACTACGGGTTTGTTGTATTTTGTATATGCATTTTTAATAAGCGCGGCAAACCGTTCGGTGGAAGACAGCTGTTCATTATTTTTGCATTGTAAATCATCTTCATTATTACGCATGTTCCGCATAATAACATCATTAAGACCTTCTTTTGTAAACATGACACCGGCAAACACCATCCTAATAACAGGATACGGTTCAAAATCATACTTATCGTAAATGTACAAATCTTTAAAGAGGTCTTTCTTTCCTTCAAAAATTGCCTGCAACGTCGTTAAAAAAAGGCTTTTACCGAACCGACGCGGACGCGATAAAAAAACATATTTATAAGTATCAATTAATTCATAAGCTTCTTTTGTTTTATCAACATAAACATAATTGTCTCGAATAATTTCAGAAAACGTATGTATCCCTATCGGCAATTTTTTCATAGCAAGACCTTTTTGCAAACAGTTTTTTATAACACCTCTATTGCTATTTTGTCTTCGATGAACACATTCAGTGCATATTCAAGCGCTGCAAGCTGATCTTCCGCTCGTTTAATTTTTTCCAACATGGCCTGTTTCTGTATTTTTTCCAACTTGGAAAACACCGTATCAAAGAGCTCTTTTTCCGTTATTTCGGGCTCTTCAGCGATATATTCTATTTTATAACATCCAGCCCATGCCTCTCGCGGCTGCTCGTTTTTCTGCATATCAAGCTCCTTATACTAATCCCAACAATTCGCATACATGACATTGAAATTCACCTGACGTTGTTTCGCCATTCAAAAACGCTTTGATTTCCTGCTTGATGACAGTTGGAAATCTGCGCCAGTAAGCATCTATCCAATTATGCATTGCAGCATTCAAACTGCGTTGTATATCAAGCGGCATTTCCTCCAAACTGTAAGACACAAACTGCATCACCATTTCGTACAAAAGATCGGCAGGAATGCCCTGCACCGACCCGTTTCTCGCTAAAGAGACGCAGCGATTTTTACCGTGCGATGCGCAGCCCCGCGAACCGCTCGACTGAGGTATCCACGAGTCAACAAGAGCGATCATCTGCTCTTTGGAAAGCTCCGGCGCTTCTTTTTGCAAAATATCGGCAGCATAATTCCGAAAAGTATGCCGAACGCCATCCATACTTGCATCGATAGAAGCATAAATCGCTTCAGTCATCTTATGCGCGGCTTCTTCGGGTGTAAACGGAGTTCCGCTTCCGTTTTGCGAGGCTTGGCTCAGTCTGCGCTCAATTGCTGCAGCAAAAGCTTCAAGCTCCCCTGCAGCAGCCTGATTCAGTATATAATCAAGCGCGAAAAGAAATGCTCGGCCGGTTTGTACATGGCTCATACCACAGCATATAGTATTTTGAGATATTGTTAAAGGGGAAAACAAAAAGAAAAGTGAAGGACATGACGCACATACATACGTACATTATAATGCATATACGCCATATACTGTTTGATAAGAGGAGGGACGCTACCGTTTTGTAAGCGCAAGAATAGTCGTAATAATACTTAAAATAGATGCGGTCACCGTGATAAGCGGTACATAGATATTAAAATTATACATAAAGGCGTTCGTTTTTGCTGAAATAGTCGTATCCGGCCCGATAATAGAGTCTTTTGCAAGTTTTTTTCCATATATATCAGTAATTTCAACAGCCCTGCCGGTATTACGCTGAGAATCGAATCCGCCTGCAAGTACAATATAATATTCAAACGTTCTTCCCGGTGTATACGGATATGTACCAGGGCGTGTTACCGCACCGTTTACCGTTACCGTATGTTTCATCTCCGGAATAACGATCCGGTCTTCCCGTTCAAGCGGAATAATCTCGCTATACGACGAATCAAACAAAAGAGGATTTAAATTAATCGGTATCTGTTTTCCCTGTCTCAGGATATACGCACCGGTAGTATCCACCCACGGCTTGGTAAATAAAGGAAACCGCTCACGGATGATAGAAATAAGATCATCCCCTTGAGTAAAGGGGAGTGTAATTGTTGCTGTCACAACCTTCAGGTCGCTGTCTTTTGCAGTCGCAGATGCACTTGCATCTTTTTGCAGCCCATTTATTTTCTGATTATTCGTCAAAATTGCATTTCGTGTTTCCGTATCAAGGGGCATATCAAGATAAATCACGGGACGTAACATATTTTTATTATCAACGTATACCTTATCCAAATGCTGTAACTGAGCTGAAAGAGCTTCATCCCCCATCTTTAAAAAGAAAGAATCAAATGCCAACAATCCCTCAGCATCTTCCTTCGTACGGGTAATTTTCACCTGTGTCTTATCTGCTCCTTCAATATACCCGTTTCCATACATATTGATCAGATCAACAAGCGATTCCTGATCCGTTAATTCATAAATACCGGGACGTTCAACAGCTCCTGATAACGTAATCTGACACTTAACCCGCGGAATAGTAATCACATCTCCAGGCGATACGTAAGGGTCTTGCTGCAAATCACCATCGCGGAACGCTTTGAAAAGATCATATTCACTAGTTTTCCCTGTACTGCTTGTAATCAAAAGATAGCGATTCGAAGCGAAATCCGTCAATAATCCGACAATGACTTGAGAAGCCCTCATAAGCCCCCATGCTTTTACCTCGGTTGTTTTAACGACTTCCCCTTTTACCGTTACCGTAAAAGAACTGGGACTTGCCAGCACAAATTGCACAACGCTCAAAGGATAATTTTGAGATACCAGCGATTCTACTTGCTTTTTCACTGTAAGAAAAGTCTTGCCGTTCGTATTTACCGATCCCAGATTTGATACACGGATAATTCCGCTTGAATCCACCACAATCTGATAGCTTACAGTCGATTGCCCAACGGTATAGCCCAGCTGATAAATATCGCCCGGCAAAACACGATAATCGGGATTTGACATTGCCTGCTGTGCAAGGCGTTTATTTGACGCATCCGTTTCCGACTTTGCATCCGAAAACAACAAAGCCGATGCAATAACGGCATACATACAAAAAATGCAAAAAACTTTACGAGAGACCGGTATACCATATGTGTCATGTAAATAAGAAAATATTCGCATCATTCGCTATCACCGCTTCACAAAGCCCAAAATCGATATAACAGCAGCAATTGTAGAAAATATCACCATTAAGAGCGGAACATAAAACTTAAAATTATACAGAAAATCATTACTGCGTACAGTAATAAGCGTATTCGGTCCAATCATATCGTCCTTTGTAAGTTTATTAGCATATACATATTTAATGATAACAGCACCACAACTATTCCGTTCATCAGCAAATCCTCCAGCTAGATTGATGTAAAAATCAGCTTTACGATCAGGTGTATACGGATATGAACAGGAGCATGTTACTGCACCGTTTACCGTTAGGGTTTGTTCTATTTCCGGAACGATAAGCCGATCTCCCGGCTCTACTTTATTTGAATTTGTGTTTGTAAACAACAAAGGCGCTACAGACAATATATAACCAATCAAAAAAGAAAGATGAAATCTCATTTTTATTCTATATGTTTTCCCGTTTAAATTTCGCACGAAATATGGGATCCCGTTGCATTTCCTGTAGCGCATTGAAAAAGAATGCAAGAAAAATCGAAAAAAACAATCCTGCAGCAAACGCAATAATACATATTTTTGCCCGCGATGGACCCGATTTTTTTTCCGGAACCTCTGGCATATCCAATATTTGAAAAAGAGGCGTTGCACTTGCCATCTCTATCTTCAACAATTCATACTGCGCCTTTAACTGTCCATATACTTTTTCTTGCACTGTTATTTCGCGTTTAAGCTGCTCCATCTCCAGCGCAATTCCCTTTCTACCCCCCGATTGCGCTATTTTATACTCTAAATCAGAAGCCTTTTGCTCTAGACGTTTTATCTCATCAAAAGATTGTACTAAACTATGCTCTAGATTTTCCTTTTCGTTCTTTTTTGTATCCAGACCAAGCTCAGCAAACCGTTTTTCATAATATGTTACAGCAGCTAACACAGCCTGTTGTGCAAATATAGGATCTATATGCGTAGCAGTCAACGAAAAAACGCCACTTTTATCATCCATTTTTGCTTTTATTAAGCCTTTTACGACTTTCCGTGAATTCGTCTTTAAAAATTTTCTAATTTTATACTTTTCGACAATCTTCAACTCATCGGCAATAGCATCCAGAAAGGAATTGCTTCCCGCAATATATAACGCTAATTGTTGCGCAGAATTTCCGCTCATGCCTGTACCAAGTCCCGCTAAATTAGCGACAGCGTTTTGCTGTAACAACGCCGATAAGCCCCCAGCTCCAGCCTTACTTTTATCATTTTGAATACGCATAAAAGCAGTACTCGTATACACATCCGGCATAATAGACTTTTCCGGCTCCATTATTTTACCGACAAAAACATAGATAAATACAGCTATCGATATCAAACCGGTTATTCCAATAATCAGCCTTTTCCACCGCCACAATACGGCTGCTAAATCCAGCAAAGATATTTCATCAGATTCAGTATCTATATCATCCATCACATAATCCTTTTTTATTTACACTCGGCTGATAGTATAACAGACGTTTAACAGCGTTTGCTATAATTCTGTTCAATCCAATTACGATATTCGCCAGAACGAACGTTTGTAACCCAATCTTTATTTTGCAAATACCAATCAACGGTATGCGCAAGACCCGTTTCAAAATTAAATGTACGTGTCCACCCCAGTTCCGTTTTAATCTTTGTACAATCGATAGCATAGCGCCGGTCATGTCCAAGCCGATCGGTTACATGAGTTATTAAAGCGGCAATCTTTTCTATATTTAGACCGGCTTTTTCTGCAACAATAGCAATCAATTTATGTAATAGTTTAATATTTGCCCACTCGTTTTCACCGCCGATGTTGTACGTCTCCCCTACCCGTCCCTTTTGCATAATGAGCTGCACGGCACGATTATGATCTTCAACATGAATCCAATCACGTATCTGCATACCGTCTCCATACACCGGTAACGGCTTTCCTTCCAGCATATTCAAAATCATCAATGGAATAAGCTTTTCAGGAAATTGAAACGGACCGTAATTATTTGAACAATTAGACACTGTAATCGGGAGCCCGTACGTATGAAAATAAGCCTTAACCAAATGATCACTTGACGCCTTACTCGCAGAATACGGAGAGCGAGGATCATACGGGGTGGTCTCTTGGAAATATCCCTCCGTCCCAAGCGAGCCATACACTTCATCCGTGCTGATATGATGAAACAACACATCATTCCGCATAGAGCCGTCTTTTTTTTGCCATGCTTTTTTTGCCGCTTCTAAAAGCGTAAAAGTACCGAGTATATTTGTCTGCAAAAATACTTCAGGCCCCAAAATAGAGCGATCTACATGGCTTTCGGCAGCAAAATGCACAACTGCATCAATAGCATATTGTTTAAAAATATTATTGACAAGTTCTTTATCACAAATATTACCATGGATAAAAATATATTGCGCTGTAGATGTATTACCGCCGAATTCGGATACTATATCAGAAAGACTTGCTGCATTTCCTGCATAGGTTAATGCATCAAGGTTTATAATGCGTCCAGTAAATGGAGATTCTTTTTTTAATAAGGTACGAATAAAATTTGAACCGATAAACCCAGCGCCTCCGGTGATAAGAATATTTTTAAAACTTCGCATTTAGAGTAACTCCTTGAGATATGATGATAAACTTTCATCCCATTGAGGAATTGAAAGAGAAAAAGATACTTTAATTTTTTCTTTATTGAGTAAGGAAAAAGAAGGACGATGCGCTTTTTGCGAAAATTCAGTACTTGTACAGGGAATAACAGAACATTCACTTGTAATAAGTCCGATATTTTTTGCCTGCTTATAAATTTCACAGGCAAAATCGTACCAAGTTATATTTCCTTCATTTGAGTAATGATAGATACCGTACCGTCGATTATTCAGCTGAATGATCTGCAAGACGGCCTTTGCCAAATCTACTGTATAAGTCGGAGAACCTCTTTGGTCATTTACCACTTTAAGAGTCTCTTTTTCATTCATCAAGCGGAGCATCGTAGAAACAAAATTGTTGCCGCTTTTGCCATAGAGCCATGCAGTACGGATGATATAATGTTCAGGCAATAGAGCAAGAATATTTTTTTCGCCCTGCAATTTTGTACCGCCGTATACACTCTGCGGATTAGTAGTATCAGTTTCTATGTATGGAATAGAGGACGTTCCATCAAATACATAGTCAGTAGAAAAGTGAATAAGCTGCGCACCATATTGTTTTGCAACTTCACAAATATTGACAAGTGCATCTGCATTCAGTTTTTTGGCTATATCTGCGTCATCTTCTGCCTTATCTACTGCCGTATATGCAGCACAATTAATAATCCAGTCTAAAGAATCTGAAGCGAACGTCCGATGCGCAAAACTGTCAACAGAAGTCTTATCAGTAATATCAACTTCTCTATCCGAACCGATCCATTGTATATTATAGCGGTCAAGCTGTGCTGCAATTTCACTTGCAAGCATTCCCTTAGAACCTATAAGCCAAATCATCAGCAACCTCGCGCAACTAGTTTATACCAAAAGCAGGATATTTTGTATCTTTTTCGGAGAATATATACGGAACATCTAACTTCGGCCAGTCAATACCGATTGCAGGATCGTTCCACATAATGCCGCCTTCATCTTCAGGGTGATAAAAGTCTGTACATTTATAGGCAAAAACAGCTTCATCACTCAACACTAAAAATCCGTGTGCAAATCCGGGAGAAATAAAAAACTGATTTTGCCGTCCGGCAGAGAGGATAACGCCATACCACTTTCCATACGTTGCAGAACCCTTACGAATATCAACTGCAACATCAAAGACTTCACCGCTTAATACCCGTACTAATTTTCCTTGCGGATGATTCTTTTGAAAATGTAACCCGCGCAGCACCCCTTTAGACGATTTTGACTGATTATCCTGCACAAAATTATAAGTAATGCCGGCAGCAGCAAAATCGCGTTGCGACCAACTTTCAAAAAAATAGCCGCGGTTATCAGAAAAAACTTTGGGCTGAATTTCGTAAAGTCCGGCAATAGGACATTGTACAATGGTAAAAGGCATTAATAGTTCTCCGCAATATACTGTAGGTATTGTCCGTACTCGGTTTTATATCCTTCGGCAAGTTTTAAAAGCTGCTCCTTGGTTATCCATCGTTTTAAGTATGCAATTTCTTCAATACATGACACATACATGCCCTGTCGTTTTTGAATAGTCGCAATAAAATTGGATGCCTCTAATAAACCGTCATAACTTCCGGTATCAAGCCATGCCATTCCACGCCCTAATTTTTCAACTTTTAATTTTCCGGCAGTAAGGTAGGCATTATTCACCGAAGTAATTTCAATTTCACCGCGGGCGGAAGGCTGTACATTTTTTGCAATCTGCACAACGTTATTATCATAAAAATATACGCCCGGCACCGCATAGTGCGATTTAGGGTACTGCGGTTTTTCTTCGATAGAAATTGCCTTGCCGTTTTGATCAAACTCCACTACGCCATAGGCAGTAGGCTCCTTTACATAGTAGCCGAAGATAACAGCACCATTATTCTGCTCTATTGTATGCACTCCCTCCACTAAAGTTGCAGAAAAGCCGCGACCATAAAAGATGTTGTCCCCAAGTACCAATGCACATGAATCATCACCGATAAATTTTTCACCGACAATAAAAGCATCTGCAAGACCGCGAGGGTGATCCTGTACGGCATATTCAAAGCGCATACCAAGCCACTCACCAGTTCCAAATAGTTCCTTAAAGAGAACAATATCCCGCGGCGTAGAAATGATGAGAACTTCACGAATTCCCGCAAGCATGAGCACTGACAGTGGATAGTAAATCATCGGCTTATCGTAAAGCGGCAATATTTGCTTGGAAACAGCCCGTGTAAGCGGATATAAACGAGTACCGGAACCACCGGCAAGAATGATTGATTTCATAGTTAGTATTAGCTCCTTTAGTTGGTAAATTAAAGTAAAGTCGCATACCGATGTAAAATAACATTATTTTAATTTTCTGATAGCTTCTTTAATCAATATATCTTAATTCTTTCTCATAATTAGTGCAACACCATTTTTAATAATAACATTAATATCATTTAAACCACACACAGCAACAGGTATATCGGAATATACAAAACAGTTCATACTATCAATTAAAGCACATGGTGTCTTATCTACAGCATATCGAGCAAAGGAATCCCATGTTCCGACGTCGTCCCATTCAAATGAAGCAGGCACCATATATGCATATTTTGTTTTTTCAGCAACTGCAACATCCAATGCGATTGCCGGAACCATATTATATGCGTCGATCATTTCATTCCAGTGCATGATAGCAGGAATTCCATGCACATCTTCCATTGGCAAGAAAGAAGTATTGATACTATTATCAAATACCTCTGCAATTTCAGGAGTACATTGTTTCAATTCATTAAGAAAAAAAAATCGCAATTAAAAGCGAACATCCCACTATTCAACCAATATTGTGGAGTGTAAAAATTTTTAACTGCTGTTTTATGAGCGGGTTTTTCCTTAAAATTTTTAATTTCAGCCCCCCCCCCCCCCCGTAGACGATGGTTTAAGTTCATCGATTTGAATATACCCATAAGCACTGGATGGACTTCGAGGCTTTATACCAAATGTAACAAAATAATCTTTTTGCACAGCCTCGAAAGCTTTCTCGACATCCGCAATAAAAGATTCAACAGGAGATATAACACGGAACTCAGTTTTTGCCATTTTCATAGGTTATGGGACCGAAATTACCGAAAAAATACTAAAAAAGTGCTTTATTTTTTCTAAAAATATCATAGAAATGGTTAGATTGCAATATCATTTTTCAAAAACTGAGTTCCGTGGAGATATAATATGGTCACTTGTCAGAACCAAAACATTATGTGATATATCATGATTGAGTAGTTTTAAGATATAGCAACTTAATACAATAGGAGCTGCGGTATGCTTTGGTTGAGGTTCAGCCAAAACAATAAGGTCTTGTTGTATTTTTTGTTTGCCATACGCATTTACTTTCTCACTAAGCTGCTGACATTGCGTAGCGATTTCCTCATGAATCCCATATCGGGTAGCTATAATAATTTTACCGGTAGGATGTAATGCAAGCGCACGTGATACGGCACTTTGCAAAAAGGATAAATCATCATTTACGGTTAAAAATTGCTTAGGATAATCAGCTGTTGACGCAGGCCACAGCCGTTCTCCAAAACCGCCAGCTAAAATTATAATATCAGTAAGCATAATTTAGCCACCTTATCTCATCATATAAACTCTTAGACTGAACATCATCACGATGCTCAGCAGCTAAGTTGATAACGCAGTCAATATTTGAGTTTAACCCTCCTTTTAGGGAAACGATATCCCTAACATCAGTAAAAACCCGCGATTTAGGGTAAGACTTACTATCCTGCTTATCAAGTATTTTAACGGTATATCCAGCAGCTAAAAGCCGCCGAGTCAATCTTGTTCCGATAAAGCAGGAACCGCCGGCAAGGATTATTGATTTCATATAGAGCTCCTGGAGGACTTAATTAGCTAAGCATTCTAAAAACAGCTTCTCTAATTGTTCAATACGCAGATGTTTTTTAAAGTGCTCAGCATAGTACATTTGACCATTTAGTCCCATTTTATTTAAATCTTTTTCCGGCATTATTGAATAACGCATAATAGCCTCCACTAAATCCGTTAACTTATTGACTGCAACAGAAAACCCGCACATAGCTTCTTCGATCAACTTAGCAGTATCTCCATTCAACATAGCCAATATGGGTTTTCCCTGGGACATATAAAACTGAACTTTTGCCGGCACCGTCAAATTAAAGATAGGATCATCTTTCAACGATACCATGAGAACATTTGCTCGCTGCATCAACAACGGCATCATTGACAGTGGAAAACGCCCCGGTGCAAATACAGTCTCCACCAAATTATTTTTCTGAATAAATTCCAATATATCATTTCTACATCGTCCATCACCAATAAAGACAAAGCGTATTTGCTTCAGATGGCGCACCTGACTTGCAGCATTTAAGATAAATGATAGATTCTGAGCCACACCAAGATTACCCGCAAACAAAAACACAAAATCATTTTTTGAAAAATGAGAAAACGGATATATGGAAGTATCCATTAAAGTTCTCGACATAGACTCTGTATCTTCAGCCCAATTAGGGAAATAAACACATTTCTCCTGATAGGAACCTTTAGCACAAATAGACTGTTCAAAGCCTTGAGAACCGATCAGAATTTTATCACAGCTATTGTATACATATTTGACCATTTTTTCAAATGGGGATAATAAAAATGTATTTTTAATCTTACCTGCAGCAGATAAAGATTCCGGCCATAAATCCAATGTCCAAAAAATAAGCGGAATATTTTGCCTTCGTTTCAAATGAACCGCGGCTAATCCAATAAAAAAAGGAGAAGTTTCATGAACAAAAATACCATCATATTTATGAAAGAAACTATGAAAATATGTAAAGATATACGATGTAAAAAAATATGATACATAATTCAAAAGCAAAAACACAGCTGCACCATTGTAGCGAGGAATTATAGGAAGCCGAACAATAGTAACACCGTCTATTATTTCCTTTCGTTTCTTAAACAGTGAATACTGATTCCTAAACATACGCTTCTTAGGATAATCAGGAATAGCCGTGACAACTACAACTTTATGTCCGCGCTTAGCTAAATCAAAAGCTATATCATTGACCTTGAATTCTTCAGGGAAAAAATGGTTTGTGAAGATGCATAACCTCAAGATTCACGCTCCCCCCAAACCACTCTTTTAATATAATCAGTATAGCTCAGAATAATCCTTACAACTTTATCCGATACATTTGGTACGTTATAATCGGATACCGTAAAAAAGCTACTCATGTTTTGATCTTCATGTGCAAGCTGTTCCAAACATTGCATCACCCGTTCAGGATTAAGCCCTGTCATCATCACAGCAGCTTCTTCCATCGCCTCGGGGCGCTCATGCGCTTCACGAATATTAAGTGCAGGAAATTGAAGAATAGATGATTCTTCAGAGATCGTGCCACTGTCGGACAACACAGCTTTTGCATTTACCTGTAGTGCAAGATAGTCAGTCAAGGCGAAAGGCTTCTCAAGTTTTATCAACGAATTAAACTGCATATCATGCGCCTCAATCATCTTACGTGTACGTGGATGTGTAGTAACAATGACAGGTAACATAAATGTGCTAGCAATCATATTGAGGATAGTACACAAGTTTTTAAAGTTGATTACAGAAGCAATATTCTCTTCCCGATGCGCTGACACCACAAAATATTTCCGCTTTTCTAAAGCATATTTTGTTAATATTGCAGACTGCTCCATCTTTTCTCGATATTTTGACAACACTTCATACATCGGACTCCCCGTTTTTATTACTCTATCGGGCGGCAAGCCTTCACGCAATAAATATTCGCGAGCAATACTGCTATACGGCATATTTATGTCACTAATATGATCAACAATCTTTCTATTAGATTCCTCAGGCACCCTTTGATCAAAACAACGGTTCCCTGCTTCCATGTGAAATATTGGAATATGCCGTTTTTTTGCCGCTATCGCACACAGACACGAATTAGTATCTCCCAGAACCAAAAAAGCATCGGGAGCTTCTTTTTCAAGAACTTCATCGATACGAATTAAAATCTGTCCAGCTGTTTCTGTTGCATTTTTACCCGCTGCAGCCAAAAAATGCTTTGGTTTTTTTAATTCAAGATCATTGAAAAAAACTTCATTGAGTTCATAATCATAATTTTGTCCAGTATGAACTAAAATATGCTCAATCATAGGACTCGTATCTAGTTTATGCAAAACACATGACAACCGAATTATCTCCGGTCGTGTACCAACTACCGTAAGAACTTTAAAAGGTTTAACAGTTTGTGACATATTTTTAGACTTCCTCAAAAAAAGTATCAGGATCATTCTGGTCATACCACTCATTGATCCAGAATTGTGTATACAAAGTATCTGTTCCAATATTTGTGATATTATGTGTATACCAAACAGGCATATCAACATAAGATGGCTCATTGCCGTTTAAGATAAACTCATAGACTTGTGTAGTTCCTACTCTCCGCAGAGATATTTTTGCCGTCCCATGCATAACCGTAAACCGTTCTATTTTTCGTGTATGAAAATGGTTCCCGCGTGTTACTCCAGGATTAGTAGTTGAAAATGATATCTGCCCACCGGCTTTAAGACGAATAGTTTCCACAAAATTTCCGCGAGCATCGGTATGTTGTTGTAAAAATTTTGGGAAATACGCTGACAGAGAAATATAACTACGGAATGTATTAAATAAGTTAATAATATTTTTATTTTCGAGCAAAGGAATAAAACCATTTTGAAGATATATCTCTTTAAAAGAAATAAACAATTCCCGTACTTCTGATACCTTCATTCTGAAATCTTCGAGTACTTCAATAAGCTTTATGACTGACTCGCCAGCAGATCTTACAGTTTTAATGTCTGCACAAATAATTTCACACAATGAAGCAACATAAATAAAAGGGATAACCGAATCAGTTATAATTGTAACAGGTTTATCATGTGTTAAATTATGTGCAAATGTTGCAATCACAGAATTATAATTAGGTCGACAAAATTCTCCGAACACATTTGGAATTAACAAACCTGTAAAAGCCACACTATGCTTGTTTGCCCAGTCCATAAATAAAAGCCGTCCATCGATCTTAGAACGACCATACGCCGACTTATTTGTCTCCTGAATAGATGACGAAAAAATAATATGCGGAAAAGTTTGAGTAGCTTCGCACGCGTTTTGCAATTGTTTGACTAGCGCAATATTTGTATTATATAATTCGTCTTCATCCTCTGACCGATTAACAGCAGCTAAGTGTACTATGACATCACAGTTTTTGACAAACATCTGCAACTTCACATTATCAGAAAAGAATGAATCATCAAATTTCTGGCATATAAAATCATCAGGAAGCAAGCGCAATCTATTATACAAATGAGTGCCAATAAAACCGCTTTGTCCAGTTATTCCAACACGGATCTTATTCATTAATTCACACCTAAATCATTCCGAACTATATCAAGTTTTAACAACAGATATTTCATTTCTTCAACAGAAAGTCTTGTTGTATTGTGAGAATGATAATCTTCCAATTTTGATGCATCTACAAATCCTTCGATAAAATATTTATCATAGTTTAGATTTCGATCATCACACGGTATTCTATAATAGCGATCCATATCTATGGCTTTAGCCATTTCCTCTCTTGTTACCAATGATTCATATAATTTTTCGCCGTGCCTTGTTCCAATAACTTTCACTTCAACAGGGCTATTATACAATTCCTTAATAGCTTGTGCCAACACACTAAGTGTCGCAGCGGGAGCTTTTTGTACAAATAAATCCCCGTTTTCGCCATGTTCAAAGGCATAGAGCACTAAATCCACCGCATCATCTAATGTCATCATAAATCTTGTCATCATAGGATCAGTAACAGTTATCGGTTGTTGCGCTTTTATCTGCTGAATCCACAATGGTATAACAGACCCACGACTTGCCATGACGTTTCCATATCGCGTACAACAAATTTTTGTCGTGGCATTTCTCCCCAAAGAGCGCCCCTTTGCAATAGCAACCTTTTCCATGAGAGCCTTCGTCATTCCCATTGCATTAATAGGATAGCAAGCTTTATCGGTACTTAAAACAACAATATTTTTTACATTATGTCTAATTGCGGAATCCAGAACATTATTTGTCCCTTCGATATTAGTATAAACAGCTTGCATAGGAAAGAATTCACAAGAAGGAACTTGCTTTAAAGCTGCCGCAGAAAACACATAATCAACACCAGTCATAGCATCATCAACAGAATGCCAATCACGAACATCACCAATGTAAAATTTGACTTTTTCATTTTGTAATTCATGCCTCATATCGTCTTGTTTCTTCTCATCACGACTGAATATCCGTATTTCTTTAATATCAGAATTCAAAAAACGTTTTAGTACCGCATGACCGAAAGACCCCGTTCCTCCGGTTATAAGCAAAGTTTTATTTGCAAATAATGGCATTACTATTTCTCCCATAAAAAGTCAACATCCAAAATCGACTTTCTTAAAAATGATTAATGACAGATACGATTAAACAGCAAGAGGAGTCGGTTTATATTTACCGTACA